>LMAD01000022.1 GCA_001443545.1 Acidimicrobiaceae bacterium RAAP-2
CTCAGACCCTCTACCCAGGGACCGATCTGACCCTCGTCTACTCCGTCAAAGAGACGTGAGGCTTTGCAGCGACTTTGTGCTTACGCAAGGAGGTCTGGATTCTGACCCACGACCCGACAGGCTCGTCTCTCTGTCACCCCGAACGACGCCTCGAGCATGTCCACTGCTCGACGGCGCGCGTTCGGGGTTAGAAGTTTCCCTTGGCGACCTCTTTCAGCATGTCGACGTCGAGGGTCAGGTCAGCGACGATCTTCTTGAGTCGGCCGTTCTCGTGCTCGAGCTCCTTCAGGCGCTTCGCGTCGTTCGCCTTCATGCCGCCGAACTGACCTTTCCAACGGTGCCAGGTCGACTCGGCGATCTCGAGCTGACGGCAAACCTCGGCCAGGTCGTCGCCCTGGTTGAGCAATTTGTCGCCTTCGGCGAGCTTCCTGATGATCTGCTCGGGGGTGTGGTGCCTTCGCTTCACGGTTATCCTCCTCGCTCCATTCTGGAGCATCGGGACTCTCGTCAGCGGTGGATCAGTTCAGGGGGATCCGCGCAAGACCAAGTCGATCGAAGCCAAGCAACGGGGAGAGAAGGGGAGGAGCAGAAGAGCAATGCAAGTGGAGACTAGGTCGATCGAAGCCAAGCAGCGGGGAGAGAAGGGGGAGGAGGGTCAGGGAAATGTGGAGGTACAAACCAATGATGGTTGATTCGAAGGGAGCATTCTGACCGATGACATCGGCGTCGTCATCCCTCGGTCGCGGGATCGTTTTCGGCAAGATGTGAGCGAAGACGCTTCGGCACGTCCCTGTCTACGGGAGCCGCTGGATGAGGGAGATTAGCTCGTCGCGTCGACAACCTTGCTGGCGGGCAAAGTCGACCAGTTCACTTACTTTGAGCAGTAGTGCACTCTTCTCCGGGGTGCCCGTTACGCGCACGCCTCGGCCGCGTGTGAAATCAACGGTACCTTCGTCGCGGAGGATTCGTAAGGCTCTCAGTACGGTGTTGCGGTTCACTCCTAAGACCGCCGCCAGGTCCACGGCGGGTGGCAGCCGTTCACCGGGCATCACTTCGCCGTCGGCGATGGCTCGGCGTATTTCCGCGGCCACCTGATCGTGGAGCGCCAGTTGTTCTGCGCGGTCGACCTTGACATTCAACATGGTGCTATGTAGAGTAGCACCATCTGAATTGGAGAACCTAGTGACGATTGCCCCCGTAAGACCAGATTCAAGAACTCTTTCCGATGGTTCCATTCAGGTCCTCATCGAAGAGGCTCGTCAACACCGTCGTCGACGCCTCATCACGTGGCTGGTTGCGGTCGTGGTACTTGGTGGGGTGATTGCGGCTGCCTTAGTGGGGTTCAACTCCGGTGGCTCGGGTCAGGGTCGGGTTTCCCTGTCGAGCGCCACGCCGAACCCGGCGATCGTAGGACCTTTCTCAACGATACGCAGCGAAATGCTCGCCTACCTCTTACCCACGAGCGGCGCCGACTTCACGAGTGGAAATAAGTTCGGCGTCCTTATGAACGGAGTGCGAGCACAGTCCAAGGCGGCGTGTCTGAGCAAAGCTGGTTACAGCTCGGTCATCACCTACTCCGGCGGTGGCAGCGCGGTCGGTGACAACACCGAGTTCCCCAATATCGGTGAACTGTCGTCGCGTGGGTTCATTCTGACCGGTCCGGCGACTCGCGAACCTTCGTACAGCGTCGTGAACGCCGGCGCACAGTTGACTGGGAGGGTGGCCACTTCTTACCGATCCGCGAGATCACAATGTGGCGATGCGTCGTTCGTTCCTTTCACGACGATGATGAACTATGCCAATCCGCTCACCAATGCGTGGGAAAACAGAGTTGTTCCTGGAATCGATAGCAGTCCGGCTTTTCAGGGCGCACTGGTTGGTTGGTTGGTCTGCGTGCGTGCAGCGTGGCGGAGTCAACGTCACATCACTCGAGGGATTTTTCGGGTACGCAGATACGGTGGCTCAGCGTGCTGTCTCGGCTCAAGCAATGTCCAAGGACGATGTACACCTGGGCAAGCTCTTCGCCACGTGTTTGGCACCAGCGGAAAAGATACGCGACGAAATGAGGTTGTCTGCTCGGAGTGCATTTGAGAAGAGTCACGCCTCTCAGATTTCAATTCTGTCCTCAATGTTGAAACAACTGGTTCGATGATTCTGGATCACTTTAAATCCAGGCCTTAGGCATCGGCAGATTCAATTAGTTGGGCGTGCGGGTTCACGTCGGGCCCCCGACACTGGAGGATGTGACGATCAAAAGAGTCGGAAACCCTTAAAAATCAAAACTCGCGATTCCTGGAACTGGTGCAGCGGACCATGGTGGAGTGTGGATTCCTCAAACCCATTGTGCTCGTCACCTGTATCCAGCCTTGCTATACTTTAACTATGATGATAGATAAAGATAACAACTTGTCCGAAGAGACGGAGTCCGGTTCCTCCATCGTTTTTCGGCTAGACCCGCGCTCGGGCGTGCCCACCTATCTCCAACTCGTCCAACAGGTAGAGAACGCAATCCGGCTCGGCTACCTGCGTCGGGGCGACCAACTCCCTCGCATTAGAGATGTCGTCACTTCCCTGTCCATCAATCCCAACACGGTGCTCAAGGCGTATCGGGATCTCGAGCAGAAAGGCCTCATCGGGGCGCGTCCGGGTCTTGGCACCTTCGTGGAGGCGGCACCGGAAACGGTGGGGCTCAGTGAACTGACGACGCTTCGTCGCAGTCTCGTCACGGGATGGCTGCGCGAGGCCGCAGCGACCGGCCTTGATGAGGATGGGATCGTCGCACTGTTCACGAGCGCGTTAGGGGATTTTCGTAAACGGCCCGACGAGCACCGACAAACGTCGCGCCAGAGTCGCGTCGCGTCGGGCGCGACGGGGGGAGCAGCGTGAACGTCGTCGAGAGCTTCGGGCTCGGTGTGTCCTATCGGGGCACTTGGGCGCTTCGCGACTGCACCCTCGCGGTACCCGAAGGGCATATCGTCGCCCTCGTCGGCTCGAACGGAGCGGGCAAGACGACCCTGCTCCACTGCGCGGTCGGACTCACTGCACCAACAACCGGGGAGGTAACCGTTCTCGGCGGCATTGGGGCCGGGTTGCCCGACGCGCTTGAGCGCGTCGCCTTCGTGGCACAGGAGACGCCGTTGTATCGCCACATCACGGTGCGAGCAATGCTCACCGTGGCGGCCAACATGAACCAGCACTTCGACCGGAACCTCGCTGAAGCGCGCCTGGCGACTCTCGACATCCCGCTCGATCGTCGAATCGGCAGGCTCTCCGGCGGCCAACAAGCTCAGCTCGCTCTCGCACTGGCGCTCGCTCGACGGCCCGACCTGCTTGTGCTCGATGAGCCGCTCGCACGGCTCGATCCGCTAGCACGCCATGAAGTAATGGCCGTCGTCATGTCCGCCGTGGCCGAGGAGGGTCTTTCAGTGATTTTCTCCTCGCATGTCGTGTCCGAGTTGGAACGAGTAGCTGACTACCTCATCTTGATGAGCCACGGTCGAATCCAGATGGTGGGAATGATTGACGACCTTCTGTCCAAGCACGTGGTGTTGAGCGGGCCAACTGACGATGCGGAGAGAGTTGCCGAGTTGTTCGCTGTCGTCCAGTCGCAGCACGCGGGGCGACAGACTCAGTTCGTCGCGCGAATCGATGCGTCGGTGGAGTTCCCGAAGGACTGGGTGGCCGAGAACATCTCGCTCGATGAACTCGTGCTGGCCTACTTGCGTGAACCATCCGCGACAGCGATGTCTGGCCCGCTTGCGGTTTCCGCGAATCGTGCGGGGAGGTGACGCGGTGACGACGACGGTCGCTTCTTCGTCGGTCGCGTCGCGCGACCACAGCCCTTCCGGACAACGCGTCTCGTGGCTTCGGCTGATGCACGTTGCTCTGATCCAGCATCGCGCGGCGCTGATTACCATTTTCGTAGCGTTTGTTACCCTCGTCATCGCCATCGTCATCGGTCGTGACGCCGTGAGCGCGAGTTACGCGAGTTACCTCGCGGCCGGCTGCACGCTCGCTCATCCGATAGATCTCCAAGTGTGTGCAAACACTGCAAACCAATATGCCGATATACCGAGTTTCACGCCGCTCGTCATCGCGCTTCGCCTGTTTCCCTTGGTGATCGGGGCCTTCGTCGGCGCGCCGTTGGTCGCGCGAGAGATGGAGTCGGGTACGTATCGCTTCGCCTGGACGCAGGGGGTGGGCCGCACTCGCTTGGTTCTCGTGACGCTTGCGATGTTGACCTTGATCGTGACGCCCGTGGCCGTCGTGCTCGGATTCTTGCTCGGCGGCTGGTACATACACCCCTACGCGGTGATCAACATTGCTGTCGGGAGCCATTGGCAGTCCGGGTTGTTCACGACGACGTGGTGGATGACGCCAGTATGGACACTTTTCGCGCTGACGCTCGGAACGTTGGTTGGGGCCGTCGTCAAGCGCACAGTTGCCGCGATTGCGACCACCATGGTCATCGTCGGCGGAGTCCTTCTCGCAGTTGGCCTGTACCTCACTCGGATCTTCGACATCGGTGCGGTCGCGTCGTCGCGGATCTTCCTAAATGGCATGAATTCCGGGCCGCTCAGCATCCTCGCATCACACGGCCAGGGCCCTGCAGGGAGCTGGCTCGCGCGCGCGTGGTACACCGGTCCCGGCGGGCACGTGTTGGGTATCAAGGCGGCAAATAGGGTCAGTCTTCACGTAAACAGCCTTTTCGAATCCAAGGGGGGTGCGAGCCTTGCGCCGCGGTGGCTTGCGTTGCACCACTACACGTATTGGGTCTCCTACCAGCCGGCTGACCATTTCTGGATTCTTCAGACAGTCGTTGGACTCGTCCTGCTCGCCGTCGCCTCGCTTTGTGTTCTCGGGACCGTGCGGATCATCCAGCACAGTCGCTCGTAGCAAGCAGTCTGTTAGCTCGTCGGGCACATAATCCCAAGGTCGCAAGTTCAAATCTTGCCCCCGACATGAAGATCGAGGGCCTAGGCACAACCTGGGCCTTCGTACTGTCTGGAGTGGATTCCACCGCGCAATCACCCGACAATTGGTCCTCGAAGTCGGGTTGTTTAATGCCCGACTTCGGTCACGAATTTACTGGCGATGGACTCTAAGAGCGTTGGGGTTCGCGTCGCGCCGCCGACACCAACAATCCCACTCACCCTAAGTCGGCCAATCGCGCGCTGATTGCGTTTGAACGCGGATAGATGCAGTTTGCAGTTGCTGTGATACACAGCGCACCCTTCGCGCGAGGTCAGTCTCCAGTGTTCTCATCACTGGCAGGCTCGGTGGCAGGCTCGTCCGACACTGTTTGATCCGCGAGTCCGTAAATCATGTCTCCTGTCACATGATGGTGGATCTTCAACAGTTCGACCTTCTCGTTCAGCGCTTCGCATAGGCCTTGTAAACCCGCAATGAGCTTGAACAGTTGACCTACAAGCTTCGTTACTTCTTCTGGGCTGAACGCTCGCGATTTCGGTGCATCTACCAGTTCCACTATTCTCTTGTACCTTTTCATTGCGTCGTCCGTACCAGTTGACTCCGTCACGATTCATTCCGCCTCGAAGATTGACGGAACTCGACCGCAAAAATCGCCCTCTCAATCTCCCGGCGATGTGGCATCACATACCAGTCCTTGCTTCCTTTACCTCTCGGAGAGCGTTCGATCAATCGCCGGTTGAGGAATACCCTCATATTGACGCAGGGCGACGGGTCGAATAGCCGGACGGATCCGTACGTGAACTCGGGTATGTCAGAGTCGCCGCGCTCGGCAGCCTCGGCGGCTCGGCACGTGTTGCGAAGCGTTGTGATCCATTCAGGGTGGTCACGCGCAAGCCGTTCTACAACTGCTTTCACGCCCTTAGCCTAACAAAGGAGGCTCTCTCAATTTCTTGCCGGTAGAGGAATGACCACGGGCAGATCCTCCAGTCGGAGATTGTCCACCTCCCACAGTTTTTAACCTGCATCCACCGTCAGGGTGGCGAGTTAAGAGTCTGACCATACGCGAAAAAGGTGTCCCCACCAGGTAGAATTTGTGTTACCACACAACAAAAACACCTGAAATCAAGGACACCTTTTCGATGCAATCTTTACACACGCCATCACGGTTATCGATCATCTTCGACGACGACCACGCCGTGGCCAACGCGGGACTCGCATTGGTGGGTCTGCTCAGCGAAAAGCTCGGCCTCGAGCAACTCACCCAGGAGTTCGTTGACGTGAAACCGTTTCCCGGGAGGCGCGTGGCGACGCTGGTGCACGCATTGGTGGCGGGAGCCTCGTGCATCGACGACGCCGACGTGCTGCGCTCGGGGGTGACCTCGTCGGTCCTCTCACACCGGGTGATGGCGCCCTCGACGCTCGGCACGTTCCTGCGCAACTTTTCGTTCGGTCACGTGCGCCAACTGGACCGGGTCTCCGAGATGCTTATGACACGCGCCTGGTCCCTCGGGGTCGGTCCGGGCGTCGAACCCATGACCATCGACATCGACTCGACAATATGTGAAGTGTTCGGAAACCAGAAGCAGGGTGCGGGTTACGGCTACACCCACGTCCTCGGCTACCACCCGCTGCTCGCCACGCGCGCGGACACCGGTGAGACCCTGCACGTGCGCTTTCGAAAGGGCTCGGCCAACACCCAGCGCGGAGCCCAGCGTTTCGTGCGCGAGGTGGTGGGTCGGGTGCGCCGAGCCGGAGCCAGCGGACCACTCACCCTGCGCTGCGACTCGGGCTTCTTCTCTCAGTTCGTGGTCCAGGCGTGTCGGGACCACGAGGTGCGTTACTCGATCACCGTCCCCCAAAACCCAGCCGTCAAAAGGGCCATCGAGCAGATCACCGAGGAGGAGTGGACCGGAATTGACTACACGCTGAACGGCGAGGCCTGGGTCGCAGAGACCTTGTACTTGGACCACCGACTCATAGTGCGTCGCACCAAACTGAGTGACCCCCGGCCCGCGCTCTTTCCCACCTATCGCTACCACGCCTTCATCACCGACCGCGAAGGTGACTGCGTGATCCTCGACGCCGACCACCGTCGTCACGCCGTCGTCGAACTGGCCATTCGTGATCTCAAAGAGGGATCGGGACTTGAGCACTGCCCGTCGGGTGACTTCAACGCGAACGCTGCGTGGGCCGTGCTCGCCTCAATCGCTCACAACCTGGTGCGCTGGGTGGGGGCACTCGGCCTGGAGCTCAAGGGACCGCTTGTCGCCAAGACCATCCGTCGCAAGTTCATCTCGCTGCCCGGTCGCATCACGCACGGTGCACGGCGACGCCACCTTCACTTGCCGACACACTGGCCCTGGGCCACGCAGTGGAGCGAGTGCTTCGAGCGGCTCACCAAACTACAGACCTAGCCACTTCAGCTTCGAGGTCGCCCGCGGCACGCCCGGCGATTTCCAGCGCGAACAAGTTACAAAATTCACCGGGCTGGTGACCCGACACGTCCGCTCGTCGAACACACGCCCGGGCCGTGGAAAATCACGATCGAGCCTGAGGGATTTACTTCGAATTCGCCGACTGCTTCACCCGCGCGGTGGATCCAGGTTTAATCCGCACGGTCTAACTCAAGCGCCAGTGGACAGTGGCATTCCTTTTGCATCGTGGCCACCAATAGCAGTCAATTACTCCACGTCCTTGGATGCCCTCGACGCCGTCTTGCGGCGATAAGGCAAACGAAATCGCTCAGCACCGTTGCCATGTTCCCTGCGCTTACGAACAAGGTGTTACGTGTATTCGTGCTCAATCAATCAAGAGGCCATAACAGTTTTCTTCGCCGTGAATCGTGAATCCGGCTTTGACCAAAATGCGACCGGACGTCAGCGGTCGACCCCGCGTCACGGCAATCGTCGCGCCGAGGTCACTGGCCTGACGCAGACGAGAGGAGAGCACGGCTCGATAGCAGCCACGTGATCGAAATTGTGGCAAGGTCACGGCCCCGTAGAGCCTCCCGAGTTCGCCTTCGATTCTGCAACAGCCAGTTGATACTGGCCTCCCATCGATGGACGCCACGATCTGAAAGCCAATAGACGTCTCGAGGTTGTGAAGAGTCTCGCTGAGTCGATGACCTATCGCCAGTTCCTCTGGCGATGATCTACCCCAACCCTGAGTTTCAACAACAATCGCATCTCGAAGTGAACGTTCATCACAAACCAGTTCGACCCTTATGCCATCTGGCACAATGCTCTCGGCAACGTCGGCACTAAGTTCGAGAGCCAAAATCTGAATCGAGTCGCTCAAGACTCCGCCATTGGCAAGAAGATACGCCTCCGTATCGAAGGGGCGCGTTGCACTTGTCACCCACCAATGAACTGCGTCGAGTCCCCACCCGCGAACTACGGAGGCAATCTCGTTGAATACAAGGTCAAGCGGTCTCGATACATTTGACCATACGACTTGCGCTGCCGGGAGCGTCGGTGAAAGAAACCGCTCGGGATAGCGAAGAAGCCTGTATTCCGCTGTTCGAACCTCAAGGAAATCATCGGTTACAGCGGTCTCATCAAGAGATGCAAGGGCTCCTAGTATCTTTTCGGTGTCCCAGATGCTCATTGCAGATTCTCCCATGTTTCCGTCGCAGTGGACGGCGCCCCTTCTTGAACTCGCTAGGTCAACCGCATTGTCTCAGCGTTGGTCAAGTAAAGCGCGGCCGCCTCCGGCGGTCGCTTGGTCGCGCTCGACTGGGCTTGAGGGATGGAGAGTAGGTGAAAGATGTGGGTTGGAGTCCATCGAGTTTCCCTTAGAGAATTGCAATACGCCACTTGGTCTTTTGCGCTCATCGGCGCTATCTCAAATTCGCCATTCCGGCGTATGCGCTCGTTGGCGCTATCTCTAAATGGGCTCTCGGCCCTTACTTATCTACTGAGGCATTCCGCCCCTCTATTTCAATGCTAATTGGCTAAGTGTGACGCGCGCAATGGCAAGACCGATCGTATTCCGTGTCGCCCGTCCCTTGGGTCCGCGCCGCCGGCGGCTCCCCGCTCCGCGCGTGCGCGCCGTCGCCATCGGCCCATGGGCGCATGGCCTTTTATCCGGGTGCCATATTGAGCGGGGTCTCCGACACCAGAGCGTCTTATCCCGCAATCGTTAGGCTCGCAAGGCAAAGGTCGCGAGCGCGATCCACGATCTCTTCCAACTTCGCTGCGGATGGTTGAGCAATGGTCAAGATCTGGTCGAGTTCCAATAGGTCGGCTCTTGCAAGCAGAGACTTCTCGTTGGTTATCCATTCACCTCGACCGGCGAGCGCGGCGTGAGCGGCGCAGCTGGCCGCCTGAACGACCATGCCGACACACTGAGCGAATCGAGACCGGACCGCGTAACTACTCTTCGCGTAGTCAAACAATAGGTCGGCGCGGTCCCACCAAACTTGCGGTGCCCGCTCCCGCAAGCGCGGCGGGTAGGCGGGGTGAGGTAGATCACCTCTAAGCACTTGGCCAAGTGCGAGTTCGGCGATAACAAGATACGTCGGTACGCCCGCGAGATGAAACATGAGAGGCTCGACGCGAAAGCGCCCCGCCATCGTCTCCTCCATCTCGTGATCGATAGATTCGAGGTCCCGGTAGTGGACGTCCACGCTCCTGCCATCGACCTGCAACCAGGCACCACCGTTAAAAACACCGCCGCCCCACCCGCCGATCTCAGAAACTTCACCCGTCCAGCCGAGGTCACGTAATTCCTGTGGATTGAAGGCGCCTCGGTAGTAGATAGCCATATCCCAGTCGCTGTCGGGACGCTCGGTTCCTTGGCCCCGCGAGCCTCCAAGAACCACTGCTTGGACTCCCGGCAGGACCGCTAATTGCTCGATGACGTAAGTTAGGAAGTCGCTGTCATTCAAGGAGTGGCCTTCGATTTGAGTAGGGCACTGATACGCAACTGACGATAGTGCAACGCGAAGTCTCTAATTTATCCTCGTAAGAGATCGTTAATTCCTGACTGATGTCACGCTCGATCTCCAAGCCGCCATTAGGTTGCATTTCTGCGTCGGGTCTCCGATACTTGGCAGAGGTACATTGGCCGTCATGGACTATGGCTCTGCCTCGCATGGTCCGACGTCCAGCCGCGAGAAGCGACGTCGTCGACTTCGCTATCGGTTCTTTCCACCGATGCCGAGGGGATTCAATAGATTCCAGCGACTCATCTGGCGTATCCAACGATTGCTGCTCGGCGATAACAAAGGCAGTCACCAATCGAGAAAAGTCGACTGACTCCCTAAGCACCAGTTCGGTCAACAAGTCTCCAATGCTTGGTAGCCGACCATTATGAGAGTCACGTCGGGTCCCGAAGTGTTTTGAGAAGTGGCGACCAACAACCCAGAGGACCGGGTGGAATGATGGCCACATAGCGAATTGCTACCAGAGAGATGAGGTGGTGACCGTGCTCACGGAAAATCTTCAAAGACGATCTACCGCGAGCGCAGTCGTTGCGATTGTGATCGCGGTCGCAGCGTTAGTCGGTGCTCTACAAATCGGCATCCCACTCGCATCTGCCTCGGGTGTCCCTCACGGGATCGTGACGTTAGGGTCGACCAACGAAGGAGGCTCGGGGTCCAGCCGTGGCCCAGCGACGGGGATCGTGGACATAATTGCGGGTCCTTGTGCGGCGATGGTGACCGGGGCGACATACGAGCGACTGGCCTCACGTATCACGCTCACCAAGGATTCCAAGGTCGTCGCCCAGTGGGAGATCTACGGCGAGCAAAGGATTGCGTGGGTTGAGCCCGTTGGTGTGTATTCGATTCACTCAAATCAAAGCACGACGCCCAAGAGCATGCGTGCGGTCGTCTCGTCGTCTCGTGTCGCCGTGGTTCGATTGATGCCCGCGTGCAAGTAGTCGCATAGCACCCGAGTCATGAGAAGTCGTCATCCGGTGTCGATTGAGCAAGTCTCCAGTGGAAGGTTGTAGACCTGTCACGTCGGGCCTCCGCTACCCTCAGATCAAGTCCCGCTTCTAGGACTCTTGGCCCTTGCACTCATGAATCGATGGAGCACCGAAAATACTCCCGCGCCAACAAATAGATAGACCGCCGGAAGAATGAGATTTGGCACGTTTTCGCCTGAGGCATTCGACGCCCCGACCCCAATGCGCTGGAACAGATTGCTCACGTTGTAAAGACACGACAGGAGTGCCAGTCCAACGAACCCCGCGACGAAGATCGACAGCGTCCAACTACGGGAGATGATCGCGATGACGACCAGTCCGAGAGCAACGAGTAACAGTGCCTGCATTCCCCTGACCAGCATGTCGCCTGGGAGTTCATTGAAGACGAAACCCCTACCTACAGTGACCAGCACCACTGCTTCAATTGCGAGGGTGACAAACGGCCAGATCATCGCCCGTTGGCTGACGGTTCGTGAATGAAACCAGTAGAAGGTGACTACCGCACAACTGGCCAAGAAGATGCTCGCAACCCAATACGTCGTCACCCACGGGCTGGCGTTGCCCGAGGCAAACGCAGGGGCTCCCAGTCCAGAGCCGAAAGGTCCCCGTGAGGCGACACCACTCGAACACGAGAAGCCGGAGCCGAAGGACTGACACCCCGGCGAAGCAGGGGCCAGGAGCGACCGGTCGTAGAACATCACCGCGATCAGAACCACGAGTCCCGAGAGAAGGAGCGCGAACCAGGAACCCTCACGGGCTACGCGAGACCTTTCGCGAAGTCTGCCCTGACCTCGAAGCATGGAATCTGCTTCCTCGCTCGCACCGGACATAGTCACACTCTCCCATACACGCCATCGCGACGTTGTAGTTTGCGGGTGCAATCGCGGCACTCGCCAGTCCCTTTGCGAATTGGAGGAAAACCGACTAGCAACGATCAGCCAAGAACAAGTCTTAACGCTCGGATTGATCCAGCCGCCAGTCGGATTGTCGATGTCGGTCCTCCGACACCGCAGGTTTGCAACACTGGTTCAATCCAACCTCTTGCAGCGTTACCAAGATCGGTTGTGCACCGGTTACCTGGACCGTCAATCAAGAAGACAACTCAGAGTCAGTCGGAATCAGCGAGAGGTTGATGACGCCTGGTTCAACTCGATCTCGCTGCGTCGACGCAGATTCGCGAGGCGCCGTGAGGATTGCCACCAGTAGAGGGCCGTCATTGCTACGAACATGATCAAGGCCGCGGGCCACGACACGCCGAGCAAGAATCTCATGGCGAGTGCGAAGACGGCGCCGCCGCCGAAGGGTGCAATCGCCCGAATAACAGGGCGCGCCTCGGCGCGGGCCAGCACCTGGCGCTCACGATCGTCAAGGAACTCCTCTTTGGACGGTCCGGCCATTCCGTACCGCCGGACCTCAACCGCGTAGACGCCGATCAGCACGACTACGCCAAGTGCACTTACCCAGCCGCCCGAGCCTCGCGAGACGGCGCCGGCGGCACCAGCCCAGGTCCCGGGAAAGGTCGACTTGAGTTCGACAGCGAGCCACACCAGCATCCAAAACTGAAAAGCCAGACTCGTACGACGCCCGCGCACCGTCCTCGCGGTCCCGATTACGCCCTCGACCGCGAAGAAGCCCAGGAGCAGGACGGCAAGGTCAATCAACAGGAGCGGCGCACCACTAAATGACACCGACGAATTCGCGCCCATCTGCCAGTCCGTGCGGCTGAACGCGGAGCCGTCACTCAAAGCGAGATGAGCGAAGGGCAGAAACGTCCCTGCGACCACCAACGCCGCACCGACGCCAGCCAGAGCGAGCCACCAGGCACGGTGCGCCTTCGACTCCAAGGGCGCCACGCCTTCAGCAATTCCGCTCGTTGCTCCCATCGACAGTAACTTAGCGGCCTGACAGCTCTGACTGCATGCTCAACCGATTGCTTGACATCGTAGAACGAAAGTCCATCTGCACAACTTCAATTGGACGGGCGTGGCGCTTATGACCGCGGCTGGGCTAATCCGTGTGAGAGCGCGCAATGAGAAGTTCATTCCGGAGTGCAGTTTATGTTCGAACGCAAAATGGGACACACTCGATCAGGTGACCAGCCTCCAGTACAGGATTGCAGATCGTGGAGGTCGGTCCCCCGAGAAGCGTCATAGCCGTGTTGTCCGTCCGGGGGGAGCACAGTTATCAACCCGTCTTATGATCGCGTCATGGACCAAGATTGGGTGGACGGCGTAGTCCGAGAATACGACGACCTTGAAGGTTTCGGTGCCATTGATTCGCTTGACACACCTGGAGGGTGTTGGTTCCATTATTCGATGATTGAGGTCCCCGGTCGGAAGAACCTGTGTGCTGGTCAAATGGTTCGTTTCACTTTTGAAAGCGAAGTGGAGCAGGATGGCTTTGTGTTCCGGGCCCTGCAAGTGCGGCCGTCAATCTGAAGCGCCACTGCCTTGCGCAAGAAGTCTCCCGTGCGAGGTTGTCTACGTATCACGTCGGGCTACCGACGCCAGTCCGGCCTCGGCCCAGTCCTTTACCAAGTCGAATGCTCTGCCCACTTTCTCGACAGAGTGAATCACAACAAGGCGCCTTGGAATAACAATGGAGGCGTGGAGCGGGTGGTCATCGTTGGGTCAGGCGGCGCGGGTAAGACGACGCTCGCCGTCGAGTTAGGACGGCGGACTGGCCTGCCCGTGCTCCACCTTGATCGGTTCTATTGGCGGCCAGGCTGGGAACGATTACCGAACAACGAGTGGGCGGACGTACAAGCCGAGCAATTGGAAGGTGAACACTGGATTGTCGATGGCAACTACTCAAGCACCTACGCAATTCGTTTTCAGAGGGCTGACACCATCATCATGCTGGTTACTCCAAAATGGCGATGCACGCTACGGGTGCTTCGCCGACAACTGGCAAGTCGAGGTCGCGAAGTTCAAGCAGTCGGGTGCCCCGAACGCTTCGATCTCGAATTTCTCCGCTATGTCTGGAGGTATCCGAGGGAAAGCCGGACACTCCTTGATGCCGCGATTGATCAGTACCGTGACACTGCTGAAGTGATTGAGTTGAGTTCACCTTCTGCAGTCAGAGCGTTCCTCGGCCGTGTGCAGGGGGCTAAGCCACCTGATTGACGCCGGAAGCGCACCTGGAGGCCGCAGCCAGTGCATGGTGGTAGAACTGTTGAACTGGGCCACCCACCTCCACACTTACGCGCTCAAGGGATGTCAAGATCGCCGGACTTTCTCCAGATTCACAGCGACGATCACGGGAACGACCACCAAGACCACCAGAATCAGGGTGCTGGAGGATGGGATGGTCAGCCACTTACCCACGCAGTTCGTGACGGTAGGTTGACCAGGTCCGCCGGAGTTCGTGCAGTCGCTCGTCCTTGTCGTGAGCGAGAGAAACAGCAACAGCAAGGGCAGAACGATCCCACCCGGGACTAGAAGGGTGGCGACGATCTTCTCCTTGCGGGTCCACGTGTGACTCGACCAGAGCCATGCCACGCCGACGAACCATCCGACGCCCACTAAGAGGCCACCGGCTAAGACAAGCCAAGGAACCCATCTGTCCCGTGTCGTTGTCAACATATTGAGGTCTCAGACCAGGTTCTGTCACGGTTCATGTAGTAAAAGATGTTCGACACGCCTGCCCAACCACCGGGCCACGCGACATCGCCCAGAGCACTTGAAATGGAACTCTTCCAATCCATGACTTTCAACCATACCCACCGCTCATCGTCCATTTACGACCCTCGACCATGGCATAGAAAGTGAGACCCTTGGCCGAGTCCACTTGCAGTCAGAGATGCGGACTCGGTCTGTCATCAACTAACTCACCGAGACTCAGGTGGCCCATGGAATCAGTGTCCAGTCTGATTGTGCACGTCGGCCTAGCGACTTGACGGTCATAGGAGCATCAGGGAGCGCACCCTCGTTTAACCGGCGCATCGGAAATTAGTGGGGAGCAATGGTAGCGAGTAGATCCCAGTTGGGCTTGCCAGCGTAGAGCAACGCGCGAACTCGGTAGTTGCGGAACCGTCGAAACCCGAAGGCGACCCGCTTCACCCGTTTGGTCAAATTATTGGCGGCTTCAGTAGGCCCGTTCGAAAAGTGGGCCTGGTGCCAGGCGATGATTTGGTTGCGCTAGCGCTTCAGCGTCCGTCCCAGGAGGGACTTCAACGGGCCAGGAGGGGTCGTTCATATCGCGGATCAGCTCATCGATGACCACGCCGGCGAGTTGGTAGTCCGGGACCGCGTAGAGCTCGCGAACTGCTTCCTTGGCGTTGTAACAGGCGGTCACTTCGCCCCGAGGGTCGCCGGCTCGTAACAGTCCCATCACCTTCTCGTGGCTCTTCTCGTCGAGCCGCTCGGCGGCCATGGGAGAGACGTCTCGCGCGGTAAAGAGGATCGAGTATGTGAGCGCGGTGTCCGAACAGTTCTTGTTGAACACGACGCCGACGCTCGTCGAGCTTCTGATTGGCGAGTTTTATCAAGTGGAACGGGTCCGCTATCTGGGTCGCCCAGGGCAACGCATCGTTGAAGACCTTGCGGTAGGGACCCGAGAGGTCGAGGGTGGCGTAGGAAACGTAAAAGCGCCAGTCACAGGTTCGACTCTCAATCCAGGTGGTCGGTGCTTTACTATCTCGACCAGCAACGACGTCGAGCAGCTGGCCACTGCCCACGTTGTCCTGCAAGTGGGCGATCGTGAGGTGATCATGCTGGCTCTCCACGATGGTCTCTCGATGACCGCAATCGCCCTGCAGCTCGGTCGCTCGCTCTCCACCGTGACCAGAGAAGTGAAGGCCAACGGCGGGCGTGAGGACTATCGGGTGTGGCCCGCCCACCAGCGCGCACGAGAGAACTCCAAGCGTCCAAAGCCCAGCAAACTAGCCAACCCAGCGCTGTGTGACCAGGTCACCGAGTGGCTTGAGAAGTTCTGGTCGCCCGAGGAAATCTCGGCGTGCCTGCGCCTACAGTTTGCTGATGATCCCGCCATGCACGTGAGCCACGAGACGATCTACCAGTCACTGTTCGTGCAAGGACGCGGCGAGTTGCGTCGCGAGTTAGCCCGGTGTCTTCGCTCGGGGCGGACGAAACGCAGAGTTCGTGGGCCGGTCGAGACTCGCGGGAAAATACCGAACATGGTCATGATCTCTGAACGACCAGCGGAGGTCGAAGATCGAGCCGTGCCGGGCCACTGGGAGGGTGATCTCATTATTGGCAAAGATGGCGCGAGCGCGGTGGGAACGCTGGTTGAACGCCAGACTCGGCTGCTGCTCCTCTTGCACCTGCCCGATAACCACGGCGCCGAAGCGGTCGAGGAAGCGATGCGTGACGCCATCTGCTCGCTGCCCAGCGAGCTCGTTCGCTCGGTGACCTGGGATCAAGGAAGCGAGATGGCCAAGCACGCGAAGTTCACGGTCGCGACCGGGGTGCCCATCTACTTTTGCGACCCGCACAGTGGCAGCGAGGAGCCAATGAGAATACGAACGGACTGCTTCGCCAATACATGCCCAAGAGCACCGGCCTATCGAAGCATGCGCATTCCGGAGTTTTCGAACACTCAGTCCGGAGTTTTCGTACACGCCGTGAGTCAACTCGTGGGCGCGTAGCGGCCGGCGCTGTTGTGAGATCAAGTTCCCTTAACTCACCTCCTTCGCGGTCATCGTAGAACAGCACAACTGGAGCGTGGCGCACCGACGTTCGCTGGTCACTCGGTCGCCTTCGTGCTGCGTGATTGTGACGACGTGGCGCGCTTTCGACGAGAGTCCCCGACGAGCTCGAAGCGATGCGCCCGCTCGAGCAACCGGTCGAGCGTGGCGTTAGCCACGGTCTCGTCGCCGAGACCTTCGTGCCAGAGGGTGACTGGCAACTGTGAGGTGACGATCGTCGACTTGGCCGATCGGTCCTCCACCACTTCGAGCAAGTCGGCGGACTGGTCGGTCGTGAAGGGTCGCAGCAAGAAGTCATCGAGGATCACGACGTCGAAGCGGGCGAGTGAGCTCATCATCCGCGACAGTCGTCCGTCACCTCGCGCGACGGCCAGGTCGTCGAGCAGCCTCGGGGTGCGCACGTAGAGGGCGGTGTGCCCGTCCTGGATGGCGCTGTGGGCGAGCGCGCAGGCGAGGAAGCTCTTGCCAACGCCGGTTGGTCCGACGATGATCACGTTGTGGTGGTGGGTCACCCAGTTCGAGTTGACGAGTGACGCGAAGGTCGTCTTGTCGAGTCCACGCGCGCTCGCGTAGTCCACGTCCGCGACGACTGCGCCGGTCATGAGTTTGGCGGCCTTCAGGACCCGTTCGAGGCGGCGGTTCTGGCGCTGGAGCAGTTAGGCGTCAACCAAGAGCCCGAGGCGTTCTTCGAAGCTGAGCGAGGAGTAGTCGGGTTGTTCTCGCTGGACGAGCAGTCCGCTCGCCATGGCGGGCAGTCGAAGTGCCCGCAGCCCCTCGATGGTGTTGTGGTTCAGCATGTCTTCTCCTTCATTGGTAGTAGTTCGCACCGCGGATGTTCGGATGGGTCGGATTGGCGCGCCGTGGCGCCGGCGCCAGTGGTTGCTTGTCGAGCCCGTGTTGCAGGATCGACGCGACCGACTTGTAAGAAAAGGAGCGGATCGCGAGTGCGCGCGCACAGGCCGCCTCGAGCCGCTCGGGGCCGTATTTCTTCTCGAGTCGAAGCACGCCCACGGCCGAGCGGAACCCCTGCTCGGGGTGGGGTCGACTGGTTAGCAGCGTCTCGATGAACGCCTCGGTGGCGGGTCCGGTCTTGTTCGCCCAGTTCATGATGCGACTCGGCGTCCACTCGGCGTGGCGGCGGTGGCTGCTCGGCATGTGGGCCGGCTCGGTGACGGCGATTCCCTTGGCGTAGCTGCGTTTGTGACTGGCGACGCGGCGGTTCTTGGAGAAGAACTCGACCACGTTGGCGCTCACGCGCACGTCGAGGACCTGGCCCACCAGGTGGTAGGGGACGCTGTAGAAATTGCGCTCGACGGCCAGGTGGTAGTCGAGGCTCACCTTGGCCTTCTTCCAGGTCGCGAAGTCATAGCGCGTGGCGGGTAGGGGACGAAGCGCTGGCTGGTCGATCTCAGCAAAGACGCTCGCGCGCGAGCCCGCCAACTTCTTGAAGGGTCGGTGGTTGATGATCTCGACCAACTCGCCAATGCGCGTATTCAATGCTCCGAGTGAAGTGAAGCGTTCGTGGCGTAGCCGCATGATGATCCAGCGTTCGGCGAGTTGCACACCCGATTCGGCCTTGGCCTTATCGCGAGGTTTGTAGGGCCTCGCGGGGATGACGACGCACCCGTAGTGCTCGGCCATCTCCTGGTAGGTGGCGTTGGGGTCGGGCTCGTAGCGATGGGATTTGCTCACCGCCGAGCGCAGGTTGTCGGGCACGAGGACCTCGGGACAACCCCCAAAGTGCTCGAAGGCGTTTTCGTGGGCGTGGCACCAGTGCACGAGCTCCTGGTTGGCGAGCGCCTCGGCGTAGAGGTAGCTCGACGCGCCGAGCACGGCGACGAACAGCTCGGCGCGAAAGGCGACGCCGAGCGTCGCTTCGTCGTAGACCGGGATGGTGAGGCCCGGGAAGTCGACGAACATCTTCTCGCCCGCCTTGTGGTCCTGGCGCATCGTCACGTCGAGCTTCTTGCGTCACGTGCGGTATCGCAGGCAGAACTGGCTGTATTCGTAACCGTCGGGGTGGCGCTCTTTGTATTCGACCCAGAGCAGCATGAGGGTCATGCCCTTGTGCGCGAGCTCGCGCTTGATCACCTCGAAATCGGGCTCGGGGCGAACATGCGGGGTGCTCGCGGGCGAAGCGAACAGTCGCGCCTCGAGTGCGTCATCGTCGGCCAACTCCTCGGGCAGCGGCCACGAGCCAATGCCCGCGTCGCGGGCGCGTCGCACGTAGTCCGCGACCGTCGTATGGGGAATCGCCAGGGACAACGACACCTGGCGCAGGCTTAAGCGCTCGCCGAGTCGCAGTCGTAGAACATCACGGATCCTTCGCATGGTTGTATGGGGACGGGGCACCGGCAACTCCTTCGATCTTTGAACGGATCAAAGAAGTGTTGTCGGTGCCCTTCAATCGCAACAGCGTCAGCCGATGACTCCCCGCGGGTGTACGAAAACTCCGGAATCGGTGTACGGAATCAATCGGAACGGGTGTACGAAAACCCTCGGAATCCGCATTCGGCGGCGTGAATGGTTCGACTGCCGCTGAACGACAGTCGAACCGCAACACTTGGGAATCGCAATGGTCGCATCGGAGCGTTGACGTCACTGACGGCCACGGCGATAGGAGCGAGGTGCTTTGACTGAAGACTGGCGAGACGGATGGCGATGACCGAGGTTGAGTTGTAAGTCGGAACGATGACGCTGATGGTGGCGGTAATGGATTCTTCCGCTATCGACTTCACTCGACGTTCGCACCGACTCCGGGCTGCTGCTTGAACCACTCGATCGTTCGTGCGAGACCGTCACGGAGCGTGATCGCCGGCGACCAGTTCAAGGATGCCCTTGCCAAACTGATGTCGGGACGGCGCTTCGTCGGGTCATCTTGCGGACTCTCGTGGAATGAAAGTGGTGACGTCGATTGGGTCATCTCCTGCACGACGGTCGCGAGCTCGAGCACCGAGACCTCACTGGGGTTGCCCAGGTTCACGGGACCCGTAAGTTCTTTCGCGTCGGCCATTGCGAGTAGCCCGCGAACGAGGTCGTCGACGTAGCAGAAGCTCCGAGTTTGGGTCCCCTCGCCGTAGACGGTGAGGGGACGGTTCGAAAGCGCCTGCACGATGAAGTTCGAGACGACCCGCCCGTCCCCGGGCCGCAGGCGAGGACCGTAGGTATTGAAGATCCGAACGATACCGACGTCGACGGACTCATAGCGACCGTAGGCCATGGTGATGGCCTCGGCGAATCGCTTCGCTTCGTCGTAGACGCTGCGCGGGCCGATGGGATTGACGTTGCCCCAGTAGCTCTCGCGCTGGGGGTGCTCTAGCGGCTCGCCGTAGACCTCGCTGGTCGAGGCGAGAACGAAGCGAGCCCCCGTCTGCCGTGCGAGTGTGAGGCAGGCTTCGGTTCCCCTACTGCCCACGGCCAACGTCTCGAGGGGCATGCGAAGGTACTCCGGTGGCGACGCCGGACTTGCGAGGTGCAGGATTGCCTCGACCGGCCCCTTGACCGGCACGCCGTTCGTGACGTCCGTCTGTACAAGGGTGAACCGCTCGTCTTTGAGGAGGTGAACAATGTTGCCTCCGTCCGAGGTCGACAGGTTGTCGACGCACACGACCTCGTCACCACGCTCGACGAGGGCGTCACAGAGGTGCGATCCGAGGAACCCCGCGCCGCCAGTCACGACTACTCGGCTCATCGGGATCGCTCGCTCAACGGATCCCGATTCCCTCGTAGGTGAATCCGTTCTTTCGCACCGTTGACGCATCGAGGAGATTGCGGGCGTCGACCACTACGCGGCGTTGCATGACGCTGCCCACCTTGTCAAAGTCGATCCAGCGGAACTCGTCCCACTCGGTCGTCACGACCACCGCGACGGCGTCCTGACAGGCGCTGTAGGGGTCGTCAACGACCGTCAGCCCCTCCAGACCGTTGTGCACCGTCGGGTCGTAGCCAGCGACCTGGGCGCCGAGCTCGGCGAGGAGCTCCGCGATCTTCAAGGCGGGCGACTCGCGCAGGTCATCGGTGTTGGCCTTGAACGTCAGACCCCACAGGGCGACCTTCTTGCCGTTGATGTCGCCACCGACCAGTCGCACGACCTTCTCGACGATTCGCCGGTGCTGGAGGTCGTTGATTGCCACGACCCCCTTGAGGAGCGCGAAGTCGTAGCCGGCGTCTTCGGCCATGCCGATGAGTGCGGCGACGTCCTTGGGGAAGCACGAACCTCCCCAGCCCGGCCCCGGTTTCAGGAAGGACGAACCGACTCGCGGGTCGTACCCCATGCCGAGCGTGACCTGTCGCACGTCAGCGCCAACGGACTCACAAAGGGTCGCGAGCGCATTGACGAAACTCAACTTCGTGGCAAGGAAGGCGTTCGAGGCGTACTTGATGGTCTCGGCCGTCGCGGCGTCGGTGACGACGATGGGGGCGCCCAACTTCACGTAGAGGCTCGAGAGTCGAATCGCCGCCTCTTCGTCATCAGCGCCGATGACGACACGGTCCGGATTCAAGAAATCATGGATCGCCGTTCCCTCACGAAGGAACTCAGGGTTTGAGACGACCTGCACGTCTTGTCGTTGGAGCGCCTGGCGCACGACGTTCGCCGAGCCGATGGGCACCGTTGACTTGTTCACGACCACCGCGCCGACCTTGAGGTGAGGACCGATGGAGGAGGCCACTTCGTTGACGCGGGTCATGTCAGCTCGACCGTTGGGTCCCTCGGGTGTCGGTAGACAGAGGAAGACGAAGTCGGCCTGCGAAACCGCGACGATGTTGTCGGTCGTCACGACCAGGTCACCACTGGCGAGATAGCGCGCGACGAGATCCTCGAGTCCCTCTTCAACGATGGGCAATTCTCCGCTATTGATTGACCGCACGCGGTCTTCGTTGACGTCGCTACAGATGACGTTATTACCTAAGTGGGCGAAGCAGGCCGCCGTAGTTAAACCGACGTAACCAGCGCCAATAACGCAGATACGGTTCATTGTGTACCAATCTAGTAGATGAAAGTCCTTCGAATCGCCTGATAAGTGCCGGTCGTTCAATCTTCGCAAAGGAACCGCGCGGCGCGAAAATCTGTTCAGTGATGAGTGGTCTTCATCCACGAAATGGGTGGCGTAGTCCTTCACCCTATTGCGACGAAGTTCGAATGAGGAATCAGGTTTTCGGTTTTGCCACTACGTGCCCGGAGATCGGACCCCATCAAGCACCCTGGACGACGTTCGATCATTCCAGGCGAGTCTCGTCAGGAATGATCGCGGGACCTTCCGCTACACGTTCGTTGGAGGTGACCACAGCTCACGTGGTGATCGGTCTACTCGGTCGTGCGGAACGTGTTAGTACTCACCGGACCGCGATCAGCCAGCAGAAAGCATGAACCCCCTCTCTTGAGAGAGGGGGTTCATGCTTTCTGCGGAAAGTGTCAGTACAAGTTATGCACTACGTGAATCACCGACGGGGGAGGATGCGGACCAAGTAGTTCACTCGGCAGATCTCGCCGTTGGGTTCACGGATGGTCAGCGTGTGCCAACCCGGCTTCGATCCACCGGGCACGGTGACGCGGACCACGAGCACCCGGCCATTGTCGTGAAGGACGCCGACCTTGGTGCCAGCTTCGTTACTCGTCACCTTCGGCTGAGCGTAGAAGCACCCACCGACAATCGCCCGCGACATGCCTCGACCAACCACGGCGAATCCGAGGAACCGCTTGGCGAACAGGTTGCAGCCCTTGGGCTTCGGTCCAGCCGTGGTCGTGGTGGTCGGTCCAGCCGTGGTCGTGGTGGTCGGCGTTGTGGTCGTGGTAGTCGTACCGCCAGAGGAGGTACCAGTGGAGGAGGTTCCGGTGGGGGTCGTCGTGGTTGTCGACGTGGTTGTCGACGTGGTCGTCGAACAGGCGGCGCCGCCCGGTTGGAACTGGGCGCCGTAGCCGTAGCTGAAGGTGCCGCTGCCGGTGCTGCCGTAGCCGTAGCCGTAGGTGCTGTTGTAGCCGTAGGCGCCGGTGCTCGAGTAGCCATAGCCACAGCCATTCAAGTAGTCAGCCTGGGCGGGCTTGGCGCCAAAGAGGCTGAAGAACAAGCCAGAGAGGAGGAGTGCTCCGACAATAATTGGAACTAAGCGCTCACGGTTCGTCCGTAGCGTTCCGAAAATTCTTTCAGCCATGTGGCCCTCCATCTGTCCACCGTCGCCGGTGGCTCGTGCTGACAGGACTGAGGCTACCAGTGACCCCTCGCGGTTGCAAATCAAACGGGCGACAATTCTCCGAGGTGGGGCGTAGGATTATCGACCTATTTCGAACCGGTCGGTGACGAGGAATCGCGCTGTTTTACTCTAGAGCGACATTTCGAAGGGTGGGTGGGTTTTTCGGCGTTGACCAAGTAGAACAATACTTCGAAATGAGATTTATAAGAAGTACTTGGCTACCCGCATCACCGCCGAAGAGCACGACTGCGTTGATGTCATTGGGCGGTGGTTTGTTGGCGATTCGATAGGGCTGATCGGCCGCAACTCCTCCGACGTGATGCATTCGTACTGCGTCGCAATTGTCCACCCACGGCAGTGCGCCGTCACTCCATTGCGCCTGATGAACGCCAATCTAGTGGCAGCGCGCCGCCGTCTCGACCCCGCCGCCACCCTCTTCACGGTGTCGGACCCGTAGGTTGTCGGCCTCTATTTAAAGGTCGTTGCCGGCGTAGGAGAGGTTGAAGCTCTTGTTCACGAGCGGGAAGTCCGGCACGATCGTGTCGGCCAGTGCCACTGCGAGCGCCGGCCAGTTGAGGAACGAGGGGTCGACGACCTTGAGCCGGGTGACCCGTCCCTCGACGATCTCGACCCGGTGGACCACCGGACCGCGCCACCCCTCGACGACGCCGAGTCCCGCACCCGACCCGCTCGCGCTCGAGAGGTGGTACGCGCCGGCGCCCGCGGCCGCTTCGCGCAAGGTCGAAAGGGACGTCGCGACCTCGTCACGGCGCACGTGGTAGCGCGCGAGAACGTCACCGCCGGTCGCGAGAATCGTCGGGGCGACTTCGACCCCCTCGATCGGGTGGTCGCGTCGGGCGTCGAGGTCGAGTCCTGAGGCTCGTGCGGCGAGCCCGACGACGCCGAGCTCGCGCACCGCGTCGAGGGAGAGGACGCCGGTCCCGGTGAAGCGGTCGACCACGATCGACTGGGCGAGCGTCATCGTGGTCAGCTCGGCCACGCGCGTCTCGATCTCGTCGAGTTCGAAAGTCGTCGGCACGTCGAGCAGTCGCGCGCCGCCGACGGTGACGACCCCGCGCAGGAGTCGGTGACCACTCACGCGCTCGTTCAGACGCAACAGCTGCTCGCGCAGGGTGAGGGCCCTGGCCTGGGCGAGGCCGAAGCCGACGTCGTTGGCCAGCGCCCCGAGGTCGCCCACGTGGTTGTACAGCCGCTCGAGCTCGAGGGCGACGGCCCGTCGGGCCTCGACGCCGTGGTCGACGGCGATGCCCAGGGCGTCTTCGACCCCGCGCGCGAAGGCGAGGCCGTGGGCGACCGCGCTGTCGCCCGAGATGCGCTCGGCGACGACGAGGACCTCGTCGATCGACTTGCCCTCGACGAGCCGCTCGATCCCCTTGTGGGTGAACCAGAGCCGGGCCTTCATCTTGAGGATCGTCTCGCCGACGACCGAGAAGCGGAAGTGGCCCGGCTCGATCAGCCCGGCGTGGACCGGGCCGACGGGGATCTCGTAGACGCCCGGTCCCTCGACGGCGATGAACGCGTAGCCACCGTCGTCCGAGAGGGCCGGCGCCGGTCCGGCGCCCGCGGCCATCGGGTGGTAGCCCTCGGGCCAGTGGGCGTGGCGAACGAGGGGTCGACGCTGGGGGTGACCGGCCGGCTCGACGCCGTAGAGGTCGAAGAGCTCGCGCTCGAAGCGGCTGGCGGGGAACGAGACGCCCGCGAGCGAGGTCCCGCGGCGCGTGCGCGCATCGAGTGCGACGCGCAGCTCGAAGCGGCGGTTCGTCGCGGCGAGGAAGCTGTAGGTGACGCGCAGCCCGCGCTCGTCGTCGAAACCGGCGACGAGCGCCAGGCGGAACCCGTCGGCGAAGAGGGCTGTCGCCTCGGCGACGAGCTCGGCGCTCGAGAGGTCGCGGGTCTCGCCGATCACGCGACGACCTTCGCGGCGAGGGTAATCAGGTGGGCGAGTGGCCAGGCGACGATCCCCAACCAGACGGCCGCGCCCAGGGCCAGGCCGAGCGGTGCGGATAAGGAGACCGGACTGGTCGTTGCCGTCTCGCTCGGCCCGAACAACATGGTGCGCGCGTGGGCGAGGATCGCGGCGAGGATGACCGCGAGCACGACGAGCACGATGGCGGCCACCCACCACAGCCCGGCCCCGGCTTCGGCGCGCAACATGGTGAGTTCGCTCACGAAGATCGAGAAGGGCGGCAGGCCGAGCAGTCCGGCGAGTCCGAGCGCGAGCAGAGCCCCGACGGCCGGACGGCGGCTGAGCAGTCCGCGCAGGGCCTCGATGCGGGTCGTGCCCTCGAGGCGCAGGACCTCACCGGCGTCGAGGAAGAGCACGCCCTTGACGAGACCGTGGCCGAGGATGTGGAGCAGCACGCCCGAGAGGGCGAGGGGACCCCCGACGCCGGCCGCGACGGTCATGATCCCCATGTGCTCCATCGTCGAGTAGGCGAGCAGTCGCTTCAGGTCGCGTTGGGCGAGCAGCATCGAGGCCGCGACGAGCAGCGTGGCGACGCCGATCGTCAGCAGCAGCACCCGCGGGAAGCTCGGCCCGAGCGCCCCGACGGCGATCACCCGCAGGCGCAAGATCGCCGAGAGCGCGACGCTGAGCAGCACCCCGGACATCAACGCCGAGACCGGCGCGGGTGCCTGGCCGTGGGCGTCGGGCAGCCAGCTGAAGAGCGGCACGAGTCCGGCCTTGGTGCCATAGCCGAGCACGAGCAGGGTGAAGGCGAGACGCACCACGGGGGCGTTCAACGTCGCCGCGTGCGCGGCGAGCGACGTGAAGTCGAGGGGGTTCGCCACGCCGGCGTGCACGCCGGCGAGGTAGAGCACGGCGGTGCCGAGGAAGGCCACCGCGATGCCGACCGAGCAGATGATGATGTACTTCCAGGAGGCCTCGAGGGCGGCCGGGGTGCGGTGGTGGCCGACCAGGAAGGTCGTCACGACGGTCGTCGCCTCAATAGCGACCCAGAGCACGCCGAGGTTGTTGGCCGCGACCGCGAGCAGCATCGCGGCGATGAATCCCTGGACGAGCGTCGAGTAGAGCGCGGCGTGGCGCCTCGTCGAGTGGCCGCTCGCGACCTCCTCGGTGAGGTAGCTGACGCTGCGCACCGTGGCGAGGAGCGACACCGCCCCGATGACAATCACCATGAAGGCCGAGAGCGCGTCGACGCGCAAGACGCCACCGCCGACCGGTCCCGAGGACTCGACCCGCACGGCGAAGCCGACCCCGAGCACGAGCACAACTGCCGAGGAGGCGGTCCCCAACCAGGCGACGGCGGGCTGCCACGTCGCGACCAGCGCGACGAACCCGGCGACGATCGGGGCGAGGAAGAGGAGGTAGACCATCAGTCGTGCAGGCTCCGCAGTTGGTCGAGGTCGCGCACGCCCGCCGCCGTGAGCCGAGCGAGCAAGAGGCGCAGCACGACGACCCCGAAGAGCACGTCGAGGGACGAGCCGAGCTCGACGATCACCGGCACGCCGCTCGTGACGAGGAAGGCCACGAGGGCGATCCCGTTGTCCACGAGCAACAGCCCGGCGATCTGGCTGAGCGCCCTTCGGCGCGCGACCATGACGAAGAAGCCGATCAAGACCGTCGCGAGTCCGAGCGGCACCAGTCGGCCGGTGGGTCCCCCGACGAGCGCGACGATCGGCCGGGCGGCGACGAAGGCGACGAGGGTGAGCAGGCCCGCGATCACCAGCGAGGCGGGCACGTTCACGAGCGGATCGGTCTCGCGCGCCCCCGGGGTCGCCGCGATGACCCGGGCCAGCAGACCCGGGATGAGGAGGGCCTTCACGAGTAGCACGAGCAGCGCCACGGCGAGCAGACCCCCGTCGTGCTCGTGGGCACCGAGCAGCGTCGCGAGTGCGGCGAGCGCGACCCCCTGGATCGACAGGGCGACGAGGATCGAGCGCAGCCGCCGGCGCCAGAGCACCACGACGGCGGCGACCGTGACCACGACGGCGGCGCTGGCGAGTGCGTTGGCGAAGGTGGTCATCGCATCACCGCCCCGGTGACGACCCCGAGCAGGGCCAAGATGAAGCCCCCGGCGAGCAGCTCGGGCAGGCGAAAGAGTCGCAGCTTCGCGGTCGTGACCTCGAAGAGCGCGACGGCGACCCCGGCGAGGGCGACCTTGAGCGCCACGGCGAGCACCCCGAGCAGTATCGCCAACGCCCCGGCGTGGGTCGCGATGCCCCAGGGCGCGACGAGGTTCACGAAGAGCCCGAACCAGATCGCGAGGCGCATCGACTCGCCCAGGGTCACCAGCGCCAGGTCGGGACCGCTGTACTCGAGGATGAGCGCCTCGTAGATCATCGTGAGCTCGAGGTGGGTCGAGGGGTTGTCCACGGGGAGCCGTCCGCTCTCGGCGAGGATCACGACGACGAAGGAGCCGAGCGCGAGTAGGTGGCTCGGCCCGACGAGCACCGAGGCGTGAGCCGACCCCTCGGCGACGATGGCGATCAGGTTGGTCGAGTGCAGGGGCAGTGAGAGCGCGAGGACCGCAACGAGCAACGCCGGCTCGACGAGGGCCCCGATCGTGAGGGCCCGGCTCGCCCCCATGCCCCCGAAGGCCGTGCCGGTGTCGAGCGCGGCGAGGGCGAGCGAGACCGAGCCGACGAGCAGCACGAAGATCACCGCGATGAAGTCGGTCGAGGCCGACAGCGGCGGGGTGAGCGTGGCGAGGGGCGCCAGCACCGCGACGGTCGCCGCGGTGGCGACGAGCACGAGGGGGGCGGCGGGGAAGATCCAGCTCGACTCGTTCGGTCGGGTCCGCTGCTTGTGGGCGAGCTTGGCGATGTCGCGCCAGGGTTGGCTGACCGGGGGGCCGTCGCGGCCCTCGAGGCGGCTGCGCACCGTGCGCATCAGGCCCAGCAGCAGCGGCCCGCCGAGGACGACGAGCGCGAGCTGGGTGGCACCGGTGAGCAACGAGGCGAGGTTCACGAGACCACCACCACCGCGATCACCAGGACGACGAAGCCGTAGGCGAGGTAGCGGTGCACCGAGCCGTTCGCGATCCCGCGAGCGCGCATCCCCCACCACGTCGCAAGCGCGAGCACCGGTCGATAGAGGCGCCGCTCGACGACGTCATCGTTCGCGCTCGCGTAGGCGACGCGCTCGACGTAGTAGCGGCTCTCGATGGCGTGGCTCACGTCGAGGTCGTGCTGGGGGGCGAGCACGTCATCGAAGACCCGCTGGAGTGGTTCGGCGAAGGAGGTCGCCGTGTACTGCATGCGCGCACTGGTCACGATCCGCCCCGAGCCCCACGGCTCGAAGCGGCGCACCTTCGCGCCGCCCTTTAGTCCGAGACCGCGGCGCAGCCCCGCGACGAGCACGGTCGCCACGACCGCGCCGAGAGCGAGGGCGAGCGGGTCGACCGCGCCTCGTAGCGCCCCGAGGTGGAAGCCCGAGATGCTCGCGCCGAGGCCCGACCGGTTCGCCGTGACGACGGCGCTGGCGCGCTCGACCGCGCGAAGCGCCAGGCCGGGCGCGACGCCAAAGATAACGCAGGCGCCAGCGGTGATCGCCGGTGCGAGGCGCATCGAGACCGGGACTTCTCTGGCGTGTTGGGCCGGTTCGCTGCGCGCGCGACCGAAGAAGCCGACGCCGATGGCCTTGACGAAGGCGACGATGGTCAGTCCACCGGTCAGGGCCAGCGCCGCGACGAAGATCGCGGTGGCGACGGTCGTCACCGGGTCGGCACCGGTCAGGCCGTGCACGAGACTCTGGACGAGGAGCCACTCGGCGCTAAAGCCGTTGAGGGGTGGCAGGGCCGCGACGGCGAGCCCCCCGATCACCACGGTCACGGTCGTGACCGGCATCGTGCGCGCCAGACCGCCCAACTGGTCGAGGTTGCGCTCGTGGGTCGCGTACTGGACCGATCCGGCCCCGAGGAAGAGCGTCGACTTATAGAGGGCGTGGGCGGTGAGCAGAAAGAGGGTGGCGACGAGCGCCAGGCTCGAGGCGATCGGGTGGTGGGCCGCGGAAAAGAGTCCCGAGGCCGACAGCCCGATGACGACGAGACCCATGTTGTCACTGGTCGAGTAGGCGAGGAGTCGCTTCAAGTCGGTGCTGGTGGCGGCGTAGAGCGAACCGTAGAGCGCCGAGATGACTCCGAAGAAGCCCGCGACGAGCCACCACCACGCCGGTCCGACCCCGAGCAGGGTGCGCGTGAGCACGATGCCGTAGATCCCGAGGTTCACCATCGCCCCCGAGAGCAGGGCCGAAGCCGGCGCCGGCGCCTCGGCGTGGGCGCGCGGCAGCCAGACGTGGGCGGGCACGAGGCCCGCCTTGGCGGCGAAGCCCGCGACGAGGGCGAGGAAGATCGCCCCGCGCGCCGCGCCGGGCAGGTGGTGGGCGCTGGCGGCGATCGCGCTAAAGCCCGGGTTCTTCGCGTGCGCCCCGAGCACGACGAGCCCGAGGGTGATCAACGCCGCCCCGCCTTGGGTCATCGCCCCGTACCACCACGCGGCTTGGCGGGCCTCGTCACGTTGGGCGTGGTCGTGAGCGACCAGCACGAGCGAGGTGAGCGCCATCACCTCCCAGAGCACGAGGAAGGTGACGATGTCCCCCGCGGCCGGCACGAGCAGCAGGGTCGTGACGAAGAGCGCGAAGGCGCTCGAGGCGCTGGCCGAGCTCATGGCGTGGCGTCGGTACCCGAGCCAGTGGATCGTCGCGGCGAGTGCTACGACCGCGGTACTGAGCGTGAAGAGCGCACCCAAGGGGCTGAGGTCCACCCGCACGCCGCTGAAGGGCAGCAGACCGCTCTCGTGTCCGAGCAGCGCGTGGTCGCTCGCGAGCACGTGGACCGAGAGTGCGGCGGCGAGGATCTCGACGAGGACGAGCAGGCTCGCGACGAGCTGGACTCGGTAGGGGCGCGGGGCGAGGCCGGCGAGCGTGGCGAGGCCCCCGAGCACGACGAGCAGGGCGAGGGCGATCACCGGTCGGTGAAGCGCCGCAGGGCGGCGAGGATGTCGTCGGGGTGGGGCGGACAGCCCGGTATCTCGAGGTCGACGGGTACGACGTCCGCGACCGCGCCGGCGACGGCGTAGGCACCGGCGAAGACCCCGCAGTCGCGCGCGCAGTCCCCCAGCGCGATCACCAGGCGCGGCTCGGGCATCGCTAGGTAGGTCCGCTCCAGGGGCGAGGCCATGTTGTGGGTCACCGGGCCGGTCACCAGCAGGGCGTCGGCGTGGCGCGGGGAGGCGACCAGTCGCGCCCCGATCCGCTCGGCGTCATAGACGGGCGAGAAGACCGAGGCGATCTCCATCTCACAGCCGTTACAACTGCCCGCGTCGACGTGGCGCAGCTGGAGCGAGTGGCGTAACGTCACCGCGGCCGCGATCGGGGTGGGTGCGGCGGGCAGTCGTTCGCTCACGCGCCGTCGTCTCGTCCAGCTACCAAGCAGTGAGAGAATCATCAACTATCCCGTTACGCTGCGCAGGCCTAAAGCCGTCGCGTTTCGAGCAATCGTACCACCGAGCCCCGCGTTGTCCTTGGGGTGAAACGGGGCGTCGTGTCCGACTCGCCGTGCGGTCCATCACCGGGCCGACAACTCTCGGACAAAAGATGGACAAGCGGGCCGAATCGTCGAATTCACCCGGCAGACTGACCTCACCAGTGCCTCGCACTGTGGCTCGGCTTCGCCGAGGTGGTCCTTCGTAGCATGCCCTTGCGTGTAGGGCCACGTCCCGAGTCGATCGATCGCGCGATGGTTCGCCGGTGACCTCGGATCGACGGGTCGAGTATGCGTCGCGGGTGCCGTCTCGAAAGTTGGGCGAGTGTTGAGGTGCCATAGAGAGGCCCGTGAGGTTCGCTCTCGACACTTGAGAGTATGAAGTTTTCAACGCAAGGGCAGCGTTTCCAGGGACTCTCCACCGTTCGAATCGGTGCGCGCCACGCGGCGCTCGCCGCCGTGCTCGTCGTTACCGGCGTCGGCGCCTACGCCGTGACGCTCGCCGCCGGCGCGTCGTCGCCCCGGCCATTCGCCGTCACGGTGACTACGACGCCGGCCTCGTCGGCGGGTCACGTCGTCGCCCCGACCCTTTCCAGTCGGTCCAGCCGGGCCGTCACCACCCCGGCCCCCGCGAGGACCCCACGACTCGCCACTTCGAGCCAGCGCACCACCAAGCACGTCGTGACGACCCCGCGGGTGACGCAGCGCACCGCCGCGACCGTGCGCCCGAGCACGACGAAGACGACCGGTACGACCAAGACGACCGGGCGCGTCGCCCCGGTTCGGGTCACCACGACGACCCGCGCCCCAATCCGGCCACCCGCGCCCGTGTCGCACCCGAGTGCCCCGGCCTCGGTCACAACCGTGACGAGTGCGACGTCGGCGGCCCCGGCGATGTCGGCCGCGGCCGCAGCGCTGGCGGCGAACCTGAACCCCTCGGTCAACATCGCGCCGAGCCCGAACTTCCTCCAGTCCGGCCAGTGCACCCAGAACGGGTCCACCTGGAGCTGTGACAACCCGTGCATCACCTCGACGCTGACCTGGCCGACCGTCTCCAATGACCTGGGCTGCACCACCTACGTACTCGGCGCCATCAACGCCGCCCGCCGGGTCGAAGGCCTGGCGCCGATGGCGCTGCCGAGCAACTGGTACACGCTCAGCACCCCCGAGCAGCTCTTCGTCGTAGCGAACCTCGAGCGCACCGCGCGCGGGCTGCCCCCCTACCTCGGGATCAACGCCGCGCTGAGCGCCAACGCCCAGCAGGCGGCCACGGCCTACGCCGACCCGAGCATCGCGTCGGGCTTCCAGGTCGCCGTCGACCCCCAGGGCTACCCGGCGATGGGCGGCGCGTGGTCGGCCGGCTTCTCGGTCCTCGCGGCGGACTACATCTGGATGTACGACGACGGCTGGGGCGGGAGTGCCAACGCCACGTCCAACATCGTGTGCACCTCGGCCAACGCCGCGGGCTGCTGGGCCCACCGTGACGAGTTGCTCGGCTACGACCCCGGGTTCAACCCCGGCGTCGGCCTCGACTGCGCCAACGCCGAGATGGGCGTCGGCTTCGCCGTGGTGAACGGTTCGGGCTCCTTCGTCGACCTGATCGAACAGCCCAAGGGGACCGCGCCGGCGATGACCTTCACCTGGGCCGCGAACGTGGTGCCCTACCTCTAATCCCGCTTCACGCTTCCTCGACGGGGTGCGTTCTTCGCCAAGTATCCGCGTGGCGCGGCGCTGATTTCGTAGAATCAGCGCCGTGTGCGAGAACGACGGATCCACGTGGTCAGCGGCGCGCGACGGGCTGAATCCCGCGCGCGCGAGGCGTGATCGCATCGTCACGGGGACCTCGTGACGACAATCCTCTTAGTCGAGGACGACGTCGCGATGGTGGCCCTGCTCGAGCGCTACCTGAGCGGTGAGGGCTACCACGTGGTCTCGGCCACCTCGGGCGCCGCGGCGCTCGCCGCCGCGGCGAGCCACGAACCCGACCTGGTGGTGCTCGACATCGTGCTCGGGGACGAGGACGGCCGGGAGGTCTTTCGCGAGCTGCGGCTCTTCAGTGACGTGCCGACGATGTTCGTCACCGGGCGCGGCCTCGAGTCCGAGCGGATCGCCGGGTTGAAGATGGGCGCCGACGACTACATCGTCAAGCCCTTCTCGATGGCCGAGCTCTCGGCGCGCATCGAGACGGTGCTTCGCCGCGCGGGCTCGAACGTCGCCGAACACCAGATCGGGACCCCGACCATGCGATTCGGCGACCTGGTGATCAACGAGCACACCTACGAGGTGACGGTGCGCGATGAGCTGGTGGAGCTCACCTCCAAGGAGTTCGCGCTGCTGGTCTTCCTCGCCGCCTCGCCCCGTCAGGTCTTCTCGCGCCAGCAACTCCTCGAGCACGTCTGGGCGTCCTCCAACGAGTGGCAAAACGAGGCGACGGTGACCGAACACGTGCGTCGGCTGCGCGCCAAGATCGAAGAGGACCCCAACCGGCCCCGGTGGATCACGACGGTGCGCGGCGTCGGCTACCGGTTCGAGGCGGGCGACCGAGTCTGATCAAGCGTCGTCGCGCCCCTCGAGCAACCGGCGCACCCGCTCGACGAGCTCGCTCGGGCGGAAGGGCTTGGCGAGGAAGTCACTGCGCGAACCATCCAGGCCATCGAGGGCCGACGCGGTCGCGGTGCCCGACACGAGCAGGACCCGCAGGTCGGGCAGGGCCCGTTGGAGTTCGGCCGCGACGGCGTCGCCGGAAGCGACGCCCATGATCACGTCGCTCACCAACAGGTCGACCGGTTCGGGTGTGCCCAGCACGGCGTCGCGGGCCGCCTCAGCCGAGGTGACGTCGAGGACGCGGTGGCCGTTGCGCGCGAGCACCTGGGCGACCAGTCGACGCTGGGCGTCGTCGTCCTCGGCAACCACGATCGTGGCGGGGCGCGCCGGCGCCAGCGTCAGAACCGCGACGTCGGAGCGCGCGTCGACGGGCGCCTCCACGAGCGGCAGGACGACCTCGAAGGTCGTGCCGACCCCGAGCACGCTGGTGCACTCGATGGAGCCGTGGCTCTCCTCGACGAACCGTCGGGCGGCCGACAGGCCGAGCCCGGTGCCCTTGAAGGGGCCCTTGGTCGTGAAGAACGGCTCGAAACACCGCTGGCGGGTCGCGTCGTCCATGCCGACCCCGGTGTCGGCGACCGAGATGACGACGTAGTCGCCGCTGCGCGCGAGGTGGTGCGCGACGTCGAGCTCGCTCGCGGGCCGGCGCGTCACGTCGACGTCGAGAGCGCCACCGTCGGGCATCGCGTCTCGCGCGTTGATGGCGAGGTTGAGCACGAGCTGCTCGAACAGGTCGGCGTCGACGCGCACGTGGACCGGCTGCGCGGGGCCGGTCCAGGTGAAGGTGACCTCGCTACCCAAGACGCGGTGCAGCACCTCGGCGTTGGCCTCGACGATCGAGACGGGGTCGAGCACGACGGGCTCGGTGACCCGGGTCCGTCCGATCGTCTGGAGCTGGCCGGTGAGGGTGGAGGCGCGCGAGCTCGTCTCGATGATGGCGCGCGCCGCGTCGTGGGGCGCGCCCTCGGGCAGGTCGGCGGCGAGCAGCTCGGCGTAGCCCGAGATGATGGTGAGCAGGTTGTTGAAGTCGTGCACCACGCTGCCCGCGACCTGGCCGCGGATCTCCATGGTGTGGGCGTGGCGTAGTTCCTCTTTCATCAGGCGCCGGTCGGTCACGTCGTCGACCAGGGTGAGCATCGTCGACTCGGCGTCACCGGCGAGGCGACGGGCCGAGACCGTTAGGTCGCGCGCGCGCGTTCCGACGCGCACGCCCGCGAGGGTCTGACCGCTCGGCAGGCCACCGGCGTTCACCTCGGCCCAGAGCACCCGCAGCCCGCTCAGCACGTCCTCGGGGAGGGCGGGTGCCTGGGGGGCGTCACGAAAGAGCCGCCACCCGAAGATGCTCGCCGCCGCCGGATTCCACCAGCGCACCCGCTCGTCACCGGCGACCTCGATGAGCCCGATCGGGGCGCTCTCGACGAGCACGCGCCACCGGGCCTCGTTCGCGCGAATCGTGGCGTTCAGGGTCGTCGCGGCCAACGCCGACGCGGCGGCCTGGCAGAGCAGGGCGAGGATCTCTTGGTCCTCGCTGCTCGACGCGTCGGCGCGCCGCCGGATCGCGATGAGTCCGAGGCTTCGGTCGCGCCGGCCGCGGATGGGCGAGCTGAGCCAGCCGTCGCGGTCGCGTTGGCCCGAGCGCGCGTCGGGTCCGTCGATCGCGGAGAGGTCCGCCACCGACGTCGTCGGTTCGCCTCGTTGGGCGGTAGCGCGAGCGGGCGGGTCGACGTCGTCGTCGTTGACGACGATGACCTCATCGGCGTCGAACAGCGCGCGGGTCCGTTCGGCGAGCTCGCGCACGATCGTCGCGACGTCACTGGCGCTCGAGAGGACGAGGGAGGTCGCGATCAGATCGCGCAACTGGCCCGCGACGCGCAATGTCGCGGCGCTCGACTGGCGGGCGCGGCGCAACAGGTCCGCTCGTTCGAGGGACGTCGCGGCGCTCCACGTCGCTTCGTCAGCGGCCGCGAGTTCGGCGGCGCCAAAACCCGCCGCCGCGGCGTCGCGCACGAAGGCGACGGTGGCGACGATCTCGTCGTGGACCGGCAGGGCGATGACGACGCACCAGGGCAGTCCGGCCGTGACGTCGGCGGGGACGCGTTCGCGAAGTCCAGTGGTCGCGGTGCGCGCCACGAGCGCCTCGAGGTCGGGGACCCGTTGGGCGAGCGCCGCGGGGATCACGCCGTCGTGCTCAGCAATTCGTTGCACGCGAACGCTCGCGCGTACGAACCGGTGATGGGGAGCGGGGCGACGCACGGTGACGACGCACCAGTCACAGAAGTCGTCGACGGCGGCGTCGGCGAGCGCCGCGAGGTGCACGCCGTAGTCGTCATCGACGTCGGGGCCCGGTGGGCTGTCACGCGTGTGCGAGCGCAGCTCGACGTAGTGGCGCGTGAAGTCGAGGGCGCGGGCGAGGGCCGACTCCTCTTCCCCGGCGCGACGGCGACGGTTACCCGGGACGTTGATCGAGGGCGGGAAGGCGCTCACGCGTGGACTCGCGGCGGCGTGGACGGGGCGACGTGGCCGAGGATCGACGCGACTGGGGGACCACTGAACGAACCCATGGAGCAACCTCGAACTTTCGACGTCCCGTCACCGTGCAGGTGGCCCGAGGCTACCCCGGCCCTGGTCAGGTCGGCGTGAAGCCTCGACGGATCGATCGCCGCGGCCGTGGATTGTCGCGACGACCCCGTCAAAAATCAAGCGATGGCAGACCACCCGCGGTCGTAATCCTGTGGTATTTCTCAGTCGCGGATGCAAGTAATTCCAGCGATTTCTAGGCTTCTCGGATCGGGGTGGCCTATTGGGCCGACAATCCAATCACAATGATTTGACAACGGAAGCACAACTCACGAAGATATGAGCCGCAGGGGCGCGCGGAGTAACCGAAAAAACTTTAGGTGAGGAAACAGTATGCGTAGGACTTCTCGATACGTGGCGAACCCCGGAAGTGCAGAACTCGCACCTCGGAGTCGATCGCGTCAAGTGACGGGTCTCGGCCGATTCGCGTCGGCCGGTGCACTCATGACCGTCGTGCTCTCGTTCACGACAATCTTCGGAGCGTTCGCGCCGAACGCTGGTGCGGCGACGACGACCAGCGCACCGGGCGTCACGCACGCCGTCGCGCACGGTAGCGATACCGGCAGCGGCAGCGGCAGTACCACGGGCAATGGCAACAATGGAGGCGATGGCCACAGCGGCCCAACTACATCAGGGGTTGGCGGGCCCATATCAGGGAATAACGGCAACGACAAGTGTGTCGGCAACGCCACGAATACGTCCGGTGCGATGACACCGTCGGCGCGCACGCCGCACGGCGACAGTCAAGATGGCACGGGTTCGGACAACGACAGTGATGACAATTGTGGCGCCTCATTCACCGTCACCAAGTCTGCTAGCGACCCGACGGTCACGAACGGAGTGCAGTCGATCAACTACTTCATCCTCGCGAAGAACGTGGGAACGGCTTCGGGCCAGGTGACTGTT
>LMAD01000023.1 GCA_001443545.1 Acidimicrobiaceae bacterium RAAP-2
CGTACGGTCGCTCGCAGAAAATGTCCAAGGCGTGACACTCCCTCTTCATCGAGCGTTGCCGGGGCGTAGCGGACAACGTCATTTGAATGAAGTTGATACATCGAGAAGTTGGACCAAACATCACCATCGAGATTCCTCTGGCACATTGGGATGATCAACGGTAATTGCTCACGAGTGACCAGTTTGGCGGACTGTCCCGTGACCAAGCCACTCGCCGTGGAGACTTGCTGTATTCGTGTGAGACAACGGTCGAGCGCATCCGATATCGGGTCGGCATCAGCATCAAGAAGTGGAGTCACTGCTTCAATAACGGTGATGACTGCGTCAGGCATCGGCCTCTCACGGGAGGAGGCAGTTTCAACTTGTGGTGTAAATGGCGTAACGACTCGCACCACTTTCATCGCAACATCGAGGGGTTCTAGGAAACCGGTCATGGACGAATTGACTTGCCAAAGACGTAGAGAGGTGAAGTTGGAACCGGCGCTGAATCCCGGCATTGGCGGCATGTCCGGCGTTGCCTTCATCGGTACGTTGGGCAGGCCAGAGGAACCATCTTCTGCAAACCCAAAGGTTGAACCATGTGTCAACCCGAGCGCTTGAGGTAGAGGAATAAAGAAGATCACTAACGTTGGTTCAGCAGATTTTGTCACTGGAACTGCTTTTTCATCTTGATGTCCTTCTTAGACCGACCGCCGTCAGCCGCCAATTGAAGTTCGCGTAGTTGTACTAATTGCGAGCCTTCTTACGTGACTTAGGAAGCAACTCACCCATCACGCTTGCGGCATGTTGATCGCTTGCCTCAACAAAATGGGAGTACACGGACAAAGTGGTTGAAGGACTGGAGTGCCCCAGGCGCCCTGACACAGTTCGGACCGGCACGCCTGCTGCAATTAACCTCGTCGCAGTGAAATGGCGCAAATCGTGGAGACGCATGTTGTCATAGCCGAGGGAATCACGAAGATTCTGAAATCGCTTTGTGATGGAACCCGGGACCAGTGGAGCGAGGCAGTCTGGCTCGTGCGAGAATACATAGGCGTCGTCGGACAATTCCATCGATGCTTCCTCAGCCAACCTGATCGCCACACTTCGCTGCTCTTGTAATACAGCGAGTGTTTCAGGGTCTAAAGCCAGTCTCCGAACCGAGTGAGTTTTCGTATCCTTCTCGACGGGGCCGCCCGGCAAGTCGGTGATCGAATGCTCGATGGTTAGGGTACGAAGTTTGGTGTCAACATTGCGCCAACGAATAGCGCAGATTTCACCGCGGCGAGCACCGGTTGATGCAGCAATATGAAGGAAACGACCTAATTCTGGATCCTCTTCGCCGGCCTTCCTGAGAAGTTCTCCCACCTGTGCGACATTTGGGGGAGAGAGTTCGGAGCGCACTTGGCGGGGCGGCGTCGCGTTTACTGCCGGATTTGTTGTAATCCAACCCCAAAGGACTGCTTGTCGAAATGCTCGACGAATGATCGCGTGAGCTTGTCGAACAGTTGCTGGTGCGAGACCAACCTCGTTGACGAGCCCAAGGTAGAGCCGATCCAGATCGTTGGTGCGAATCGCGTGGACAGACCGATTGCCAATAGCGGGAAGAATTCGGTTCTTCAGAAGATTCTTGTAACGATGAAGGGTGGTAGGACTCAGATCATTGGCTACCAGAGCGAGCCAATCAACACTCAATTGTTCAAACGTTGCCTTAGTTCCGGTACCGTGGCCCTGGTCGGTTTCGACCACCAAGGCGTTGAGGGCTTGCTGGGCCTCGCGCTTGGATCCGTGCACAGTTCGACTTATTTGGCGGCGGCGACCTGTAATAGGGTCTCTCCCAGCCTCGAGCCTGAGTTCCCACACACCTGGACTTTGAAGTCTGAGACCGCCTCGCACAAGAAAACCCTAGCGTCGAAAACCAACCGCGTGGGATTTACGTGGGATTTCTTCTCCTTGGAATGTTGCCATTACTCCAAAATCCTTTGTTTTACTAGTAGGGCCGGTGGGGATCGAACCCACGACCGAGGGATTATGAGTCCCCTGCTCTAACCACTGAGCTACGGCCCTATACGTGCTGGCGCTCCGATACGACGATGCGCCAGTACTAACTTACCGAACCACCGCCGGCATCGAGAACCTCTCAACCCAACTGGTTATGAATCGAACCACACGGCTCCGGGCACGAACGGCGCCGGGTGCGACACACCGACCCGATTACGACGTGGCGAATGCGGCCAGGTCACGGGCCGTGTCACGAGAGATCTCGGGACAGAGAATCGGCGCTAGCTCGATGCCGTGCATCGTGCCCAATACCTGGCGGCCGCGAGCTGCGACCCCAGCGGATAGGAGGAGACGATAGAACGCGATGCCCTCGTCTCGCAGCGGATCGCACTCATTGACGCTGATCACTGTCGGCGGGAATCCGGCCACGTCGTCAACGGTGGCGAAACTCGGCCACGCGAGCGGGTCGCTGGCTTCGAACGCCTCGACGCCGTAGCCCATCATCCCGTAGTTCCCGTGCAAATTGAGGAAGATGCCGTTGTTCTCCGTGGACGACGCAAATCGATCGTCGGGCCATCGTCCCGCGATGTAGGGGCAAAGGGCGTAAACGCCCTTGATCCGAACCAACTCACCTTGACGCTTCAGGGCCATAGCCGTCGCGAGGGCCAGATTCCCGCCACCACTCTCGCCCGCCACGACGATGCGCGCCGAATCGATCCCGAAACGCCCGGCGTTCTCGAACAGCCAGTTCACGCCAGAGACGCAGTCGTTGAGTCCGGCGGGATAGGGCGCCACCTCGCTTACGCGTCCGGGGCTGACGGAGTTACGGAACTCCACCGACACCACCGCAACGCCATTGGCAGCGACGATGCGCGCCCACGCCCGGTAGTTGCCGTGGAAGCTCGAACTCGTGGCCATACCTCCGCCGTGGATGTAGTAGACGGCCGCCACTTCATCGGCGGTGTCCGGCCGCACGACCTGGAGCAGGATCTCATTTCCGTCGGGCGATGACATCAGTGAAACGTCCTCGAATCGGAGACCCTCGGAACTGGCCACCTCCTCGGTGTCACAGATCGCCACGAACTGTTCGTAGAGGGATTCGCGCGCCCGACCCTCGGGTGACGCAGCTTCGGAGACGAGCTCGTCGCGACTAGCCACGCTCACCGCGACTGGTGCGGGAATCGCTTGCAGGAACGCGCGCACCCGTGGATCGAGTCGAGCGTCTGAACCGGGATCGTAGGTCATGGTCCACCTCCGCGAATTACCGTAGTCGCGACCTCGTCGATTCGCGTGACACACGATGGACAGACAAGAGCTCCCAGAGCAGGACTCGAACCTGCAACCTAGCGATTAACAGTCGCTTGCTCTGCCAATTGAGCTATCTGGGACCGCACCCGAGGGCAACGCAACACTAGCACCGGTCCGACGCGTCACTGCAGGTCGAACCACGCCTGGAGTCGCTCGGCGTCCGCACTTTCTCGAACGGCTCGGCGACTCCGTTCGATCCGCTTCGCCATGCCTTGGCGCGTGATCGCGTGCGCCGACGCTAGTTCCTCGAGGGTTGTCGTCCGGAACGTGTATTGCCAAAAGTCATCGAAATCGGTGCCGCAGATTCGCTTCAGCGCGTCGATTACCCACGACGGAGCCTCGGACGGCCCGTCGGCGCCGTGGGGGTCGGCTAATTCTGGGAGCGACGACTCGTGAAACCGACGACTCACCAATTCGCGGTTCATCTGGATGACTTCATTAGCCCTCGCCGTGGTCACGCCGAGGTGAGCGGCGACCTCTCGGCGTGAGGGTGGTCGCACTCGAGTCCGCTCGAAACGTTGCAGCTTGACGATCAGCCGCATCTCACCATCACTCAACCCCGCCTGCTGCTGTACGGCCTGGTTGACCAGCTTCGTGATCCAGTAGTTGGCGTACGTCGCGAATCGAACGCCGCGCGCCGGATCGAACCGTCGCAAGGCGTTCACGAGTCCCTCCACGCCCGCCGCCTCGAGCTCCTCGTTGCCGAATCGGTACCCCCGTTCGGTGACCCGCGCCCGCACCAAACCACAGGTGGCGCGCAGGAGGCTCGACTCAGCCTCTTGGCCGGCTTGCCGTTGCCGAAGCGAACGCCGGCGAAGTATCGGGTCGAGCTCCGTCGCGAGGGCCGCCTCCGCCTCGCGGCCGCGGACGATGATTGGGTAGAGGCGTCGTTCTTCTTCAATGCTCAGCGGCTCGGTCATGGAGAGGCCGCCGACGATTCGGCGTGCACCGCTCATGACGGCTGGGTCGCCAGTCGGCCCGTGAGCCACTCACGAAGAGAGCGCTCCGCCGATTCACCCTGACCCGTCCCCAGGAGCGAGAGCCGGTCCTTCACGTCTCGGATCACGGCCATCGCCACGTCGGGGGCGACCAAGCCGTCGCGCATTTCACGTTCGAGTTCGTGGAGCGCCACGTCAGCGGCGTGACGCAAGAGTTGGGCCACGACTGCGGCGACCCCCTCCTCGGACGGTCGAGGTCCCGGGTCATCGACGACCACCTCGCTCAGTACCCGTGCGGCGTCCTCCAGCCCTTGCCGATCGAGGCGGTCGATCACGGCGGTCAACGTTTCACCGTCACCCAGCGCGGCAAAGGCCTCTCGTTGCACGTCGTGAACGAAATACGCGCCGTCGAAACGACGGCGCAGATCGGGGAAGTGCACGCACAGTCGCAACGCCTCGACGCCGGGTCGAGGCATTGCTCCGGCGTTCGCTCGCGGCGTCACGGCGATGGGCGTCGGCCGGCTCTCACCCCGAGCGACCTCGCCGACTCGTACGCGCAGCGCGGCGACGTCCAAACGAAGTCGGTCGGCCACCTGCATGACGTACTGATCGCGTACGAGCTCGCTGGGGTGTTCGGCGAGGACCTCGACGGCCCGTTCGCCGGCGCGCGCTCGGCCCTCGGGGGTGGCCAAACTGGCCGACTCGAGCACACGTTCGAGACGAAACGCCAAAAAGGGGACGGCCGTGTCGACGGCGCGTCGAAGCGCCTCGGGGTCTCGTTGAGCCAGTTCGGCCGGATCGGTTCCGCGCGGTAATCGCGCGACAGCGACGTCGACGTCGTGCTGTCGCTCCCACTGATAGACCGACGCGGCCGCACTCTGGCCGGCCGAATCGGCGTCGTAGGCGAGCACGATGCGCTTGGCGAAGTTGCGCATGATCCGGAAGTGCTCCTCACCGAGGGCCGTGCCGCAGGTAGCCACCGCGCGCGGCATCCCGGCGCCGAAGAAGGCGATGACGTCGGTGTAGCCCTCACAGACGATGATCTCGCCGGAGCGGATCACGTCGTCCTTGGCCCAGTTGAGGGCGTACAACGTTCGCCGTTTCGAGTAGATCGGGGTCTCGGGGCTGTTCTTGTACTTGGCTTCCGGGGTGCCGTCAGGCCGGGTCGCACCGGGCATGATCCGACCACCCACCGCGATTGCCTTACCGCTCGGGTCGAAGATCGGGAAGATGAGCCGCGCCCGCATCGCGTCCTGTCGACGGCCGCGTTGATTGACGAACCCGAGCCCCGTCCCGGCGAGCACTGACTCGTCGACGTTCATGGCGTTCACGAGGGCGTCCCACTGATCCGGCGCCCACCCGAGCTGGAATTGGCGAGCCAGTTCCCCACTGATGCCCCGACTGCGCAGATAGTCCCGCGCGATCCGGGCGTCCGCGGACTCGAGCAGTCGGTGGTGGTACCAGTTGACGGCCCGGTCCATCGTCTCGAAGTGCCGTTGACGCTCCTTACGCTCTTTCGACGCGTTGGCGTCCTCGTGGAGTTCGATGCCCGCGCGCTCGGCGAGGAGACGAACGGCGTCGACGAAGTCGAGGTGCATCGTCTCTCGCACCCACGTGATCTGGTCTCCCGCGGCGCGACAGCCGAAGCAGTAGTACCGACCCTCCTCGGCGTTCACCGAGAACGACGGTGTCTTTTCGCCGTGGAACGGACAGAGACCCGTCCAGCGACGCCCGGTCTTCTTCAACGCCACCTGCTCGGTGATCAACGCGACGATGTCGGTCGCGGCGCGAACCGTCGCGATGTCGTTGTCCGAGATGGCCATGGCTAGACGGTATCGCCTCGCGCGCGTTCGCCGGTCGGTCTGGGTGGCGTCCCTAGACTGGCCGTCGTGTCCGATTTCGCCGTAGAAGCTCGATCGATTGTACGGACGTTCAAGGACGGAACCGTGCACGCCCTCGACGACGTGTCCCTGCGTGTGCCGCGCGGCGAGGTTTTCGGCCTGCTCGGTCCGAACGGCTCGGGCAAGACGACGATGATCCGAATTCTCTCGACGATTCTCGCCCCGGAGAGCGGATCGGCCACCGTCAATGGGTTCGACGTCGTCCACGAGGCCAACGCAGTGCGCCGCAGCATCGGTCTGGCCGGTCAGTACGCCACCGTGGACGAGAACCTCACCGGTTTCGAGAATCTCCGCATGATCGGACGGCTGAACCACCTCGACCGACCGACCGTGAAACGACGGGCCAACGAGCTTCTCGAGCAGTTCGGCCTGACCGACGCCGCCACGCGTAACGTCAAGACCTATTCGGGCGGTATGCGACGACGCCTCGACCTGGCCGCCGCACTGGTGGCGACGCCACCGCTGCTGATTCTGGACGAACCGACGACCGGCCTGGACCCCCAGAGCCGTCAAGACCTCTGGGCGATCATCGAACAACTCGTCGAAGACGGTACGACGGTCCTCTTGACGACGCAGTACCTCGAAGAGGCCGATCGGCTGGCCAAGCAGCTCGTCGTGCTCGACCACGGCCGAATCATCGCCCAGGGGACTTCCCAGGAGTTGAAGACGCGACTCGGCGCCACCGTGTTGTCTCTCAACTTCGAATCGACAGACGGCGCAGTGCGCGGCGCCGTGCTCCTGGCTGATCTCGCCGCCAAGCCAGCGAACATCGAGGGCACCGTGGTCGAGTACACCGTCGATGGCGGTCCGGCGTCGGCGGCCGACGCCCTGAGACGACTCGACGGTGCCGGGATTGCCCTGGCCGGACTCGCGCTGCGCGAGCCGAGTCTCGACGACGTCTTCTTGAGTCTCACCGGTCATCGCGCAGAGGATGCGACCCCCGGTGAGACGAACCTCGATAATCCAGGCAAGGGTCGGCGATGACTGCGCCGTCCCAAGCACCTAAGGGCAACCTGCGCTGGGCCGTGAGTGACATCGCGACGATTGCCCGACGCAATCTGCTCACCCTGATCCGCATTCCCATCTCCCTGGTCTTCGCCGTGATCCAACCGGTGATGTTCGTCTTGCTCTTCCGTTACGTCTTTGGCGGAGCGATCCGAGTCCCCACCGGTCAGTACGTCAACTTCCTCATCCCGGGAATCCTCGTCCAAACAACGATCTTCGGTGCCGTCGGGACGGCCATCGGGCTCGCCGAGGATCTCCAGCGCGGACTCATCGAACGATTCCGGGCCCTCCCGATGGCCCGCACGGCCGTCCTCGGTGGACGCACCGTGGCCGACCTAGCCCGCAACGTCCTGGTACTGGTCGTCATCACCGTGGTTGGGATAGCGGTGGGATTCCGTCCGCACGGTGGAATCGGTCCCTACATCGAAGCCAGTCTGCTGATGCTCTTCTTCGCCTACGCCATCTCGTGGGGATTCGCCTTCGTCGGTCTGACGGCCCCCAACTCCGAGACCGCCCAGGCGATGACCTTCCCGATCATCTTCCCGATCACCTTCGCCTCGTCGATCTTCGTCCCCGTTCGCACGATGCCGTCGTGGCTCCAGGACTTCGCCCGTAATCAACCCGTCTCGCAGGCCGCCGACGCCGTACGCGGTCTCATGCTCGGTAGACCCACGGGCAACTCGGTGTGGCTTACCCTCGTCTGGGGCTTCGGTGCACTGGTCATCCTCGCCCCCCTCGCTACCATGCGCTATCGAAAGGCGGCCTAGAGCGTGGCCCAACTGACCGCTGAACAACTGCAATCGATCATGGTCGAGGCGTTTCCCGGCAACAGCGTGCCGCGGGTCGAACTGGTCACCGACGAATACGTGCTTCTCAGTCAACCGGTCGACGAACAGCACGGACGACCGGGCGGAACGCTTTCGGGGCCCACGATGATGATGTTGGCCGACACCGCGGCCTGGATGGCGATCCTTTCGCAGATCGGTCCGGTGTTGCTGGCGGTGACGACGAGTTTGCACATTGACTTCCTGCGCAAACCAGCGCTGCGCGACGTGATGGCTCGCGCGCGGATTCTGAAGCTCGGCCGCAAGCTCGCCGTGGCCGACGTCGAGATCTTCTCGCGCGGCGAGACCCAACTCGTCGCCAAAGCGCAGGTCACCTACTCGATTCCCTCGTCGACCACCCCGACGGAGCCAATCGCTTCTGCCGGGCAGTAGCGCCGTTCACTTTCGCGTGCGTCGAGCGGCGACGTCATTGGACGTGACTGGTACTTTCGGACCACCGCGACTCGCGTGGGAGCGATCGGCGCCGGGCGCAACGACGTGTCGTTCCTAGAGCGGACTCATCAGCCGACGAAGCTCATCGACCAGGTCCACGATCGGGATGCGGCGCTGACTCGTGGTGTCTCGATCACGCACGGTCACGGCTCGGTCCTCGAGCGTGTCGAAATCTACAGTGACGCAGTACGGTGTTCCGATCTCGTCCTGACGACGGTACCGTCGGCCGATCGACTGGGTGAGGTCGTAGTCGCACATGAACCACGGCTGCAGCGTCGCGAGCACCTCACGCGATACGCCCTCCAGCTCGGGCTTCTTGGACAAGGGCAGGACCGCGACGTGATAGGGCGCGAGTCGCCAGTCGAGACGGAGCACCGTGCGCGTCTCCCCTTCAACTTCGTCCTCTTCGTAGGCCGCGAGGAGGAACGCCATCATCGCCCGCGTGGCGCCGGCGGCCGGCTCGATTACGTACGGGGTGTAGCGCTCGCCGGCCTGTTGGTCGAAGTACTCCAGGCGTGCGCCCGACGCCTTCGAGTGCTGCGTGAGGTCGTAGTCGCCCCGATTCGCGATGCCCTCCAACTCGTCCCATCCCCACGGGTAGAGGAATTCGACGTCGGTTGTGCCGCGTGAGTAGTGCGAGAGGTCCTCTTTGGCGTGCTCGTGCAGACGGAGCCGATTCGCGGGGATGCCCAGATCCGTGTACCACTCGTAGCGGGTGGTGATCCAGTACCGATACCATCCCTCAGCCTCGGACGGCGGGACGAAGTACTCCATCTCCATCTGCTCGAACTCACGAGTCCGAAAGACGAAGTTCTGAGGCGTGATCTCGTTGCGGAACGACTTGCCAACCTGGGCGATACCGAACGGCGGTTTCCGTCGCGTCGTCGTCAGGACGTTGAGGAAGTTCGTGAACATCCCCTGGGCCGTCTCGGGACGCAGGTACGCCGTCGCCCCTTCCCCCTCGACCGGTCCGGCCTGGGTCTTGAACATCAGGTTGAAGGCGCGAGCCTCAGTGAACTCGGTGCCGCCACAGTTCGGGCAGACGCCGTCGATCTTGTCCTCGCGCCAGCGTTCCTTGCAGCGCCGACAGTCGACCAGTGGGTCGGTGAACGTCTCGAGATGGCCCGAGGCGGCCCACACCGCCGGCGGACCCAAGATCGCGGCGTCCAGACCGACGACGTCTTCGCGCAGCTGAACCATCGAGCGCCACCAGGCCTGCTTCACGTTGCGCAGCATGTTGACCCCGAGCGGGCCGTAGTCGTAGGTCGAACGAAAACCGCCGTAGATCTCCGCCGACGGGAAGATGAACCCTCGTCGCTTGGCGAGATTGATCACCTTGTCCAGCAGATCAGGTTCCAACTCCGGCGTCGTCATCTGACCAGGCTACCGGACTAGCGCGATCCGTTAAGGCGGACAATCACCTGGTTGGCGAGTAGTCGACCGGCCGGTGCGAGGGTGACCACCCCATCGTGCACCGTGATCAGGTGGGCAATCTCGTCGATCGATTCGAAGGCTTCGAGGGGTACCCCGGTCGTCGTGCGCAACGCGAGCGAATCCCGTTCGAACCGGCGCGTCGACTCGTCGAGGTGCTCTTCACCGCCGAGCGGACGCCGTCCCTCTCGAACCATCGCCACGTACCGATCGGGGGTGCGCACGTTCCACCAGCGGTGGCCGGCTCGATGCGAGTGGGCGGCCGATCCGACGCCGAGATAGTCACCCTGTTCCCAGTAGAGATGATTGTGTCGACACTCGTGTCCCGGCCGAGCCCAGTTCGAGATCTCTTCCCACAAATAACCCGCTGCTTCGAGAGTCGCGCCGACGAGGTCGTACGCGTCAGCCGTCGCATCCTCGTCGGGGTGTCGCGCGGGGTCGCGACCGAGCGGGGTCGCCGGCTCGGGGGTGAGCGCGTAGCAACTGATATGCGGCGGCGGCGTAGTCAGACCGAGGATGTCGTCGAGCGTCTCGGCCACGTCCTCGAGGGTCTCGGCGCGCGATCCGATAATCAAGTCCATGTTCCACGTCGAAAAGCCGGCCTCGGTCACCGCCCGGGCGACGGCCCCGTGGGCCAGTACGCCGTGTCGGCGGCCCAAATCGGCCAGGACCGCCGGGCGCGTCGACTGGATACCGAACGACATCCGATTGACGCCGCCGTCGCGATAGGCGCTCAGCCGCTCCACCGAGGCGTCCTCGGGATTGCATTCGACGGTGACCTCGGCGTCTTCGACGCGATTAATCACCTCGAGGATCGAGAGGAGCTGCGTCGCCGACAGCCTCGACGGCGTGCCTCCGCCGAAGAACACCGACGTCGCCGCCGGAGTCGAGTCGGCGTAGGCCGCCAGCTCCTGACGCACGGCCGCCACGTAGTCGTCCATCAAGTGGTCGCGGTCGGCGTAGGTCGCGAAGGCGCAGTAGTCGCACCGGTGTGCGCAGAACGGCACGTGGACGTAGACGCCAAACTCGCTCACGAGATCACCGACTGGCGGATCTCCGCGAATCGCGCCAACGCCTCGCGCCGCTCGGCCGCCGCGTCCACGATCGGGGCCCGATAGCCCGACGTCGCAAGCGTTCGGGCGTCGAGGCGAGTGAGTTGCGCCTCGTCAACGCTCGCCAGTTCGGGGACGTAGCGACGAATGTAGGTTCCCGACGGATCGAAACGCTCCGCCTGGCGCAGTGGATTGAAGACGCGATGGAACGGCGCGGCGTCGGTTCCCGAACCCGCCGTCCACTGCCAGCCGTGTTGGTTCGAGGCGACATCACCGTCGACGAGGCGCCACAGGAACCACGAGGCGCCCCAGCGCCAATCGACGTGCAGGTGTTTCACGAGAAACGACGCCGTGACCATGCGAACCCGATTGTGCATCCACCCCTCGTGCAGCAGTTGCCGCATGCCCGCGTCGACCAGGGCAAAACCGGTTTCACCGAGCGCCCAGGCTCGGAACCGCGCCACGGCCCCGGCGTCACGGTCGACGCGGAGGGCGGCGAACCTGGTCTGGAGCGGCTGCCACGACGAATCAGGTCGATGCCAGAGCACGTCGGCGTAGAACTCACGCCACCCGAGCTCGGACCGGAACACCGTGCGCCCCGCGGACGGCCCGTCGATCGCGGCGAGTACGGTTCGCGGGTGCAACGCACCAACGTGCAGGTAGGGACTCAGCCGGCTCGTCGCGTCGAGACCCGGCTGGTCGCGGTGCTCCTGATACTGGTCGACCAGTGGGATGAAGCGTTCCAGCGCCCGCGTGGCAGCGAGCTCGCCGGCCACCGGCGGGCTCGGCGCCGGACCGTCGGGCAGGTCGGTGAAGTAGGTCGGGCGACGGTGCGCCGCGGCGGCCACCAACGCGGCCGGGGTGAGTCCCTCGAGCCCAACCCAGTCCACGACGGGAGCGTCCAGCGGCGTGGCGCCGAGGCGCGTCTCCCAAACTCGTCGATAGGCGCCGTAGACGCGATACGGTGCGCCGGAAGCTTGACGGACCGACCCGGGCTCGACCAGGTAAGGCGAGTCGATGGTACGGAGCGTGCAGCCCACCGTTGCCAAGGCTTCGCTGACCCGCCGGTCCCGGTCGCGGGCCCGTGGCGTCGCGTCACCGGTGGCGAAGACGTCCCGCGCACCTACTTCACGGGCGATCTCGGGCACGATCGACACCGGACTGCCCACGCGAACGACCAGTCGGCCACCGATCGAATCGTTCAGGGCCTCGAGACTGGCCGCGAGGAACGCCGCGCGCGTGGGCCCGACCGGAGCCGCCAGCTCGGGGTCGACGACGAAGAGCGCGACCACCGAGCCAACGCGCGCCGCCGCGGTGAGGGCGGGGTTATCCGCGAGGCGTAGATCTCGGCGGAACCAGAAGACGGATGGAGTGGACACGGGCTCCTCGATGAACGAAGGCACCTTACCGTCCGGGGCTGCTCGGTGGTGCCACGCGCGACGCTCGAAGGCGCCGGCCAAAGTGCATTTCGATGGCTTCGTGGGCGAGCGCGGCGACCTCCCCCGCCCCCACCGGGCTCGCCGTGCGCAGCACGGCCGCTAGCTCCCCGCCAGCGATCCGACGCATCAGGCCGAGCGCGTCGGACGAGAGCGGACGACCGGACCGACACTGTGAGCAGAGGGCGCCCCCGATGGCGGCGTCGAAGGCCACCAGCGGCTCGGGTCGCCCGCAGTTCACGCAGGCGTCGAGGACGGGCGCGGAACCGTCGTAGGCGAGGAGTCGCAGGAAGAAGGACGCCGGGACCAAGCCGGGGTGGTACGACGGGTCATCGAGGGTGGTGAGAACGCGACGCACCAATTCGAAGATCCCCTCGTCGGCGACGTCCTCGGCCGGAATCGCGTCGACGACCTCGACGACGGCGTAGCCCGCCGCGATGCGGTCGTAGTCCCCGCGAAGGGTGGCGTAGCGCTCGCGATGTACGACGTGGCGAACGATGTAGCGTTCCCCGCGCCCCTGCACGAGGTCGACGCCCACGTGGGCCAAGGTCTCCAGCGATCCACCGAGGCGACTCGTGGTCTTTCGAGCACCCTTGGCCAGAACGCGCAGTTTGCCGTGCTCGCGGGTCCACAGCACCGCGATCCGGTCGGCCTCACCCGACGGGTACGTGCGCAGCACGATCGCGTCGTCGACCAGTTCGTTCACGTTTCGTCCTCGTCCTCGTCCTTGGGGAACTTCGGCCGATGCGGTTCGACGCCGACGAATCGATTCAACGCGAGTCCGGCCCAGATCAGTACGACCAGCACGAGCGGGATCACCAGTGGTGCGACCAGGTTCGTCACGCCGTTCGCCGCGAGCACCCAGAGAAACACGTACACCGCCGCGCCCGCCAGCGCGACTCCTCGTCGAAACCTCATTTGTCGAGTCCCCCGAACCGTCGCTCGCGGCGTTGGTACTCGTGGATCGCCTCGTATAGGTGCTCACGGCGGAAGTCCGGCCAGAGCACGTCGGTGAAGACGAGTTCGCTGTAGGCCATCTCCCACAGCAGAAAGTTGGAGATGCGAAACTCGCCCGACGTGCGGATGACCAAGTCGGGGTCGGGCAGTTCAGGGTGGTAGAGGCGCGAGCGGATCGTCTTCTCACTCACCGAGCCGGGGGCCACGCCGTCGGCGACGAGTCGCGCCACCGCGTCGACGATTTCGGCACGCCCACCGTAGTTGAAGGCGATATTGAGCGTCATCGCACGGTTCGTGTCAGTGAGGGAGCTCGCTTCGTCCATTCGACGGAGGACCTGCTTGGGCACCCGCCAGTCCCGACGTCCCGAAAACGTGATCCGCACACCCTCGTCGTCCAGCTCGTGTTGACGTCGTTCGAGGAGACTCTTATTGAAGTTCATGAGGTAGCGGACCTCGTCGACTGGACGGCGCCAGTTCTCGGTCGAGAAGGCGTACACCGTCAACGTGGAGACGCCAGCCGCGAGCGCACCGTAGGTCGCGTCCAACAACGCCTCCTCACCAGCGCCGTGTCCGGCCGTGCGAGGGAGATGACGTTGCTCGGCCCACCGGCCGTTCCCGTCCATGACGACAGCGACGTGGCTGGGCATTCGGGCCCGGTCGAGCCACGTGGGCACCGGGGTGGGGCGAGGATCGGGCACCACTAAAAACTAGTTCGTCCAACACAATTCGTAGCCGCCACGTAAGGTTCTACGGTGCGCTCTTTCGACCCGGACGACGAGACGCCCTACGTCGAACCCGACGCCGATTCCGGCGTCGCCCTCGACGCTGACGTCGTTTCGGTCGACGCCGACCGGGCGATTGCCGTGCTCGACACCATCACCGCCGCCCTACCCACCGGCGGAGAACAACGCCCCGGCCAGCGCACGATGGTGCGACTGGTGGCCGAGGCGATCACTCGTTCCACCCACCTCGTGATCGAGGCGGGGACGGGGGTCGGCAAGTCGCTCGCCTACCTCATCCCTGCGGCGCTGTCCGGCCAGCGGGTCGTGGTCGTGACCGCGACCAAGAACCTCCAGGACCAGTTGGCGACCAAGGACGCCCCGACGGTCGCGGCCCAACTCCCCGGCGTGCGCGTCGCGGTGTTGAAGGGCCGTTCCAACTACTTCTGTCGCAACCGCGCCCACGAGATGGGCGCCGAACAGCTGCGCTTCGACGACGACACCGAGGTGCCGAGCGGAGTGGTCAACCAGATTCGCCGAGTCATCCGCTGGTCCGGCGACACGGACACCGGCGACCTGGACGAGCTCAGCTTCGACGTGGACGCGCGCACGCGACGGGCACTCACCGTGAGCGCCCAAGAGTGTCTCGGCCGCGCGGAATGTCCCCAGGGTGCTTCGTGCTTCGCGGAACTCGCGCGTGACCGGGCGGCCGCGAGTTCTGTGGTCATCGTGAACATTCACCTCTACGCCTCGCACCTCGCGTCGGGGTCGATGTTGTTACCGAGTCACGAGCTCGTGGTCTTCGACGAAGCGCACGAGACGCTTGACGTCTTCGCCGAACTGCTCGGTACGTCGCTCACCTCGACGCGGATCCGGGCGCTCGCGGCCGTCGCGCGACCGCTGCTCGGCCCCGCCTTTCACGCGGCCACGACCGAACTGGTCAGCGCGGCCGATCGACTCGACGACGCGCTGAGGCGCCAGGTGGACCAGCAGCGGATGACCGGACTCGACGAGGACCCACGGTCGCTGCTCGATCGCGTCGGTGAACTGGTAACGACGCTCGTCGACGCCCTCCGAGGTCTCTCAACGACGGACGTCGCTCACGAATCTCGCCGCAAACGGGCACTCGGACCGGCCGTCCACCTCGCGGGCGATCTCCAGCGACTGCGCCAGACCGGCGAGGACGAACTGCTCTACCTGGTTGCCGGCGAGCGTGAGATCACCGTCGAACTCGCCCTGATCGACGTCGGCCCTCGTCTGGACGAGCAGCTGTGGGGAACGGTCACCGCCGTCTTGACGAGCGCCACCATCCCCGACACGCTGCCGCGGGCGCTCGGCCTCGGCGATCAGGTCGTCGAACGCGTACCGAGTCCGTTCGACTACCCGAACCACGCGCTGCTCTACGTTCCCAATGACTTCCCCGGCCGCACCGCGGACGCAGCGGAGGCCGCCATCATCGACGAACTGGTCCACTTGATCCAGGCCGCCGGTGGTCGCACCCTCGCCCTCTTCACGAATCGTTCAGTTATGAACCGCGTCGCCGAGGCGGTGGGTGAGCGGATTGAAACGCCGATCCTCGTCCAGAACACCCTGTCGAGGCAGCGCATCCTCGAGCGCTTCCGCGACGAAGCCGAAACGAGCCTCTTCGCCGTCACGAGTTTCTGGCAGGGTGTCGACGTCCCCGGTCATTCGCTCAGCCTGGTCACCATCGACCGGCTCCCCTTCGCCGTGCCCACCGATCCCCTGGCCGTCGCGCGCCGTGAGCGTGTCGCACGGCCCTTCTACGAGGTGGACCTCCCGCGGGCGGTCATGCTGCTCGCCCAGGGAGTGGGCCGACTGATCCGCAGCGCCGAAGACCGTGGGGTCGTGGCGGTATTGGACACGAGACTGGCCGAAGCCTCCTACCGATCCCAGTTCTTCCGCCGACTGCCACCAATGCGTCGAACCCGCGAACGCTCACAGGTGACCCGGTTCCTGGTTGAACTGCGTGACGACCACGAGCCGGCGCCGGCGCATCCCGACAATTGACTATAATTTCACTAGTAAAAATAGTTTAAGGATTCCGCCCTTCGTGCACCTCGACGTCGTTCTCGTACTCGCCAGCGCGGTGGTCGGCCTCCTGGTCGGCATCACGGGCACGGGTGGCGGGGCGGTGATGACGCCCATGTTGGTGCTGCTCTTCGGCGTCGCGCCGTCAGCCGCAATCGCCTCGGACCTCGTCGCGACCCTGCTCATGCGACCCGCGGGGGCCCTCGTCCACTGGCGACGTCACACGGTCCACAAACGGGTCACTGCGCTGCTCTGCGTGGGATCGGTGCCCTCGGCCTTTCTCGGAACCTGGGTCATGGACCGGATTGGCACCTCCGCGAGCGCCGAACTCGACCTGCAACGCCTGCTCGGCGTGGCGCTCGTGCTGGGCGGCGGCGCGATGATCCTGCGACCGTTGCTCGGCGGTCGTCCTCCGGTCGAGTCGGCGCCACTCGTCGCACGCGCCGCGCCGACGATCATCACGGGAATCGTGGGCGGGTTCATGGTCGGGCTCACCTCGGTCGGTGCCGGCTCGCTGATGATGGCCGCCCTGGTCTTGCTGTATCCCACGATGAGCGCGTCCGAACTCGTTGGCACCGACCTCGCCCAATCAGTCCCCCTCGCCTTCGGGGCGACGATGGGTTCACTACTCTTTGGCCACGTCGGGCTGGGGGTCACGCTGGCGGTCGTCATCGGCGCCGTACCGGCCACGTTCGTCGGTTCGCTAATCTCCTCGCGCGGCGCCAACCGGGTAATCCGCCCGCTCATCACGAGCGTGGTGTTGATGAGCGGGCTGAAGTACCTCGGGCTCGCCCCGCTCTACCTCGCCCTGGCGTTGGTCCCGGTCCTCGGGCTGGCGCTGGCGGGCCTACGACGGGCCCCGGTGCCGGTGCCCCCCACCCGCACCGTTCAGTAGCCGAACCGATCGAGTGCGTCGTCGCGGCGCTGCCAACCCGACTCCACGGAGACTCGCAGTTCGAGGTACGTGCCTTCGGGCAGTTGGCGGCGCGCCGCGATACCGACGTCCTTCAATAACTGACCTCCGTGGCCGATGACCATGCCCTTTTGACTCTCGCGTTCGACGAGAATCTCGACGGTGATGTGGGGCCACTCGAACTCCGTGACGCGACAATGAATGGAGTGGGGCAACTCCTCACGGGTCTTACGCACGAGTTGCTCGCGCACCAGCTCGGCCACCCACTCCCGTTCGGGAACGTCCGACACCTCATCGGCGGGGAAGAGGAACGGAGACTCCGGCATCAGAGCGGTGACGAACGCACGCAGGGCATCGACACCGGCGCCCGTCTTGGCCGAGACCGCGAAGTACTCCACCCTCGGGACCACCGCCTCGCGGCCACGGTCGACCGCGATCTCCTCGACCGCGCGGGTCGCGGCGAGCAGTTGCGCCGCGACGACCTCCCGGGACGTGCGGTCGACCTTGTTCACCACCACGATCGGCGTCGGACCGTGCTCCCTCGCCACGTCGAGCAACGTGGCGATGACCGCCCGATCACCGGGCCCGATCGCGCCGCCGGCCTCAATCACCGCGAGGATCACGTCGACGTCATCGGCGGCGTGGCGCGCCGCGTCGTTCAATCGACCGCCCAGTGACGTCCGTGGTCGATGCAGACCGGGGGTGTCGACGAAGACGACCTGCACGTCGCCTTCGCTCACGACGCCCCGGATGGCGCGCCGAGTCGTATTCGGCGAAGCAGCGGTAATCGTCACCTTCGCCCCGACGAGCTGATTCACCAACGTCGACTTCCCGACGTTCGGTCGGCCGAGGATGGTCGCAAGACCGGACCTGGTCATCGCGACTCCAGCGGCTCGACGCGGACCTCTTCGATCCGTCGCCCGTCCATTCGAACGACCGTCAAGCGATACTCGTCGGTCTCGAACTCATCGCCTCGTTCCGGCACCCCGCCCGCGAGGTCCAACACGAGGCCGGCGACCGTGTCCCAACCATCCTTGGGCAGCGCCAGATCGAAGTCCACGTTGGCGTCGTCAATGTTCAACCGTCCACTCAGGGTGATGCCGAGGTCGATCGACTGGGGGGCTGCCTGGTTCGTTCGCGGATCGGACTCGTCCGCAATCTCGCCGACGAGCTCTTCCAACACGTCCTCGAGGGTGACCAGTCCGGCGGTGCCGCCGTACTCGTCGACCACGACGAACAGGTGAACCTGGGCGCGGCGGATCTCGGTCAGTAGCGCGGCGACCCGTTTGGTCTCGGGCACGAAGTGGGCTTCGCCCATGTGTTCACCGACCAGCGCGTCGCCCCGTCCTTCGACCACGAGTGCCGCCAGGTGTCGCAGGTTGACGATCCCCACGACGTCGTCGACTCCCTCGCCGAACACCGGGATCCGCGACCGACCGGACTGGATCGCCAGCTCGAGCGCCTCACGCACGGTCGCACTCGTCGCGATGTCGACCATGTCCGGTCGCGGCACCATGACCTCACGAACGATGGTGTCGCCGAATTCGATGACCGAGTGGATGAAGGCCCGCTCGTCGGACTCGATCGCCGCGTCTTCGTGCGCGACGTCGGCCATCGCCAAGACCTCAGATTCGGTCACCTTGTGCGCCGTCGCGGCCGCGCCGAACAGCCGCATCACGCCGTTCGCGATCGACAACAAGAACGTCGAGATCAACCGGATCGGCCAGAAGCGCAGGAGCCGGCTCACGATTGGCGCCGTCAAGAGGGCCGCCGCGTCGGGGTGTTGCACCGCGAAGTTCTTCGGAATCGCTTCGAAGATCACGAAGATGACGACGACCTCGCCAACGGTGGCCACGAAGACCCCGGCCGCGCCGAAGAGGTGTCCCGCCAAGACCCCGACCATGGTCGCCGACACCAACTGACAGATCAGGACCAGGAGGAGCAACGGCGCGAGGAACCGTTCGGGCGACTCCGTCAGTCCCACGAGGGCGCGCGACCCGCGGCGCCCCTGCTCGCGCAACGACCGGGCGCGCGACTTGTTCATGCGCACCAGTGAGGTCTCGGCGAGGGCGAAGAACCCCGACAAGACCAGTAAGACGAGCACGCTGGCGACCATGACGCTGTCGCCGGTCGACCAGGTGGCGGCGATCACGGTGACTCGGACCGGTGGTGACGAGCGAGCAGCTCTCGTTCGCGCGCCTCCATGCGCTCCGCCTCCGCGTCGACCACGTGGTCCCACCCGAGCAGGTGCAGCACCCCGTGGACCACGAGCAATGCGACTTCGTCTTCGAAGGTGCACTCGTGTTCAATGGCGTTCCTCGCCGCGACCGCCGGACAGATGACGATGTCACCGATCAGCTGGGGTATCTCGGGGATTGGCGGGTCACCCGGTCCACTCCCACCGGCGTCGGGCACCCGGCCGCTCGGTTCGGGTTCGTCGTCGATGGGGAAACTGAGTACGTCGGTCGGACCAGATTTACCCATGAACTGCTGATTGAGCGTCGCCATCGCCGCTTCGTCGGTGAAGATGAGCGACAGTTCGGCCAGGCCACGTACCCCCTCGTCGACCAGCGCGGCGTTAGCCAGCTTGACCCAGCGATCAAGACCAATGGCGAACTCGTGCTGCTCGTCCGCGGCGTAGATGTCGATGGTCACGAGGAACGCCGATCGTAGGCCGCCACGATGTCGGCGACGATCTTGTGACGCACCACGTCCTTCGCGTTCAGGTGGATGAAGCTCACTCCTTCGATACCGCTCAGAATCGACTCGATCTGAGTCAGCCCGCTGGTTTTGCCGTTGAGGTCGACCTGGGTCACGTCCCCGGTGACCACCGCCTTGGCGTTGAAGCCGATACGCGTCAGGAACATCTTCATCTGCTCCGGCGTCGTGTTTTGCGCTTCGTCGAGGATGATGAACGAGTCGTTCAAGGTGCGGCCCCGCATGAAGGCCAGCGGGGCGACTTCGATGGTGCCGTTCGCGATTAACCGCTGGGCACCGTCGGGCCCGACCATGTCGAACAGCGCGTCGTAGAGCGGTCGAAGGTACGGGTCGACCTTGGCCATGAGGTCGCCGGGTAAGAAACCGAGCCGTTCACCGGCCTCGACGGCCGGCCGTGTCAAGACGATTCGTTGCACTTGCCGACGGTGCAGGGCCTGCACGGCCGCCGCGACGGCGAGGTAGCTCTTGCCGGTTCCCGCCGGTCCGATACCGAACGTGATGATTGACGAATCGATGGCGTCGGCGTAGCGCTTCTGACCGGCCGTCGACGGCCGGATTGGCTTGCCCTTGGCCGCTCGAACCACTTCGTGCCCGAGCACCTCGCTCGGTCGCAGGTCGTCGTCGACCATGTCGATGGTCCGGGCGATCTTGATCGCGTCCAGGGACTGACCGCTCTCGAGGACCAGGACCAGTTCGTCGAACAGTCGGAGGATCTTCGCGGCGTCAGAGCCCACCACCGATATCTCATTGCCACGGATGGCAATCCGCGAGGAGGGGTACGACCGTTCGATCACGCGAAGATTCTCGTCTCGAGGACCCAGTAGTCCGGCTAGCAAACTGGTGTTGCGCACGTACGTGGTCGCGGTCATCGCCTCATCGGCTGACTCGTCGACGTTCATCCGGGTGGCCACTCCAATCGACGCCCTCCCAGGACGTGCACGTGCAGGTGGGCGACGGTCATCTGGGCGTCCGGGCCGACGTTGATCACCAGGCGGTAACCGCTCTCGCGGATGCCCTCGGACTCGACCACGCGCTGCGCCAACATCACCAAGTCATCGACCACCCCACCGTGCGACGACGCGACTTCGTCGGCACTGGTGATGTGCTGCTTCGGAATCACCAGGACGTGGACTGGCGCCTGGGGCGCGACGTCGTAAAACGCGTAGGCCGTCTCACTCTCCGCGACGGGGGTGGACGGAATCTCCTTGGCGACGATTTTGCAGAAGAGACAGTCAGTCATAACTGCTCTCATCATTACCCATCCGACGACGGTCGTGGGGTAACACCCAGTCGGAACCGTGAAATGCGAGCAGCGTGGCGGCGGCGACCGCCGCGGTCTCGGCCCGCAGGACCGTCGGACCGAGCGAGAGTCGCCGGCGTCCCTGGTCCCATTCGTCGTCGTCCCACCCGCCCTCGGGGCCGATGGCCACTGCCGACACGCCCGCCCACGTCGCTCCCCCGGCGAAATCAGCCACGGCGACGTCCGCGGGTATCTCTCGAGGCGTGAGGGGTTCGCCGATCATCGGGAAGTGGACGCGTCGAGACTGGGCGCTCGCCTCGTTGGCCAGTCGCCGCCAACGCCCGAGGACCTTCTCGCGCGCCTCGGCGCGAAAGCGCACCGCGACGCGGGCACTGAGGAGGGGCACCACCGTGGTCACGCCCAGTTCCACGGCCTTGACGACAGCCCACTCACTCCGATCACCCTTCAGCGGCGCCAGGTACAAGGTCCGTGTCGGCGGTGTCGGCTCGTGCGCCACTTCGGTGACTCGTCGAAGTCCCTCGACTTCGACGACCGCCATGGCCCATTCACCAACGCCGTCGGTGACCACGACCTCCTCGCCAAGCTTGGCGCGCAGGACGGCCCGCAGATGGTGATCGTCGTCGCGCGACAACGCGGGCGAGGCGACGTCACCGACGCGGAACTGACCGAGCGCGGCCACGCGGCGCACGAAGGCGTCGCTCACCGTTTCGCGCGACGGCGAAAGAAGCCGCCCGGCTCGACTGATACCGACTCGCCACGGTGCTCGGCCAGTTCTCGCAAGAGCGCGGTTGAGGTCTCGTCGAGGTCCGTGGGCACGTCCACGACCAGGTGGACGTAGAGATCCCCCCGTCCCCGTCCGTGCAGGTGCGTCACCCCCTCGTGGCGAATGCGATGGACAGTCCCCGTGGCGCTGCCCGGCACGACGTCGATGCTGATCACCTCGCGCAGCGTCGGCACCTCGATGGTCGAGCCCAGCGCGGCTTGGGTAAAGGCAATATGCGCCTCGTGGTGCAGGTCGTCGCCGGCCCGTTCGAAACGCTCGTCGGTCGCGACGCGCAAGTGCACGAACAGTCGGCCGTTCGTGCCACCGCGAGGACCGGCCGGTCCCCGATCGGCCAAACGCATCGTCGAGCCATCCTCCACCCCGGCTGGAATCTGGATCGACAGGGTCGAGGTCGTCTGGGTCCGACCGTCACCGCGACACGCCGAACACGGCGTCTCGATACGGGTACCGAAGCCGTTGCAGCGTGGGCAGACTGTCGCCGTGACCATCTGACCCAAGATGGAGTTGCGAACCCGACGGACCTCACCGGCGCCTCCGCACTCGTCGCACGTCACCGGCGCGGTACCCGGCGCGCTGCCACTACCCGAACACGTCGCGCACCGCTGCGGGAGGGTAACCGTAATCTCCTTAGCCGCGCCGAAGGCCGCCTCGTCGAGCGTGATCTCGACGGCGATTTCCGCGTCCGGTCCGGGCTGAGGTCCCCGCCTCGTCGGCGCGTGACCCATGCCACCGAAGAACATGTCGAAGATGTCCTGGACCGATCCCGCGCCGAATGGCCCGCCCCCACCCGCGCCGACGTCAGAGCCGAACCGGTCGTAGTTGGCGCGTCGCTCGGGGTCCGAGAGGATCTCGTACGCCTGCGAGACGTCTTTGAAACGCGCCTCGGACTCCGGATCGTCGGGGTTGGCGTCGGGGTGGTGCTGGCGAGCCAGATTGCGATAGGCCCGCTTCAACTCGTCCTGGGTCGCCGATCGGTCAACGCCGAGAATCTCGTACAGGTCAGTGGTTGGCACGGTCTTCTCCATCGAAGTGTTGGGTGAGTTGGGCCGAGACCGCCCGCGCGGCGGCCATCGCCTCGCTGTACTTCATTCGAGTCGGTCCGAGCAACCCGATGGCCCCGGACGGGTGACCGTCGATCGTCACCGGCGCGACGATAACGGCGCACGAAACGAGGGGCTCGAACCCGTGCTCCGACCCGATGGCGACCGAGAGCCCCTGATCGAGGATGTCTTGGACGAGGGACACGACCAACAGCTCTTGTTCGAGGATCGCCAAGACCTGACGAACCGTCTCAACCCCGTCAAACGATTCAGCGACCTTCGACGAACCGCCGATGAAGACCTGCTCTCCGTCAATCGTCGGGGCCTCGGCGTGTAACGTCGCCACGGCCTCGCGCACCAGCGTCGCTACGTGGTCGGTGCGCGACGGGACCTGGACCCGTGCGCCGAGCACCGTGCCGATCAACAGCGCGTTCAACTGTCGCGACGCCTCGACCACTTCAACGTGACTGACGTCGAAGGTCGACAGGACGCTGTGCTTGGTCACCGATCCATCGGCGAAGACGGTCACCAGCAGTTGATGACGAGCGTCGAGGTTCACCAACTGCGTCGACAGAATCGCGCTCTCCGCGTGACCGGTACCGACCACCACCGACGTGTAGCTGGTGAGTCGGCTCAGCAACGTCGAGGTTTGGGCGAGCACGTCCTCCACCTCACCACGCACGTTGGCGAAGAATTCCTTGATCTGCTGCTGCTGCGCTTCGCCGACGACGCCCGCTTGCAGGTGATCGACGAAGTACCGATAGCCCTTGTCGGTCGGTACTCGTCCGGCCGAGGTATGGGGCTGGGCGAGGTAGCCCTCGCGCTCGAGGGCGACCATCTCGGAACGGATGGTCGCCGACGAGACGGCGACGTGACTGGTGGCCGCGACCGAGGACGAACCCACCGGCTGGGCGGTGTCGATGTGTTCTCGCACCACCGCCTCGAGAATCCGTGCTTTACGCGAATCGAGGTCGTCGGCGGGACTTGGTTGGCGTATCGCGCGTCGGGCCACTACTCCTCCTTATTAGCACTCGATTCTACCGAGTGCTAAACGAATCTCCGACAATCGTCAATCCTCCAGCTTGAGCGCGGCGACGAAGGCCTCCTGGGGGACTTCGACGCGCCCCAGATTCTTCATGCGCTTCTTGCCTTCCTTCTGCTTCTCGAGCAATTTGCGTTTCCGGGTGATGTCACCGCCGTAACACTTGGCGAGCACGTCTTTACGTCGAGCCTTCACGGTCTCGCGAGCGATCACCCGTCCGCCGATGGCGGCCTGAATCGGCACGTCGAACATCTGACGAGGGATGAGCTCGCGCAGTCGCTCCGCCATGCGTCGGCCGTAGTAGTCGGCGTTCGACTTGTGGACGATGGTCGAGAACGCGTCCACGGGCTCGTGGTTGATCAAGAGGTCGACGCGCACGAGCGACGACGTGATGTAACCGCTGACCTCGTAGTCGAGGCTCGCGTAGCCCTTGGTACGACTCTTGAGCGCGTCGAAGAAGTCGATGACCACTTCGGCCAACGGGATCGAATAGCGCAGCTCCACCCGTTCCGTCGAGAGGTAGTCCATCTTCTTCATCTCGGCGCGCCGCGACTGGCAGAGGTCCATCACGGTCCCGAGGTACTCCGAGGGGGTGAGGATCGAGATATCCAACATCGGTTCGTCGATGTGGTCGAGTCGACTCGGGTCGGGCAGGTCGGTCGGATTATCGATATCGACTTCGGAACCGTCGGTGAGAAACGCCCGGTAGACCACGGACGGGGCCGTCGCGATCAGGGCGAGATTGAACTCGCGTTCGAGGCGTTCGCGCACGATCTCCATATGCAAGAGTCCCAAGAAGCCACACCGGAACCCGAAGCCCAGGGCGTGGCTCGACTCCGGCTCGAAGGTGATCGAGGCGTCGTTCAACTTCAATTTGTCGAGTGAGTCGCGCAGGTCGGGCAGATCGTCGCCGTCGATCGGGTAGATGCCGCAGAACACCATGGGCTTGGGGTCGCGGTAACCGTCGAGCGCCGTCGTCGCGGGCCGAGCCGCTTCGGTGACCGTTTCACCCGATCGAGCGCCGGCCACGTCCTTGATGCCGGCGACGAGGTAGCCGACCTCGCCGGGGCCTAGTTGCTTGACCGCCAGCAGGTCCGGGGTGCGCACACCAATCTCTTCGATCTCGTGATTAGCCGCGGCCTGCATCATGCGCACCTTGACGTGATCGCGCAACGTCCCGTCGACGACGCGGATTGAACTGATGACGCCGCGATACTGGTCGTAGTAGGAATCAAAGACCAGCGCCCGTAGCGGCGCGTCGGGATCCCCGCTCGGAGCCGGAATCCGGGCGATGACGGCGCGCAGCAGTTCCGCGACCCCCTCGCCGGTCTTGGCCGAGATCGACAGTACCTCGTCACTCGGTAGTCCGAGTACCCGTTCGAGCTCGTCCTTGCAGCGCTCGGGATCGGCGGCGGGTAGGTCGATCTTGTTGAGCACCGCGACGATCTCGAGGTTGTGCTCGATCGCCTGGTAACAGTTGGCCAGGGTCTGCGCTTGGATTCCCTGACTCGCATCGACGAGCAAAATCGCGCCTTCACAAGCGGCGAGCGACCTCGAGACCTCGTAACCGAAGTCGACGTGGCCCGGGGTGTCGATCAATTGGAGGATGTAATCCTCGAACCGCACCCGAACGTTCTGTGCCTTGATCGTGATCCCGCGCTCGCGCTCGATGTCCATCGAGTCCAGGTACTGCGCGCGCATCAGCCGAGGGTCGACGGCACCGGTAATCTCCAGAATCCGGTCCGACAGGGTCGATTTTCCGTGATCCACGTGCGAGATGATGGAGAAGTTCCGGATTCGTGAGAAATCAACGGGTACGGTCGGGGAGCTCACGGTCCTGCAAGGTTACCCGTCTCCGACGCCGCTGAGCGAGGCGGGCGTCGGCTCTGCTAACCTTGTTCAGCCCGCCGGACCTACGGCACCGCTATCGAACGAGGTTGTTTTCGTGGCCAACATCAAGAGCCAGATCAAGCGCAACAAACAGAACGTGGTCGCGCGCGAGCGCAACAAAGCCGTCAAGTCGGAGCTGCGTACCCGAGTCAAGTCCGCGGTCAACGCCGTTGGCACCGAAAACGAGGCGCAGGCCCTCCAGACCGCCGTCAAGCGCATCGACATGGCCGCCGCCAAGGGCATCATCCACAAGAACCAGGCCGCCAACAAGAAGAGCGGTCTCATGCGCCGACTCAACGCCCTGCGTTCCAGCGCGAACTAGCGCCGAGCGCTGGCCGTCAGTCGCGCGAGACGCGCGACGAGCACTTCGATCACCATCAGGTCCGTCACGTCCGCGGCCGACGAGTCGTCACGACCGCCGAAGGTTATTCCTCCCTTAAGGTCCATATCGGCCCGCGCGATGAGGTGAACCGCCTCGACCAGGCGCGCGTCACCGAGTCGCCGCGCCGACGCGAGCGCCTTGCCGGCCGGGTACGTCTTGATACCCAAGAGTGCCGCAGCCTCGTCCGCGTCACGCACCGGTGCCCCCGATAGTCGGGCGAGCCGTAAGAAGTGACGTTGGAGTAGGTTCACGATCTGCAGGCCGGCTCGCCCCTTGGAATCGAGCATTCGTCGCGCCGTCGTGATTGCCCGCGTCGCGTCTCCGGCGTCGATCGCGTCAGTTAGGTCCCACTCGGGTACGCCACCCGCGTCGCCCAGATAGGGCTCCACGTGGGCGAAAGTCAGCGGCGACGTTCCGAAGATCGTGTGAAGCGTTCGCGCCAGTGCGTCGACGCGCGCGAGGTCGTCACCGACCCGGTCCACGACTTGCTGGACCACGCTTCGATCGACCGACACGCGGTACTCCTCGAACTTGCTCGCGACGAAGCCCTGCCGATCGGCCGCTCGGCTGCCCACGTTCACGTCGACGACCTCGTCGGCCGCCTTCACCAACTTGTTCGACTTGGCCCCAACGACGGCGACGACGAGCACCGTCGCGGGGGTGGGGGCCGCCATCCACGCGAGTACCGGGGCGAGTTCCTCGGCCGTCAAGAACTGCGCATCGCGCACGACGACGACCCGTCGCTCGACCAGCATGGCCGGGGTGTAGAGCGCGTCGAGCAGCCGTCCGATCCCCGCCTCGCCAGCGGTCGAGTCTCGCGAGGTGAAGTCCTCCAGCGCGACCTTCGGGTCGAGCGAACCGAGCGCGGTCTCCACGACGTTGTGCAACGAGTCGTAGACCATGGTGGCGTCCGCGCCGACGACGCAAATCGACGAGCTCACGCGTCCTCGAGAATCCGGGCGAGTGCGTCACGCACCCGAACACCGCCCGCCACGTCGTGGACCCGCAGTACGCGGCATCCGGCCGCGATGCCCGAGGCCGTGGCGGCCACCGAGGGATTGCGCCGGTCCGTGACGGGGAGGTCGAAGAGCACGCCGAGGAACGTCTTGTTCGACGCCGAAAGCAAAAGCGGCGAACCGAGTTCGGCCAGGGTCGCCGAGTCTCGCAGCAGTTGAAGTGAGTGAGCGGCGGTCTTGCCCAGGTCCAGCCCCGCGTCGAGCACGATTCGGCTGGCCTCGATTCCCGCGTCGAGCGCCCACTGGCGTCGCTCGATCAAGAAGTCGCGCACCGTCACGGTGACGTCGTCGTAGTGCGGAGTCGGGTCGGCGACTCGGGGCCGCAGTCGGATGTGCGTCGCCACGACGGTCGCGCCCGCTTTCGCCGCGACCGCCAAGTAGTCGGCGTCGGCGAACCCGCTGATGTCGTTGCCGACGGTCGCGCCCTCTTGGAAACAGGCCGCCGCCACTGACGCACGCCAGGTGTCAATACTGATGGCGACGTCGAAGCGGTGGCGTAACTCGCTCACGACCGGCACCACCCGCTCCAGCTCTTCCGTCTCGGTGACCTCGTCACCGGGTCCCGCCTTCACTCCGCCGATGTCGAGCACGTCGGCCCCGTCACGGACCAATTGGTCGGCCCGCTCGAGCAGCGCATCGAGGTCGAAGGTCGCCGCCGGAGCGTAGAAGGAGTCACGCGTTCGATTCAAGATTCCCATCACGAGGGCGCGCGTCGTCACGTCGTACGTTCGAGCACCCATCGCCAGTTCAATGCTGCGATCGGGCCGGAACAACCGCACTAGTACAGGCGGCTGGCCAAACGCCGCCGATAGCCGACGTACCGTGGGTCGTCGGGACCCAACGCATCGAGTAGCTCCAACAGGCTCTCGCGCGCGGACGGCGTGGTCACCGCCTGCTCGAGCAGATGCTCAAGAGTGAGGTCGACGTCACCGTCGAGCCGCACGCCGCTGCGCTGGAGCCGGATCCGGGCGAGCACGGTCTTAACCGAGACCTGCGACGCCAGTGGCTCGAGCATGGCTTCGGCCTCGTCGAGTCGATCGTTGACGCGCAGCAGCTCACCCAACGCCACCGCCACCTCCGGGTTCAACGGGTCGAGCTCACGGGCCCGGCGCAGCGACGGTTCGTCCCCCGCGGCCAGGAGTTGATCGATCGGTGAGGCGTCGGGCGCGAACTTCTTCACCCAGTCGCGCACGGCGTGCTCGGGCAATGCCCCCACGAAGGACTCGACGACCTTGCCGTCCTTGAGGGCGAAGACCGACGGGATTGACTGGACCCCGAAGGCCTGGGCGGTGCGGGGATTCGCGTCGACGTCGACCTTGACGAGTTCGACGGCACCGTTGGTCTCGCCGATCACCTTTTCGAGCGTCGGGGTCAAGGTGCGGCACGGCCCGCACCAGGTGGCCCACAGGTCCACCACCACCGGCACCGTCTTGGATCGCTCGATAACGGCCGTACTGAAAGTCGCGTCGGTTACATCGGTCACGGCTGAATCCTACCGGCACTCGATTTCGGTGCCATCCGACTCCGCTATCGACGGGCCAACTTCTCGACGAACTTCCGCACCGCGCGTTCGCTTCGAGCCCCGATGAACGAGTCGACGACCTTGCCGTCCTTGAAGGCGAACACCGACGGGATCGACTGGACCCCGAAGGCCTGTGCGGTACGGGGGTTCTTGTCGACGTCGACGGCGACCAGATCGACCGCCCCCCCACTCTCCTCCACCACCTTCTCGAGGATGGGCGTCAGGACCCGACAGGGACCGCACCAGGCAGCCCAGAGGTCGACCACGACGGGTAAGGTCGCGGAGCGGTCCAATACCTTGGCGGTAAACGTGGCGTCGGTTGCGTTATTCACGTTTTCAGCCTACCGGCGAGTGCGTTCTCACCCGTCCTCACTCGCTGTTAGCCTCCTCGGCTATGGAGACGATTACGGGAATCGACGTCGAACCGGTGACCGACTGGCTGGTCCGCCACGTCGGCTTGGTGGCGCCATTGCGTTTCGAACTGATCGCCGGCGGACGGTCCAACCTCACCTTCCGAGTGACCGACGCCGCCCACCGTGCCGTCGCTTTACGGCGCCCACCCGTCAGCCACGTCCTACCCACCGCGCACGACATGGTGCGCGAGCACACGGTGATCGCGGCGCTCGAACCGCTGGGTGTCCCCGTCGCGCGACCGCTCGGCTTGTGCACCGATACCGCGGTCAACACCAGTCCCTTCTACGTGATGGAGTTCGTTGAGGGGATCATCCTGCGCGACCGCGCCCAGGCCGAGGTCGCGTTCGAGGAGGCGACTCGGGCCACGATTGGCGAGCACCTCGCCGCAACGTTGGCGCGCCTTCACGACGTCGACCCTGATCGAGCTGGACTGGGCAATCTCGCCCGCCACGACGGTTACGTCGAGCGCCAGCTCCGTCGTTGGCGCACGCAGTACGAACAGATGCGCGTCGACGGCGTCGACCACCATCGACTGATTGAGGACGTCGGCGATCGCTTGGCCGCTCGCATCCCCACCCAGCAGCGCACGTCGATCGTGCACGGTGATTACCGACTCGATAACACGGTGCTCGACCGGGCGGGGTCGGTCACGGCGATTCTCGACTGGGAGATCTGCACGCTGGGCGACCCCCTCGCCGACGTCGGATTGCTACTGGTGTACTGGGCTGAACCCTCGGACGAGATAGCCGCCCTGCTCGGCGCCGCACCGACGACCGCTCCCGGCTTCGCGACGCGCGCCGAAGTCCTCGAAGCCTACGGGCGGCACTCGACGTTGGACCTGAGCGAAGTCGCCTACTATCAATCGTTCGGATATTGGAAGTTGGCCTGCATCCTGCAGGGCGTCTACGCGCGGTATCGCGCCGGTGCGACTGCGGGGGACCAGGGCAGCGTCGCCGATTTCCCGACGCACATCGCAACGCTGGCGGGCCTTGCCCGCCAGATACTGGAGCAGTAATGGACGACGAAATCTACGACCGCATCATCTTCCTGGCGGACCCGGTGCTGAACGAACCGGTCCTCGTCATTGGGCTCGAAGGGTGGATCGACGCCGGTCTCGGCGCGAGCACGGCCATGTCCACGCTCCTCTCCACCATCGAGACCGAGGTCTTGGCGACCTTCGATACCGAGTACTTCATCGACCAACGGGCCCGACGACCCGTCGTGCGGATCATCGACGGCGTCACCACCGAGCTGACGTGGCCCGAAATTCAGCTGCGTTACGGACGTGACGGTGACGGCGCGGACATGCTCTTCTTGGTGGGCCCCGAACCCGACTTCCACTGGAGCGACTTCGTCGACGTCGTGACCGACTCGGCCGGCCGATTCGACGTGCGACTCACCGTCAGCCTCGGTTCCTTCCCGGCACCGACGCCACACACCCGTCCGGTGCGCGTGATCGGTACCGCGCCCGCCCAAAGCGCGCAGCTGCTCACCGTGGTGGGCACGATGGCCGGCGAGATCGAGGTTCCCGCCGGAATTTCGGCGGCACTCGAGCTCGGCTTCGCCGAAGTCGATATGGACGTGATCACCATCTGGGCGCGCGTGCCCCACTACGTCGCGTCAATGTCGTACCCCCAGGCGGCGGCGGCCCTGATCGATGGTCTGGCGCGCGTCAGCGGTCTGACGCTGGACGCCAGCGAACTACGAGCCTCAGCCGACGAGGCGCGCCAACGAGTCGATGACCTGATCACGAACAATCCGGAACATGGTTCGATGGTCGAACAGTTGGAGGAAGCAGTCGACGCCGACGAAGGGCGCCCGGTCGAAGAACTCCCGAGCGGCGACGAGCTCGCCGCTGAACTCGAACGGTTCCTGCGCGGCGAAGCCGACTAAAGCCCCGACTGATCGACGTCGCCGTCCTCGACGGCCAGACCGAGTCCGAGGGCGTACCCCTCAAGGAACACGGTCGCGTCTCGCTGGCGCGGGTGCCGTTCGGCGATCTCGTAGAAGGCGGCGCAGTGGTCGACTTCGTGGAGGTGCGCGAGCTCGTGGACCAGCACGGCGTCAATCACCCACTCGGGACACTGGCGAAGGCGACTGCTCACGCGGATCTCGCGGGTCGCGGGCGAACACGAGGCCCAGCGAGCGCGCTGATTGGATACCCAACGCACCGAGGACGGCATCACGGCATCGGTGTAGAGCTCGGCGAGGACCCGGCACCGCTCCTCGAGCGACGCGTCACCCGCCGCGTTCTGGGGACGGTGCGTGACGAGCCGTTGGACAAGGTCGTCGACGAAGTCCGTCCGCTCACGGCCGCGAAGTCGAGCCGGTATCTGCACCACGATGCGACTGCCCGACCAGTGGGCCGAACCCGTCTTCGTCCGTCTCGTCGACGCTCGGATCTCTACCTCGGGCCGATCGAACCGGGGCGGTTCGATGACGACCGTGTTGCGCGAAGTCGTGCGGGCGACCATCAGGGAATGATGTTGACCAGTCGAGGTGCCCGCGCGACGATACGCGTCGGTGTGACGCCACCGAGGTACTCGCGCACGGTCTCGTCGGCGAGCGCGGCGGCAATCGCCGCCTCGTCGCTGAGGTCGACTCGGACCTCGAGTCGCGCTCGGACCTTGCCGTTCACCTGCACCACCATGGTGACCGTCTCTTCGAGAACCAGACCCGAGTCGGCGACGGGCCACGCCTGGGCGTGGACCGATGGTTCGCCCGGGTGACGAATCTCCCACAGTTCGGCCGCGACGTGCGGGGCTATCGGTGCGATCACGCGCACGATCACGTCGATCGCCTCATCGAAAACTGCGCGGTCGACGCCCTCGTCATGAGCCCATTTCGAGACCGTGTTCAAGAGCTCCATCACGGCCGCCACCGCCGTGTTGTAACTCCACCGATCAAGGTCAGCGGTGACTCGATTGATAGTTCGGTGAACGGCCTGCTCGATGGGGCGATCGCGCGCGTCGTCGCGTGGCCGATCGACCAGGTTCGGGTCGAGCGCGAGCCGATAGATGCGGTCCAGGAATCGTGCGCAACCCTCGATTACGTCGTCGGTCTGCGACGTCCAGTCAACGTCATCGGCCGGTGGGCCGACGAAGAGGTGAAAGACCCGAAGCGCGTCGGCGCCGACTCGGTCGAAGTACTGCTCGGGGGCGATCAGGTTCCCCTTCGACTTGGACATCTTTGACCCGTCGAGACGGATCATGCCCTGCGTGAAGAGTCGGGTGAACGGCTCGCGCACCAAGCCGGGGGCCAGACCGATATCGACGAGCGCCTTGAGATAGAAACGGGCGTAGAGCAAGTGCAATATTGCGTGTTCGATTCCACCGATGTACTGGTCGACGGGCATCCACTTGGCTGCTTCGACGGGGTCGAAGGGGCGGTTCGGCGTGAACGGATCGGTGTAGCGCAAGAAGTACCACGACGAATCGGTGAAGGTGTCCATCGTGTCGGCCTCACGACGAGCCGGTCCCCCGCAGACCGGGCAGGTGGTGTCTCGAAACGCCGCGTGGGTCGCGAGCGGTGATTGGCCGTTTCGATCCATTACCACGTCGTCGGGCGCGACGATCGGCAACTGCTCCTCGGGGACGGGCACGACGCCACACACATCGCAGTAGACGACTGGGATTGGACAGCCCCAGAATCGTTGGCGCGATACCAACCAGTCACGCAGACGGTAGTTGACGGTGACCACGCCGCGCGCCCGCTCCGTGAGGAACGACGTCGCCGCAGGCTTCGCCTCGGCGACGGACATTCCATCGAGAAAGCCCGAGTTGACGTGACGCCCTTCACCGACGTAGGCCCCGTCACCGGCCCCCTCCGGTCGCTCCACCGTCTGGATCACCGGGAGTCCGTAGGCTCGCGCGAAGGCGAGGTCTCGTTCGTCTTCGCCCGGAACGGCCATGATCGCGCCGGTGCCATACGTGCCGAGCACGTAGTCCGCGACGTAGATCGGCACGGCGTTTCCGGTGAACGGATTCACCACGTAGCGTCCGGTGAATGCACCGCGCTTGGTCAGACCCACCCCGCTGTCCGAAGACGCCGTTCGCTCAACCTCGCTCGCCGAGGTCGCCCGCGCCACCAAATCAGCGACGGCGCTGCGTTGCTCGTCGGTCGTCAGCTCGTCGAGCATCGGGTGTTCAGGCGCCACGACCGCGTACGTGATTCCGAATCCGGTGTCCGGACGCGTCGTGAACACGCGCACCGCCAGCGATGGGTCATCCGCGACGACGAGGTCGAATTCGACGCCTTCACTGCGTCCGATCCAATTTCGTTGCATGGTCTTGACCCGCTCGGGCCACTCGAGGGTGTCGAGGTCGGTGAGAAGTTCATCGGCGTACGCGGTGATCTTGAAGAACCACTGCTCGAGGTTTCGGCGCTCGACGACGTCACCGGAGCGCTCACAGGTCCCGTCGGCGAGCACTTGTTCGTTGGCGAGCACCGTCGCGCACCCCGGGCACCAGTTCACCGGTGCTTCGGCCCGGTACGCGAGTCCGGCCCGTAGGAAGGCGAGGAAGATCATCTGCGAGTACTTCATGTACTGCGGATCGTGGCTCATGACCTCGCGGCGCCAGTCGTAGACGGCGCCGAGCCGCTGAACCGAACGTTTCAACTCCGCCATCCGGGCTTCCGTGAAGATGCGCGGGTGGCTACCGGCCTTGATGGCGGCGTTTTCGGCCGGCAAGCCGAACGAGTCGAAGCCGAACGGCGAGAGGACCGCCTTGCCCCGCATCGTCTGGTAGCGAACCACGAGGTCACCGAAGGTGTAGTTGCGCACGTGTCCCTGGTGCGCGGCCCCCGACGGATACGGGTACATGCACAGGGCGTAGTACCGTTCCCGCGGATCGTCGTTGTCAACGTCGTAGGTGCCCTCGAGTCGCCAACGTTCTTGCCACTTGGCTTCTACAGATCGGACGTCAAAGGGGCGGGCCATCTCGACATTCTAGGGAGCGACGAGCCTAACCTCGTGGTGAAAGTCGAGGCCACCATGACCGAACCAACCTACGTCCTCGTCCACGGCGCCTGGCACGGTGCCTGGTCGTGGCGATTACTGACCAACGAGTTCGACCGACGCGGGGTCGTGTGGCGTACCCTCGACCTACCGAGTGCGCACGACCTCGGCGACGGCACCAGCGATCTTGAATCTGACGTCGAAGCCGTCCGCACCGTCGCGGAGGACGAAGGGCCGGTGGTGCTCGTCGGACACAGTTACGCCGGCGCGGTCATCGCCGAGGCGAGCGGTCGATTGACCAACGTCGCCGGTCTGGTCTTCATCGCCGCCCTGATACCGGCGGTTGCTCAGAGCGCCACCGACGTCTCGCGTCTCGGCGGTATTCGTACCGATTTAGACGCCGCGATGGTGGTAGACGGGGCCCGACTGCGTCTCGACCCATTGAAGGTTGCCAGAGCGCTCTACGGCGACTGTGACGATCGCGTGGCCAGCGACGCCGTCGCCCGACTCGGCACCCAAACCCTGGCTAGTTTCCGCTCGAGACGAATCACGCCCGACGCCAACGTGACCCGTCACTACATCAGGTGCACGAAGGACCGCGCGATCGACCCGTCGCTCCAAACATTGATGGCCGAGGTGTGCCACACGTCGATTGACCTGGCCAGCGATCACTCCCCCTTTCTCTCCCACGTGACGGAATGTGCCGACGCCATCGTCAGTCAATGAGCAATCGACGAACTGCTACGATTATCTGACCGTTGGGGGTATAGCTCAGTTGGTAGAGCGCTTGACTGGCAGTCAAGAGGTCAGGGGTTCGAATCCCCTTACCTCCACCGACCGGGACGGTGCGCGAACCGCATCGCCCGCCATGGCGTCGCCAGCCAAAGGCACGCGAAAGACGGGCTGAATGGCGTTGCGGCTGTCTACACGAATTTCGTGGATGAGGGCTTGTAGGAGTGATTTAACCACGGCTGGTGAGCCTTCGGCGATGGCCTCGTTCACTCGGTCGCGCAGTGTCGCGAGTTCCTCGGGCGACGCACACGTGATGTCGGCCTGTTCCATCTCCTCGTTCAGTTCTTCGCGGCGGGCTCGAAGAACGGTGGCGCGAGTGGCGAGTTCCTTCACTCGTTCGCCGCAGAGTGCTTCGGGCATGGAACCCGACTCGAAGGCTCGAAGATAGCGATCAACGCTGGCGTCGACCTTCGCGAGTTCATTAGAGACGGCCAGGAGTTCGTCGTCGTGACGCGAATGACCATCGCGGGCTTGGTGCTGTGCTTCGCCAACGGCAGCGCGAAAGAGGTCCGAGTCCTCGTAGGCGGCGAGGAGCGACTCGATGATGGCGCTATCGAGCACCTCGGCGGGCAGCCGGTCAGCGTTACAGGTCTTGGTGCCGTAGCGCTGGCGCGAACCGCAGGTGTAATAGCGATAGGTCTCGTTGCGACCGGTCGCTCGCGTGCCACTGAAGCGCTGGCCGCAGTTGTTGCAGACCACGAGTCCGGTGAGCAGGTAGTCCGAGGCGTTGGTGGCGCGCTTGGCGCTGTCTTCTGCGCGCTCGTCGAGGATCACCTGCGCCGCGTCGAAGAGTTCTTCGTCGACGAGGGCTGGATGACTACCGTCGCACCACCCGTCGCGGTAGCGGACCTGGCCGAGGTAGACCCGACTGCGCAGCACCGTGAGGACCGACTTGAAGGACCAGGACTTGCCCGAGCGGGTCACGAGGCCCGCCGCGTTCAGCCAGTTGGCGATGGCGTGACTGCCGAGGTGCTGGTTGGCGTAGAGGTCGAAGAGCACCGGCACGAGCGGTGCCTCGGACTCGTCCACGCTGAGACGACCCTCGCCCTTCACCGCGCGGTAGCCGTAGGGGGCGACGCCGCCACACCAGCCACCGAGGCTCGCCTTGCGGTCCATGCCCGCGATTACGCGGTCGATGATCGTGGCGCGCTCGAACTCGGCGAAGACGCCGAGCATCTGAACCATCATGCGACCAGCCGGTGACGTGGTGTCGAAGGGTTCGGTCGCCGAGCGAAAGCCCACGTTCACCCCGTCGAGGGTTTCGAGTATCTCGGCGAGCCCGCGCACGCTGCGCGACAGTCGGTCCACACGATAGACGAGCAGGAGATCGAACTTTCTGGCCTTCGCGGCGCGAAGCGCACCGTTGAGTCCGGGGCGCTCTAGCTTCGCGCCTGACATCTGGTCGGTGAAGGTGGACACCAGTTCCCAGTCCTCTTGGCTCGCGACGTAGTTGCT
>LMAD01000024.1 GCA_001443545.1 Acidimicrobiaceae bacterium RAAP-2
TCAGACCCTCTACCCAGGGACCGATCTGACCCTCGTCTACTCCGTCAAAGAGACGTGAGGCTTTGCAGCGACTTTGTGCTTACGCAAGGAGGTCTGGATTCTTTCCGCAGAGCTATCACATCATTGGTCTGTGGCGAGATCCCCGACGTCCGCTTGCGGGTACGACGGTCGATCACTTCACCGAAAACGTCGACGTACTGGTGACCCTCGCCGACGCGCTCGGGGTCACGGCGCCGGCCCAATGCGACGGCCGGTCGTTGACCCCATTACTGGATGGCCTCGAGGTCGAGTGGCGCGAGGCCGCACACTACGAATGGGACTATCGGTATCTCTTCCTCGGCAGTGGGGTGGGCCAATGGCCCTACGACCGGACCTTGAGTCGACGGAACCTGGCGGTGTCGGTGGGCACCGAGGTGGCCTACGTGCAGTTCAGCGATGGCAGCTTTCGCTGCTACGACCTGGCGTCAGACCCGACCTGGCGCACGCCCTGTCTCGACCCAGACCGGATCGCGGCGGCCGCCCGAGAGCAGTTGGTGTGGCGTCAGGAGCACCTGGGGCGTGACTACACGGACATGATGCTCGGTGCCGAGCGTCGTGGTCGATGGCCCGTCGCGGTCGGTGATCGCTGAAGGTTTCGCCAGGGAGCGGGAGGCCGCACCGGCCCCCATCAGGTATCCGGGTCGCGACCATCGAATTTAGACGGCCCGATTGGTTGAATTAACGGGTCCGTGAACGGGTGGTGACCCCCGTGGCGTGGGCCCATCTGGTATCAATGACGATTGCGTCACAACGGCGTAAACAGTGAGGGAGATTTCATGCAGCGGATTTCACGCGTGCGTCAAGCACTGGTCACTGCGGGCGTCGCGACGCTCGTTCTGGCCTCGAGCACGGTCGCGGGGGCGTCGTCGACCACGGGTACCTACAATGCCGCAGCGGCGAAGTTGGTTCCGGCGGCCTACAAGGGCAAAGTACTGCAGGTCGCGACGGACGCTACCTACGCGCCCGACGAGTACATGAGTGGGACGAAGATGGTTGGGTTCGACGTCAACTTGATCAACGCGATCGCGAAGACACTCGGTTTGAGGGTCAACGAGAACAACGTCACCTTCGACAACATCATCGCCGGTATCAAGTCGGGTCACTACGTCATCGGTAACTCGTCGTTCACCGACACCAAAGCGCGCCAGGCCCAGGTCAACTTCGTTGACTACTTCCAAGCGGGCGAAGGCGTCTACGCCAAGTCGACGACGAAGCTCGGCTTCGCTGGACTGGCCAGTTTCTGTGGTCACAGCGTCGCGGTCGAGACCGGTACGGTCGAGCAGACTGATGCCCAGACCGCGGCCAAGCACTGCCCGGCGAACAAGAAGCTCAGCGTCCTGACGTTCTCGACGCAGACCGAAGCCAACGTGGCGGTCTCTTCGGGACACGTCCAGTTCGGCTTCGCGGATAGCCAGATCGCCGGCTACATCGTCGCCACGTCCAAGGGGGCGTTCAAGAACGTCGGCAAGGCCGTGAACGTTGCGCCGTACGGCATTGCGACGCCGAAGACCGCGACTGGCCTCGGGCTGGCCAAGGCGATTCAGGCGGCGTTGAAAGTGCTGATCGCCAACGGGACGTACCACGCGATTCTCGCCGGGTACGGCGTCCAGGCGGGAGCCTTGCCGGTCGGTCGGATCCAGCTCAACGGGGCGACGTCGTAGGGCACTACTCGTTAAGTCGGTTGTGTTAGAAACGTAATCATGACTTCGGACGGGGGCGGCGCAGTGAAGGTCGTCCCCGTCCGTCACGTCGGACGGTGGATCGCCGGCGCGGTGATGATCGTGGTGGTGGCCATGTTGGTCCACACCCTGTTATCGAAGGTCCCGAACGGTCAGACCTCGTGCCACACCGTCAACGGCCTACGTACTTGCCACAACGTCGTGAACTGGCGCTTCAGTTGGAACATCGTCTTCCACTACTTCACGACGTCTGAGATCCTGCACGGGTTGCTCCTGACCGTCGAACTGACGATTCTGGCGATGATCATCGGTATCGTGCTCGGGATCACGATCGCCGTCATGCGCCTCTCGCCCAACCGGCTGCTTTCGTCGACGGCGTGGAGCTACACCTGGTTCTTCCGCGGGACCCCGGTGTACGTCCAATTGCTCTTCTGGTTCAACATCTCGGCGATCTACCAGTCGATGTCGATCGGCCTCCCATTCCTGAACGTGGCCTTCCTCCACATCAATACCGTCGCACTCTTCACTCCGTTTCGGGCCGCCCTGATTGGTCTGGGACTCAATGAGGGCGCGTACATGTCCGAGATCGCCCGCTCGGGCCTCATCGCCGTTGACGAAGGTCAGATCGAGGCGGCCAGCTCGCTGGGTATGACTCGTGGCCAGACCCTGCGACTCGTCGTGTTGCCCCAGGCGATGAGGGTCATCATTCCGCCGACGGGTAACGAGGTCATCTCGATGCTCAAGACGACGTCGCTGGCGAGCGCCATCTCGGTCGTCGAAGTGCTCGGCGCGGCGCAGAACATCTACGCCGCGAACTACGAGGTCATGCCCCTGCTCATCACGGCGAGCATCTGGTACCTCATCATCACGACGGTGCTCTCCATTGGTCAGTTCTACCTGGAGCGCCACTTCGCGCGCGGCGCCCAGCGCACGCCACCGCCCACCCCGATCGCCCGACTGCGCCACGACCTGAAGGGAATCGGCTCGAAGTTCCGCACGCCGCGACCGGCGATGACCCGGGAGGTGTCCACGTGACGACACCGATGGTAGAGGCGCGCGCCGTCTGCAAGCACTACGCCGGCGTCGAAGTGTTGAAGGGGGTGGACCTCACCGTCAACCGGGGCGAGGTCACGTGTCTGATCGGACCGTCAGGTTCCGGCAAGAGCACGTTGCTGCGATGCATCAACCACCTGGAGAAGCACGACGCGGGTGAGCTGCTGGTCGACGGCCAGTTGGTGGGGTACGAAGCGCGCGACGGCAAGTTGTACGAGCGCAGTGACAAGCAGATCTGCGTCGAACGATCGCGCATCGGTATGGTCTTCCAACGATTTAATCTGTTCCAGCACCTCACCGTGCTCGACAACGTGACAATCGGTCAGGTGAAGGTCAAGAACGTCGCACCCGACGCCGCCGCGACCCGAGCTCGAGAGTTGCTCGCGCGAGTGGGACTCGAGGCCAAGGAGAAGAACTACCCCAGTCAACTCTCCGGAGGTCAGCAGCAACGCGTCGCTATCGCCCGGGCGTTGGCGATGGAGCCGAAGTTGATGCTCTTCGACGAGCCCACTTCAGCGCTCGACCCCGAACTGGTTGGCGAGGTGCTCGACGTGATGAAGGACCTCGCCCGAAGCGGCATGACCATGATCGTGGTCACCCACGAGATGGGTTTCGCCCGAGAGGTCGCCGACACGGTCTACTTCCTCGATCGCGGCATCATCGAGGAGTCGGGCGATCCGCGTCAAGTACTGAGCGCGCCGTCGTCGGAGCGACTGAAGAATTTCTTGTCGAAAGTGCTGTAGTGCGCTGGGAGATCCACGAGTCGAACGTTGGAACCGGGCTCCCGCTCGAGGGGATACGCGTCCTCGATTTCTCGCGGGTGCTCGCCGGACCCCTCTGTGCGATGATCGCCGGCGACCTCGGCGCTGACGTGGTGAAAGTCGAAGGCCCCGACGGCGACCCGGTCCGGGCCCTCGCCCCGCCGCGCTTGGGCGATGATGCGACGTACTACTTGGCCGTGAACCGCCATCGCCGAAACGTGGTGGCGGATCTGCGAGACCCCTCACACTTCGCGGCGGTCATGGATCTGGTACGTCAAGCGGACGCGGTCGTCGAGAACTACCTGCCGAACCAACTGGCGACGCTGCAGATCCAACGCCTGCGCGACGCCAATCCCGACTGCGTGTGGGTCAGCGTCACGCCCGCGACGTCCGGCGGTCCGGTGGCCGCACAGCCTTCGTTCGACCTACTCGCCCAGGCGAGATCTGGGCTGATGGGGGTTACCGGTCGCGCCGACGGTCAACCCACCAAGGTTGGTTCGCCACTGGCCGACGTGGTGACGGGGCTGTACGCCACGGTCGGGCTCATGACTGGTCTCTACGCCCGAGCGACCGGACGAGAGGCTCGACGGTTCGAAGCCCCGCTGCTCGAATCCACGATGTCGGCGTTGATCAATCAGGCCCAGGGATTCCTGTCGGCGGGGGTCAATCCGACGCGACTCGGGAACGACCACCCGAGTATCGCCCCGTACGGCCCGGTGGCGACCGCCGACGGGTACGTCTTGCTGGCGGTCGGCACGGACGGCCAGTACGAGCGACTGGTCTCCGTTCTCGGCGACGCCGCCTTACGGTCGCGCGTTGAATGGGCGACGAACGCCGCTCGGGTCGCCGACCTCGCCGAGTTGCGCGCCGTGTTGGACACCATCTTCTCGAAGCGGTCGACGGACTATTGGCTGGAACATCTCTCGGCGTCCGGGATCCCGCACGGACCCATATTCGACGTCGCGGGCGCGTTCGCCCAGCCCCAAATCGTCGATGGCGACTTCGTGGGGATCATGGACACCCCGGCCGGTCCGACTCACGCCATGCGGTCACCGCTGCTCGTCGATGGTCGACGTCCGCCAATCCGTCGGGGCCCGCGTCGGCTCGGGCAAGACACCGAGGAACTACTCGGCGACGTGTAACTCGGGTCCGTCGAAGGCGTCAACGGTGGCGAACTCCGAGACGCGACGACGGGTCAATGTGGTGAGCCTTCGTTTCGGGTGACCGAGTACGACGATCGCGGCAACCGCGAACGTGGGGGGGATCCGTAACAACGTCAGGAGATCGGGTTCGTTTCGCACGGCGACCGTCGTCATGACCCCGCCGAGGTCGTGGTCTCGAGCGGCGAGGAGGATATTCCAAACGAAGGGGTAGATTGACGCGCCGCCGATGAACTGGTAGCGACCAAGGTCTCGGTCGGTCGCGGCGAGCACCGTCAAATCGGCGCAGACAACGAGCATGACCGGCACCGTGTCCAACGTTTCGGCGAACCCGTCGGGTCGGGACGCCGCCACGGCGTCGGCGTACCTCGCCTGTGCCGCGGACCGGTCCGATTCGGAGGCCAAGGGGGAGAAGGGCACGACGCCCGCGAGGACGTGGGCGACGTAGTCGTGCCACGCGTTCAAGTAGACGTCGCGAACGAGTTGGCGAGTGCGCGAATCGTGGACGACGATGACCCGCCACGACTGACGGTTGCCGCCCGACGGGGCGAAGCGCGCGACGTCGAGTATCGACTCGATCGTTGCGTCCGCGACGGGCTCGTCGGTGAACTCCCGTACGGCTCCCGTCGTTCGCATCGCCACCTGGAGGTCCACGTGGAAAACCCTACCGTTACGCGTCGCGCCGCAGCAGCAACGCCACACCGATCACGAGCACGATGGCGACGTAGACGATGAGCAGCAGGGTCGCGGTCCAAGCACCGAACATATCGAGCGGCGGTGTGACGGACATCATGGCGTGCCCGAGCGCCGAGGGTTCGTACCGGGAGATCGAGGTTTGCCAGCTCTGGGGCAGGACGAAGATCACGATGGGGACGATCAACAGGAGGGACGTGAAAACGCTGATCGCGGCGGACTGTTGGCGAAGGATCAGGCCGAGGCCGAATCCGAGTACGGCCAACAGGGTGAGATAGATCCCGCCCAGTGCCACCGATCGGAAAACGGATCCGCTGGAAAGCGAGGCGGTCGGCACGACACCGGAAAAGATCCGCTGGCCCATGAGGAAGGTTGCAAAGACGACGACTTCGGCGACCACCACCGTGACGCTGACGAGCACGAGCAGTTTGGCGGCGACCACTTGGACGCGGCGCGGCGTGGCGGCGAGCGTCGTGCGAATGGAACCCGAGGCGTACTCGCTGGTGATGAAGAGGATGCCGATGACGCCGACGGCAAATTGCGCGAAGAGCGTTCCACCGAGACTCGTCGACACCGGGTCAAAGGCCAATTTACTCAACGGGTCCATGGTCTGCCAGTGTCCGCGGATCGCGGTCGTGATCAACGCACCCAAGCCCAGGGTCAGGGCGAAGGTGACGACGTAACCCATGATCGTTGAGCGGACGGTTCGGAACTTGATCCATTCGGCGCGGGTGACCGAAGCGAGCGTGACGTCACTCATGGTCGAACGGCTCCTTCTTGCTTGAATATTCGACGGCATCGGCCGTGAGGTCCATGAAGACCTCCTCCAACGACGCGCGTTGTGGGGTGAGCTCGCTGAGTGCGATCCCTTCGGCGAGGGCCACGACCCCGACTCCTTCGGCGTCGACGCCACTGACCGTGAGCGCGCGGTCGTTGGCCTCCTCGACGACTGCGCCACTCGCCCGCAGCGCGGTTCGCAGCGCAGCGTTGTCCGCCGAACGAACGAGCACCGAGCCACCGACGGACGCCGTCAACTGGTCAACTGAACCTTGCGTGATGAAGTGACCGCGTCCGATGACGATGATTTGGTCAGCGCTGACCGCCATCTCGCTCATGAGGTGCGAACTGACGAAGACCGTCCGTCCCTCCATCGCGAGAGTCCGAAAGAACTCACGAATCCACCGGATTCCCTCGGGGTCCAGCCCGTTGACTGGCTCGTCAAAGAGTAAGACTTGGGGGTCGCCCAACAGGGCAGCGGCGATGCCGAGGCGCTGCGACATCCCGAGCGAGTAGCCCCCGACCTTCTTGTCGGCGACCGAAGAGATTCCTACGAATTCGAGTACCTCCTCGACGCGCTTACGGGGAATCTGATTGGACGCCGCCAACGCACGAAGATGGTTACGAGCCGTACGGCCGGGGTGGACGGCCTTCGCGTCGAGTAGTGCGCCGACCTCGCGCAATGGTGCCTTCAGTTCACGGTAGCGGTGGCCGTTGATCGTGGCGCTACCCGACGTCGGCGCGTCGAGCCCCATGATTATCCGCATGGTCGTCGACTTACCTGATCCGTTGGGGCCGAGAAAGCCGGTGACGACGCCCGGGCGAACCTCGAAGTCGAGATCGTTGACCGCGACCGTGTCGCCGTAGCGCTTGGAGAGATGCTCGATGCGGATCATGGACGCTCCGAACTTACTGACTTGTTCGCGATGCGCGCTAAGAAAGCACTAAGACTCAGCGTGCGCCTCCGAGCATCGAGCGCAGAGGCCAGCGATTGCAACGTGGTGACGATCGAGTCGAAAACCAAAAGTCTTCAAGAGGTCGCCGCTGAGCGCGTCGAAGTGTCGGGCGGGGATCTCGATGGTGGCGCCGCAATTGGTACAGACGAGGTGTCCGTGCACCGCGCCGGCCAGGTGGTACACCGTGGCCGAGTGCCCGACGTGGGCGTGCACCACGAGGTTCAATCGTTCGAACTCTTCGAGAATCCGGTACACCGTCGAAGGGCTGACATCGGGGACGAATCGTTGCACGGCGCGAGTGATCTCGTCGGCCGTGACGTGGTCGGTCTGTTCAACGAGCACCCTCGCGACCGTGCGCTTGGCGATCGTCAGCCGCTTGCCGTCGGCTCGCAGTGCCGAGATGATGTCTTCGAGGCGCTGGTCACCGTCCACTTTCTGAGACTAGGCCGTCTCGAAACCCGTCGCCGACCCGTAATCTTCGGTAATGCAATCGTCTACCGCCATGATCGCAGCGAAAGACGCCCTTCCCGGGCGATCGGAACCAATCACCGTTGATCGCAACCACCTGGTTTTCGCGACGAGCTTCGATGATCCAGTCGGGGAGGCCCACGAGGTCGCCTACGTGGCGATGGGTTGCTTCTGGGGGGCTGAGCGGACGTTCTACCGATTGGCCGGAGTGGTCTCGACAGCCGTCGGCTACCAGGGTGGCTTTACGCCCAATCCGACCTATCGCGAAGTGTGCACGGGGATGACGGGCCACGCCGAGTCAGTACGCATCGTGTTCGACCCGTCAGTGATCTCGTACGCCGCGCTGATCCGCGTCTTCTTCGAGGGTCACGATCCGACGCAGGGTAATCGTCAAGGCAATGACGTGGGTACCCAGTACCGCAGTGCGGTCTTCACCACGACTGACGCGCAGGCGTCAACCGCGCACGCCGTGGCTGAACGGTACGCCGACGAGCTGCGGGCGGCTGGCTTCGGGGCCATCACGACCGAGATCGCGCCGGCTGGCCCGTTCTACCTAGCCGAGGAGTATCACCAGCAGTACCTCGAGGCCAACCCCAACGGTTACTGCGGTATTGGCGGCACTGGCGTGAGCTGCCCGATTGGACTACTCGGGAGCGAGTGAGCGAGCCGGGCGAGGATTGCGTTGGCGTCTGCGACGATGGTCGCGACGAGTTCCGCGGCCCCGACGAGTGTACTGATCGCGCCGACCGCCTGGCCGGCGGGAAACCCTTCGATGGCGGGATCGACCCCGGGCGTGGTTTCGTCGCCCCCGAGGTGGAAGGATCCGTCGGCCAGCGAAATGCCTAGTTGTTCGGGGAATGGCTTCAGCAGGGTCGGGTCGGCTGCGTATCGGTCGGTACGGTCATTGCGCAGCACTCGCATCGTCTTGCCGGTGTAGGCCTTGGAGATGACGGTAGCGTCCTCGGCGCTCTCGAGTATCCGGTCTTTGAATCCTCGCACCGCTCGGGCCTCGGGGGTGGCGATGAACCTCGTCCCGATCCAAACCCCGTCCGCACCGAGGGCGAGTGCCGCGGCCAGGCCGCGACCGTCGAAGATACCCCCCGCGGCCACCACCGGGATTGACCCGCCTACGGCATCGACGATCAGCGGTACGAGTGGCATTGTCGCCACGGTGCCCGTGTGGCCACCGGCCTCGGTTCCTTGCGCGATCACGACGTCACAGCCAGCGTCGAGGGCGCGTCGCGCGTGTTCCACCTTGCCGCACATGGAGATCACGCGCACGTGGTGGCGGTGACAGGTGTCGATGACCCGGTCGGGGACACCGAGTCCGGCGACGAACGCCGTAGCCCCGCCTTCGATGAGCAGGTCGACGTTTCGGTCGAGCGATTCGGGAAACGCGGTCAAGAGGTCGACGCCGAACGGTCGATTGGTCAGGGCACGAATAGCGGCGATCTCGGCGGCGAGTTCGTTGCTCGACATCGTGGAGGCGCCGAGACAGCCGAAGCCGCCCGCGCCCGAGACGGCGCCGGCCAACGCGCCGTAGGAGACGCCGCCCATGCCGGCGAGCATGATTGGGACATCGATATTCAGTAAGTGGGTCAAACGAGTCTGCATGCTCTCCGTTCGTTGCGTTTCTGAACTTACCGCGAGCGAGCGACTCGTCGGAGGAGCAGACCGCCGACGACGGCGGCGATGGCCGACGCGCTGACCAAACCGAGCGTGAAGGCTCCGTACGTGCCGCTGGAAGTCGCGAAGAGCGCACGGGCGAACAGGAGTGGGACGGTGAAACCAATGGCGCAGAGGACCGCGCCAGCTCGGAGCAACGGCCCGGTGAGCGACGCTGGCGTGGGCAGACGCAGACGTCGCGCAAGGGCGACGCCGGCGGAGATGCCGACAACTTTACCGACGACGCGAATCGCAATCATTGCGATGACGATTGTGATGGTATCGCCACGCCACCGCAGTTGGTTCCAGGAGATTCCGCACGAGACGAGGGCGTACAGCGGAAGAACGGTGGACACCGACCACCGACTGGTGGCACGTTCGAGGCGTGGGGCGATGACGTCGTCGTACGGTGCGAGGAGTCCCGCGATGACCCCCGCGAGTGCGGGCTCCACGTTTGCGACGGTCAAGCCGATCCAGAGACCCCCGAGGATCATGAGCCGGCGCGTGAGCGATGCGTGACGGCGCGCGAGGGCAAAACCGGCGACCGAGACGGCCAACGCAACGACGAGGCCGACCAATCGGACGCTGGCGGCGCCGGTGACGGCGAGAGCGACGACGCTGAGGACATCGTCGGCCACCGCGAGCGAGAGCAAGAAGACCCGCAGGGTCGGTGGGAGGCCCCGGCCCACGAGGGAGAGGATGCCGAGCGTGAAGGCGATATCGGTGGCCATCGGGATTCCCCACCCGTGGCGCAACGCGGGGGTATGCGTTAGCAGTCCGGTAACGACGGCGAGTAGCGCCGTCGCGACCATCCCGCCGATTGCGGCGAGAATTGGAGCGGCCGCGTGGCGCGGGTGGGCTAGCGCCCCGCGTCGTCGCTCGCGGGCGAGCTCAAGTCCGACGCCAAAGAAGAAGATGGTCATGAGTATCGACGCCGCGACGTCGTGAGGGGAGCCGAGTCCGAAATCACGTGAGAGTCGATTCGTCCAGCCGATATTGATGATGCGTTCGTAGTTCGACGGTGCGACGAGCGACCAACCCAGCGCCACCACGACGCCGACGGTCATGGTGATGGCGGGTGCGGCGTCGTGATCGAGGAGGTGCCCTCTCGGTGGCTTCGCGCCGATCATTTCAAGAACCTAATGGCGCAAATCATCTGGATCCGAACTCGAGGCTCCGGCGTTCGATCAAGCACTGGCCTGCCTCGACCAGTACCGCGAGACAGTCGTCAAACTCTCGGTCTGATCCGTAGTACGGGTCGGCCACGTCGAGATCGAGGCCCGGGGTGAGGACGTTTCGGATCAAGAGCACTTCGGTGTGGGGGTTGGTTCGTCGAGCGAGCACATCGAGACGATGTTCACGCGTCATCACGAGCAGGAGGTCGTGTCGATCGATGTACGAGGTGTCGGCGAACGCGGCGTTCGTTCCCGGACCGGTGAACCCGGCCCGGTCGAGCGCGCGCCGCGCGCGCGGGTCCATTGGCGCCCCCTCGTGCCATCGGGCGGTGCCCGCACTCGAGACGACGACCATGGTACGGAGTTCCGGCGTCGTTCGGACCAGTTGGGTCAGGGCGACTTCACCCATCGGCGAGCGGCAGATATTGCCAGTGCAGATCACTCCGACGTGTAGTGGTGGCATAAACCTTCTCGCTGGGAGCCCGGGCGCGAACTTGACGTGCGTACTTAGACGGTAAGACGGTACGATAATTCCGAACACGGAAAGGGGAAGCGATGCCACTGTCAGAGCACGAACAGCGTATTTTGGCCGAGCTTGAAGAGTCGCTTTCCAAGCAGGACCCCCGGTTCGCGAAGTCGGTTCGCGAGACGAACGTGTATTCGCACGGCGGCCGGCGCGTGCGCTGGGGCGCCGCGGGCTTCGTTCTCGGGTTAATCGTCCTCGTATTGTTCTTTTCACGATCGATCGTCGTTGGACTCGGTGGCGTTGCCCTGATGTTCGTTTCGGCCATCGTCATCGAACGCAACGCTCGTTTGCTCGGTCGGGCGTCGTGGCAAGACCTCACTCGTCGCATCCATGGGGATGAGGCAAACACGGCCGTGAGCCCACGGGCTCGGTCGATTCGCGACTGGTTGTCGCGTCAACGTAATAAAGACCAGTGAACCCGTCGGGGGTCACGGAACACGTGACTTCGGTCCTCGCAGTTGATATCGGTGCGACCAAAGTGGATGCAGCGGTAGTTAATCCCGACGGGAGGTTTTATCGCCGCAGTCGTCTGCTCCTCGCCGATCAGGATGAACTTGGTTCCGCAATGCTCGAGATGCTCCAGCGGATCGCAGCGGGAGTTGACGTGGTCGCCGTTGGTGTGGGTTGTGCGGGACCAATGTCCAACCACGGTGAAACCGTCTCACCGGTCAATATCGCCCAGTGGCGCGAGTTCCCCCTTCGAGAGACGTTGCACCAGGGGTTGGGGTTAGAGGTGTACGTCGAGGGCGACGCGCGATCTCTGGCGTTGGCGGAGGGCGCCGTTGGCGCGGCCACCGGTGATGAGTCGTACCTGTCCATGGTGGTGTCATCGGGCATCGGTGGGGGGATGGTCTTGAATGGCCGCCTCCTCGACGGCGACAGCGGAAACGCCGGTCACGTTGGCCACCTCACCGTCGTGCCGGGCGGACGGCTCTGTCAATGCCGAAGTCGCGGCTGCCTGGAGGCGGAAGCGTCTGGTATCGCCATCGAAGCCACGACGGGCAAGCCACCTCGAGAAGCCGATCGGTCGACCCGTCAGTACGTCGGCGCACTCGTCGGTCGCGCCGTCGGGACACTCGCGTCGGTATTGGACTTCACCAGGTGTTACGTTGCGGGATCGGTGGCGCTCGGCTTCGGCGATGACTTCTTTGAAGCGGCGAACAGGGCCGCGCGGGAGATCTCGACGATGCCGTACACCAGCGATTTGCGGATTGCGCGTTCAAAGCTCGACGCTGACGGCCCACTCCTAGGTGCGGCATTAGTGGGCTGGAGAGGGGGCGATTCGTGAAACGGTGGTGGCCGCCGGGTTTTGGGCGCTATCTGATTACCCACCCGCGTGACGTGCCGTTGGTGGCGAGCGCCGCGTGGCCGATGCGCCGGAACCGATGGTGGAGTCGCCCACCTTTTCTGCCGCTACCCGACGACGCGTACTGGCGGTTCCGTCTGACCACGTTCAACGGAGCGGGTGAGCAGCCACTTACCCCGATCGCCATCGTGGAAGCGGCGCGCTGGTCACGCTCGCAGCGGGGCGAAGGGTAGGTTTGACTCATGGGTCGCGTCTTGTTACTGAACGCCACCTTTGAGCCGCTCCAGTTGGTAAGTGAACGCCGTGCGGTGGTACTCGTCTTGGGCGGTCGAGCCGAACCAATCGCGACTGAGGAGGACCCGCTGGTCTTCCGTTCGGCATCGGTCACGGTACCCATCCCCGCCATCGTCCGACTGAGCGAGATGGTGAAGCTGCCCACCAAGGTTCGAACGCCGCCGCTCACCCGCCGAGCGTTGTTGCTGCGAGACGGCTACCGCTGCGCCTATTGCCTCGAGCGAGCGGACACCATCGATCACGTCGTCCCGCGCAGTCGTGGCGGAGAACATACGTGGACCAATGTCGTCGCAGCCTGTCGGCGGCACAATATGCAAAAAGGTGACCGACTCCTCGAAGAACTGGGCTGGCGACTGCAGATCGAACCGCGGGTACCCGAGGGACTCTGGTGGCGATGGCGCTATCTGCCCGATTCGCACCCGCTGTGGGAGCCGTACCTGCCTCGCGCCTCGTGACCGCGACACTCGATTTCGTCGACGAACTCTACGACTATGACGCGGTACGTCGCATCACTGAGCCGACGGAGTTCGTGGTTCACGTCCAGCAGCCGACGGTGGTACTCGGTAGCCGCCAGCGGGCTTCGCTCCTGACCGAGGAGTTCCAATCGTCGGTCGCGCTCCGCCGGCGACGGGGCGGCGGCGGAATGGTGCTGCTTCAGCCCGAAGACTTGTGGGTCGATTGGTGGATCCCCGCCGACGACGCACGCTGGTCCCGCGATCTCCGTGACACCTCACATCGAGCGGGCGACTGGTGGCGGACCGCTCTGGGCAATGACGTGGCCACGGATTTCGTCGTCCATTCTGGTCCGTTGGAGGTTGACAGTCGTTACGACGTGGTGTGTTTCGCGGGTCGCGGACCCGGCGAGGTCTTTGCGGATGGTCGCAAGGTGGTGGGGGTCACCCAATGGCGCGTGCGCGAGGGGGCGTTCGTCTCGACGGTGTTGCACGGGCATTCGACGCTCCCGCTGCTCGAGGGGCTCGTCGATCGTCCCGCCGGGCTGGCAGATGTTCTCGGGCACCACACCATCGAATCGCTCAAGATCGACGATCCCGATGCCGTGGTTCGCCACCTCACGTCGATCGGCGGACCGTGGAGTACGCGTCATCTACTGCTCACCGACTGAACACAGTCGGCTCGTCACTGCCAGTGACGGTCACACCGGCGACGGACGTCGGTCGAGTTTGAGCGATACCGCGCGACGGTAGCGCAACTCCACCCGAAGAAGAGGGCAGTCTCCGGTCACGCGGCAGACTGTCGCTCGACGCATCCATGTGCCTCCTACGGTCGTGGCGTTGGCGATGCGAGCCAAATTGTGACGGCGGCACATCTCGCTCCGTATCGAATGCCTCTCGTAGACGATCGATGGCTGCATTGTCGACTCCGTTGTGGTCGATCGAATTGATGGGATCGTCCGCGACGGACAACGTCGGGTGCGCCGCGACGTCATCCGTCGGTACCGCCACTAACGCTGGCTGGGGGCCAAGGTTCATCGGTCGAACGGGTCACGACGGGGTGACATCGTCCAGAAAGTGGTGCAATGAGGTGTTTAGTGGTGTAATGTGTCGCGAAGTGGGGGAAAGTGGTGACCCTATAGGAGGCGAAGAGGCGTGTTCGGGTTCGTTGGCCAGTTCCAGCACTCGCTGGATGCCAAGGGCCGTCTCATCCTGCCCGCGCGGTTCCGGCCCGAATTCGACCGCGGCGGCCACCTCAGTCCTAATACCGAGGGATGCGTTGCGCTTTGGACGCCGAGCGAGTTCGCGCGTCAGACCGAAGAACGACTGGCTCAGAGTCGTCGAGGCGGTGCGCAGGATCGCCAACAAGCGCGGTACTGGGCCGCGAATTCTTCAGACGTCGAGTTCGATCGGCAAGGTCGCTTCGCGCTACCCGCGGTGATTCGCGAATACGGCGGTCTCAGCGATGACGTCCTCATCGTCGGTGCGCTCGACCACGTCGAGTTATGGGATCCGAATCGTTACGCGGCCGCCGTGAGTCCGGCAGAACGGATATTTAAAGATGGTGGCGAGTGACGACCGCACTCGACGTCGCAAAGGGCGTGCGCCATGCCGACCCTCATTGCACTGCACGCGGGTCAGCGCACGAGTTCGGCGAGTGGACTCGGATGACTGAGGGCTCGTACCACCGTCCCGTGTTGGTCAACGAGGTCGTGGACCTGTGTCGTGAGTTGCCGGCCGGCGTCGTCGTTGACGAGACACTGGGCGGCGGTGGTCATACGGCAGCGATACTCACCGCGGTCCCACACCTACGAATACTTGGAATTGACCGAGACCCTGAGGCTCGTGCCGCCGCTGCCACGAACCTGTCGGACTTCGGGGACCGCGTTCGGATCGCGTCGGCCACCTTCGCTGAGTTGTCGACGGCGATCGAAACGAACCGCGACTTCATTGGCGATGCTGCCATCGTCGGTGTGTTGATGGACCTCGGCGTCTCGTCTCACCAGCTCGATGACCCGTCCAGGGGATTCTCCTTCCGATTCGATGCCCCCCTGGACATGCGCATGGACCCGACTTCTGGGGAGACCGCGGCGGAACTGCTCGCTCGGATATCGCAGGACGAGTTCGTTCGGTTACTTCGGGTGAACGGCGAAGGTCGTTTCGCGAATGCCATCGCGTCGGCCGTTCGGAATGGTCGGCCGACGACGACTGGCGAATTGGTGGAGTTGGTCGAACGCGTGGTGCCGATTCCTGCCCGTCGTCGCGGCAACGTCGCAACTCGTGTCTTCCAGGCGTTGCGCATTGCGGTCAATGACGAGGATCGCCAATTGGATGAAGGGCTCCGCGCCGCGTTCGGTCTCCTCGCTAGTGGCGGGGCGCTGATCGTCATCGCGTACCACTCCGGAGAGGACCGTGCCGTGAAGTCCTTTCTGCACGAACTGTCCACGGGTGGCTGCCACTGCCCCCCAGAACTCGGATGCGTCTGCGGGGCAATTCCCACGGCCCGAATTTTGCGTGCGAGCGCGGTACTGGCTCGCCCCGATGAGATTGCGTCGAATCCCAGGGCGCGATCGGCACGACTACGCGTCGGATGGAAGTTAGCGGCATGAGCGTAATAACTTTCCCTCGGCGCGTCGAACGAAGGGTTGCCGTGCCCAGTCGGCCGGCGACCGGATCGGCCAGTCACCGACGGGCGGCGCCTCGACGCCACGCTGTATCGGCGAATTGGCGCCGAACGTCTCCGGCCCGGCGGTCAGCGCTCATCATGGGCGTGGCGGTCGTCGTGTCACTTGGCGGCAGCATGTTGGTTGCGAATCGCCAGATTCAACTGCATCGCCTCCAGAGTGAATTACTCCAGGCCCAGTCGAACTACGCCGTGCAAATCGGATCGTTGACCAATGTGTCCGCGCCCAGCCAGATCGCGTCCCAAGCGGGTGCGCTCCATCTGGTTGACCCCACCTCGGTGGCCCAAGTTGCCGCCACGTCGCTTGAGAGGCCATTGCCGTTACCGCAGTTCATCGGGTACGCTCCGGTCACTTCAAGGACGAGTCGGTGAGCCCGTTAACACGTACGCCGCCACGGCCCTCCCGGAACCGAGCACCATCACCCTCCCCACCGCCACCCTCGTGGGTTCGTCGTCTTCGGCTACTTCGGTTCACCCTGGTGGCGCTGCTCACGTTGCTGTCCGGCCGCCTGTTCATGCTCCAGATCGTCGATCACGCGTACTACGCACGGCTGTCAGTCGGACAGGTTCGAGAGGATCTCACGACCACGGCGCTTCGAGCCGGAATCTACGACCGATACGGTCAAATTCTCGCGGTGTCACGACCGACGTCCCTGGTCATCGCCGACGACTTTCAAATCGCGCATCCGCTCACCGAAGCGCAAGCCATGTCTCCGATCGTCGGCGTGCCCGTCGCGAAATTGACGAAGCTGCTCTCGGAGCACAATGGGTACGTCGTCTTGAACAACCGACTCGACCTCACGGCGGGACGCCAGCTGGCGTCGATGAACTTTCCCGGCGTCGTCGTTCAGAACTCCTCGGTGCGCTCGTACCCGAACGGGACGGAGGCCACGGCGCTCATCGGTGGGGTGAACGCGTCCGATTCCGGTTCCGCCGGACTCGAATACGAGTACCAAAAGGTCCTAGCCGGCCAGACCGGGATCACTCGGGCCTTCGTGTCGGCTTCGGGCGTGAACCTGCCCAGTACGTACACGACCGTCATCAAGAAGGCGAAACCGGGCGTCGGACTCGAGCTGACGATTGATTCGTCCCTGCAGTTCGTTACGGAACGCTCATTGGCGCACGCACTGGCGTCGACGGACGCCGTAGCGGGCACCGCCGTAGTCATGGATGTGCACACTGGTGAGATTCTGGCGAACGCATCCCTCGTGAACGTTCGAGCCAAGCCCGGAGTACTGGGTCCCATCCCGTCGTGGGGAACCTCGGTGGGCGTTCCCGGGATCGACCAGACCATCAACGACCTCGCGTTCAGCTACGCCTACGAGCCTGGCTCGGTCTTCAAGGCGGTGACGTTCTCTGCGGCACTGCAGGCCGGCATCATTACGCCTTCGACGGTGTTCACGATCCCCAACAGCATCGTGGTCGGTGGGCGCGTGTTTCACGACGCCGAGAACCACGGACTCGAGCACCTCACCGCGACGCAGATCCTCGCCCAGTCGTCGAATATCGGGACGTACAAAATCACCGATCGTCTCGGGGAATCCGGACTGCTCAGCCAGGTCGAGCGACTGGGCTTTGGGCAGCTGACCTCGTTGAACTACCCCGGTGAAACGGCGGGACTTCTGGTCAACGCGAACAACTGGTTCGCCAGTGACATGGCGGCGATGCCCATCGGACAGGTGGACGCCGTGCCGCCGATACAGGTGCTCGACGCCTACAACACGATCGCGAACGGTGGGATCTTCGTCGAGCCGAAGTTGGTGCGCGGCTACGTTCTGGCCAACGGTGCAGTGAACGCCGCGCCGGCCAGCAAGACACGAGTGGCCCTGACCCCGGCGGTGTCGACCACGTTGACCAAGATGCTCGAGCAAGTGGTCCTCGCCGGTACGGGTACCAACGCAATCATTCCCGGTTACCCGGTCGCCGGCAAGACCGGCACCGCGACCATCCCGTATCCGGGCAAGGATCTGTTACTCAACGGTCAGTTCGACGCGACCTTCGTCGGTTTTGCGCCGGCCGACCACCCGGTACTGTCGATGATCGTGGTGGTCGAGCGTCCGCTGACGACCGTGTACGGTGGAACCGCCGCGGCGCCGGTGTTTCAACAGGTGATGTCCTACGCACTGCACCACTACGCGATTCCGTCGTCGGGCATCACCGTGAAACCGCTTCGTGGACTCGCCTCAATCGCATCGGACGTGACGTGATGCAGCTCGGTGACCTCTTCGACGATGCACCACTAGATATCGTGACGGCGAGTATCGAGATCGACCGGGTCGAGATTGATTCGCGACTGTGCGGACCGGGAGCGCTGTTCCTGGCTGTACCGGGATCGAAGGCCGATGGTGCTCGATACGTCGCCGACGCGGTCGCCCGTGGTGCGGTCGCGGTCATGGCGGGTTCGCCGATGGACGTCGGCGTACCCGTCGTCGTCGTGCCGCCCTCGCAGATTCGTGCGACGGTGGCCCACGTCAGTTCGGCCATCGTTGGGCACCCGGATCGTCAGGTGGAACTCGTCGGCGTGACCGGAACCAATGGCAAGACGACGGTGACCACACTGGTCACTCAGCTCGCACAACAGATCGGTTGGAACAGCGGCAACATCGGCACGCTGACCAATCAACGGACAACGCCAGCGCCACCAGAGTTGTTTCGCACGATAAAGGGCATCGTTCGGGACTTTGATCGAAGCGCCGACCGTTCGATCATCTCGCTCGAGGTATCCAGCCACGCCTTAGACCAAGGACGCGTTGACGGCGTGTCGTTCGCCGTCGCCGGGTTCACGAACTTGAGTCACGACCACCTGGATTACCACGGGACAATGGAGGCGTACTATCGCGCGAAGGCGCAGCTATTCGTTCCCGAACGAACTCGGCGCGCGGTGATCTGGGTCGACGACCCCTACGGCGCTCGGTTGGCCGACGAGGTGACGATTGCGACCACCCGGGTGTCACGGGACGACGTCACCAGTGTGACGATGTCGCTCATCGGTTCGACATTCTTTTGGCGCGGTCGTTTGGTTCGCTCACCGTTGGTGGGGGATTACAACGTCGACAACGCCGTGATGGCCATGACGCTGATGAGCGCCCTGGGCGCCGATGACGCGGCGGTCGTCGACGCCTTGGCCGGCGTCCGTCCAATTCCGGGACGCTTCGAACTCGTCCACGGTGAGGACGTCGTCGTCGTCGTCGACTACGCCCACACGCCCGCTGGGCTGAGCCACCTCTTGCGTGACGTTCGAACCCTGGCGCCCTCGTCGCGGATTATCACCGTGTTCGGCTGTGGGGGCGATCGAGATCAGGAGAAGCGACCCGCGATGGGGGCCGCGGCCGCCGATCTCTCCGATATTGTCATCGTGACCTCGGACAATCCCCGTTCGGAGCCGCCGGATGGCATCATTGATGCCATCATGACGGGCGTACCGACGGGCACGAGTGTGCTCCGGGAGGTCGACCGACGCCAAGCAATTGCGCTGGCGTTGGGCCAGGCGGGTTCGGGCGACGTCGTGGTCGTGGCCGGGAAGGGTCACGAGACGACGCAGATTATCGGTGACGTGGTGATGGAGTTTGACGACCGAGTGGTCGTTCGAGAGTTGATGAAATGAGTCGTCCATGCTGAGTTTGATGGAGTCGGGCGGGGTTGGGTTCCTGGTGTCACTCTTCGCGACGCCCATCTGGATCCGGTTCGTCAAAAGCCGTTCCATGGGACAGCACATCCGGTCCGATGGCCCATCGTCGCATCAGGCCAAGGCTGGCACGCCGACGATGGGCGGAGTCATCATCGTGCTCGCGAGCGTCATCGGCTACCTCATGGGACACGTCGGAACCTCGATCAACTTCACGCGAGCGGGTGTGCTCGCCGTCTCGGTCACGGTGGCCTCGGGAGTCGTCGGTTTCGCCGACGACTACCTAGCGATCCGTAACGAGCGGAATCTGGGTCTCAATAAACGTGGCAAGTTGGCCGGACAACTGATCATCGCCGCGGTCTTCGCGGCGCTCGCGATCTACTGGGTGAGGACGTCAACGGACCTCTCCTTCACTCGATTCTCGCTGCCCGGTTGGAACTTGACCGTCGCGGGGTGGATGTTGCTCGCCGTGTTCGTGGTCGTCGCCACGTCGAATGCGGTGAATTTGACCGACGGTCTCGACGGCCTGGCCGGTGGCGCCGCCACGTTCGCGTTCGCCGTGTTGTCGATCATCGGGTACTGGCAGTTCCGCCACTTTTCGATCTACCACTTGCACAGTGCGCTCGACCTTGGGCTGGTGGCCGTCGGCATGGTCGGCGCGTGTCTGGGATTCCTGTGGTGGAATGCGGCGCCGGCTCGAATCATGATGGGCGACACCGGCTCGCTCGCGATCGGGACTGGCCTCGGGGCCCTCAGCCTGTTGATGAATCTGGACCTGCTCCTAATCGTCTTGGGCGGTCTCTTCGTGGCCGAAACCGCGTCGGTGATCCTCCAGGTGCTCAGTTTCCGGCTCTTCGGTCGACGCATCTTCCGCATGGCGCCGTTCCACCACCACTTCGAGCTTCGCGGTTGGCCCGAGACGACGGTCATCATCCGATTCTGGATTCTTTCGGGGTTGCTCTCGGCACTCGCACTGGGCATTTTCTACGGTGATTTCTTGAAGATTGCCAAGGTGGTCTGATGAACGAGTCGAGATCGGGGAGAATCTTCCATCCGTGGCCGCGCGGTAACGGCGCCGCCCGATCGCTGCTGCTGGCCACCATGGTGATGGTGGCCTACGGCACCGTGGCGGTGGCCTCGGCCAGTGAGGGCCAGGCGGCGGCCAATGGCGGTTCGAGCTGGAGCATCGCCATTCACGACGTGGTCTACCTCGGGTTCGGACTCTTCGCGCTGTACCTAGCGGCGCGCGTGCGAGTTGATTTTCTCGTCCGCCGCGCTCCGCTGGCCATGATCGGCGGGCTCGGACTCCTGCTGGCCGTCAAGGCTATCGGGGTGAGTGCCAACGGCGGCAAGCGTTGGCTGAACCTCCACGTGATCTATCTCCAACCATCGGAACTGTTCAAGCTGATCACGATCCTCTTCGTCGCGTGGTTGGTGCAGCACCATCACGACGAGCTCGGTAATTGGCGCCAACTGGCGCTCTGGACGCTGCCGGTGATGGCCGGCGCGGGCCTGATCGTCATCGAGCCCGACATCGGGACGTCCTCAGTGGTCGTCGCGGTAGCCGTCGTGGTGCTAGCGATCGCGGGGCTCAGTCGCCAGATGCTGATTCGCATCGCGGGACTGGGCGTGCTCGCCTTCGGCGCGTTCATGGCGATCAAGCCGTACTCCGCTCGGCGTTTCCTATCGTTCTTGCACCCGAATCAGAATCTGCAAGGCAGTGGCTATCAGTTGCTCCAGTCGAAGATCGGGCTCGGCGCCGGTGGGTTCACCGGCCTGGGACTCGGGCACAGTCGGGAGAAATGGGGACTCCTGCCCAATCCGCACACGGACTTCATCTTCACGATCATCGGCGAGGAATTAGGTTTTCTCGGCACCATCGCGGTCATCGGGCTCTTCGTGTGGTTCTTGCTCAGCGCGACTCGAATCGCTCAGAATTCACCGAATGCCGTCTATCGCCTCGTTGCGGTCGGAATCGCGACCTGGATTCTGCTCGAGGCCGTGATCAATATCGCCTCGGTCGTCGGCGGGTGGGCGGTCACGGGTATTCCACTGCCCTTCTTCTCCTACGGTGGCACCGCCCTGATTACCGAGCTGTTCGGGGTGGGATTGCTGTACAACATCGGTCACGACACGAGTCGTCTCGGTGGCGTCGCTATCGCCGAGACCGTCACGCGCAGCGCCGGTGTTGGACGCCGCCCCGACGTGTTGGCGCCTTCGAGGTATGGCGTCGCGCCCACGGGACGTAGTCGACGGTACGACTGATGGGTGGGCCAATCATTCTCACCGGAGGGGGCACGGGGGGGCATATCTTCCCCATGCGGGCGATCGCCGAACAGTTGGTGCGTGAAGGGATCGAGCCTACGTCGATTCACTACGTTGGCAGCCGCAGGGGGCAAGAAGCGTCGCTGCTCACCGGTGATCAGATCACCTTGACGTTGTTGCCCGGACGAGGAATTCGTCGATCGTGGGGCGCGCGGGCGATGCTCGACAATGCGGTCGCAGTCGCTGGGCTGGGCGCCGCGCTCGTCACCGCGCTCGTTCGAGTCGGGCGGTGGCGCCCTTCGGTGGTCGTCTCGGTCGGAGGATACGCGGCCGCGGCGGTCGGCGTGGCGGCGATCGTCTGGCGCCGTCCCCTGGTCCTCGTCGAACTCGACGCCACCCCCGGAGCCGTGCACCGCGTCCTGGCGCGTTTCGCTCGCCGGCGGTGTCTGGCCTACGGTCCGGGCGACGCTCGGAGTGTCGTGACCGGTGTCCCGCTGGGCGCGGATGTGCTCGCCGTTGACCGTGGTGAGGAGGCTCGCCGTCGGGCACGCTTGGCAATGACGCCACCGATCGATCCCGAGCGGGCGGTGGTGGTGGTCATGTCGGGCTCACTGGGCGCGACTCGGGTAAACGACGCCGTCAGTGATCTCGCGCGGCGGTGGTCGCACCGTCGCGATCGGACCATCATCCACGTGAGCGGTCGACGTGACGCCCAGCGGGTCCTTGCGCGGCGTCCTGCGACCACCGGTCTCGACTATCGCATCATGGACTTCGCCGTCATGGCGCCGCTGTGGGCGGTCGCCGACGTTGCGGTATGTCGAGCCGGTGCCACGACCGTCGCCGAGTTGACGACGCTCGCAATCCCCTCGGTACTCGTGCCATTACCGGGGGCGCCCAACGACCATCAAACGCGCAACGCGCGACTCGTGGCCCAATCCGGGGGCGCCGTGGTACTCACCGACGCCGCCCTCGACGCGGTCACCCTCGACGCCGCGCTGGAGCAATTGCTGGCCCCGGGGGAGCGAGAATCGGCCGCGCTGGCCGCCGGTCGACTCGGTCATCGCGACGCCGCCAGGGCGATCGCGCACGAGGTCCTCGAGATTGGGGGGCGTTGACGTGACGTTCTCCTCGGGTACTCGGATCCACGTCGTCGGCGTCGGAGGGGCGGGGATGAGCGGCCTCGCTCGGCTGCTCGCCATGCGAGGCTGCGTGGTCTCGGGCTCCGACGACCGTGATTCTCCCGTCCTGGACGAACTGCGCGCCGTCGGTGTGGCGGTGACCGTGGGACACGATCGAGGCAACGGTGCCGACGCCGAGGTCGTTCTTTGGTCACCCGCGGTCGCCGAGGACCACGTCGAGCTGGTGGCGGCCCGTGACCGGGGGGCCCAGCTAGTGGCGCGTTCGCTCGCCCTGGCCGAGCTCGCCCGGATCCGGTCCGTGGTCGGTCTGACCGGTACGCACGGCAAGACGACGGCGACGTCCATGATGGTTCAGGTCTTTCACGCCGAGGGCGTCGATGCGTCGCGACTGCTCGGGGCGCCGGTGATCGGGGTGGGGGCGAACGGGCACTGGGGCGACCAGCCACTCGTCATGGAGGTCGACGAGAGCTACGGGACCTTTGGCCTGCTCGTTCCCGGAACACTGGGTCTGTTGAACGTCGAGGCGGATCACCTCGACTACTACGGGACTCGCGAATCGCTCGAGGCCGCGTTCGCGGCCCTCGCCGATAGGACCACGGGGCCCGTGGTGGTCTGGTCCGACGATCCCGGGAATCGGCGAGTCACTTCCCGCGTCGCACGACCGGTCATCACGGTCGGCCGTTCGCACGCCGACTGGCGGGTCTCGCACGAGTCGGTTTCTCGCCGCGCCGCGCGGTTCCGTCTTTCCTCGGACGAGCAAGAGCTCGAGATCACCCTGGGGGTCACCGGATCACACAACATCGCCAACGCGGCGGTCGTGGCCGTCCTGGCGCTGACCGGGGGAGTCAGTTCGGCCGCCGTCATCGCCGGACTGCGCGCCTTTCGAGGGGCGCCGCGACGGTTCGAGTTTCGTGGCCGCTGGCGCGGGGCCGACGTCTACGAGGACTACGCCCACTTACCCGGGGAGGTGGCGGCGACGCTGTCCGCGACTCGAGCCGCCGGTTACGAGCGCATAACGGCGGTCTTCCAGCCGCACCGGGTTACGCGGACCCTGGCGCTCGCGAGCGAGTTCGGTCCGGCCTTCGCCGCGGCGAACGAGGTGATCGTTACGGACATCTATCGGGCGGGCGAACCGAATCCGACTGGCGCGACCGGTGAGTTGGTGGCCAAGGCCGTCGCCGGTGCCCACGACGGCATGGTGCGGTACGCGGCCACGTTCGATGAGGTGGTCACGGCCCTGGACCAAGGGCACCGCGTCGACGCGATCCTCTTCCTCGGGGCTGGCGACGTGGCGAGCGTGGTCGGAATGCTGTCGGGTGGACTTGACCCGTGAGTCTGATCGACCTCGTCCGCGTCGGGGGGCTTCGCGTGGTCGAACACGCGCCAATCGGTCCACTCACGACGTACCGAGTCGGGGGATCGGCGCGCGCGATGGTCACGTGTTCGACGATGCAGGACGTTATCGAACTCATGCCGTTGGTCGCCGCGACGGGCCTCGACGTGATCGTCGTCGGCAACGGTTCGAATCTGCTCTTCGCTGACGGCGAACAGCCAATCGTGGTCGTTCGTCTCGACGGGGACTTCGAGTCCCTGCGATGGTCCGACCGTGACGGTTCGGTGCGAGTGGTTGCGGGCGGGGCCATCGACCTCCCGGTGATGGCGCGGCGACTCGCCGCCGAGGGGATCGCCGGATTCGAGTGGGCCGTCGGCGTGCCCGGCACCGTCGGAGGAGCGGTCGCGATGAACGCCGGCGGACACGGATCTGACATGGATGCCTGCGTCTCCAGCGTCGATCTGTGGCACGAGGGCGCTCGATCGACGTGGGAGCACTCTCGACTTGGTTTTGACTACCGAACGAGCGCGGTCGGAGCCGATGACGTCGTCCTGTACGCAACGTTCTCCCTCGTGAGAGGCGACGTCGGTGCCGCCCAGGCGCGTCTCCGCGAGATCGTGCGGTGGCGACGAGCCCACCAGCCAGGCGGGGCGAACGCCGGGAGCGTCTTTCGTAACCCGGAAGGGGGCCACGCTGGCCAACTCATCGAGGCGGCCGGTTGCAAGGGGATGCGCCTCGCGAGCGCGGTCGTCAGTGACAAGCACGCGAACTTCATCATCGCGGATGCTGGCGGTGCGGCTCGCGACGTCTACGAGTTGATCGACCTCGTACGGGCGCGGGTGCAGTCGCAGTCGGGCGTCCTGCTTCGAGTCGAGAATCGGTTCGTCGGCTTCGAGGAACCCCGATGAGCCGTCGTAAGCCGCTCGCGGTCGGACCGGCGCCGGTGTCCCCGGGTGCACGAACCCGTCGCCGGGACCGTGCTCGCAGTGAACGTCGCCGCGAACGTCGACGCGAATCAACCAGTCCTCGCGTTCACTGGCTCCGCTGGATGATCGCGTCCTTGTTGGCGCTGGCGTCGGTTGGCGCGGGGCTCGACTGGCTGGTGCACACGTCGCTCTTTCGTGTTCGCCACGTGGAGGTCATCGGTCTACGCCACGAGAGTCGCGGCGCCGTGCTCGCCGCGTCCGGGCTGGCGGGCGAACCCCCGCTCCTTGACGTCAACGCCACGCAGGTTGCGCAACGACTATCGGTCTTCCCGTGGATTCGCGCGGTCGTCGTGTCGAAGCGCTGGCCCAACACGGTCGAGCTGCGCGTGCGGGAGCGAACCCCAGTCGCCGTCGCGTTCGACGCGAACCACACCTTGCAGTTCGTGGACGCGAGTGGCCACGACCTCGGTCCCGCGCCGCTGGCCGCCAACCTGCCAACGCTGCAGTACCTCCACCCGCTCACCAAGAGTTGGCCGTTCCGGCGGGCCGGATTCAATGCTGCGTTCGTCGCGAGTCGCCTGCCGAAGGCCTTCTCCTCGCAGGTCTCGGTCATCACGGTCGACGCTCAGGGGTCGGTCTCATTAAAGATGACCACGCCCGTCACGTTCGTCCTCGGACCGCCAACCGACCTCACCGACAAGTTTGTCTCGGTCGCGTCGGTCATCGCCCACAGCCAGTTGCAACCCGGTGACTCGGTCGACGTGCGAGTTCCGGGCGAGTTGGCGGTTTCCGGGCCGTCGTCGGGGTAGGTTGGTATTTGACCGAAATCGAGCCACTGACTAGCCTGCAATGACATTTGTTCGTGCACGCGCGCGACGCCCAGCGCGGTGGGTCACAATAGGGAGAGTCGCCCGAAGGGGGTTTCATGAGTTTGAGCCAGAACAACTACCACGCGGTCATCAAGGTGATTGGCGTGGGAGGCGGAGGCGTCAACGCGGTAAATCGGATGGTGGCGGCGGGACTGCGCAACATCGAGTTCATCGCCGCGAATACCGACGCACAAGCGCTCTTACTCAGTGAGGCAGACCTCAAGATTGACATCGGTCGTCAACTGACCCGGGGACTCGGTGCCGGTAGCGATCCCGAGATCGGCCGACAGGCGGCCGAAGAGCACCGCGCGGAGATCGAAGAGGCGCTCAAGGACACCGATATGGTCTTCATCACCGTCGGCGAAGGCGGCGGAACCGGTACCGGTGCGGCACCCGTGGTCTCGGACATCGCTCGTTCACTGGGCATCTTGACGATCGGCGTCGTGACGCGCCCCTTCTCCTTCGAGGGTAAGCGTCGAGCGACGCAGGCCGAGAAGGGCATTGAGGCGCTTCGCGGCAAGGTCGATACCTTGATCGTGATACCCAACGACCGGTTGCTCTCCGTGACCGCGGCCGACACCTCGATGCTCGACGCGTTCAAGATCGCTGACGACGTGCTGCTCTCCGCGGTTCGAGGTGTCACCGACCTCATTACGGTACCGGGTCTCATCAACACCGACTTCGCCGACGTCAACGCGATTATGCGGAACGCGGGAAGCGCCATTATGGGCGTTGGGCAGTCGACGGGTGAGGGTCGGGCCGTAAACGCCGCTCGGGCCGCGATCACGTCGCCACTGCTGGAAGCGTCCATCGACGGTGCCCGAGGCATCCTCATGAATATCGTGGGCGGCTCCAACGTGACCTTGACCGAGGTGACCGACGCGGCGAACATCATCCACTCGGTGGCTCACCCCGACGCGAACATCATCTTCGGTAGCGTGATCGACGACTCCATCGGCGACGCCGTGCGGGTTACGGTTATCGCCGCGGGATTCGACCACCAGTCGGCCGCCAAGGCCGCGCCGTCGACCACGAGCCAACCGGTCATGACCGAGGGGCCCCGTACCGATATCTTCAGTTCCGCGAACGACGACTTCTTCGACGTTGGCGGCGATGACGACCTCCCCAGCTTCCTCCGCTGACGCCAGCCTGCTCGAGCGGGTTCGCGACAACGTCGCCGAGGCGAGGCGTCGCATCGAATCGTCGTCGCCGGATCCCAGTCGGGTTCGAATCGTTGCCGTGACCAAGACGTTCGGGCCCGAGGCCGTCCTCGCGGCGGTCGCGGCGGGGGTGGGGACCGTGGGCGAGAACTACCTCAGTGAACTCGAAGCCAAACGTCACGCGATTGGTGACGTGGCGGTGACGTGGCATTTCCTCGGAGCGCTCCAGTCCAACAAGATCGCTCGGGCGACTCGGGCGGCTGACGTGCTCTGCGGTGTCTCGCGCCGCAAGGAAGTCGCCAAGATCGCCGCCGTCGCACCGGGTAGCGCCATCTACGTCGAAGTCGACGTCACGGAGATTCCCACCCGTTCGGGGGCGCCGGTCGCTGCGGCGGGGGATCTGGTGGCCGAAGCCCGCGGACTCGGGCTCGAGGTCCGTGGGCTGATGACCGTCGCGCCGCCCGATCGGGATGGCGCGGCCCTCGCGTTCGCCACGATTCGCGATCTCGCTGATCAATTGGGCGTAGTCGAGCGCTCGATGGGGATGAGCGCCGACCTGGAACTGGCCTGTCAGCACGGGTCGACGGAGGTGCGCCTCGGGAGGGCCCTGTTCGGGTCGAGGGTGGTTCCGTGACGGTGGTGGCCTAACATAGTTCCGGGCTGCGGCCGCGAGGGGAGCACATGAAAGATAAATTCCGAAAGGCGCTGGGATTCCTCGGGCTCATCGAGGACGAGTACGGCGATTACGCGTCGAGCGTTCCCGCGCGTCCCTTTACCGACAATCCCGAGTACGAAGAGCCAGCGGACTGGCGCCCCGGCCCGTCGAGTTCGGGTCGCCCCTTCCCGTCGGTGGCGACGGGATCGGTACCGCCTCGAACCCAACAGGCGGCTCGGCGGCCCTCTTCGATTTCGGTGCTCGACAACGCCGGCGAGCCCCCGCGGGTTCGGCCGATGCCGAGCCCCCGACCGCGACCCCCGGCCACGTTGGCCAACGAGTACGAACCAGCGATCCTGTTCCCGCAGTCCTATAACGAATCACGGCGGATTACGGACCTGTTGCGTAGTTCGCGAGTGGTCGTGCTCAACGTGACCGGTCTGGAGCCGGGCGTGGCGAGGCGGCTCGTCGACTTCGCTTCGGGAACCGCGTACGCGCTGAGCGCCAAGATCGAGCCGCTGGACCCGGGCGTGTACCTGGTCTGCCCGCAGGGGTCGCACGTGAGCACCGACGCGCGCGCATCGCTGCGTGCGTCGGGGTATCGATCGTTCGACGCGCTATGAGTTTTGTCCACCTGCTGTTATCGCTCTACATCTGGGTCTTCGTCGTGGTCGCCCTGCTGAGCTGGTTCCCGTCGTCGGGCTCGGGCGGCGTGGCGTCTGTTCGCCGCGCCTTGATGACACTCACCGAACCGGTGCTTCGACCATTACGCCAAATCCTGCCCCGGCCGCAGTTCGGTGGCGTCGGCATCGATTTTTCGGTGTTAGTGGCGATCATCGCCTTAGAGATCATCAACGCGGCCATCTAGTCAAGCCACGTTCACGAGGTAGTGGGGCGGTATGGTGGCGGGTATGGACAGCACCGATAACGCCCGTTCCGCTCTGGACTCCATCGATACCGTCGCCTTTAAAGTCGGTCTGAAGGGATACAACGTCGACGAGGTCGACGAGTTCCTGGAACGCCTATCGGTTGAGGCCCGTCAGCTGAAGGACCAGTTGCAACAGCAGCGTCAGCAGTTGCGCCAGGCGGCGGAGCGGATCAATCAGCTCGAGGGGGCACGCGCCGCCGGCGCACCAGCCCCGACCCCGCCGCCACCCACGCCACGCCCCGCCACGTCGGTCGCCGGAGCGGGTGCCGAACAGGTGACGTCCATGATCGCCATGGCCCAACAGTTCATCGACCACGCCCAGCGCGAGGCCGAAGAGAAGTCGCGCGAGCTCACCGTGGCCGCCCAGGAGCGGGCGCGACAGATCGTTACCGAAGCGCGGAGTCGCGCGGAGGACGAGGTCAATCGCTTAAACGGCCTCAAGCAGCGCCTGAGCGAGGACGTGGAGACGCTGACGCGCCAACTCGACGTCGAACGAACGCGGCTAAGCGGTGCGCTCAGTGAATTCGCTCGCTGGGTCGAGTCGACCATGCACGTGGGTGGTCGGCCGGCGCCGACCGCGAGTACGGCTGAAGCATCTCCGCCGGTCGCGCCGCGTATGGCGAACGATGTTGATTCGACGGCACCGCAAGCGTCGGTAGCCCAGGTGCTCCAGTTTGAGGCACCGAATCACGACGATCGCGCGTAAGTCGGGCCACGACTGCTAGGGTCGGCCAGCACGAATCTACGGCCCTAAGGAGTACCCGATGACCGCCAGTCCCGTCAATTCGAAGAAGGCTGCCCCGAAGGCCGCCAAGAAGGCCACCCCGGCGAAGAAGACCGCCGCATCGGCGAAGAAGACCGCCGCATCGGCGAAGAAGACCGCCGCTTCGGCCACCTCGGCGAAGAAGGTGGCGCCGATGAAGAAGTCGACGGCCGTCGCCAAGAAGGCTGATGCGACGACGCCGACCACCGCCAAGGCCAAGGCCGCCGCCGCCAAGGCCCAGCGTGAGCGCGAGACCAAGGCCGCCGCCGCCGCCGCCGCGAAAGCCAAGGCCGCCAAGGCCAAGGCCGCCGCCGCCGCCAAGGTCCAGCGCGAGCGTGAGGCGAGGGCCGCCGCCAAGGAGCGCGAGGCCAAGGCCAAGGCCGCCGCCAAGGAGCGCGAGGCCAAGGCCAAGGCCGCCGCCAAGGAGCGCGAGGCCAAGGCCAAGGCCGCCGCCAAAGAACACGAGTTGCAGCGTAAGGCTCGAGAACGGGCCGCCATCGAGGCCAAGAAGTTGCGTGAGATTGAGGTGAAGCGCAAGGCGATCGAGGCGGAGCGTCAGCGCAAACAACGCGAAATCGAGCGCCGGAACCACGAGGAGTTGAAGCGCCAAGAGCGTCGAGACCTCGAAGAGCGTAAGCGTCAAGAAGCACTGGAGCGCAAGATGCACTCCAAGCCCTACGCGGATGATTCGACGTTCATGGCCGAGCTGCGCGATCTCCTGCTGGTCGCCCAAACGGTGACGGCCGAGCAGATCGCGGTGCTGGAGAGTACTGTCAATGACCTGCTGGAGGGTCGGGAACGTCCTGAGTACGACGAGGAAGACGGGTCCAGCGCGGGATCGGACTACGACCGCGACCAACTCAAGATGCAGCTGGACAACGAGCGTCTCAAGGTTGAGTTGATCGAGGTAGCGCTTACGCGAGTCGACGACGGTAGCTACGGACGATGCGATAGTTGCTTCGAACCCATCGCCAAAGATCGACTCAGGGCGCAGGTGCCGGTATTCACCTGTGTAACGTGTCGCGCCAACGGCTGAGTGTCGCACCGCCCCGTTCCGTGCTCGTCACGGCATTCGGGGTGTTACTCGTTGATGCGTTGAGTAAGGATTGGGTCCGACACGCGCTCACGCGACAGGTTCACGTCTTCGGGCCCCTCTGGCTTCGCCTGCAGTACAACACGGGCGTCGCGTTCTCGTTCAATCGTTCGGGTCCACTGGTCACGACGGTGCTCACGACGCTCGTTGCCGTCGGGTTGCTCTTCGCCGCATCGCGAGCGCGCCGGGGGGCACCGGCGTTGGGGTTCGGGCTCTTGCTCGGCGGGGGTGTCGCCAACGTGCTTGACCGTCTGATGGCGACGCCCCACGAGGTCACCGATTTCATCGCCGTGGGTTCGTTCCCGGTTTTCAACGGGGCTGACGTGGCGATTAGCGCCGGATTCGTGCTCCTGATCGTCGAAGTGCTCCGAGGCGGTACGTTGATGGGACGATGAGCCTGACCGACGAGTTCGAAGACGGATACCTGGACGTGACGGTTCCCGACGGGCTCGACGGGGTCCGTTGCGACCGAGCACTGGCCATGCTCACCGGCCGGCCTCGCGCGGCGATCGCGGCAGTACTGGCGGGTGGCAGGGTCACCATCGACGGGGTGGGCGTTAAGAAGGCGTCGACGGCGCTGACGTCGGGCCAGCGACTCGTCGCGGTCATCCCCGACGTCGATGACGGGTGGGTGGACCCGGACGACAGCGTATCGGCGGACGTGGTC
>LMAD01000025.1 GCA_001443545.1 Acidimicrobiaceae bacterium RAAP-2
CGAATTATTGCCGATGCCGTCGCGTCGCGCTAGGGCCTGACGCAACGGGCGAGCGCTACCAATCTTCTGCCGCCACGGCGGGCCGCCAGCCAGCCCTAAGTTGCTGACAACAACCAAGAAGATTGAGTGCCCTTACGTAGGTCTCGGTTAGATGAACGAAGGCAAATTGGTGAGTCGCAGCGCCAAGAGATTATCCGTCTCCGCCTGACCCTCCGCGAGGAGTCGGGCGATTCTGACGAGTCCAGTCAACCAACGTCTTAACGTCGCGGTGACGAGGAGCCCGACCGGGGCAAACGTGGTGGTGACGTTCGTGGAGACACTGCCGGTCGGGCCATTCTTCGACGTAGGATACGGCGCCGATGTGCGCGTTGACGCACACTCCACAGAGCCGCGACAACTAATGCGAGTAGCGCAATCGCCAAGTACGTCGTAGAGTGGCCTGTCCATCCCCGCGACGCCGGAGTCGGACGGCTCGTGGGAACGACGGGTCGCGTCGTGGAGGTCATGGATGTCGTCGAAGGCGAGGGTTGACTGCCCAGGGCGAGGGTCTTTTCGGCCAACGTTGCGGCGGCGCAACCCCGCGTCGGAGTCGGGTTAAGCAAGAGTGGCGACCGGGGCGCATCGGGCATTCCGAAGAGCGTGGTCGACACGGCGTCGGCCATCACCGTTTGACCCACCACGTTGGGATGAAGATTGTCGGGATTGAAGTAGGGAGGGAACGGCAGCGTGGGCTGGCAGGCTCCGTTGTACACATCACCCATCACCGCGGCCAGATTGATAACCCCGTCAAATCCAGAACCGGGCGAGAGCATCCACGCGTTGAGCGCACTCCAGATCGCTTGTTCTGATGGTGACCAGATTTCGGGCTTCTCATTGTCTACGCCCGTAGACGTACTTCGCGGCAGCAACGTGATCCCAAAAACCTTGACACCGTGCGCGTGGGATTCGTGGATGACCTGACGCATGCCCGCAATCAGGGCCGACGCCGTGCCGTAGGGAGGAACGGGGTGACCGGTCACGCCGCCCGCACCAAACCAGATGTCGTTGATCCCGAGGGATAAAATGACGTCCTTCACGCCGGGCAACGCGAGGGCATCGCGACCCAATCGCGTCACGCCCGGCAATCCCCCCGAATCCACTTCGTAAGTGGTTCCAGGCGGGAACGTCAGCAAGGCGTTGCCCGCAATACCTTCGTTCACAACGGACATCTGTTGAGACGCCGGCAGTTGGCTGATGCGCGACTGCAGAGCGTTGACCCAACTAAAGCCATTGTTGGAATAGCCAAAACCATCGGTGATCGAGTCGCCCAGGGCTACCACCGTGCCCTGAGCCAACGATCCCCCGACCGAGATAGCCGACAGCCAGCGCATGTCGGGTGTCGCAAGAATGGGATCGAAACCCGCGCCCGAGGGACTCGCGGTCAAGTCGCCCGCACCATTGCTGGTGGCGTAGGAGTCGATGTGTCCGTAGCAGCAGTAGTGCACGCTCACGGTTGCCGAACCCGATACCGCGATGCTGATGGCGAGCGACTCTCCCGCGAGCACCGTCATGGCGATCGGGTCACTTGTCACGCGCGCGTGTGGCGCGATGATGACACTGCGACTGGCATTGAAGGTTACTGGAATGAATGTTCCGGGTGTGACGACGACGCCAGTCTGCTGAACACCGACGGTGACGGCAATGAACGTTGTCGGCGTCGCACTCCACAGGTTGGAGAAGGTGAGCTCGAGAGAGTTTCCCGCAACCGCGACGGTAGCGATGTCTCGGGTCGTGGAATTCGCGGTAACGCCGACGCCGAGGTCAGTCGGGGAGGTCCAGGTCGTCTGCCAGGCCGGTGACGTCGGCGTTGTCGTTGTTGCGGAGGCTGGGGTGAAGGCCGTAGCGGCCCAGCTCATCGCGACAGTGAGCGCGGCGAGGATGCGCAATGATGTTCCGTACCGTCCAGCGTGCCAGAGGTTCCCACGTGCGCCCTGTGCTGGTCGACGCACCCATTGAAGGGGGGTGCGCGCGACCTCACGGTGTGATCCGAAGTATTGAGGCGTCACGGGCACGTCCTAATAAATGCGTCCGCGTTGACGACTGTGCCGCGCCCAGGTGTTGACGCTGTCGGCGGGTGTGCGTCGTTGCATAGGCATCAAGCCTACCGGCCGATAATCCGGCTCGTCAGATACCATGAGTAGGCCTCAATCGAGAAAACGTTCTCGCGTGCGAGCACGAAGTGACACTCGATGGCGACACCCGATGGTCTCTCGAGACACTCGTCCAACGCGTTCGGGGTCGTCCGACTAGGGGGGCGTAACCTGGCGCCGTAGGTCGCTGGATTGGCCCCGACTTCTCTCAACGTTCAGATCCCGACCAAGCCATCGCCGTGGCATTTCTCTGCGCTGCGGCCTGAGAACAGTCGCCCTCGAGACGAATCGGCAGCTCCAGCGGCTTTCCCTGGCAGCGTCGTCCACACGATGAGCACCTCAACGGCATACTTCGACGCTGCGTCGGCAAGGGTACCAACCTCTCGGTCTTTTATCACGATGACCTCAATGTGACCAGTCACAGAATCAACACCATGCCCAGCAGACTCGTCCAGTGGGCGTCAGCTGAAGATCGCGACAACGCTGCTGTCACTGCATTGACCGTTTGACCCCGCCGGACAGATTACCAACTGAGACAATATCTAACTCTTGCGAAGGGTCACTGGGCACCCGAACTCCTGATACCGCCATCGTCGGGTGCAGAACCTCACAACTTCGACAATGCCGATGACGCCCACACCTAGTCAATCTGCTGGGCGTCATCGGCATTGTCGAATCCCGACTATCTGAAGGGCTTCAAACGGACCACCACATCGCTCCTACTTCAACTTTCCCATTGGCAGGACAGTGCGACCAAAGGTGTGCGCAATAACATCACCAGCCGCGTGATACCAAGCGAGCACCGCAAACGCAAGTGTCACCCACCCGCCTGCTTCAGTAAATGAAGTACTCGCCTTGCCTGCGCCGACGGCTAGCAAAATTAGTCCAATCACAATGAGTGCAAAAACGACAGCGAGTACCAGGTCCGTCTTAAGCGAGGCGATAAAAAAGTAGAACGTTAGAACGGCGAATACGGCCAGAAATAGTGCAATTGAACTTCCAACCGAAGCTGGCGCCAACACACTCGCGTAGTGCTGAGCAATTAATCCATATATCACCCAGAACGGACCATAGGTTCCAAAAACGACCGCACCGAATACATTTCCGCGTACTACCTCAAGGATCGCCACAATGATTTGTACAGCACCACCGAAAAAGAACGCCACCGGAATGACTATTGCGGCACCCCCTGCGCTGATGAGGTGAGCGTTATACATTCCAAGCATGAATGACGTAGTAGCGAAGGCCGTCACGGCCCAGGCACCGGGATCAGCAATTGTTGAACCCGCTGATCGACCCTGCATCGATTGATCAATTGTTTGAGACATTCAATCCCCCAACTGGTTATTTGAAGAGTCGTCCGAGTGGCGACTCAACTACGTTCTAGCACCGCACGGACTTTCGAGAGGGATACACAACCATCATGATCAGTGTTTGATATGAGATTTGTAACTAGAAGTTTCCGCTCCTTGACTTCGGATGAATTTTGTAAGTTAGTTGACGTTCATTTCCCGCACTCCTTCGTTCTGTGCGCACTCAAACGATTTGAGACAGTCAATCTGAACCGATTGCGGAGATCTAGGACGAGCAACCATCCGTTCATGTTTTCGCCCGAATTTGCTGGACTCGCCTCGCGCTCGATTCGCCCGATTTTCACTAGCGGCTCCGCCGCACGAACAGCGCATATCTCTTTTCAGCCGCCCGTCGTTTTCGGCGTTCAGCGATACAGAGAAGATTACGCCAACGTCAGAACGGGGAGACTGACGAACGATCTCGAACGCACAGGTCAATGAGGGCGCGACCCGTAATCCACCTTGCCATCCAGAAGTGACCGCTCCTCACTCATCATTCGGATGAACCTACTATTGAGAATGTCGCCAGAATCAGTGAGCCTTTGGTTAGGAGCGTTTGTGCAATCGATCGACGCAATCATAGAAATACCGCGGGGAACTCGTAACAAGTATGAGTACGACCACGAGCAGCATCTCATCCGACTAAATCGCCACCTGACCTCATCCATGGGATACCCCGCTGAGTACGGTTTCATACCTGCAACCTTGGGCGGTGATGGTGATCCTCTCGACATACTCGTGCTCACCGAGTACCCGACTTTTCCAGGTTGCGTAATCGAAGCCAGGGTGATTGGCGCATTTTTTATGATTGATGAACACGGCGACGATGCGAAACTGATTGCCGTTCCCAGTTACGATCCCCAGTGGAAAGACGCTACGGACATTGATGATGTTCCGGTGAGGAAGCTCGACGAAATCAAGCATTTCTTTACCGTTTACAAGGACCTCGACGAAGGGAAATGGGTCGACGTCGTTGGCTACCAAGGTCGAGAACGTGCGCTCCAAGAACTGGCCGACTGTCAAGTACGCTTCGGCTCGAAATAGCGCAGTTCTTGAATCAGGGGGCGCACGGATCCAGCCGCTGGAGAACCACCCAGGTAGAAGGCGCCTGTCGGCGCCATGACGAATTTGAACGAATCCCCGCCAACAAGAGAACTCGACGTAAACTAGCCGTGGCGATGGATCCCGCCTGATTGACGCGAGTCAATCGAAGCGCACGTGAGGCTAATGGTTCCTGCTCAGAGTGATAAGGGAGCAGGGAGTGGCCGCCGACTATCCATCCGACGTTATCGATCAGATTGTTCGTCTGTATTGTGAATCCGGTCTTTCAACCTATCGAATTGCGCAAGCGTTAGAAGTTGATCGACAGCGCGTGACGCATATCCTGCGACGCGAGGGAGTTGCCGTCGCACCGAAGGGTGCCGGTCGGAGCAGACCCTTAAGAGTGGAGGGCGTCACCAAAGACGAATTGAGTTTTCTCTACACCGAACAACGAATGAGCTCCGTGGCAATTGGGCGAGCCTTTGGGCTTTCGGATCGATTCGTGCGAAGCAGGTTGAAGTTGTGGCAGATCGAAAGAAGGACCAAGGGTGGATTAAATCGCTACGACCGTCACGACGTGGATTGCGAAGACCTGAGCCGTCTCTATCTCGAAAAGGAGTGGGCTGCCTCTGTCGTGGGCGACGAGTTGGGCACGTCTGGAGGCATTGTGTTGCGTTCTGCGCATTCCAGTGGCCTCCCCGTGCGTGCTGGGGGATCGCCACGCCCGTCACCAATGTATGACATTCAATTGATTGATGCACTCTACGACGACGTCGACGTTGTTCGAGCTTTGACCTCTTGCAACGTACAGATAGTTCGCGAACCAGGTCCAATCTGGGTTCGGTTTCCAACCCCAGTTGCGTTGACCGACGATCTCCTAACTGCCCTTTACTGCGAGTGCGGCGTGGCAATATTTCACATTGAACTTCTAACTGGCGCTCCCGCGTCCACCGTACTTCGCCGACTCGAGGAATGTGGGATCGAACGTCGAGGACGCGGAGGTCGATCGCCATTTATGCGGCGATGGCATTCAAGACAATCCAAGTCGGCAACTGATCAGAGGTCGGTTCAGCCATGCGTATGAAGCGTTCGAACCCAAACTCGGACAATTCTTCAGTGGCACCGGTCGCGGAGGACAAGGTTCTAGTAAATCTGCGATGTTCCGCCATGGTTCTTCGTAACGATACCGTCCTGCTCTGTCATCGTCCTAACAGTGAGGGCGACTGGGTGCTACCTGGAGGCACTCCGCGGCTCGGTGAGGGAACGGCGATCGCTGCGCAAAGGGAAGTTGAAGAGGAAACTGGACTCCAATTGACTATCGATCGAATCGCCTTCGTTCTCGAGACGACAGATCGCGAATGGAGTCATCACCTCATTGAGATTGTCTTCGTGGGCAAGGAGAGAGACGCCAATGCGACCCCGAGACAACGCGAGCCCGGGCTGTTGCCGTCATTCGTGCCACTGGAAGAACTGGATCAAATTAGACTTCGTCCGCCCATTGCTGGATATGTCCGTGGATTTTACCGATATCGAAGAACCAGCAGTGATTCACAGCACCTATTCACGGCTGCATACTTGGGCAACTTGTGGCGTGTCCCCGAGAAAGATGAACCTGGCGCCACACGCTAAGCCCTGACCTTTAGTGCCGTGTCCATCTCGCACTTCACCAGCCGTCTTCCTGAGGGTGGGGTGTGGCAGCAAAGACCAACGGACAGCGACGTACTTCACCTGAATGGTGTCGCGAGCGCCCGCAACGTCGTTGAAGTCTTGATCTGCCTAGTACCGGCAGTGTTACACTTTAAGAGCAGTTGCCGGATGATGCTCCGGTGGGCGTTCGCCCAAACCGCCCTTATGGGCTAATGGCCTCTACGTGAATTCGGTTACGTGGAGATGAGAATAATGAAGCCTAGCGATGGAGCGATTCTCCGGGATTGGGTTTGTCCGGCCAGCGTCGTGACAAGAGTAGCCCTTCCAACACAATTCGCATCCACTCGATCATTGGCCGCGTATCCGCAGGCCCGTCACCAATTACAGGACGGTGTCGTTCAGACCACACCATGTGGCAGCGACTGGATACATCATGATCGGTGACGAGAAGGGAATAAGTGAACAGGTCCACATGACCAGCCAGAGCATACTGTTTACGGTTACCACTGCGACTGTCGGTTTCGAATCACCGTCGGAGCCGTCGTGCTTCATCGACCTCCTGTTAGATCAGATCGTCTCAACTATCACCAAGGGCCGCGACGAGAGCGACCTTCTCGCATTTTTCTACAAGCGTCTCGAAAGCGTCGACGCCATTGAATTTCGACACGAAGTGTGGCGCGATCTGGAAGATGACGCGCTAACGCAGCACTTGCGTTCGTTCAGCGAAAAGATGCATCAGGTACGCCAGAGACTTACCTGGGCGGCCAAGTCCTCGTTCATTCAGCAGCGTCGTGGTTGGTTTCTTGACGCCGCCGAGGACTACTGCAACGCCGTCGAAAACCTTTGGGTCCAACTTGCTGACACCGCAATCGCTTCGCGAGCACTCCTTGGTTTCCGCGATTTCCTCGCGGGGTACGCGCAATCACGAACGTTCAATCTCTTGGCTCGCGAGACGAAGTCACTGAAGGACCGCTTGTCCGAACTGCACTACTGCATCAACATCAAAGGACCTCGCATTCGAGTGCTCAGGTACGAAGGCGAAGAGGACTACAGCGCCGAGATCGACGATGTGTTCAAACGTTTCCGACAAGGCGCTGTGAAGGACTACCGGTTCCGCTACTCCGACTGGCCCGACATGAACCACGTCGAGTCGTCCATCGCCGATCGAGTCGCACGATTGTTCCCTGACATCTTCACGGAACTCGAGACCTTCTGCGAAGAACACAACGCCTTTCTCAGTCCCGCGATTGCCTCCTTCGACCGGGAACTCCAGTTTTACTTGGCGTATCTCGACTTCATCGAGCCACTTAAAGCCAAGGGCCTTGCCTTTTGTCTGCCACAAGTACAGGACCACTCGAAGAATGTGTCCGCCAACGAGACATTCGACCTGGCACTCGCCGCCAAACTTGTCCCGCTCGGTGCACCGATCGTTCTCAACGACTTTCACCTCGACGGTTCCGAGCGGATCATCGTGGTCTCAGGGCCGAACCAGGGTGGAAAGACCACCTTTGCGAGGACGTTCGGGCAACTCCACTATCTGGCTAGTCTCGGCGTTCCAGTCGCGGGCAGTCACGTTCAACTCGTCCTCTTCGACGAGCTCTTCACCCACTTTGGCAAGGAGGAGGACTCGAGTTACCAGAGCGGAAAATTGGAGGACGATCTGATTCGGATTCGCGACGTACTTCGACGGGCTACGACGAACAGCATCATCATCATGAACGAGATCTTCTCTTCGACCACCGTTCGCGACGCACTGGTGCTCGGTACAAAAGTCATCGACAAAGTCATCGAACTCGATTCACTTTGCGTCATGGTTACCTTCGTTGACGAATTGACTTCACTCGGACCTTCAATAGTCAGCATGGCCAGTACCATCAATCCCGATAATCCGGTGGAGCGCACATTCAAGATCGTTCGGCGCCCTGCCGACGGCTTAGCGTACGCGATTGCCCTGGCCGAGAAGTATGGCCTGACGTACAATCAACTTCGAGAGCGGATTGGCCCATGAAGGCGCACCTGATGTATCGCGACGAGGACTTCAACCTCAACCAGCCCCTCCCACCCAACGAGGCCGATCTCGTCCACGACCTCGACCTCGACACCCTGCTTGGTGCGATGGCCAACGGTGATGAATTCCTGTTGCGCGTATCCAGGACCGCCCTGCTCGCCGGTCTTAACGGTCCCGACGCCATCGTCTATCGTCAGCAGGTACTCGCGGACTGCATGGCGAATCACGAGGTCGTACGCCAAATCTACGACCTCGTGGTCAAGGCGGTGGCGGACGTCCGCCGACATTTCTGGTTCGCGTCCAATAATTCACCTTCGCACTTGATGTACCAGTCGCCGCAGATCATCGAGATGTTCGTGGGCTTCTTGAAGCAGCTGTACACGATTGCCGACAAGCAATCTGCCGACTTCACTTCGCAAGGGTGGACCACCCTCTTCACGGTTCTCAAGAACGAACTCGACGCGGAGTACTTCTCTGTCATAGAGGAGCAACTGCAGCAACTCAAATTCAAAGAAGGGACCCTCATCAGTGCGCAACTGGGTCCCGCGAACAACGGTGTGAACTACGTACTACGCGATCCTCGTCACACGAAGCAGACCTGGAAGGAGCGCCTAGGTGTCGGGGGGAGAAAGTCATTCTCGTTCGAAATCCCGCCTCGCGACGAGGCGGGATCACAAGCGTTAGCCGACATCCTAAACCGTGGCGACAATCTCGCCGCCAACGCGCTCGCCCAAGCGGCGGACCACATTTCTGACTTCTTCACCATGCTGAGAACCGAATTGGCCTTTTACGTCGGCTGCCTGAATTTACACGAACACCTAGTTCGAAAGGGTGAGCCCACGTGCATTGCTCGAGCGGAGGACTGGTCTCCAGCCGTGCTTTCGTTTACCGGACTCTATGACGTCTGTCTCTCACTGCGCAACGAACAGCGAGTCACCGGAAACGACGCCACCGCCGACGGTAGGTCGTTGATCATCGTCACGGGCGCCAACTCGGGCGGAAAGTCGACCTTCCTCCGCAGTCTGGGCCTCGCACATCTGATGATGCGGTCGGGGATGTTCGTAGCCGCCGAGTCCTTCAGCGCCAGCGTCGGGGAGGCGCTCTTCACACATTTCGGTCGCGAAGAGGACTCCACTATGACCAGTGGAAAACTCGACGAGGAGCTGGCGCGGATGGACACGATCGTGAGCAGTCTGAAGGCGAGATCCGTAGTCCTATTCAACGAGTCCTTTTCTGCGACGAATGAGCGCGAAGGTTCCGAGATCGCACGTCAAGTAGTGCGTGCCTTTCTGGACGCGGACATTCGTGTTGCCTTCGTCACGCACCTCTATGATTTCGCCGAGAGTTTCTTCCTGAGCGACTCGGCCACGACACTGTTCCTGCAGGCCGGCAGACAAGCAGACTCGGTGCGCAACTATAAGTTGATCAGTGGCGAGCCGCTCTCGACGAGTTACGGCGAGGACGTCTATAACCGAATCGGGGGTTGGTTCGAGTAAACGGGCTCGTCCATCGACCACTTGTGGTGGCGCATAGTCGGCTTCACCCCGGGACGTTGTTGATGCTCAGCACTGTCCACCCCCGCCCATCGTGTTCCAGGACGTTGTAACACCCGGTCTCTTGGGGTAGTGGATCGTTACGGTCTAGCTGGGGGTCAAACGCTACGAGCAGTATCTGATTAATTGCGTCGTGGCTCACGACAACTGCCACTGCTCCCCGTTCCATTCGTTTCACAATCTGTTCGAGCGCCGCCATCGCTCGAGTTCTGATCTGTGCCACACCTTCAACGTCTGGTGCATTATCTACCGACCCCCAGCGTTGAATGACCTCTTCTCGGGCGTGTCCGGCCCACGACCCATAGTCGCGATCGATGAATCGCGGATCATTCTCTAGCTCGAGACTCACGCGGGTGGCCACCGCTTGCGCGGTGGCGACGGCACGACGCAAGGGACTCGTAACGATTAACTGCACATTCTCACGCCCGAGGACATCGCCGAGCGCCTTTGCCTGTCGTCGACCGGTGGAATTAAGTTCCGGGTCAAGCTGCCCCCTCAGAACGCCGGCCGCATTGAGCGCCGTTTCGCCGTGGCGCGCGAGATAGATTCGCATCCCCGCAATCGAGGGCAGATCCGCCGACCCGATAATCCGTGCATCCGCCATGGCATGATTCGAAGCATTCACGAGAACTCCTGACTATGCGTCATATACCAACGTTGGCCGATTCACTCGCGACACCATGCTACGACGCGGTCACTCCTCCCCGAGGTGCCCGTGGGGCTTGGGCTAAACCAGCATTGAGTGTCATCCGTTCGGCCACGAGGAGGCGAGCTGTGGACGGTGAAGTGAGACGGCGATCTCTGGTGATTGCCACGCGCCCAACCCACCACGGTGTTCGAACCGACGACTCCCGAAGCTAAATCGCGAGACCGAGCGCTAAACCGAGACCCGCGCCAACCAAACCGACGACCGTGCTCACCGTCACGTTGAGGACCGCGTCGAGCATCTGGCCGACTTCCAAGAGACGCACCGTCTCGAACGTGAACGTCGAAAACGTCGTATACGCACCGCAGAATCCTGTGCCGAGCAGAGCCTTAGTCATTGGTGAGAGATGCTTAGCCATGGATAGACCAGTTAGCAGTCCCAGGAAAAAGGACCCCGTGACGTTGATGAGAAACGTCCCCCATGGCAGATCCGATTCAACGCGTCGGTTGACCGCACGGTCAATCAGATAGCGCGAGGGCGCACCGACAAACCCACCGAGCGCGACCGCCAGCAGCAGACCGACCGTCATTTCGCGAGACCAATCGTTGACGACACTTACAGTTCCACTACTTGCACATCCACGACCGTGACCAGAACATTCACTAGTAACTCCGCGGCGTCACGAAGGAACGCCTCAATCGGCTCCTCGCGATCAATGATGACAATCATGACCGGAGCATCGTCCGACAGGGCATGCGTCTTGTGCACGTGACCCGATGCACCGTAACCTTCGAGCGCTTCGAATGCCGTTGCACCGGCGAGCCTCGCCTTGTGTGCGTGCTGCATCAAATGGACGAGCAAGGAGCCGTGGTGGTCGTGATCGCGAACACCAATGAACATCGTGAGTCGTTTCGCCGGGTACGTACCGAACTCTGGCCCATTTGTTGTCATTGCATCTCTCCTTGAAGCCACTGTTCAACACGAATGGCCATGCGTGCACTACTCATACCGAGCCACACCGCAAGCAGTCCCGAGAGCAGGCTGGCGATAACGTACGACACGCCCGTCAGGATATGGTGTCCTCGAAAGAGGAGAAGGGCATCGATTTCGAACGTCGAGAACGTCGTGTAGGCCCCAATCACTCCCGTTCCAATGAACGGACGCACGAGTCGGCCTCTCGGGAACTGCTCAATGAGCAAAATCAAGAGAAAACCAAGGACCGCACTGCCCGTGACGTTGATGATGAAGGTGTTCCAAGGAAACTGCCCTTGGGTAATGGGGAGCGCTAGCAACACCGCGTAACGGGCGAGCGCCCCCACTACTCCACCGCAACCTAAGGCGAACACGATGACCAACTGCGATCGTCGCACTCGGGGTCGTTGCGTCATTGTCTCGTGCCGACGTCCACCATTCGAAGGGGAATTGACGCCTGAGGCGTCTCCTTCCGAACTTTGATTTGGTGACACAATTGACTCCATGATCGACGCGCGACGCGATGAAACGAGGTTCGTCGAGTGGCAAACCACCCCATGCACTTCCGAAGATATTCTAATCTCCACCTAAGTGAAGATGGAAGCGAGCGAACAGGGCAAGTTCAGAGGGACCGAACTAGTGTGACGGATGAGCGACCACAGGTGCTTCGCGAGGACCATGGAGGTGATTGATGCCAGCGGATGAAACTGCGACCAAGGTCACTATTTTCCTCAGCGAGGACGATCGGCTGCACCACCATGGCTTACATGAAGAAATAATGCAACGAGCGAAGGATTTCGGCGTCATCGGTGCCACGGTCTGGCGTGCGATTGAAGGATTCGGCCAATCGGGACGAGTTCGTACGTCGCGATTCCCTGACGCCAGCACGGGACTGCCATTGATCGTGGAGTTGATCGACAGTCCTGAGCGAATCGAGGGCTTCCTCGTCACAGTGCGCGAGTTAGCGCCCGGGTCGTTGGTTACCAAGGAGCAGGTCCAAGTAATCAAAATTAGTGTTCGCACCACCGACTAGTCAGTCTGGCGAGGTTGTCGTCCAAAGTCTCAGTGAGCGAGTCCGTAAGGAAGTGCGCTCGCGACCTCGATTTCGATCAGTCGGTTGTACTTCGCTACGCGCTCACCCCGTGCGGGGGCACCACTCTTCAAGTGTCCAGAGCCCGTAGCGACGGCCAGGTCAGCGATGAAGGTGTCCTCGGTCTCGCCCGATCGGTGCGATACGAACTGCGCCCAACCAACATCGCGACAGATGCGCATCGCGTCGAGTGTCTCGGTGACCGTGCCAATCTGGTTGACCTTGATCAGCGACGCGTTACCAACGTGGCGCCTGATGGCCTCTCTGATAATTACGGGATTCGTGCATAAAATGTCATCGCCGACGAGTTCTACGCGTTCTCCCAGCCTCGCCGTTAGCTGCTCCCAGCCTTCCCAGTCGGATTCCGCGAGTCCATCCTCCAGGAGCCACACCGGATAGTCCGAGATGATCTTCTCGTACCGGTCGATCATCTCAGTACTCGATAGGGATTCGCCCGCCACCTGGTAGAGACCGTCACGGTAGAACTCACTCGAAGCAGGATCAAGGGCGATGGCTACACCGTCGCGACCGGGCCGGTACCCGGCCTCCTCGATGGCCTCTACCAGGAGTGCCAATACTTCCTCGGGGTTATCAATCTGTGGCGCGAACCCGCCCTCGTCACCGAGACCCGTGGCGAATCCCCGACTGGTGAGGATCCCCTTCAGTTTCGCGTACACCTCCGAGCCCGCCCTGACCGCCTCGGCGATCGAAGGCGCGCCGAGCGGGGCCACCATGAACTCTTGAAAATCGAGATTGTTTGGTGCGTGCACCCCGCCATTCACGACATTGAAGTGCGGTACGGGGAGCCTCGCCGTGACCCCGGCGGGCTGCAGATACTCCCAGAGCTGGTGACCCTCAGACGTCGCGAACGCCCGCGCGGCAGCAATCGAGACCCCGACGATCGCGTTAGCGCCCAATCGAGACTTGTTGGCCGTTGCGTCCAACTCGATCAGCGTGCGGTCGAGTTCCTCGAGGTCGACGAACGACCTTCCCGCCAGCGTCGCGTTGATCTCGCCATTCACATTGGCGACGGCTCGAAGCACGCCGCTGCCACTGAAGTGACTGGCGTCCCCGTCGCGCAGTTCAACGGCTTCTCGCGAACCGGTCGAAGCACCCGACGGTACTCCCGCTCGCGCGACGGTCCCGTCGCCCAGCGTGATGGTCGCCGCCAACGTCGGCCGACTACGTGAATCAAGTATCTGCACTGCCGTTACATTGGTCACCGTCTTGGCCATCGGGCCTCCTCATTATCTGCGAACCAGCGTCACCCGTTGTGCGAGCAACGTGTGTAAGCGACGTCACGTGGGACGTCCGCCTCGACATCTCGACGTCACGTGTCACACAACACCCCGGGTGCTCGAATCAGTCATCATGAGCCACGATGATGCGCCCAGCGATAGCACCATCCAGCCCGCCGCATACGCGAAGGCCACGGTCGGAGAAATTGCGACGTACAAGATCCCTACCGTGACCGACGAGACGATGTCGCCCGCCGCCTGAACGCCGCCGAGCATCCCGAATCCGGTACCACGCAGGGCGTCGGGAAGCGCTCGCGCCAGCAGCGCCGACTCGGATGTCTCGCTGAGGCCGATTCCGGATCCAGCCAGCACGAACGCCGCGAGCAGGAACAGCCACGAGTGCGAACCTAGGGCGAACCCGCCATAGGCCAGTACGTAGAGTGCTGCGCCCGTAGCGAAGACCAGCCGCGGGCCCGACCGGTCTATCCAGTGTCCTCCGGCAAAGGCCACCGCGGCTGCGCATGCGTTGTGGGCCGCGTAGATGAGAATTGCCAGTGATGTGGCCGCGACCAGCGAACGGCCGTCAGAGTGCAGAAGCTGTGTGACACGCAGTATGAGCAGCGTGGTAGCGGTGTTGCCGAACTCGAAGAGGGTAATCGGGACGAGTGGTCGCGCGAGACCCCGATTTCGCAGCGCCGAGAAATTGAAACGATGAGACTGACGTTCGCCCTGAGGCAGCCGGCGGGCCTCTCGCGCCGCGACCAGGATGGCGAGTGCTGCGAACGCGCCGGGAATGGCCGCACACCAGATGGCTGGTCGTATACCGATCAAGCCCACCAGCACTGCGGCCAGCAAGGGTCCCACGACTGCGCCGAGGTTGTCACCGGCACGCTCCAACCCGTAGGCCTTGCCGTAGGCAGCGGGCGGTGCGAGTTGGGCCAGTAAGGAGTCTCGAGCGGGTGAACGGACGCCGCGCGACACCCACGCAGTTGATCGCAGCACTCCCAACTCCCACACGTTGGTGACGAGGCCCATGGCCCCCGTCGCGATCGCGGTGCCAAGGTAGCCGCCTACGGCGAGTCGCGATCGTCGCTGCGGGTCATTGGCGAAGGGTCCCCCGATGAGTTTCGCGATGCCCATGAGCGCGTCGCTGGCACCTTCGACGATGCCGAGACCCGCCGCCGTTCCGTGCAGCACCGAGGTGAAGAAGGTCGGGAGTAGCGACGTAGCGATCTCGTGACCGGAATCAGAGAAGAAACTCGCTGCGCCCACACCACCGACACCAGGTGAGAACCAGCGGGTCTGGTTGCCATTGTCCGCGAGACTATTCATCTCACCCACAGGGGTCGTTGGTTCGTCACCCGGATCACGATCGTCAACTCCCTCACGATTACCCGCCATGCTCACCTCCAATGCGACCCATGGCGAAATCGCAGTGAGCAGGCGATTCGAACACGCCGACACGCTTGTTTTTGCACGAATCGGCAACGAGCAAACTGCGCGACACTGGTTCGTCGAGGCACCAAACCACGACGTTGTGGGGCCGCAACAAGTCTCCAGCTGTCTTGGTTCCCACCTAGACCACCAACAATGGACAGGGGTGCTGACGAAGGAGCGCCTCCAGCGAACGTCCCACGCCCCGGTGCGCCACTCGCTCTCGCCCATGGGTCCCCACGACCACGAGGTCGAACCCGTGTTGCTTCGCAAAGTCCGCAATGGCGTCTGCGGGATTCTCGTGGATGACCTCATGCGGCGTACCAAAAAGCCGCTGCTTGCTACGTCCCACCTCTTCATCGAGACCGGCGGAAAGTTCGCGCCGCTCGGTCTCGATGGCCTCTTCGCTCGCTTCGGACGTCTCGGCGTGCGCGGGCGGGCGGATCACAATGAGCAGTTCGACCGTTCCACCCACGTCATCGGCCAGCGATTGTGCGACGTGGAGCGCCCGTCGTGCTCCGTTCGAGCCGTCGTAACACACCAGAATTCGACGAAAGACGCCGCCGTGTGTTCCAATGTCCCGTGTACTCGTCTCGTCCATCGTGTCCCCTTTCTACTTAAACGCGTCAACGAGCGCGAGGGCGGCCAGCAACGCGAGCAGCATGTACGCCACATACGCATTGAGCCGTCCAGACTGCAGACGTTTCGCGACCCTCGACGCCTGCAGCAGGCTCGTTCGCAACGGACGGTATAGGTACGTCTCAAACGGTTCGACGACCGTCGTGTGCATTGCGACATGCGAATGTCCATCCACCAATCCTTCATCGTCTCCATGGCCGGAGTCCACGGATCGCCTCGCGCCGAGCAGATTCGCGAGCACGTGGCGAAGTGGATTGGCGAATCCGAATGACGTGTAATTCGAAGGGCCCTCCACCCCGGAGGTCGCTGAGCGCCACGCCGGCACGCGGCGCACTCGAAGGAACTGACCTCGTGAAAGGATCAATGTCCCAAGAAACACAAGCGCGATGTCGCTTGCCAGAATGATCCAGAGCCACGACGGAGACAGAATCGAGAATCCCGCGAACACCGGCTGGAGCACCCACGGTGACGTTAGCGCCTGCATAGTGACGACTTTCGCGACCACGGGTGACAAGCCCGCGGCGATATAGCGCACTTCAAGCGGGCTCAGGGCCGCGAGGGCCAGACAGCCAACGCCGAGCATCGTCAGGCCGATCTTGTTGAACAATCCAGACTCCCGTCGTTGCTTGAGTTCGGGGTTCGCTTTACCAAGAATTGTCAACGCGAGAAGACGCAGGAACACCAACGCTCCGAGTCCAGTCGTCAACGCCACCATCGCCGCCGCCCCGACAAGCCCGAGGCGTAACGCGAGTCCCCCAACCCGGAACTGCTGCATCAGTGCTTCGAGGATGAACCATTCGGAGACGAAGCCAATGGTGGGCGGCAGCCCCGCTAGGGTCAACGCTCCTGCGGCGAACGTCACGCCGCTCCAGGGCATCCGACGACCGACACCACGAAGGCGATCGAGGTCATCGGTACCTTCCACCGCTTCGAAGTTGGCGAGCGAGACAAAGAGTGCAGACTTGGCAATGGCGTGCGCGGTGGTCTGTAGGGTGGCGGCGAGCAACCCGACCGCCATGAGCGCCGAAGAGTGCAGAACGTCACCCGTGAGCGCCACGCCATACGCCGTGACGATGAGTCCGGCGTTCTCAATGCTCGAGTATGCCACTACGCGAGAGAGGCTGGACTGGACTCCCGCGAACGTGATGCCAAGCAGCGCAGTGAAGCCTCCTACCAGCAGCGCGATAATGACGAGCCATACTGGCGGAGGCTCCAGCACGCCGAGGAAACGCCACAGCCCGTAGACGCCCACGTTTGCCGCGATTCCCGCCATCGCAGCACGGGTCGGCCCCGGCGCCGCGGGATAGCCAATGGGGATCCACACTTGGAACGGCACCAGCCCCAACTTGGCGGCGAAGCCAACCACGATGAGCACCCACGCGACGTCGAGCAGCGCGCCCGAGCTGACTCCGTGCCAACTCGCAATCGTCAGGCTGCCCGTGTGACCGGCCAGCAACAAGAATCCGAACAGTAGCGCCGCACCGCTCACCTTGCCCATGCCCATCGTCGACCACGCGGCACCCGTCTGACGAGCGGAGGATCGGGTCAGCGACGTGAGTATGTAGAACGCGAACGTGAGCAGTTCCCAGGCAAAGAGGAAAAGGAACGCGTCAGCCGCGCACACGATCACGGCGGCAGCAGCGAGCAGTAGCAAGTAGCCCGAGGCGGTACCTCGGTGATGGTGCCGATCATCGGGATGGACCCAGGACACGAGGCAAGCCGAGACGGCCACGGCGATGACGAACATCAAGGTCAAAAAGTAGCCCGCGAGTTGATCGATGGATAAGGCGCCGTGGCCGACCCCGAGGAGATCAACAAGATTTACCGAGACCGACCCCGAGGTCGTGGCGTGGATACCCACAAATACAAGGCACGCACTGCCAGCGAGAGCGAGTACGTAGGGCCATGGTCGCACGTATTTGGACGCCACCCCGAAGATGAGGTCAACGAGCACCCCGAGGATGAAGCACCCAATTGCTATCGCGAAGAGAGCGCTCATGATGCATCCGTCATGTGAGCACCCCGCGGAGAGTTCGTCGGGAGCATATTTATCGCCAGCAGGATCCCATGCAACAGAGAAAACGGTGACGCCGGTGAACCGGGAATGAACACATCGATGGGAATCGATGACCCAACCCCGCCGCTCGACGCGTATCCCTCGCCGACGAGTCCGCCACTTATCGCCTCGACGCCAACCGCTATGACGACCTTGGGACTGGGCATGGCCTCGAGGGTCCGTCGCAACGGCTCGGTCATACCCGCCGAGCCCACGCCGGTCACGAGGAGAACATCGGCGTGACGGGGACTCGCCGTGAAATAGATGCCGAGTCGTTGCACGTCATACACCGGATTGGTGAGCGCGGCGATCTCCCATTCGTCGGAACCGTCCGAACCGGCGTCGACGTGGCGAAGGTGCACTGAACGTCGCAGTACTTTGACCCGGTTCGCCAGTTCGCCCCGCACCGCTGCGAGTGACCCGTCGTTCTCGGGCTCGGGCACTACTAGTCGGGCACGTAGGTTCGACGAGGTTTCAATGACGGACGAGAACTGGAATAGCTGGGGCAGCATCTGCACGCATCGTCCACACAAGATGCAAGCCCCACGGTCAAGTGACGCATCCGTGTCTACGACCGTGATGGCCCTGGTGGGACAAGCGCCCACCGCGACGCTCAGTTCGTCGTCCGTCGCTGTCCCGTTATCAATAGTCACGGACGCCCGGAAGTTTGGTCCGTAGTCATCGGGGCGCCAGGGATAGCGGGAAGTGACGATACCCTCACGAAGTCCGCGCGGAATCCACGGCATCAGCTCGACACTCCAGCAATCGAGAGACCGAAACTGGCCTCGATGAAGGCGAAGTCCGTGAGGATGTCCTTCGGGAACGCGATGGGGAACAGTGCCATATTGTGGAACGACGCCGAACGCGGCTTCACCCGCACCAGTTTCCCCTCTCGAGCCTCGACCAGGTACAGCACCTCACCCTGGGGAGCCTCGGCCCAGCCCACCGCCCGGCCACTGACGTTCTCAATCGGGCGTCGCCACTCAGTGCTCGACGGCCCTCCCCGACTGCCGAGCTCCTCGATGACCTCGCGCATGAGTGCAAACGCCCCAGTGATTTCTTGGACGCGCACTCGCTGACGCGCCAGCGCGTCGCCGTCGCCACGTACCTCGAGCAGTTGCTGGCCCAGGTGAAGGTACGCACCGTACGCGCGAGTGACGCGGACGTCATCCATAAATCCCGAACCTCGAGCCAGGGGACCGAGCGCACCGAAGTGGTGGGCGACATCCTCGTCGAGCACACCCGTACCCCTCAGCCGATCGAGGAACGACGGCGTACTCATCAACAGGCGTGTGTCAGCGTCGATCGACTTCTCGAGAGTACCGATCGCGGCGAACACCTCGGTAGCGCTGAGTGCCGGGGGACCCGCCACACCTCCGGGCACGACGACGCCGCGTCCGAACCGGCTGCCACACAGTTGCGCCCGGAGCCGTTGGACCCTCTCCTTGTGCAGCGAGAAGCGCGCGTAGGCGACGGCCTGCCCCGCCGCCTCGCTATGACGCACGATTGAGTCCAGATGGTTCGCGACCCGTTCGAGTTCCGCGTGCAACACCCGCACGAGCCCGGCCTGCAGCGACACCTCGACACCAGCCATCTCTTCGAGCGCCGCGCAGTACGCAATGGCATGAGCGACCGACGCCACCCCTTCGCACCGTTCGGCCAGCAACACCCCATCGGCGACGTCCAGTGTTTCGAAACGAGACTCGACACCGCGGTGCTTGTAGAAGACGCGCGTGCGCAGGTGCGGAATGTCCTCCCCCGGCGTCTCGACCAAGTACTCAATGGACTCAAAGACCCCCGAGCGAACTGGTCCGTACGAGATCGTGAAGACTCCTTCGCCTCGAACATGTGCGGTAAGTGGCGTGGGATCGAGTTGACCCTCGGGCACGACGGCCCCCGATCCGAATCGGGGTCGAATGGCCGGCGTGACGAAGGGAAAGACGAGCGGATCCACACGATCGGAGCCCGTCGGTATAAGACCGAACAGGTCGTGAATCTCTCGTTCGTACCACTTCGCCGCCGGCACCTGCCTCGAGAGGGCGGGAAACTCGCCCGCACCGACGGGCACCACCGTTTCTTGGATAACGAGCGATCCCGAGTGGGAGAGTAGCGCGGTGAGGCGAGTGTCCGCTCCTTCGGCGCTCGCAAAGAGTCCGGCGAATCGAGCGCCGCTTCTCACGTGACTCGCTACTTCGTCACTAAAGCGATCGACCGGTGTCGTATAAGTCGTTGGATAGGTGGTCATCTCGGGGGCCTCAGTTCGTACGCCGCTCGATGCAACAATTCGCTCAACTGCGACGGGAGATGCACGCCCAAGAGTACGAGCGCCGCAAGCCCGATCACCATGGACGCGACAATCCAAAGACTCACTTCACCTTTCACAACCACGATCGTGTCCGACGCAGCCTCGAGTACGTTCGTCGAATCGGGGCTGAGCATCGTTTGGGTCGTGAACCACGACAGGCCGAAGAAGGCCAGCGTGACGAGCACAACGAAAATCGCCGCTACGACATCACGCGGATCGGACAAGCCGCCGTAAACAATGAGGAACTCACTACGAAAAATGCCGAACGGTGGCATCGCCGAAAGTGCCAACACCGAGGCAACCAGCAGCGCCCCACTCCACGGAAGGGCACCGATCCCACCACGGATCTTGGTCATGTCCTTAGTGCCGAACTTCCGCACCACCGACCCCACGCCAAAGAACGCCGTCCCCTTCGCCGCTGCGTGCGCTATGACGTGCAGCAATACGCCGAAAATGGCGATCGGCGAGCCGAAACTCATGCCCACCGCGAGGATCCCCATGTGCTCAACGCTCGAATACGCCAACAAACGTTTCATATCTCGCTGGCTGAGTAGGTACAACGAGGCGAGGAGCAGTGTCGCAACACCAAAGATGAGCAAAACGTCACGCGGAAACGCTGGACCCAAAGTGCGGACGGCGATCTGGAAGAACCGGAGTATTGCGTAGAAGCTCACCACGAGCAGTGCTCCTGACAGCAACGCGGAGATCGGCGTAGGTGCCTCGGAGTGAGCGTCGGGCAGCCAGGTGTGCACCGGAACGAGCCCCATCTTGGTGCCGTAACCGAGCACGCCCAGCACGAAGGCCAAACGCACGACATCGGGGTGGAAATGAACGGCGCCCTTGAGCAGCGTCGGATACGAAAGGTTGTAGGCCGCTCCGAACACGGACGTACCGGCGTAGTACATGAGGATCGTCGCGAACAGGGCGATGCCCAATCCCAGTGACGCGAGGACAACGTACTTCCACGCGGCTTCGGACGCTCCCTGCGTGTCGTCGATCGCCACCAGGAGCGCCGAGACGACTGTCGTGATCTCAATGGCCACCCACAACAGCGCCAGGCCATTAACCAACGGTGCGACGACGAGCGACCAACAGAACAGATTGAGTCCAGCGTAGAAGCGGCGCCCGTAACGGATCCCGCGGCTACCGGGTTCGACCTTCAAGTAGCCCTTCGTGAAGATGGCCGTCGCCGCGTAGAGGAACGTGACTGCCAACAAAAACACCACGGAAAGTGAATCGACGCGCAAGACGCTGCCGACGCTGACCGTGCGGTGTGCGGTGCCCGACAGCAGGGTCAGAGCCCCAACGAATGTGAGTGTGCCGACGACCACCGTCAGGTACTTCGAGATTCGTACCGGAAGGAACCAGGTGACTACCGCACAGACAAGCGGTGCGATCGCGAGGGCGACGATGAGCGCGGACATCTAGCCTCGTAGTCGATCAAGTTCAGTGGTGGACAGCGTTTCGTTGCGCATGTGGTGTACGCGCATGATCACTCCAAAGACGACCACTGCGACCAAGAGATCAAAGAGGAATGCGACGTCCACAATCAGCGGTAACCCCGAAGCGACTACCAGGCTCGCCACCGAGACCCCGTTCTCCAGTGAGAAGAACCCAATTGCCTGAGACACCACGTCCGTTCGCAGAATGATCAGCACGAAAGCCACCAAAACAACCGCGCAGGCAATCGCGAGCGCCGACGTCGGCAACGACACCGAACTGACGTGTAGCGATCCAATTGCGAAGAAGCCAAACGCAGAGACGCCAATGGCGATCAGAATGGCGCTCGCAGTCCCGATCACGGAACTTCCGGCCAAGTCCGTGTCGGCGTCGCGCAAGAGCCGCAACACTAGGCCGGGTACCAAGATCACTTTCAACATTAATGAGAGCCCAGCAAGCACGTAGAGCTCGTCGATGTGCTTGGATGCCGCCACAAATGCGGCGAGGCCACTCACCACCAGTGACTGAAAGGCGTAAAGACGAACTTGGGAACGAAGCAGCGGAGCACGCAGCATGGCGAACTCACTCAGCAGCACGAGTACCGCCATTCCCGCGGTCACACCTTGGTAGGTTGATGGAACGTGATACATCAACCACCTCCGGCGTAGAAGACCAGCACTCCGAGCACAGCAAGCAGAAACGCACTTGCGATGAACTCGGTGATCTTGAAGAGACGAAGCTTGGAGAATAGGTTGTCGATGACTGCGAAGAGCAATCCAAGCAACATCGCCTTAGCCAGAAGCGCGACCATGGCAAGACCGACTGCACCCAGATTCTTCGTCGCTGCGAGTCCCCACGGCGCGACGAACACGTTGATGAGGATGGTGTAGAGGATGAGTTGTTTCATCGTCGCGCCCCATTTCAGCAGGGCGAGCGCGGGTCCGGAGTGTTCAAGTGTGCGCGCCTCATCGATCATCCCGAACTCCAGGGTTCCCGAGTGCGTCTCGACTGGAATGCGGCCCGTATCGACGAGCACCACGAGAAAGAACGCTGCAGCCGCGAGGATATGACTGGGGCGCACCATCTGGGAAGCGGAAGAGCGGACTGTCGCAGCGAGCGCGTATGGAAGATCGGTGCGAGTAATGAGAGCCACGGCGAAGATCACGAAGAGGATCGTTGGCTCAATGAGGGCACCGAACGTCATTGCGCGACTGCCGCCCAACTGAGCGTACGGCGCACCCGATTCGGTTCCAGCGAGGGCCACGACAAAACCGGCCAGCGCCAAGATGAACCCGCCACCGAGGATGTCCCCGGTGTAGCCCAGTGGAAGCGGGAAGGTGGTCAGCACGGGAATGAGCATTGGAACGGTCAAGTAGCAAGCGAACGCGACGATCGGACCAGTGAGAAACACCCAACTTGATTCGTCGGTAACCAGTGTTTCTTTGCGAAAGAGCTTCGCGATGTCGTAGTAGGGCTGAAGTATCCGAGGACCTCGTCGACCCTGAAACCGTCCTTCGAGATGAGAAGTCACGCCACTCACCAAAGGAGCCCCGAGGAGGATCGTCAAAACCTGAAGCGACTGTATCCCCGATGGGGACAGAACAATCAGGCCCACAAAACAACCTCCACGCGATCGAACTCCCGTAGAAGCCATTAGCCCGATAGGGCGGTTTCGGCTACTGCCTGTCGGGGCCTCATCCGACTCACCTGACGATATCTCATCGCGCGCCGATCAATTGGGATTCGATCACCATCTTTTGGCTACCTCGAATTCCAATCGACTCGCCAATCACTCCAAGGACATCAGTGTGGCGATTGAGTCCACCCAACGTGAGTGAAGCCGTCTTCACCCGATCAGTAGCGGCGCCACGAGCCCCCATTTGAAGTAGGCATTGAACCATCGACGAGGAACATGGGCGAGTCCCTCGGCAGAGCCGCTCCACCCGAGAACGAACAGATCTCGACTCGACGTAATTGAACCTCGAGCGGACCAGCCGGGTTAGATGCCAGATGCTTCACTACAAGTTGGGCAGAATCGTCACCGGACATTGCACATGGCGAACGCAGTAGTTCGCAATGGATTCATTCATTACGCGCGACATCATGCTCCGGCTGGTTGATCCGATTACAAGGAGCTGCGCACTCTTACTGCATTCAACCAATGCCTCACCAGGAAAACCGTCACATAACTTTGATGTTGGTTGAATTCCATGATGCCGTGCCACAGAAACGGCATTATCAAGAATTGCTTGCGCTTTCTCAATTTCTTCGGTTGGCGGAATCGGAACCTCTGATTCAATCCGATTTTCAAGGCAGTGAACGATGGTCAAGATGCCTTGCCACCGTACCGATTCTTCGATGGCCCAAATCAGGGGAAACTGCCTATCCGCTCTACTGATCCCAACGACGATTTGCGGTTCCATCATCGCCCCGGCCTCCTTGCCAACAATTACGTACTCTGCCAGACAGTAACTCTGTTTTGCTCGATGAGCGCCCCTTGACGTTGGGTTTCAAACTCATAAGATTTATGGTTCTCCTCGGGTTGGTATGGGTGATTTCCGGTCATGCGGCGAGTGCGCCGATACGGCGCCGCCGCGTGTGCGGGATGTGACATCGCAGCGACTCAAGTACTTGATGCGGCTCACCTACGGCCCAAGAGTCGAGACGGCTCAGATCACTCGAGAAACGGATTACCGCTATGTGCTCTTCACCACCGCGCGTTGGACTTACGGCTTTGCGTGATTGAACCTGAATCGACGAACGTTGTCGCAGTTGGTCGCGACGTCTCGCTGCCAGAGCTGCGCAGAACTGATCCCATCCGATGCCGCCAGATTGCTTGCGCTGAAGGGACTGAGTAATGACGCCATAGCGTTCCACTTCGGTATCAGCGAGAAGCTAGCCGCAACGCGTATGAACGTCTCAGGGGCCCGAAAGCTCGCAGCACGAACACGCGAATTTCGTCAGAAAATGCATGGTGGTTCTGCTCCCCAGACCTGAGCGCAAGTCTCAGCATCAGTTGCCTCGGTCAATTAATCCAGTGCCAGACCCCTCTGCCGGGAAGAGAATCCACGATCTCCGAAGATTCCACTGCGACGGTCATGATAGTCTAATACCAATACTTCGCGAATTATGGTAGTTAACGGTGTTCAGATATTTATGATACTCTAACACCGTTACATACACGCAACGGAGAGGTGGTGGATGAACAATGTCACAAGTTGCCGGGATATCCAGTCGCCGACGCAGTGATCTGGCGCGCGTGCTGTCATCCACGCGAAACTTCATCACCCCTGATGATGTCGTCACGGCTCTCAACGTTGATCCCGATACCGCTGCGAAAAGGCTGGCTCGATGGGCTAAAGATGGTTGGCTTCGACGGGTCCGCCGCGGACTGTACATAGCTGTGCCCGTAGGCGTGACGAATCCGTCAAGCTGGACCGACGACGCGCTCGTCGTCGCCAACGAAGTTTGGCCACCTTGCTACTTCAGCGGATGGACGTCGGCGAACTACTGGGGCCTGAGCGAACAAGTCTTTCGCTCGACGATAGTGAGGACGACGGTGCGCGTTCGAGAGTCCCCGGTCACGCTGCTCGATCACGACTATCTCGTTTCTCACGTTGGGGAGGAATCAATGACGTGGGGACTCAGTACTGAATGGCACGGCGCAACTCGTCTGCTCTTCGCCAGTCCTGCTCGGACCATCGTCGACATTCTCGACTCACCCATAATTGGCGGGGGTATCCGAAACGGAGCTGAAATCCTTAACGCGTATCTCAACGAATACGATCCAGGAATGTTGATCGAGTTCGGTGACCGACTGGGTAATCGAGCCGTGTTTAAGCGACTCGGCTATCTCTTTGAAGTGACTCATCAAGATTTCCCCGACGTCATCGCGGCCTGTCAAGAGCGAGTCTCCACCGGCATCTCCGCACTTGACCCAAGCGGTCCAAGCGCCGGCCATCGGGTAATGAAATGGGGACTTCGAATCAACGTTCACGTAGGACCAGAGGATCCCTCATGATCGAGCAGCGCGAACTTGAACAACTACGTGCCGAGTGGTCACTGGAGTCGGGCGTGATTGAGAAGGACTACGTGCTCGGTTGGCTGTTGGCTGGGATTGCACAACACGAAGCGCTGTCGCAGACGTGGATTTTCAAGGGTGGAACTTGTCTTCGCAAGTGCTACTACGAAACCTACCGTTTCTCCGAGGACCTCGATTTCACTGTGACGAGAGGAGGCCCTGAAGACCCGACAGCCCTTATTCAAATCTTCAACAGTATTGTCGAGTGGGTACGCGAAAACTCTGGCTTGGAACTCGCGATTGATGAATCATCATTCCGGGTACACCAGAACCGTCGAGGAAACCCCACCATCCAGGGCCGAGTCGGTTACCGAGGGCCTAACCCTCCGCCGGTCCTGCCCAAGATCAAGATTGACGTGACCTCCGACGAGCTCATCGTTGAATCGTCAGTGTTGCGAACCGTCGGCCATCCGTACAGCGATGGGCCCCTGCCAATTTCGGGGGTGCTCTGCTACTCGCCATCGGATCTGCTCGCGGAGAAAGTGCGCGCGCTTGCCGAGCGCTGCCGTCCCCGTGACCTCTACGACGTGATCCACATGTACCGCCATCCCGACCTTGTCGGTAGGTCCCAGGACGTGCTCACTTCGCTTTCCAAGAAATGTGAGTACGTGGGCATCAAGATACCGACGCGCGAGTCAATTCAATCCTCTCCGTTTCGCTCGGAGATTGAGCTCGAGTGGGTGAACATGCTGGGCCACCAACTGCCAAAGCCGTTGCCCGGTTTCGATCAGTTCTGGGACGGACTCGACGATGTCTTTTCCTGGTTGTCGGGCGATCTTGAAACCCCGTTACTTCAGCGAGCCTCTCAGAGCGGCCTCGACGAGACTTGGGAGCCACCGAAGGCAATCGCCTCCTGGCGTGCCGGGTTTCCGCTCGAACTCATTCGCTACGCCGGTGCAAACCGTCTCAAGGTCGAGATTGACTACCGTGCCGAGCAAGGCCGGAGCGGACCACGGATTGTTGAGCCATATTCGCTACGTCGAACATCAGAAGGAAATATCTTGCTCTTCGTAATCAACGATCGTGGGCTGTTGCGCGGTTACCGCATGGATCGAATTGCGGGAGCCAGTGTGACGCCGCTTGTGTTTACTCCCAAATACCGAGTCGAATTCTAATTCAAACGGTCGAGTGCAAAATGTGGACGTAGCGCTTCGCCCGTGAACCAACGCGATGAGCGATTTCTTACTGCGGCGGAGGAATGATCCCCTGCCGCGCTGGCCGTTGTTGAATCGCGGACTCCAGGATCGGGTGGGAAAATCCCTAATTTCATCCCTAACATTTCTCGATAGCCACGGAACACACTGAACGCAAAACCCTATGAATATGGGCTTCTCTGAAGCTAATGAATAGAAAAATGTGGTCCGCATTGGCCTTTTAATCCCAAGGTGCCGGGATCGAGACCCGGGCGGCCCACTGAAGCCCACTATCGGGGCCCGCTCACCGGCCCCACTCACAGTGCACCCTTTGGCGCACTGTCGACAAATACCTTCACTGTCGTTATAAAAGCATTAGTAGGATGATACTAGTTCTATATAGGAGGTTATAGAGTGCCTAAAGTCATTCCTTGGATTGATCAGGCAACGGCAGACGCCCTCCGGGTACTCGGCGGACAAATTCGCGAGGCCCGTCACGCTCGTAAGTGGACGGCCGAGGACCTTGGAGAGCGCGTCGGAGTAACCGGGCGTACGGTGACGGCCATCGAGTCGGGCAAGCCGACGGTGGCAGTTGGGACGGTTCTACGGACGGCCCTCGTGGTGGGAGTCGACCTCTTCGAAGCTAGCTCCCCCGAGGAGATGGCTCGGCTGCGTCGGCGTGGTGAGGAACGCCTGGCGTTAATCCCGCGTCGGACCTTCGCTTCAACGTCGACGGTCGCGAATGACTCTGCCTTCTAACCCCCAGGACGCCTATGTCTGGGTGTGGCTGCCCGGAACCACCGAACCCGTCGTTGCCGGGAATCTTCGAACCATGGGTGGCCAACATCAGTTCATCTACGGCGACAGTTACCTGGCACGCGAGAACAAGATCAACCTCTACACACCCGAGCTCCCGCTCGTTACTGGGTGGCAAGGTCCGCTCGAGGGGCTAACCATTGCCTCGTGTCTGCGAGACGCCGGTCCGGACTCATGGGGGCAGCGGGTAGTCCGCAACCGCCTTGGCGGCGAGCCCAGCCAAATCGACTACTTCCTCCACTCGGGGTCTAACCGCATAGGCGCGCTCGACTTTCAGACCTCTCCCGAGACATACGTTCCTCGCGACTACGAAGCTTCACTCGAAGAACTCCTCGGCGCGGCCGACGATCTCGAAGCGGGAGTCGAACTTTCGGCCGCTCTAGAAGAAGCGTTGACGCTTGGCTCCTCCCTTGGCGGCGCACGACCCAAGGTAACTCTCGAGCGAGCAAACGAGGAGTGGATCGCCAAGTTCTCCTCAAAGAACGACACCACTCCGGTCGTCAAGTCAGAGGCGTTGGCACTCGAACTCGCTCGTCGGCGAGGACTGCGCGTGCCCGACTCCAAGCTCGTGCGCGTGGGATATCGCGATGTGTTGCTCGTGCGGCGGTTTGACCGACCAGGCGACTCCTCCCGTCGAATGGTGATCTCGGGTCTCACGATGCTCGGGCTGGACGAGAACTTCGGCCGCTACGCCACCTATCCCGATCTCCTCGAAGTCCTGCGGCGCTCGAGCTCAAAAGCCGATGTCGGCCGAGAACTTTTTGAGCGCATCGTATTTAACGTGGCCATTGGTAATACAGATGATCACGCCCGCAACCACGCGGCATTTTGGGACGGGACACATCTTGACCTCACCCCCGCCTACGACCTCGAGCCCAAGGTACGCAGCGGCGGCGAGGCCACGCAGTCAATGGCCATCGGTAAGACCACCCAAAGAGAGGACAAGTTGAGTTCCTTTCGCCTGTGTCTCGATTCGGCCCGCATATACGGACTCGCCGAGCCTGAAGCTCGGGACGTAATTGACCAGACAATTCAGTTGGTTGAAGACGAGTTCGACGATGCTGCCAGATCCGTCGGCCTCACGGCAGCCGAGCGCGACCAGTTGTGGGAGTCAGCCATCCTCAATCCCTTCTCTCGCGAAGGGTACGAGAACCGGTCGCGCTAGTTCATCCCACCAAATACTTCACGGGCCGCCGCAAGATGACGGAACGAAGACAACGCCTCCCGACGAATGCCTTGAACTCCCTTTCCGCACGTTGGTCGACCGATATCTCACGAATTATGAGGATGCTGATTTCGTCGCGGCATAGACGGAGGCCGGTATTCCGAGGAGCTCGAGGACCTGGAGTTGCAGGGGCGTGAGCGTCGGTTCGCAGACCCTCAAGATGACGCCGTCGCCGTCACGAACTACGTGGCGCGCGACGTGGGCGAAGATCTCGAGCACGCGATGGGCACTCGGTGCGGC
>LMAD01000026.1 GCA_001443545.1 Acidimicrobiaceae bacterium RAAP-2
AGACGGATCATCGTCTTGGATGTCGGACGGTGAGCAAGCACCACTGAACTACTGATTCAACTGGTCAAGGCGAACCGGTGGGTCCAATTAGGACACACGCTGTTAGCGCTTATTCGGCGTCGTTTCGAATCGTCCCGAGTCCGGCAATGGTAGTCACCACGTGGTCACCCGAACGTAGGAAGACGGGCGGTTTCTGACCTTGTCCAACACCATGCGGGCTGCCCGTGAAGATGAGGTCGCCCGGACGTAGCTCGCAGACCATCGAAACGTACGAGACGATCTCGGGGACGGTGAACACCATGTCCTGGGTCGTCGAGTCCTGGAACGTGACGCCGTTCACCTGACATTCGATCCGCAAACGATTAGGGTCGCTCACCTCATCGCGAGTGGTGATCCAGGGGCCGACGGGAGCGAAATTACGGTGCGATTTACCGAGACTGAACTGCGCCGGCGATCCCGCCATCTGCAGGTCACGGTCACTCACGTCTTGGCCCACGCAGTAGCCGGCGATCGCGCCGAGCGCGTCGTCGAGCGCGATGTCGCGTCCACCTCGGCCAATCACGAGGACGAGTTCGGCCTCCCAGTCCGTACGTGGAGAGACGATGGGGAAGGCGGCGTTTGGACCCGCCAGACTCGACGCGAATTTGGCGAAGATCATGGGTTGCGCCGGCGGCGTGAGGCCCATCTCAGCGGCGTGGGTCCGGTAATTCAGGCCCACGGCAAAGATCTGGCTGGGTGCCGCCACGACCGGTCCGAGCTGGCTGCTGCACTCCAACTCATCGCTCGTGATCACGGTCGTTACGCCGGGCGCTTCGAGTTCAAACCATGCTCGTACGTCATCGAGCTGCGCGATCACGGCGAGCGTCGACGGACTGAAGCGACCCTGAGAAGCCGTGGCGATGTCGACGAACCCGTCGTCTCGGACGATGACGGCGCGACCGTCGAGGTTAGCGATGCGCACTGGACTCCTTATGACCGAGCTGTTTTCGTTCGAAATAGTGTAGCCAGGCGTCATACGTAGGGCGTTGCACGCGAGCAAGACCGGTAGAGTTGAGCCTCATCTCGAGTTGAGAAGGTCGCGTGTCAGAGCTGTTCTCCCCCATCACCGTTGGTCGGTGCACCATCAAGAATCGAGCTTGGGTAAGTCCGATGTGCCAGTACTCGGCGCACGACGGCGTCGTGGGCGATTGGCACCGAGTGCACCTTGGTGCCTTCGCGACGGGTGGCGCGGGTCTGGTGATGGCCGAGGCAACCGCCGTCGAGCCCGAAGGTCGAATTTCTCTTAACTGCCCGGGTCTGTGGAACGACGAGCAGCGTGACGCCTGGCAACCGATTGTCGACTTCGCCCACGACTGTGGCGCGACCATTGGGGTGCAGTTGGCCCACGCCGGGCGCAAGGGCTCGACCCTGGCGCCCTGGGCCGACCACCCGCACGCCACGATCGGCGAGGGGGGTTGGCGCACGGTCGCACCGAGTGCCGTGGCGTTCACTGGCTACCCCGTACCGCTGGCGCTAAGCGTCGCGGAGATCGGGCGCATCGTGGCGTCTTTCGCCGAGGCGGCCGGTCGCGCCATTTCGGCGGGGTTCGACGTTATCGAGATTCACGCGGCCCACGGGTACCTCCTCCACCAGTTCCTCTCGCCTATCTCGAATCAGCGTGTCGACGAGTACGGTGGATCGTTTGAGCATCGAGTACGGATGCTCGTCGAAGTGGTGGACGCGGTTCGTGCACGGCTCGGCGAAGTGCCACTGTTCGTGCGGTTGTCAGCGACCGATTGGACGGAGGGGGGCTGGGACCTACCCCAAACAATCGCCTTGTCACGTCTCCTGAGCGACCACGGCGTGGACTTGATTGACGTCTCATCGGGCGGCAACGTCGCCGGCGTCCACATCCCGACGTCTCCCGGCTATCAAGTCCCCTTCGCGGAGGCGATCCGGCGCGAGGCGGGGATCGCGACCAGCGCCGTTGGACTGATCACCGAACCTGCCGCCGCCGACGCGATTGTTCGAGAGGGACGGGCCGACGCGGTCATGATGGCGCGGGCGTTGTTGCGAAATCCTCGATGGGCGCTGCAGGCCGCGGAGACACTTGGCGTGGCGATCGACTGGCCCCCACAGTTCGACCGGGCACGTACCCTACGCGTCGGCTAGAAACCCTGGCGAGCTCTGTCGGTTGGTAGACTTGACGGGCAGAGGCTGGTTTGAACACTGGCGTTCGTCTGGATACTGGACGAAAGAGGTAGTTCTCAGAGAGGGTGATTCCAGCCGTAGGTTGGAAACGTCATGGACAAGAAGAGTCCTTCCGTCCTTCGTCATCTCGCGGATGTGCAGCCCGAACTTTGGTGGCTTGATTCGGATCCGCTCGAACCCGCGTCCCACTCGGCGCTAATCGGAGAAGTGGGGGCCGACCTGTGCGTGGTGGGTGGTGGCTACACCGGTCTCTGGACCGCCCTGCTCGCCAAGGAACGTGACCCTGAACGCCACGTCGTGGTGGTTGAGCAGTACGAAACCGGTGCGGGCGCGTCGGGACGCAACGGCGGGTTTTGCTCGGCGTCGTTGACTCACGGCTTCAATAACGGCATGCGTCGCTTCGCCGACGAGATGCCGGTCATCGAACGGCTCGGCCGAGAGAATCTCGACGAGATCGAGGCGACGATCGCGCGGTACGGCATCCAGTGCGATTTCGAACGGACGGGCGAGCTTCGCGTCGCGCTGGCGCCGTGGCAGATGGATGACATGATCGAAGAGGCTCGCCTGCGCAATGAGATGGGTGACCACGTTCTCGTGCTCTCCGAGGACGAGGTGCGAGCGCGGGTGAACTCGCCCAGCTATCACGGAGCGATCTTCGATCCGGACGGTACGGCCCTCGTCGACCCCGCTCGATTGGTGTGGGGACTCGAACGAGCGTGCGAGTCACTGGGGGTGACCATCTACGAGAACTCTCGCGTGGAGTGGCTCGAGGACGTGGACGACGCTATCCGGGTGCACACGCCCTACGGCGCCGTGACGGCCGCACGGGTCGCCCTCGCGACCAACGTCTTCCCCTCGCTCCTGCGCAGCGTGCGCAAATATGTCGTGCCCGTCTATGACTTCCAGTTGGTGACCGAGCCGTTGAGTGACGACCAGATGGCGTCCATCGGGTGGGCCGGTCGCGAAGGTGTGGCCGACGCAGGAAATCGATTCCACTACTACCGTCTCACCAACGATCGTTCGATTGTGTGGGGTGGTTACGACGCGATCTACAACTTCCGTGGCAGGGTCCGGCGCGAGTACGAGTTCAACGCGGAGACCTACGCGACGCTCGCCAGCCACTTCCTCGAGACGTTCCCGCAACTCTCCGACGTCAAGTTCACTCACGCCTGGGGTGGCGCGATCGACACCTGCACTCGATTCTCGCCCTTCTGGGGAACCGCGATGGATCGTAAGGTTGCCTACGTCCTGGGTTTCACTGGCCTCGGAGTCGGTTCAACTCGGTTCGGCGCGGCCACGATGCTCGACCTGTTGGACGGACTAGACACCGAACGAACGCGGCTCACCATGGTGCGCAAGAAACCCCTCCCCTTCCCGCCGGAGCCGTTCAAGTGGCTGTTCATCCGCCTGACCCAGTCGTCGTTGCAACGAGCCGACGAGCACGACGGCAGGCGGAACTTGTGGCTGAAGATGATGGACCTCTTCGGCATCGGATTCGACTCGTAGAACGAACGAAGCCCCGGGTCGTGACCCGGGGCTTCGTTCGTGGAACGGAAGTTACTCCTCGCTAGTGCCTTCGGTCTGCATCAAGCCAGAGATCATGTTCACGACCGTTGGGTCCATGAGCGTCGTGACGTCGCCCAGCGACCGGTTCTCGGCCACGTCTCGGAGCAGTCGACGCATGATCTTGCCCGATCGCGTCTTGGGCAGATCGGGGGTCAAGATGATCTGACGAGGCTTGGCGATCGGACTGATGACCCGCGCCACGTGCTGACGGAGTTCTTCAACGATGTGCGACTGATCCTTCGTGGCGTCCTCGGCTGACAGACGCAACGTCACGAAGGCGACGATGGCCTGTCCAGTCGTGTCATCGGACGCACCGACGACGGCCGCCTCGGCCACCGCTGGGTGTCCGACGAGTGCGTGTTCGACTTCGGTAGTCGAAAGTCGGTGACCCGAGATGTTCATCACGTCGTCGATTCGCCCGAGCAGCCACAGGTCGCCGTCCTCGTCGCGCTTGGCACCGTCGCCGGCGAAGTACATGCCGGGGAAACGCTCCCAGTAGGTCGACTTAAATCGGTCGGGGTCTCCGTAGATCCCTCGGGTCATCGATGGCCAGGGGGCGGTGATCACGAGGTAGCCACCCTCGCCGTTGCCGACCGAGTTGCCCTCGTTGTCCACGACGTCCACGCTGATCCCGGGGAATGGCGTCATGGCGGCGCCCGGCTTCGTGGCGGTGATGCCGGGCAGCGGCGTAATCATGATTGCCCCGGTCTCGGTCTGCCACCAGGTGTCGACGATCGGGCAGTGATTGCGCCCGACGTTCTCGCGATACCACATCCACGCCTCGGGGTTGATCGGTTCGCCGACGGTGCCGAGCAGTCGAAGGCTGCTGAGGTCGTGCGCCTGCGGGAGTTCATCTCCCCACTTCATGAGCGTTCGAATGGTGGTCGGCGCCGTGTAGAGCACGGTCGCCTTGAACTGTTCAACGATGCGCCACCAACGGTCACGGCCCCCCGAGTCGGGCAGACCCTCGTACATGATCTGGGTCACGCCATTGATCAGCGGCCCGTAGACGATGTAGCTGTGTCCCGTGATCCATCCGATGTCCGCCGCCGTCCAGAGGACGTCGGTCTCGGGCTTGATGTCGAAGATGTAGTGGTACGTGGCCGCGCACTGCGTGAGGTACCCGGCGGTCGTGTGGAAGATGCCCTTGGGCTTCGCCGTCGTTCCGGACGTATACATCAAGAACAACGTGTGCTCGGCGGGGAAGAATTCTGGCGTGTGCTCGTCGCTCTGGCGATTGACAACGTCGTGCCACCAGTAGTCACGGCCCTCAACCCAGTTCACGTCGCCACCGGTCCGGCGCACGACGAGAACGGACTTCACGTCTGGGCAGCTCTGCAGGGCCTCGTCGACGGCGTTCTTCAAGGGGCTCGGTGCCCCGCGCCGGAACGCGCCGTCCGCGGTCACGACGAATCGACAGTCGGAGTCGAGGATGCGACTCGAGAGCGCGTCGGCGGAGAATCCACCGAAGACCACCGAGTGCGCCGCGCCCAGACGAACGATCGCCAGCATCGCGATGACGGCCTCGGGGATCATCGGCATGTAGACGGCGACGCGGTCGCCCTTCTTCACGCCGAGCTCGACGAGCGCGTTCGCGGTCTGGGCCACCATCTTCTGCAGGTCACCGTACGTGATGGTGCGCGATTCGCCCTCGGCGTCGCCCACCCAGTAGTACGCGACCTTGTCACCGCGACCGGCTGCGACGTGACGGTCGACGCAGTTGACGCTGGCGTTCAGCGTTCCGTCGCCGAACCACTTCGCGAAGGGCAGATCCCACTCGAGGGTCGACGTGGGTGCCTTGTCCCACACCAGACGGTCGGCCTGCTTTCGCCACCACGCCTCGGGATCGGCATTCGCTTCATCGTAAATCGAAGGCTTGGCATTGGCATTGGCGATAAAGGACGCGTCGGGTGCAAAGGCCCGCTTCTCGTCCAGCCAAGCTTCCAACTTTGCTTCAGTCATAGTTCCCCCAGGGAGTAGTTGTCACGGAGTTGCGGAAAATCAATCGGTTGTCTCAATAATGCATCACTGGGGCAGAGTATCCCCACTTCGCCCCGAAAAGCCAACAGCGCCCGAACCAAAGTGGTCGGGCGCTGTTGGCGGTTGGGTCCGGTGGCAAGCCACCAGTGACTCGTACCTTAGCCGCGCGGGCCGACCGGAAGAACGACCTTCTTGAAAGTGTCGTTGATCACGCCAGCGGCCGATGCGTACCACGCCAAGAATGCCGTGAGCAGTCCAAGCCATCCACCGATCCGGACCATGCTCGTGTGACCGGCGCCCCAGTTCCCGATGGTCAAGAACACGAACGTCACCGTCAGCACGAGGAAGACCAGGAACAGGATCGTGTTGGTCTTCATCGATGCGATCAGCATGTACAGCGTGAAAATGGTCCAGCCCAGCAGGAAGACGCCGACGGACGGTCCAGGGAAAGCCTTCTGGAAATTGACTAACGCGTACAGCGAAATCCAGAACGCACCGTACGACGTGAAGGCGAGCGCACCGAAGGTGTTCTTCCGCATGAACTCCCACATACCTGCAAGTATCTGAGCGAATCCGCCGTAGACCAACGCCAGTGAGAGTGCTGCTGCGACTCCCGCGCCATGCCACAGGTTTGCGTTCGCGCTACTCAGACAGAATGTCGTCATCGCGAACGCAGCGAGACCCAGCGGACCCGGATCAGCTACCTTGTGTTCGTCTGCCATTGAAATACCCCCAATTTGAGTTCACCGCGAGCCCTCAGGATTGAGAACTCAGTACTGATTAAACACCAGCGGTTACGATTGGCGTGGCTTATCGAGGCGCTATCACGTGAAAAAGTTCACAAATATTTGGCCTGGTCATTAGGAAAGTTTAAGGACTTTAGTCCCATTGACAGGAATTTTCCAAGCTTCTTTTGGCCTCTAGTCCAGAGCCCGTCGGAAGGACCGTACGGCGCTTTCCACGTCGCTCGCCGTCTCGCCATCGAGGATCCGTTGCACCAAGGCCGAGCCGACGATCACTCCATCACTAAGCGCCGCCGCGTCGCGTGCTTGGTCGGGCGTGGTGATACCGATACCGACGTAGGCGGGTGTCGTGGTGGCGGCCCGGACCATCTCGACGACGCGTCGCGCGTCGCCGACGTCGTTGGAGCGACCCGTGACGGCCATGCGCGCAGCGGCGTAGACAAAACCATCTGCGAGTTCACCGATCCGCTGCACCCGGTCCACGGGGCTCGACGGTGCGACCATCAAGATGGTGGCCACGTCCGACGCGGAGGCGTGTTCTCGCCACGGTTCGAGCTCCTCGAGCGCCAAATCTGGCACGATGACACCCGCCACTCCGCTGGTGGCGAGTAGGTCGGCCGAGCGCGCAAGACCGAAGTGGTGCAAGACGTTGAAGTACGTCATGATGACGACGGGCACGTCGAACGCGGCGACGGACACCTCGTGACAGATGGATTCGAGGGTGGCGTTGGCGCGCAGCGCGCGCAAGGCGCCCTCTTGGATCACGGGCCCGTCCATCATGGGGTCGGAGAACGGAACACCTACCTCGATGACGTCGGCGCCAGCGTGAATCGCGGCGGCGACGTAGTTGGTCCAATCGGGCGTGAGTCCGCCGATGAAGTAGGGAACGAGCGCCTTCTGTCCGCCCCGCACTTCGCGCAGCCGCTGGTCGAGGGTGGTCACGACTCCCCCCGCAGGATGCTGCGAACTTGGGCGACGTCCTTGTCCCCGCGACCCGAGAGGTTGAGCAGGACCGTCGATCCCCGGGGAACCTCGTCTCCGGCGGCGCGAGCGAGCCAGGCGACGGCGTGCGCCGTCTCGAGGGCGGGGATGATCCCCTCTAACTCGCTCAGCAGCTGGAGCGCACCGATTACCACGTCGTCGCCGACCGCAACGTAGCGGGCCCGACCGACATCGGCGAGGTGTGCGTGCTCCGGTCCGATTCCGGGGTAGTCCAGACCCGCCGAAATCGAATACGCCTCCTCGATCTGGCCGTGGTCGTCTTGCAAGAGGAGCGAACGCATGCCGTGCAGGACGCCGGGAGTGCCCAACCCCACGGCCGAACCACCCGCCGCCTCGACGCCGATGAGTTGGGCGCTGCTGTCGGCGAATCCCGCGAACACGCCGGCGGCGTTCGAACCGCCGCCAACGCAGGCGACGACGAAATCGGGGGTCTCGACGCCGAACTCGCGCAGCTGACCGGCGGCCTCGACACCAATGACGCTCTGGAACTCCCGGACCATCCAGGGGAAGGGGTGCGGTCCCATGACCGATCCGATGCAGTAGTGCGTGTCGGCGACGCAGGTCACCCACTCGCGTAGGGCTTCGTTGACGGCATCCTTCAACGTCCGGCTGCCCGAAGTGACGGGCACCACGCTCGCTCCCAGCAACTCCATCCGGAACACGTTGAGCGATTGGCGCTCTGTGTCCACTTCGCCCATGTAAACCGTGCACGCTAATCCGAGGCGAGCGGCGGCGGTGGCGGTGGCTACGCCGTGTTGTCCCGCACCGGTCTCGGCGATAACGCGCGTCTTGCCCATCCGTCGGGTCAAGAGAGCCTGACCCACGACGTTGTTGATCTTGTGGCTCCCCGTGTGCGCGAGGTCCTCTCGCTTGGCGTAGACCTCGACGCCCAAGCGCTCCGAGAGTCGACCGAGGTACGTGACGGGAGTCGGCCGCCCCCCGAATTCGCGCAGCGTCGAGTGGTATTCAGCGACGAAACTGGCATCGCCCCACGCGTCACGAAATGCGGCGTCGAGTTCGAGACAGGCGGGCATCAGCGCTTCGGGAACGAAACGCCCGCCGAACGGTCCGAAGTGTCCACCCGCGTCGGGCGGCCCCATGACGCCGGCCGCGCTCACGACCGCTCCGAGAAGGCGCGACGGGCGTTAGCGACGAACGATCGAACGGCGTCCTCACGCTTGTGGCCCGGGGACTCCTCCACCCCACTCGCGACGTCGACGCCCCACACCCATTGGTTCCCGATGACAGTGCTCACGTTCGACGACGTTAATCCCCCGGCGGCGATGATCGGTCGGGTCCACGAGCGGCGCAGCACGTCGCCCCAGTCGTGGGTCCTTCCGCTCCCGGGAATCGGACCGTCGACCAGTACCGCGTCGACCTCCGCGTCATCGAACGTCATGAAGGCTTCGTCGCCGACGCTGAGGGCGCGGATAATGAATTGACCACGGCGGCGTAGCTCGGCGAGCAACGATCGTGACGTCGGGTCGTGTAGTTGCACCGCGTCGGGACCGATGGCGTCGACGGCGTCGAGGATGGCCGCGTCGTCGAGTTCACGAACGACGATCACGCGCTGAATCTGACCACGGGCCCAGTCTGCGATGTCGCGCGCAACGGAGAGCTCGACGCGGCGTGGCGAGGGAGCAAGGATGAGCCCCAGCGCGTCCGCACCCGCCGCGTGGACCATCGATGCGTCACCCATCGAGGTGACTCCGCAGATTTTGACGAACGAGTTCCGGTCGGTTTCAAACACGCGAGATCCGAGCGACGGATGAGAACTCGGCCACGAGGGCCGCGGGCGTAGGACTGCGCACGAACGTCTCGCCCACCAACACCGCGTCGAAACCCCCCGCGGCGATACGTTCGACGTCGGGCACGCTACGTAATCCCGATTCGGCGACGGTGATGACGGAGTCCGGCAACGACGAGCCAACGCGCACGGCTCGTTCGAGGTCGACTTCAAAGGTGTGCAGGTCCCGCTGATTCACGCCGATAATCTCGGCGCCGGCGTCCAACGCCCGCTCCGCCTCTCGGTCGTCGTGCACTTCGACGAGGGCGGCCATACCGCAGTGAGCGGCCAGCGCGATGAAGTCCCGTAACGACTCGTCGCTGAGCACGGAGACGATCAGCAGGACTGCGGCCGCGTCCGCGTCGCGCGCGTCGAGCACGTCGTTCTCGCTCACGGTGAAGTCCTTACGCAACACCGGACGGTCTACGGCTGCGCGAACGGACCGCAGGTCGGCCATCGTGCCACCGAAGAACTGTTCATCGGTCAAAACCGAGATCGCCGCGGCCCCACCGTCGACGTAGGCCCGTGCCAACGAAGCGGGATCCAGATCGGTGGCGAGCGCACCCTTGGATGGGGAGCGCCGCTTCACCTCCGCGATCACTTGCACGGTGGGACGGCGCAGGGCCTTCGCGAAGGAGGGACCACCGTACGCCGGCCCGTCCAATCGCGCTCGCCAATCGCGCTCGTCGACGCTGGCACGGTGGGCGGCCACGATCTCGTCCAAGTAGGTGCGTCCCATCGACGAATGATATCGGCCAGCGATTCGAATCACCGGCGACTACGATGAGTCGATGCCCGAGGTTGCTCCGACCCCATTGGACGCGGCGACCTTCACGAGTGAGGTGCTCGGTCCGTTGGTCCGCGGTTTCGACCTCGACCGACCGCGCGCGCGCGACGCCCTCGGCGCCATCCTCGCTGGAAACATCGAGGGCGTGCTCGTGGCCAGTTTCCTCACCGCGCTAACGGCCAAGGGAGAGACACCGGCCGAGATGACCGGATTTGTGGACGCCATGGTCGGCGCGGCCACCACGTTCACCCTCGACGTCGACGCGCTGGACATCGTAGGCACCGGTGGGGATCAGCTACACACGGTCAATATCTCCACCATGGCGGCGCTGGCGATCGCGGGGTGCGGTGTACCAGTCGCGAAGCACGGTAACCGGGCCGCGTCATCATCGGTCGGCTCGGCCGACGTTCTCGAGGCCCTCGGCGTTCGGCTCGACGTCCCAATCGAGGGGGTCCGGGCGTGTATCCGAGAGGCCAGCATCGGCTTCCTCTTCGCTCCGACGTACCATCACGCATTGGCGCATCTCACGCCAATCCGGCGCGCCCTCGGTTTTCGAACCGTGTTCAATGTGCTCGGACCGTTGGCGAATCCGGCGATGGTCCAACGCGCGGTGATCGGCGTGGCGCACGATCATCATCTGGACGCCATGGCCGAGGTCTTGTCTGCCCGAGGCGTGATTAAGGCCATGCTGGTGAACGCCGATGATGGTCTGGACGAGCTCTCGTTGGGCACTCCGTCCACGGTCTACGTCGTGACTCGAGAGGGTGTTCGAGTGGAGCGTCTCGACGCGGGAGACGAACTCAATCGTCACCACACCGCAGCCGCGATCCGAGGCGGTGACGTCGCGCACAACGTCGGCGTCGTTCATCGATTTCTCGATGGTCAACCCGGTCCCGTCTTCGACGTGGCGTGCGCAAACGCCGCTCTCGCTCTCATGGCCGCTGATCGCGCGCTCGCGCTGACCGACGGCTTCGAGATGGCGGCGGAGAGCGTGCGAAGCGGCCGGGCCGGAGTTGCCCTCGAACGCCTGATCGAAGTCAGTAACGCCTAGAGGGCGCGCAGTTCGTCGCGATACCGACGGGCGTTGGCGACGTACAGCGCTACCCCCTCGGCAATCGCGACCTCGTCGCTGGCTTCAGGTTTGATCGACGCGGGAATGCCCACCGCGAGTGCGCGTTCGGGCACGTCGGTTCGATTACGCACGACGGCGCCCGCGGCCACCGTCGCGCCCGAACGGACGTTCACCTGGTGGAGCACGACCGAGCCACTGCCAATCAGGGCGCCGTCGTGGACGATGCAGCCCTCGAGGTGCGCGATGTGGCCGACGATGCAATCAGAGCCAATGACGGTCGGATACTCCGACACCGCGTGCACGACGGTCCCGTCTTGGATCGATGTGCGTTCACCGACGATGATCGTGCCGTAGTCCCCACGCAATACGGCGCCGGGCCAGACCGACGATTCAGCGCCGATCCGCACGTCGCCGATGACGACCGCGTCGGGGTGCACGAAGGCTTCCGGATCGATTTGGGGAATGCGATCCCCCAGGGCGTAGACGGGCATTCATTCCTCCTAGTGAGTGAGCCACACAATCAATTGGTAGAGGCGCCAGACCAGGTAAATGGCCGTCGCAACCACGAAGAACTTCCATCGTAACGGCATCGGTTCGGGCGTGGGTGATCCAATGGGATTGCCACAGACCTCGCACACCTCGCCCTCGACGGGCCGATCGCACGTTTCGCACCACTTCGTCATTAGTCAACCCGTACGCGCACCCGCAGCGGTGTCGAGCCGAGCTCGAAGCGTTCCCGCAGCGACCGCTCCACGTACCGCAGGTAGGTCGCGGGAAGTTTGCCCGCGACGAAGAGGGTGAAGGTTGGCGGTTCAATGGCGCCCTGCACCGCGTAGCGGATCTTGCCGGTCGGCGCGGGCTGCTTGATCTGCAAGTCACGGATCGCCCGGTTCAGCGCACCGGTGGGAACGCGCTTGACGTAGTCCGCGGCCGACTCCTGGAGCGCGGGCAGCAGACGATGCACGCCCTTACCGGACGTCGCGGTCGTCTTCAGCACCGGCGCATCGCCGAGGAAGGCGAGTTTGTCACCGACGGTGGCGAGGACGTTGGACCGTTCGTCGGTAGCGATGAGCTCCCACTTATTCAACACGACGATTGCCGGACAGCCCGCCGCCGCAATCCGCTCGGCGAGCCGTTGGTCTTGGCCGGTGGCACCGACCGTTGCGTCAATTACCAAGACGGCGATGTCAGCGCGGTCCAGGGCGTCGAGGCTGCGCAGCACGGCGTAGGTCTCGAGGCCCGCCTCGGTCTTCGCGCGACGCCTCATCCCTGCGGTGTCGATGAAGCGGATCGGGCCACTATCGGTTTCGACGACCGTGTCGACCGCGTCGCGGGTCGTGCCGGGCATGTCGTGCACGACCGATCGCTCTTCGCCGATCAATTTATTGAACAGGGTCGACTTGCCGACGTTGGGTCGCCCGACGATGGCGACCCGCAGGGCGCCGTCGTTGGGGTCGACCTCCGGTTCTTCGAGTCGGTCGGTCAGCGTGTCGACGAGATGATCGAGGAGGTCGCCCGCCCCGCGGCCGTGCAACGCACTCAGGAAATGAGGATCGCCCGCTCCGAGACTCAGGAACTCCCACCCCGCACTCTCGTGCACGGCGTCGTCGACCTTGTTGACCACCAGGGTGATCGGACGACCACTGCGTAACGCCCAACGCGCCGCTTGACGGTCCTCCTCCATCAAACCCGTCGCGACGTCTACCACCAACAAGACGTGGTCGGCCTCGGCGATCGCACGGTCCGCCTGCTGGGAGACCTTGGCCTCGAGGGTGTCACCCCGTTCGAGCCAGCCGCCGGTATCCACGAGATCGAAGGTGACGCCGCGCCACTCGACCTCGACGCTCTTGCGGTCACGGGTAACGCCGCGCTGCTCCTCGACCACCGCGACTCGTCGTCCCGCCAGTCGATTCACGAGCGAGCTCTTGCCCACGTTGGGGCGGCCGACGATGACGATTTGGGGACGGCTCACGAGTTCACCATCGTTCGTTCTAGGGCGTGCTCCAGAGCTTGGCGCAGGTCGTTCCCGGTCGTCGTGACGGTCGTGACGGAACGTGGCAGGTCCTCGAGGCCCAGACCATCGAGGAAACGACCTTCCGAGAGACAGACGTCAGGGAGCAGGTACGTCGCCTCGAGCGGCAGCGTCTCGAGGGTTCGGGCGATGTCGTGGCCCGTCAGCAACCCAGCGACCTTGATATTGCCGCCGAAGTAGCGATTGGCGACCGGCACGACGTCGACGTGTCGATAGCCATGGTCGTCGAGCAGGTCGCGCAGGAGTGGCGCCGCGTACTCGCCGGTCAACACGATGACCCGGCCACCCAGCGCGGCGCCGTCGCCACCTCCACGGGCGGCGCGATACCCCCACGCGGGGGCACCGTCAACCGACTGGAAGAAACCCGAACCAAGTGAGGCCATGGGAAGTCGCTGGACGAAACTCTTGGTGAAGGCCGCCACCATGCCGATTCCGTTTTCGGCCTCGTCCAAACTGTCGTAGAACGTCTCCTCGGGCGGGGTCGTCCCGGCCACGAGGTAGAACTCGTCGCTCGCGTAGAAGAGTGCCTTGCCGATCAGCGTTCTCGCCAGGTCCCGGTAGCGCGCAACGAGGTCGATCACGGATCGCGCTTCGTCATCGCGGTGGGGCCGCATCGTCGCCTCCGCCGAAAAGTCACTGACGCCCACGGGCACGAGCGCCACGGAGGCGACGGTTGGGTAGTCGCTGAGAATGTCTTGCATCGTCACTTCCAGGTTCGCGCCGTCGTTGACCTCGGGGCACACGACGACTTGCACGTGGACGTCGATGCCGGCGCGCAGCAGCTCGCGCAGCCAGCGCAGACTCGTGGCGCCGCGCGGATTACGAAGCATCGACGCCCGCAACTCGGGGTCGGTGGTGTGCACCGAGACGTACAGCGGCGAGAGACCTTCGTCAATCACCCGTTCCAGGTCGAATTCCGTGAACCGGGTGAGCGTCGTGTAGTTGCCGTAGAGGAAGGAGAGGCGGAAATCATCGTCCTTTACGTACAACGAACGCCGCATTCCCTTGGGGAGCTGGTAGATGAAGCAGAACGAACAGTGGTTGTCACAGGTGCGGATCCGGTCGAACACGGCCGAATCGATCGCCAGACCGAGCGGCTGACCCGGTTGCTTCTCGATGACGACTTTGCGGTTCAAGAGTTCGCCGTCGCGCTTAATCACGAGCGAGACGGTCGCGCCGTCGATCAACTGTTGATACTCGATGATGTCCGTCGGCGCGCAATCATTGATGGTGATGAGCTCATCACCCACGGCGAGATCGGCCCCACCGGCGGGTGAGAACTGAGAAATCGACGCGACGCGTACCTTGGACACTGGTTTAGCCTACTGGCGCGCCCCGCCAAACCGACGGGTTGGCGGGTGGACTCACTAGGCTGACCACGTGTCAGTTGAGCGAGTGGTACTGGCGGCTCCCCGTGGTTTTTGCGCCGGCGTAGAGAAAGCCATCAAAGCGCTGGACTGGATGACTCGCATTTTCGCCGCACCGGTGTACTGCTATCACGAAATTGTCCACAATCGCTTCGTCGTCGACCATTTTCGCTCATTGGGCGTCGTGTTCGTCGATGACGTCGCCGAGGTCCCCGCGGGCGCGCCGGTCATGTTGAGCGCCCACGGCTCTCCCCCGTCGGTGATCAACCTCGCCCGACGTTCGGGGGGAACTGTCGTGGACGCGGTTTGCCCGCTGGTCACCAAGGTCCACCACGAGTTGAAGGTGCGCGCCCGCAAGGGGTACACCGTGCTCTACGTCGGCCACGAAGGCCACGAAGAGGCCGTCGGGACCATGGCCGTGGCCCCGGAGTCGGTGCACCTCATCGAGTCGGTCGCCGACATCGATGCGTTGGGCGACCTGCCCGGCCCCTTCGCGCTCCTGAGCCAGACCACGCTCAGCCTCGACGAATGGCAGGACATTCGCGACTACGCCGCGCAACGATTCCCCGACATCTGGATGCCTAACCGCAGCGACCTCTGTTTCGCCACCACCAATCGTCAGGCAGCGCTACGAGCAATCTGCGCAACGGCCGATGCAGTAATCGTCATCGGCTCGGCCAATTCGTCTAATACCGTCGCGTTGGTCAAGGTCGCCGAGGCCGCGGGCTGTCCCCGGGTCCTGCGCGTCAACGGTGCGGCGGACCTACCCGACGATCTCAGCGGGGTGGTCGCGCTCACCGCGGGGGCGTCGGCACCCGAGTCGATCGTCAACGACGTCTTGGCCGTCCTCGACCCTCGAGACGGCGTCGAGGTCCACTCCGAGACCGTCGAAGACGAGTACTTTCCGCCCCCACCCGAACTACGCGAAATCCTGCGTTCGCTCGCCGCGTTGCTCGACGTCGCGCTACAGACGCCGACCACGTCGAGCTTCGACGGACAGACCGACCGCGATTTCACCGCCGCGCAGGTGCTCGCCACGAGCTTTCGCTAGCGACGGTTCCGCGCTCGAACGGGCGTCGAACCCCGGGCGGCGCCGGACTGGGGACTAGTATTTCGAGGTGCCTGTTGCGCCAGCTTCCGCTCTCAACTGCTCAGTTGAACGGGCCAGCAGTGTGGTGACGGAGAAAGAGTAGCTATGGCGAAACACGATCTCGAGACGCGTCGGTTGACAAGGCTTCGGTCGTACGCGATCGACCAGGCGATGGAACGGTTCGCCCAGGAATACCCCGAGTTCAAACCCGAGGCCATCGTCGCGTCGATATGCGCCTACGAAGAAGAGGGCAACATCGGTTCGGTCCTGGATCAGATGCCGCCCACGATGAACGGTCGACCGTACACGACGCTCGTGGTCGTCGACGGCGGCGAGGACCGCACGGCGTCCATCGCGCGCAGTTACCCGGGGGTCAAGGTCATCGAGTTCCCCGTGAACCTGGGTCACGGGGTCGCGCTGCAGGTCACCTATCGATACTGCATCGACAATCACGTGGAGTACGTGGTGACGCTGGACGCCGATGGCCAGAACGACCCCGCCGAGATGCCCGACGTTCTCGCCCCGCTACTGCGTGACGAGGCCGACTTCGTCGTCGCTTCGCGCCGTCTGGGCGTGGACGAGACCTCCGATCGCTTCCGCAAGACCGGTGTGTGGTTCTTCTCCTTCATCATGAACCGCATGACCGGCGCCAACCTCACCGACACCTCGACCGGGTACCGCGCCTTGCGCGTGACGATGCTGGCTGACGTGATCGACCGCCTCACCCAGGACCAGTATCAAACCGCGGAACTTTTGATCACCTGTCTGAAGCGCGGGTGGAGGGCCGGCGAGGTCCCCACCGTCTGGCACCCACGTCGTTCGGGTACCACGAAGAAGGGTGCGAACTGGCTGTTCGGATTCCGCTACACCAAGGTGGTCTTCGGCACCTGGTGGCGCGAACGCTAACGGTCGCGCAGGGCCTCGTGATAGACGGCTTCGAGCGCTTCGCGTAACTCCTCAGTCTTCGCCGCAATCTGCGATCGAGGCACCCGACCTTGGGCCGTCGGCGGGGTAATGGGTGCGCCGACCACGACGCGAACCCGCTTGAAGCGCGGCAGTTTGGCGCCAGCGGGCATTGCGAGGTCGCTGCCCGCGATGCCGACCGGGATGGTGGAGGCACCCGTACGCGACGCGACGAACATCGCACCGTCGCGTAATGCCTCGACGTGACGGCCGTCTCGTCGCGTGCCTTCGGGGAAGAGGATCAGCGCTTCGCCACGCCGCAGGACCTCCTCGGCGAGGTGCAACGACTCTCGGTCGGCCGTACCCCTGGCGACCGGGAAAGCGCCGAGGTGACGTAAGAGCGTTCCCAAGACCGGCACCGGGAAGAGCTCCTGCTTCGCCATGAAGAAGACCTTGCGGGGCGAGATGAACAAGGTGAAGACGAAGTCGACGTTCGAGCGGTGGATCGGGGCGATCAGGACCGGACCGGACCTCGGAATATTCTCGCCGCCCGTCACTCGGGGTCGGAATAGCAACCACGACAGCCCCGTGAGAATGGCCGCGACGATGCGATACAGCAGCGTCTTGTCGGGGTTGAGGATCAGTTCGGCGTCTTCAGGCATGTCACGATCTCTTCTACCACCTGCTGGACCGATCGGTGCGTCGTATCGATCGCGATCGCGTCCTCGGCACGACGCAAGGGTGAGACGATGCGTCCGGTGTCCGCGTCGTCTCGGCGAGCGACCGAGTCAACGCCCTCGTCCCCCCGTCGCCGCGCTCGCTCGTCCAGCGACGCGGTCAGAAAGACCTTGAGCGTTGCGTCGGGAAAGACCACCGTGGCGATATCCCTTCCTTCGACGACGGTGCCCCGTGGCTGGTCCGCGGCCCAGCGTCGCTGGCGAGTGACCATGGCCCGTCGCACGACGGGATTGGCGGCGACCGTCGAGACCGCGACGTTCACCGGTTCGTTCCTGATCACGTCCTCGACGTCGACCCCGTCGATGGTCACGCGCGGTTCCGTGGTGATGTGCGCGTCCTGGGCGACTCGCGCGACGGCCGATTCATCGGCCGGATCGATGTGCCGCCGGAGTACCTCCGCGGTCACCGCGCGATACATGGCCCCCGTGTCGAGAAACGACCAATCCAACGCCGCGGCCAGCGCCCGGGCCACGGTCGATTTACCCGATCCGGCCGGACCGTCGATCGCGATCACGTCGCTCACCCCAGACCCGCCAGGTGGTCAAAGAACGCCGGGTAGCTGGTAGACACCGTCTCGCTCCCGTCGATGACGCAGCCGTTGCCGGCCGCGCCAGCAATCGCCGCGGCCATCACCATGCGGTGGTCGAGAGTCGCGGGCTGGTTAAAGGAGTGGAACTTGCGAGCCGAACCCAATCCCTCGATGAAGAAGTCGTCGCCGCTCGCCCAGACGGTGCAGCCCAACGCTGACGCCAGCGCCATCGAACCGGTGAACCGGTCCGACTCCTTCACCCGCAGTTCACCGACGCCCACGAAGGAGGTCACGCCATCGGCGGCGGCGGCGGCGACCGCCAGAGCCGGTACTTCGTCGACGGAGGGGATTTCGCTCGCGTGGATGGTAGTAGCGCGCAGGCTTGCGGACCGCGCCGACAGCCCGTGGCCGTGACCGGACCCGACGAGTTCGATTGCGGCGCCCATTCGACGCAACACGGTGACGAACCCAACGCGCTCGGGCGAGTCGTCGATGGCGTCAATGGCAATCGCGGCGTCGTCGTGAACCGCGCCGAGTACGGCGAAGAAGGCGGCCTGCGACGGGTCGCCGGGAACGAACCACGTCGCGGGGCGCGGACGGCCCGGGAGCAAGGTGACGCGCCGCCCCGCACCCACGTCGAGCGACTCGACTGACACCCCGGCGTGAGCCAGCATGATCTCGGTGGTCGCGCGGGTTCGAACCCTCTCGCGTACGACGGTGGGTCCGTCGCCGTGCAGTCCGGCCAGCAACACCGCCGACTTGACCTGGGCGCTCGGAGTGGGCACGTCGTAGTCGATTCCGTGCAACCGGCTCGTCCCGACAACGCGTAGGGGCGCCGTGAGACGCTCCCCCCGTCCGGCCAGTGTGGCGCCCATGCGTCCTAGCGGTACCGCGACACGATCCATCGGCCGCTGGGAGAGGGACGGGTCGCCCACGAGCAGGTGTTCGCCATCGATACCGCTGGTCACACCGGCCACGAGCCGCATGGTCGTGCCGGAATTCCCGCAGTCCAACGGCTCATCGCTGGCCCGGAGCCCGTCGGCGGGACCGGTCACGATCGTCGCCGAACCCTCCCTGACGCGTGACGCGCCGAGTTGTTCGACGATGACGCCGGTGGACTGGACGTCGTGTCCGGGTGAAAGTCCCTCGATGCGGCTCTCCCCGTCGGCGAGTGCGCTCAGCAGGAGGGCTCGGTGCGACGCGCTCTTATCGCCCGGCACGTGCACGACGCCGCGGAGTCTCGTCGCCGGGTCGATCGATTTCGTCGTCATCAGCGTTCGAGCGTAACGGAGAAGCCCATCGAGGTCAGGACGTCGAGGAAACGCGCGGCGTGATCGGCGTCGACGGCGAGCAACAGCGTGCCGCTCACCCCTTCGATTCCGTGCGCGATCTCGATGTCGAAGATGTTCACCGCCAAGTCGGACGCCGCCACAGTCACGGTGGCTAGTTCGCCCGGCTTGTCCGAGACGCCTACGCGCAGGTACGCGAGTTGATCGGCACTGAGCGCCCGTCCCGGCAGTGTCCGCCGGGCAACGGATGCGGTTTGGAGCGATGAGGCGATGACTTCACGGTGCCCGGCGGCCAACGCCGAACGCAATCCGGCGAGGCGCCCCTCGAGCGACGTCAACGTCTGGGTGATTGCGTCGCGGTTCTCGAAGAGGACGTCGGGCCAGATGGCCGGGTCGCCGGCCGCGATTCGAGTCATGTCCCGAAAGCCCCCGGCCGCGAGCTGGAGCAGGACGGCGTCCTGCTCGGCGGCGACGGCCGCCTCATTCATCAGGGCCCCCGCGAGGAGGTGCGGGACGTGGCTCGCCAGCGCGACCAGACGGTCGTGGTCGTCAGCGTTGATGGCCACCACGTTGGCGCCCAGCTCACGCAGGAACCCGTGCAGACGGCTGTAGTGTCCCGGTTCCGTCGCCGGTGTCGGCGTCAGGACCCAGGTGCAACCCTGAAAGAGATTCGCGCGCGACGCGGCGAGACCGCGCTGCTCGGATCCCGCCATCGGATGACCACCGATGAACCGCGAATCCGTGATGTCCTGGACGATGGCGGACTTCACCCCGGCGACGTCGGTGACGATGACGTCGGGGTCGGGGAGCCGGGTGAGCACCTCACGGGCTGATTCGGCGACCGAACCGGCGGGCGTGGCGATGAAGACCAGGGACGTCGCCGGGTGCATCGGTTCGGCGGCAATCAGCTGGAGTTCCAGGGCACGGCGAACCGTCTGGGGCTCGCTGTCCCCACCGGTCACCCGCCAACCCGCCTCGGCGAGTGAACGCGCGATCGATGCGCCGATCAAGCCGAGGCCCACGACGTGGGCCCGTCGCTCACTCGGGAAGGTCATCGCGCAGGGTTCGAGCGTCGCGGAGGTAGACGTGATGGATACCGGAGCGCTCCGCGGCCGTATAGACGTGGAGCAGCACCCGGATGCACCGCGGCATCGAACCGGGCACGGCGATCTCACTCGCGCAGAGCAACGGAATGTCACCAAACCCGATGGCCCTGGCCGCCGTGGCGGGAAAGGACGAAGTGAGGTCGGGTGTGGTCGTCAGGATGACGCTCACGACGTCATCGTGATCGAGTCCGTTGCGCTCCATCAGCAACGTCAGCAGCTCCTGGGTAGCGTCGGCGATCTCTTCGGGCGTGTCGACGACGCAGGTCGTCGCACCTCGCAGGGCTCGAATTCTCGGTGAAGTCATGCAGGCATCGTAGAGGCCATCTCGTCGGTCATACCAACTGCCTCGAAAAGTCGACGCACCTCGGCAACCGACAGTTGTCGATAGGCCCCCGGGGCGAGCGTCGCGTCGTGCAGGGGGCCGATCCGGGTTCGCACGAGACGCGTAACGTCGTGGCCGACCGCGGCGCACATGCGGCGGACCTGTCGATTCCGTCCTTCGTGGATGACAATCCGCAAGAGCCCCTCGCTGACCCGACTCACCTGGGCCGGACTGGTCGGGCCGTCCTCGAGTTCCACCCCTTCGCGAAGCCGGCGGATCGCCCCCGGTGACGGGTCACCCTCGACTCGCACGAGGTACTCCTTGCCGATGTGTGAACTCGGGTGAGTGAGCAGATGGGCCAGGCGACCGTCGTTGGTGAGCAGCAGCAGCCCCTCGGTGTTCATGTCGAGGCGGCCCACGGGAAAGACCCGAACGGGCGACGTGACGAGGTCCAGCACCGTGGTGCGGCCCTGCGGGTCAGAGGCCGTCGTCACCACGCCATCGGGCTTATTGAGTAAGAAGTAGACCGTGTTCTGGGTGGTGGCGGCCAGCGCTCCGTCGACGCAGATGAGATTGGTCGCCGGATCCACGCGGTTGCCGAGTTCCGCCACGCGTCCGTCAATCGTGACGCGGCCCTCGGTGATGAGCAACTCGCACGATCGGCGCGAACCGTAACCGGCCCTCGCGAGGGTCTTCTGGAGTCGTTCGCCTTCCAACTACGCCCCTTCGGTCAGATCGTCAGCGCTCTCGCGCAAGCCCTCAAAGAGCTCATCGGCGACTGCGACCGGCGCCATGAACTGCTCGATCGGCGGGAGTTCCCCGATCCCCGCGAGTCCGAGCCGATCGAGGAAGAGGTCAGTCGTGCCGTAGAGGATCGACTGACCCGGACCGGCGACCCTCCCCCGCTCTTCGATGTAGCCGCGCTGTTCGAGGAGCCGCGTGACGCCGTCGACGTTCACGCCACGAAGTGCGGTGATCTGGGCCCGCGAGATCGGCTGACGATAGGCGATGATCGCGAGCGTCTCGAGGGCCGCGGAACTGAGGCGGTGCGATACGTCGCGGTTGGCGAAGCGAGTGACCCATTCCGCGACGTCGGGGCTGGACTGCATGACCCACCCGCTCGCCAATTCGGCGAAGGCGAAGCCGCGGCGCTCGCGCTCGTACTCGTCGCGCAGGTGGCGCAGCGCGTCGCGGACCCGGCCGGCCTCTTCATCCACGACGTCGGCCAACTCTTCGACCGAAATCGGCTCCAGGGCGACCGTGAGCATTGCCTCGAGCTTCTGGTCCAACGACTGTTCATCCCTCATAGGTATCCACGCCTCCCAAGTCCACTCCCCGTTCGCCGTCCACCCACACGATGTCGACGTCACCGAAAGTCTGGCCCTGACCGAGGGTCACGTGACCCATCTTGCACAGTTCGAGTAGGGCCAGGAAGTGCACGATGATCTCGATGCGCGACGTGAGTGCGTTGGTCAGCGAACGAAACGAGAGCGGGCCGAGTGACGGGAGCCGCTGAGCCAGCGAAACCACGGTCTCGGCGACGGTGACGGCGTCCACGGTCACGTGGTTGAGTCGAACGACCGCCACCGGCTTCTCCTCAATGCCCCGCAGGTAGGCCAGCGCTAAGGCCGACGGCGTCACACCAGCGAGCAGGTCCGGCGGTTGGACGACGAACCCGTCATTGATGCCGCGGAGACGGGGAAAGGATCGACCGGCCCGATCGAAGAGTGAGACGAAGGCGTCGGCAACGGCGGCGTAGGTCCGCAGGTCGAGCAGGCGCGCGAGCAGGACGTCGCGTTCCTCCCACCCGACGAATTCCTCGTCCGGCTCGGCGTCATCGCGACCCGGGAGCAGACGCTGGCTCTTCATCTCCAGCAGGATCGAGGCGATGAGAAGGAACTCCGACAACTCGTCGACCTCAACACCGACCGTGTCGTCGCGCAGGGCGGCGAGGAACTCGTCGACGATGGGATTGAGTGGGACGTCGAGGATGTCGAGATCGTGCCGGCTGATGAGTTGGAGCAGGAGCTCGATGGGGCCACTGAACGACGGCGTCGTCACGACGTAAGTCACGGCGACAGGTTATCGGAACCGGTGGGTCGAAGTCGGACCCCTACAATTGGCAGATGCGCGTCTTCTCCGGTATTCAGCCCTCGGGCGATCTGCACATCGGCAACTACCTGGGGGCCGTCAAGCAGTGGGTGAACGCCCAGTCCTCCGATGCGCTCTACTGCGTGGTGGATTTGCACGCGCTAACCCTGCAAATCGATCCGGCGACCTTGCGCACCCAGACCGACGACCTGGTGGCGATGCTAATCGCCGCGGGACTCGATCCGGCGACCTGCACCCTCTTCGTCCAGAGTCACGTTCCCTATCACGCGCAGTTGAGCTGGCTCCTGGAGTGCGTGGCGACGTACGGCGAGTTGACGCGCATGACCCAGTTCAAGGAGAAGGCCGAGCGCCAAGACGGGTACCGCGTTGGCCTACTTACCTACCCCGTCCTCATGGCGGCCGACATCTTGCTGTACCAGACCGAGCAGGTGCCCGTCGGCGACGATCAACGTCAGCATCTGGAGCTCGCTCGCGACGTGGCCGAACGGTTCAACAATCGCTACGGCGCGGTTTTCACCGTGCCGGTCGGTGTCCAACCACCCGCGGCCGCCCGGGTCATGGACCTCCAAGAGCCCACCCGCAAGATGTCCAAGTCAGTAGCGAGCCCACTGGGAACGATCTACGTCCTCGACAGTGCCGACGACATCGCGCGCAAGATCAAGAAGGCGGTCACCGACACCGACGGCGAGGTCCGGTTCGATTGGGAGCACAAGCCCGGATTAGCGAACCTGCTCGAGCTGTACTCGGGGTTCAGCGGTGAGAGTCCGAGCGCCATCGCCGCTCGCTATCACCGATACGGTGACCTCAAGGGCGACCTCGTCGACCTCGTCGTCACCGAGTTGACGCCCATCGCCGAGCGGTACCGCGAACTTCGCAGTGATGACGTTGCCCTGCGCCAGCTCGCGAACGAGGGTTCCGAGAAGGCCGAGGCCGTGGCGCGTCAAACCTATCGCCGAGCGGCCGAGGCAATGGGCCTCCAGTAGCCGAGCGTTTCGATCAAACGAGCAGGTGGATCCACCAGTTCTGCAGAGACGTCAACAGGTTCGTTCCCACGTGCAGGAACATCGAGTCGAGGAGGATGAGCACCATCACGATCGGCAGCGCCTTCATCCGAAATCGATAGTAACTCGGCAAGTGACGACTAGGCACGAACCGCTCAATGATGGCTGAACCGTCGAGCGGCGGAATCGGCAAGAGGTTGAATACGGCGAGGGTCAGATTGACCAGGCCGAAGGCCACGCCGAACTGCAGCATCCACGAGCTGTAGGTGACGTGGAGCGCGAGGTAACTGATGAGGTACCCGACGCCCGACAAGATGATGTTCACCGCGGGTCCGGCGAGTGACACGTACAGCGACTGCTTGCGTGGATTGCGCAGGCGCCCGATATTCACGGGGACCGGCTTGGCGTAGCCGAAGGCGGGCAGGTGACTCAAGATCAACAGCGCGGGGAGCAGGACCGTCCCAAAGGGATCGACGTGGCGCAGTGGATTCAAGGTGAGCCGGTGGTTCTCCTTCGCCGTCGGGTCGCCGAACAGGTACGCCACGTAGCCGTGACTGACTTCGTGCAAGACGATCGATGGGATGATCGCGAGAAAGAAGTAGACGTAACTCGACAACTTCCCTCTCCTAGCCGTGGGCTCGCGGATGAGCCTCTCGATACACCTGTTGCAGTGACGAGACCGACACCGCGGTGTAGATCTGCGTCGTTGCAATCGACGAATGTCCGAGCAACTCCTGGACCACTCTAATGTCCGCGCCGTGAGCCAGCATGTGCGTTGCGCAACTGTGGCGAAAGACGTGTGCGCTGATCCGCCGTCGCTCGATCCCCACCGCGAGGGCTCGGCGCGCGATAATGCCGTCGACGCCCTGGCGTGACAGTGGCGTGCCGCGCCCGTTGAGCAACAGGATCGACGTACGGGCACGGAGCAGGGACGCGCGTCCCTGGGGGGCGAGATAGTCCACCAGCGCCGAGCGTAGAGTCCGACCCATCGGAACCAGACGCTGTTTGGAACCCTTGCCGGTGACTTTTATCAGCTCTTCGTCGAAATCGAGGTCTTCGAGGCGGATACCGATGGCCTCCGAGACCCGACACCCGGTCCCGTAGAGCAACTCTAAGAGGGCCCGATCCCGTCGATCTAGGGCCGAGGTCGCGGGAATTGAGTCGAGCAATCGAAGCACTTCCTCCTCCCCCAAGGGGTGTGGCAGCGATCGCCCGCGATGTGTGCCTCGCACGTGCGCCGTGGGATCGGCGGCGATTCGCCGCTCGTCGGCGAGAAAGCCGTACCAGCCGCGAAGCGACGCGAGCGCCCGGGCGATGCTCGCCGGCGCCCGGGCCTGGTCCTGCAGCACGACCAGGTATCGGTCGATGTCGCCGGGCGCGACGTCGGCCAGGGCGAGTCGTTGCTCCGAGGCCCACACGCCGAACCGGGCCAGGTCGCGGCGGTAGGCCTGAATCGTCGCGCGACTCCGGCCCTTCTCCACCGTCAACCAGACGAAGTACTCGTCTAGGAGTGGCTCAGCGTCGCTCAAAGAACTGTCCGTAGACCTGGTTGAGCGCCACCGCCATCGTCGAATCAATCGCGGGCTCGGCGAAGAGGACGTCGCGCAACTCCTCCGGCGAGTACCAGTCGATCGTCGACGCCGTCTCCTCGGGGCCCGCAGGACGACGATCGCGGACTGTCAGGTCGCTCGCCTCGTAGATGTGCATGAGCTGGGTTGACCAACCCGGCGACACCATGAACCGACCGAGCAGTCGCCACGAGTTCGCGACGCAGCCGAGCTCCTCTTCTAACTCGCGCTTCGCCGCGTCGAGGGGTTCCTCCGCCTCGACGTCCAACGTCCCCGCCGGTATTTCAAGGGTGGCGCGGTCGAAGGGTGCGCGGTACTGGCGAAGCACGCCAACCCGTCCATCGGCGTCGCGAGCCAGGATCGCCACGGCCCCGGGGTGGGTCACCACGTCGCGGTGGAACGACCGGTCTCGGTGCTCGACCGTACGGCGTTCGACCGCGAACACGCGCGACTTCATCAGCGACGAGACCGCGGTGATGCGAAATTCGTCACTCACGTGGCGGCGTCGACGGACGTGGGATCGATGATGTGTGGCTCGCGCCCCTCGGCCCGTGTCGCCGCGGCGGTCACCAGCCCCAGGAATAACGGATGTGGTCGGTCGGGCCGCGACTTGAACTCCGGGTGCGCCTGGGTCCCCACGAAGTACGGGTGTTCGGGCAATTCGACGAACTCCACGAGTCGGCCATCGGGTGAAGTGCCCGAGCAGCGCATACCCGCCTCTTCGAATTGGGCCCGGTATCGACCGTTGAACTCGTAACGGTGACGGTGTCGCTCCGAGACGACCGTGGTGCCGTAGAGCCCGGCCACGATCGAGCCCTCATCGAGCATCGCCGGGCACGCCCCCAAGCGCATCGTCCCACCGAGATCGGTCACGTCCATCTGCTCGGCCATCAGCGCGATCACCGGGGCCGTGGTGGCGAGTGAGAACTCCGTCGAGTGCGCATCGCTGAGCCCCAAACGGTGCCGAGCGAACTCGACGACCATGATCTGCATACCCAGGCAGATGCCGAGGTACGGAATCTGCTGTTCGCGAGCGATGCGGGCCGCCGCGATCATTCCTTCAATGCCGCGTTCACCGAAGCCACCGGGCACGATGATGCCGTCCAACTGGCGGAGCCGGTCCGAGTCGATCTCGGTGGGGACTCGCTCGGCCTCCAGCCACTCAATCTTCGTCGTCGCGCCGACCGCGAACCCGGCGTGTCGAATCGACTCCGCTACCGAGAGGTAAGCGTCGGGCATGGTCACGTACTTGCCGACGACACCGATTCGGAGGGTCTTGGTCGTGTTGTGGACCCGGTGCACGACCGCGTTCCACGGCGCGAGATCGATGGGGTGCTCGTCGAGGTCGATTCCCAGGGTCTGACAGACAATCGTGTCGAGACCTTCTCGGTGCAAGGTAGTCGGGATGTCGTAGATGCTCGCTTCGTCCACGGCCGACACAACCGCCTGAATCGGAACGTCACACAGGAGCGAAATCTTCCGTTTCAGCCCATCGGATATCGGCTGGTCGCTTCGGCACACGATGACGTCGGGCTGAATCCCTCGCGATCGGAGTTCGGTGACCGAGTGTTGGGTCGGTTTGGTCTTCTGCTCGCCCGAGGGCGCGAGGTACGGAACGAGGGTGAGGTGGACGTAACAGACGTTCCCGCGTCCCGCGTCGCGACGGTACTGACGGATCGACTCGATGAACGGCACGATCTCAATGTCGCCGACGGTGCCGCCGATCTCGACGATGACCACGTCGGCCCCCATCGCGCCGACTCGTCGAATACGTTCCTTGATCTCGTCGGTGATGTGGGGAATGACCTGGACCGTTTTGCCAAGATAGTCACCACGCCGCTCCTTGGCAATCACGTTCGAATAGACCGAACCGGTCGTGGTATTGGAGGTTCGAGTGAGCGATTCATCGATGAATCG
>LMAD01000027.1 GCA_001443545.1 Acidimicrobiaceae bacterium RAAP-2
GGATCATCGTCTTGGATGTCGGACGGTGAGCAAGCACCACTGAACTACTGATTCAACTGGTCAAGGCGAACCGGTGGGTCCAATTAGGACACACGCTGTAAGAAGTCCAAGAGCAGGACTTCGCCCGGGTGTATCGGTGCAATCGTGGTACCCATCGCAATTCCTCTCAGTGGTAGTCCGTAATCGTGACGTCTTCAGGTCCCGCCTTCGTCCAGCGAAAGCAGGTCCTCCACTGGTCGTTAATCTGGATACTGAACTGTCCTGCTCGATCGGCGACCAACTTCTCGAGTCGATTTCCGGGCGGTACGCGAAGGTCAGTCAAGTTCTCAGCGGCGTCAAGCAGTGTCAACTTGCGTAGCGCGATCCGCTGAAGGTCTGCGTGAAACGTTCGAACCGTCATACGTAGCCACACTCGTTCAGTGTCTCTATCGCCGAACGACTGCGGCACGTCGACGGTATATCCCGTGACGTTACGAACGCGACACGTTATGTCGTGAGGATCGCGAGCGCAATGTGGTGAACTTGATCGGAACATACGTCGTCGTAGCGCACGGCGCTGCCCAGCCCCGTCGACGGTCACGTATCACTGCGGGCCCCGGGGGTCACGTAGTGATGATCGCACTGGGTAGAGCCGACCCGGCTGTGTGACGAGGCGATCCGTGTCGCTCCGCAAAGGTTGTTGGCAGGTGCACCGGCCCGGGTGATACCGGCGGGGCGTACCGTCTCACCGACACGACGAGGTGAGAGCACGAAACACCGTGTTTCGGTCACGTACGTGATCAAATCGAGGCGTCCAAACGCTTCAAGGGCCGAGCATCCCGAGGGGCACCACGTGGACGCCGTCGTGACGGCGATACGCGTAGTCAGTTGCCGTGACGACCAGCAGGGCGGACGCCGGCGTACCGAGCCGGGTCTCACTCACTTTGCGCAAACTCGCAGCGGCCTCATCGACCTGTGAACCCAGTTTCACCTCGATGCCAATCCACCTGCCGTCAGTGATTCGTTCAACGATCAGATCAACCTCGAGGTGACCTTCGTGTTCGCGGTAGTGATAGACGGATGCTCGATTGGCGCGGGCGTAGACGCGAACATCACGGGTGACGAGCGATTCGAAGAGAAATCCCAGCGTGCTCAAATCGGCCACGAGACGCTCGGGGCCACACCCCATCAACGATGCGGCTAGTGAGGGGTCGACGAGATGGCGCTTCTCGGTCTTTCCCAAACGGGCCTTCGAGCGCAGTGTTACGTTCCACGCCTCGACGTCGTCGATGATCCACATTCGACGCAGTGTGTCGGCGTAGGCCGCGGCCGCGAGACGTCCGGGCGAAGTGTTCTCGTCATCGGTGTCGCCGGCTCGAGCGACAATCGTGCTCAGCGGTACGGGATGTGCGCTGAGCTGGGCGTAGGCCAGTAGGAATCGCCGCACTCGACGGGGATCGCGTCGGACTTCGGAGGCAGCGTTGATGTCGTGATGGACCAACGTGTTGAGGTAACTCTCGAGAAAGTGCCGCGCGTCGTCGACGTTCGCGTCGAGCAGTCCGGGCCAGCCGCCAATGACGAGTCGATTCACGTAGTCGAGCAGCGCCAGTTCGCAGTGTCCAGGTTCGAGCGATTGCGTTCCCGCGAGCAGCGCTCCGATCGAGAGGGCGCCCGAGGACCACCCCTGCTCGAAGAGGGTCATCGGTCGCATGATGACTGGAGCGATTCGGCCCGATCCCGCGTGTCGTACGTCATCACGTGGTAGCGACGCAGATCCAGTCAGGATGAACTGGCCCCGTTTCCCTCGGTCGTCGATCTCGCGTCGAACCACATTCCACAGTTCTGGCTCCAGCTGCCACTCGTCGATCAGTAGTGGTGTCTTCGGGTGCGACCGTAGGAGGAGTCTCGGATCGACCTGGGCTAACGCCCTCGCCTCACGGTCGACATCCAGGAGGATCTCGTCAACCGCCACCTGTCGAGCGGTGGCAGTTTTCCCACAGGCGCGAGGGCCCTCAATGGCACAACCACCCAGAGCGGCGAGCCCATCGCGTACATCTCCGTCGACGAGCCGAGGTCTATACGTCTTCATCGATGTTCTCAACTATGGAATACAACATACGATAGTTGTAGCATACAACTTACGGATAGTTCAACAGCAAAGTAACGGAAAAACGAACACACTGAAAACACATATGCGAGAGCCGCGGATCCGTGGGGGCATCCAAAACTGTCACCGGCACAGCCAGTTCACGGCGTTCGAGTCAGTCGGCGACGAGCTCGACCTCGACGGCGAGCTCGTCGCCCTTGCGGTAGGAGAAGGCGAGGACCGATCCGGCCGCGGCGAGGTCCTCGCTCGCCGCGGCGAGGGCGGCGATGGTGCGCGAGGGGGCGGTGATCGAGAGTTGTGCGACCTGGGCGCGCTGGGAGACCTTGGCCGTGGACTTGGCGCGGCGGATCGCCTCGAGGACGGCGGCGACCGGGGTCATGATCGAGCCGGGCTCTTCGAGTGGTTCGTGGGTGAGTTCGAGCCCGCTCGGCCAGGGCGCGACGTGCACGGAGCCCTCGTGCCACCAGCGCCAGGCCTCCTCGGTCGAAAAGGGGATGAAGGGGGCGAGCAGGCGGGTGAGGGTCGACAGGGTCGCCTCGAGCGCGGCGAGCGCCGAGCGGGTGGGCACCGAGTCGGACTCGCCGTAGGCGCGCAGCTTCACCAACTCGACGTAGTCGTCACAGAAGGTCCAGAAGAAGGACTCGGTGCGCTCGAGGGCGCGCGCGGCGTCGTAGGACTCGAAGGCGAGTGTCACCTCGACGACCAGCTGGGCCAGCTGGGAGAGCAGGTCACGGTCGAGGGGCTCGACGACCTCGTCGGTCGAGGTCGGACCCTCGAGGCGACCGAGGACGAACTTGGTGACGTTGAGCACCTTTACGGCGAGGCGTCGACCGATCTTCATCTGGGCCTCGTCGATCGCGGTGTCCGCGCCGGGGCGGCCGTTGGCCGCCCAGTAGCGCAGCGCGTCGGCCCCGTGGGCCTCGAGCAGGGGCATCGGGGTGACGACGTTGCCGACGGACTTGCTCATCTTCTTGCGGTCGGGGTCGAGGATCCACCCTGAGATCGCCGCGTGGGCCCAGGGCAGCTGGTGGTGCTGGAAGTGGCTGCGCACGACCGTGGAAAAGAGCCAGGTGCGGATGATGTCGTGGCCCTGGGGGCGCAGGTCCATCGGGAAGACTCGCTCGAAGAGGTCGGTGCCCCACTGGCCGGCGATCTGGGGCGAGAGCGAGCTCGTGGCCCAGGTGTCCATGACGTCGGGGTCGCCGACGAAGCCGTTGGGCCGGTCGCGCTGGTCCTCGGTGAAGCCCGGCGGGGTGTCCGAGGAGGGGTCGACCGGCAGGTCGGTGATGCGTGGCGTGATCGGGTGGTCGTAGTCGACGACCCCGTCGCCGTCCAGGCGGTACCAGACGGGGAAGGGGACCCCGAAGAAGCGCTGGCGCGAGATGTTCCAGTCGACGTTGAGTCCCTCGACCCAGCTGGCGTAGCGGTGCTTCATGTAGTCGGGGTGCCAGACGAGCTCCTCGCCGCGCGCGAGCAGGGCCGCACGGTGCTCGAGGGTCGAGACGAACCACTGGCGCGAGGTCACGATCTCGAGGGGTCGTTCGCCCTTCTCGTAGAACTTGACGGGGTGGCTGATCGCGCGGGGCTCGTCGAGCAGGGCCCCGGTCTCGCGCAGCGCGTCCACGACCGTGGCGCGCACCTGGTTGACGGTCTTGCCGACGAGCTCGGCGTAGCGGGCCTGGGCCGTGGCGGGCTCGCGCGAGGGGAAGGCCTCACTCGAGAAGTCGGCCGCGAGGAACCGGCCGTCGCGCCCGATCAGCGCGCGCGTCGCCAGTTCGAGCTCACGCCACCAGGTCACGTCGGTGAGGTCCCCGAAGGTGCAGACCATGGCCGCGCCGGTGCCCTTCTCGGGGTCGGCCAGCTCGTGGGCGACGATCGGCACCGGGACGCCAAAGAGCGGGGTGATCGCGGTCGTGCCGACGAGGTGGCGGTAGCGCTCGTCGTCGGGGTGGGTCACGATTGCGACGCAGCTCGCAAGCAGCTCGGGCCGGGTCGTCTCGATCTCGATGGTGGTGCCGTCTTCGAGGTCGAAGGCGACGTGGTGGGTGAAGCCGGGGCGCTCGCGGTCCTCGAGCTCGGCCTGGGAGACGGCGGTGCGAAAGTCGACGTCCCAGAGGGTCGGCGCGACATTCGAGTAGACCTCACCGCGACCCAGCAGCTCGAGGAAGCCCCGCTGGGAGATCGCCTGAGTCGACGGCGAGATCGTCGCGTACTCGAGGGTCCAGTCGATCGAGACCCCGAGGTGGCGCCAGAGGTCCTTGAAGACCTCCTCGTCCGTGGCGGTCAGGTGTTGACAGAGCTCGACGAAGTTCTTGCGGCTGATCGAGCGCTTCTCGGTGACCTTGCCGACGGCCGGCTCGGGGACGACGAAGTCGGGGTCGTAGGGCAGGCTCGGGTCACAGCGCACCGCGAAGTAGTTCTCGACGCGCCGCTCCGTCGGCAGGCCGTTGTCGTCCCAGCCCATAGGGTAGAAGACGTCTCGGCCCCGCATGCGCCAGAAGCGCGCTAGCAAGTCGGTGTGGGTGTAGCTGAAGACGTGGCCGATGTGCAAGGAGCCCGAGACCGTCGGCGGGGGGGTATCGATGGAGTACACGGTCTCGCGCGTCGCCGTGCGGTCGAAGCGGTAGACGCCGTCGTCCTCCCAGCGGGTCAGCCAGGCGGCCTCCAGTCCATCGACACTCGGGCGCTCGGGGACTGACGGCGTTCGCCGATCGCTAGACCTAGACATGGTTGGCGCAGTTTACCGCGAGCGTCGGAATTAACTGAACGCGAGCGTCCGTTGAGGGTTCGCGCGTCAACCCCGTGGAACCGATTCCACGTTGGAAGGTCTTGACCTGTCCCTATCAACGATCGACGACAAGGTATACTTGTCAATGAACGTTGATATAACTATGAAGTCATCGTTCATTGACAAGGTGGATTCGATGCGAGTCAATGCCATGCGTGACGTGGCGGCAGCCGTCAGGGGTCGTCGCAAGGAACTTGGACTCAGTCAAGCCGACCTGGCGCGACGCGTGGGCGTTTCACGAGCCTGGATCAACGCAGTCGAGGCCGGGAAACCCCGAGTCGAGTTCGACCTGGTCCTGCGGCTGCTCGATCGTCTCCATCTGCGACTGGACCTGGTGAAGCCAGGCAACCACGGTGACGTCTTCAAAGGCCGGTCCGTTGACCTGGACGCCATCCTCGACGAGTACCGCGACCAATGACCGACTCGTTGCTCGTTCTCCTCGACGAGGTCGTCGCCGGTACCCTCCACCGGCTCGTGGGTGGGAGGCTTCGCTTCGACTACGCCGAGGAGTACCGAGAGACGCCGGGGGCAACGCCGCTCTCGCTCTCGATGCCACTCCAGGTGCGATCGCACTCCGAGCGAACAATCACGCCGTGGCTCTGGGGACTACTCCCGGACAACGACGCGGTGTTGGATCGTTGGGCTCGCCACTTTCACGTATCGCGGTCCTCGCCGTTTTCGCTGCTCGCCACCCAAATTGGCGAGGACTGCGCGGGGGCGGTCCGTTTCGCCTCGCTCGAAGCGTTTGCGAGCGATCGCCACCGCTCCGGTGGGGTCACCTGGCTCACCGAGGACGAGGTCGCACAGCGACTGCGGGAACTTCGCGACGACTCGACGTCGTGGCTGGGCCACTCCTTCACCGGCCAGTTCAGCCTCGCCGGAGCGCAGGCCAAGACGGCGCTGCTCTTCCAGGATGGGCGTTGGGGTGTTCCATCGGGCTACCGCGCGACGACGCACATTCTCAAGCCGGCGGTCGCCGGGCTGGACGACCATGACCTCAACGAACATCTCTGCCTCGACGCCGCCCGCCGGGTGGGGCTGCTTACGGTACGGACGAAGGTCACGCGGTTCGCGGGCGAGTCCGCCATTGTGGTCGACCGGTATGACCGGCGAGCGGTGGGTGATGAGATCATCCGGGTCCATCAAGAGGACTTCTGTCAAGCGCTCGCGCGGGCGCCGTCACGCAAGTATCAGAACGAGGGCGGCCCGGGTCCTCGCGACGTCGTGGCGCTCCTGCGTAGTGCCATGGCACCGAGTGTGGCCGACGACGCAGTTCGAAGGTTTGTGGACGCCATGATCTGGAACTGGCTCATCGCAGGAACCGACGCGCACGCGAAGAACTATTCGCTGCTACTCGCCGAGGACCAGGTCCGTCTCGCGCCGCTCTACGACATTGCCTCGGCGCTCCCGTATGAAACCCACGAAAGGAAATTGCGCTTCGCCATGAAGATAGGTGGTGACTACCGAGTCGCCACGGACTCGAACCGATGGCCCGAGGCCGCACAGGAACTAGGACTGGACGCCGACGCCCTCGTCGGGCGGGTTCGCGAGCTGGCCGACCTCGCTCCCGACGCCTTCGCCGACGCGGCCCGAGCCGACGACGTCGCGGCCCTGGGTCGACCGTTGGCTACTCGTCTGGTCGATCTGGTCGTCGCCCGGTCCACGCGGTGCCGCCGGCTCGTAGCACGATGAGCACTCGTTCGTCGCTGCCGGTGGGGCCAGGGTTAGTATCGATTGGGGCCGCGCGTCGCGCTGGCCCATCAGAAACGAGTTGGCCGAAGCAGGAGCAGTGATCCGTCTCTACGATTCCGCGCGCGCCCAGGTAACTCCCCTCGAGTCGCGCGACAAAGGCCGGGTCTCGATTTACCTCTGCGGGCCGACCGTCTACGACCTGCCCCACCTGGGCCACGGCCGTCACGCGCTGGTCTGGGACGTGCTGCGGCGCTGGCTGATCTTTTCCGGCCTCGAGGTCCGCTTCGTCTCGAACATCACCGACATCGACGACAAGATCATCGCGCGCGCCGACGCCGAGCACGTCGGCGAGGAGGAGATCACCGCCACCTACGAGGCGGCCTGGTGGGCCGCGCTCGACGCCCTCGGAGTCGCGCGGCCCGACGCGACGCCCCACGCCACGGCCTACGTCGAGTCGATGGTCGAGCTGATCGAGGAATTGCTCGAGCGCGACGTCGCCTACGAGCTGGACGACGGCCTCTACTTCGACGTCGGCGCGGTCGCCGACTACGGCCTGCTCGCCGGTCAGTCCCTCGAGAGTCTGCGCAGCGGCGCGCGCGTCGAGGCCAACCCCGACAAGCGCTCGCCGCTCGACTTCGCGCTCTGGAAGAACGCGAAGTTCGGCGAGCCGAGCTGGTCCTCGCCCTTCGGGTCGGGCCGTCCGGGCTGGCATACCGAGTGCGTGGTGATGTCCCTCGGGCTGCTCGGGGACGGCTTCGACATCCACGGCGGCGGGCTCGACCTCAAGTTCCCCCACCACGAGAACGAGCGGGCCCAGGCCGTCGCCCTCGGGCGCCACTTCGCGGGCCACTGGGTCCACCACGGCTGGGTGATGGTCGGCGAGGAGAAGATGAGCAAGTCGCTCGGGAACTTCACCTCGCTCACCGACCTGCTCGCCCAGACCGACCCGCGGGCCTACCGCCTGCTCGTGCTGCGCTCGCACTACCGCAGCCCGATCGAGGTCTCTCCCTCGACCATCCAAGACGCCGAACGGGCCCTCGCGCGCCTCGACGCCCTGGCGCGCCGCTTCGAACTGGCGCCCCTCGCCGGGACGACGCTCGAGCGCGCCTCGAGCTTCGAGTGGCGCGACGAGGAACGCGCGCTCTACGACGTGGTCCACGCCGCCATGGAGGACGACCTCGACACCCCGGCGGCCGTCGCGGTGCTCTTCGAGGCGTTGACCCGCGCCAATACCCTCGCCGACGAGGGGGAGGGAGATCGGGCCCGCTCCCTCGCCGTCGCGATCGGCGCCTGCTTCGCGGGACTCGGGCTGCGACTGGTGGCCGACGCGTCGGCCCTCGACACCGAAACCGCCACGCTCGTGGCCCGGCGCGACCAGGCGCGCGCGCAGCGAGACTGGGCCAACGCCGACCGCTACCGCGGCGAGCTCGTAGCGCTCGGCTGGATCGTCGAGGACGGGCCGTCGGGCACGGTGGTGCGTCGGGGCTGACGGCGGGGTCGCGGTACCGCGAGCCGTGCTTCGCCGGGTCAACCAATGGGAGCGGTTCGTGCGCCGTAGCGAGTCGAGACCGTCGTGGCCGGCCGTTCTCTCGTCCGGGTCTGGATACCTTCGTGGTTGGCGACGTCGTGCGAGACACGTTCGCCTCTACGCCCAACGGAGCCCTGGTTCGTCTCGACCGACTCAGTCAGCGGGCGCAATCGTGTGGCCCACCGAGACGTCGTTAATGGTCGACACGGGAATCGATCGGCGCTGTCGCGACGGTGGGGACCGGGGTCGTCGTCGATCTGACGTGACTCGGTGCGTGGTAAAATAACAATATGGACATAACGGTGACCGACGCCGCGACGAGGCTTTCGACGACGATTCCGCGGGTGCGTCGGGCCATCGCGCGCCTCGGGATTGTCACGTCCCCAACGCCCAACGGCCCGGGTCGTCCGCGCCAGTTCCTCGATGAGAAGGATTTCCTGCGGCTGCGCGATGATCTAGGGTCGACACCCGCCCATGGACCGTGGGGCCGAGAGGAGATGCGGGTCTTGGCCGCGTTCCTGATGAATCCATTCGGCTTCCGTTCACGCCGAGCGGTCGCCGCCACGGCGGGGATCAGCCCAACCACCGCTTCGGCGATCGTGGATCGCCTCATTGACCATGGTCTGATCGTCCAGGTTCGTGGGCCCGTGCGCTCGAATGGGCGCGTAACCACGGGCACGATCCTCGCGATCAACGAAACCGACGAGCGGTGGGGTGGTCTGCTCGGCGACGTGCTCGTCACCCAACTACCGGTTCCGCGCGTCACGCCCGAGGCGACGATTGTCCCGCGTCGTTTCTGGCACCTGTTTTGGAATGCGCAACCGTCGCGCCTGCCCATCGACGAGCACGCCGACTTCGTCGCGTCGCGGATGTTGCTGAGTCGCGATCCCTTCGCCGTGTCGTGGGCCGCGACGCATCTGCCCCCGTCGTCGATCGAGAAAACGTCGTCGTTGCGACAGGTCGGCCGGAGCGATGGGAACTGGCTACGAGCGATAGCGCGCGCACGGCGAACGAGCGTTGAACGGTGAGGCGGTCACCGGATCCAGATGGCCAGCCGGCGAGACGAGGCGTCGTCAGCGATGACGATGGGTCGGGCGTGACGCCAGCGACGCACGACGAAGCAGATCAAATGCCGACCCAGTTGCGCGCGATGCTGCCCGGCGACACCGCCGCGACGTGGACCACCATCGCGCCCCTGTTACCCGCGAGCGCGTACCTCGTCGGCGGAACGGCACTCACCGTGCACCTGGGACATCGGGTCAGTCGCGACCTCGACTTCTTTCTGGAGCGCGGTGAAGATCTCGACGCGCTCTGGGCGGCCCTTCGATCGGTGGGCCAGGTGGTGGTGTCTGAACGAACGGCGACCACGCTCAACTGCCTGTTCAATGCGACGCGACTCCAGGTGCTCGACGCTTCGACGCAGCGACTCATCCGCCCGACGACGCAGGTGGCTGGTGTGAGGGTGGCCAGCGTCGCGGACATCATGGCGACGACGATCAAGGTCATTGTCGATCGTGGCGAACTTCGCGACTACTTCGATCTCATGCAGATCGAGCGGCAGGCCGGTTACCAGGCCGAATCAGGGATCACCCTTGCGATCTCGAAGTACGACCCAGCGGATCGGTCCACGTTCGTGTACACCGTGCTGAAGGCGCTCGGCAGTTTCAGCGACGTCGCCGACGACCCGGGTCTTCCCGTTCCCCGTGAGGTGATCGAGGAGTACTGGATCGCCCGACAGCTAGGGGTGGCGAGACGGCTCGACGCCTTCGGCAGCGACTAGCCATGCCAATCGACGAGGTCACGGATTCCCGCTCGTCGAGCCCGGCGCGCGATGGAATCGGCCACCTCGAAGTGGTCTTCGTCCCCGCCGACCCGCCTCGCTACGGCACCTTCTACTGCTACGAACGTGAAGCGGGACGCGGCGCGCCCCCGACGCTCGATCTCGAAGACACGATTGAGGTCGTGCTACCGACCGCGGCGACGGTTCGACGACGCCGCGTTCGCGCAACCCGTCTCGGGGTCGTCGACGCGATTGCGGTCCTGCGCGACGCCGAGGTGAACGACGGCTCCGCGAGCGCGATCGCCTGGTCCCAATCGATCAGCGCTGGTTTGGTCCTGATCGCGCGCGGGCGCCTCTATCCGACGGTGAGCCCGAACGGATTCGACGCGTGGGGGGTCGGGCCACTCGCCCCCTCGGAGCGAGCGTTGCTCGACGGGTACGGCGCCGCGCTGCCGAGCGCCGGCTACGCCACCGTGCAGCCCGGCGTGTCGCCGGTCACGGTCCCGTCGCCGAGATTGCTGATTCGCGCGCTGTGGGACGCTCTCGCCGATTCGTTGGTCCGCACGCCCGCGGCGGCGCTGGTCGCCGGACACGAACTCTTCGCGGCGACGAGGGCCCAGTCGGCCGAAACGGTCCGGGACTGGCTCGACGACGCGTCAACGGAACTCGACGGTGGGGTCGACGTGGCCCTGCGAGTCGAGCTCGGCGCCGGCTCGATCGGTCGAGCGGTTCCCCAGGTGTCGAGTCGTATCGACCCGTCGCTGATCGTCGACGTCGACGCGGTATTGAGTGCACCGAGGTCACTGCGGTCCCATTTCGGCGGTGACGTCGAAACCGACGTCCTGCGGACGCTGCGACGCGGCGCGCGGCGGTGGCCGCCGCTCGAACGCCTGCTCCGTCAGCGAGTGCCGACGGCGCTGGACCTCGACGAGGACGAGCTGATCGACCTGCTCGGCGAGGCGCACGCGGCCCTCGGTGACGCCGGCATCGCCGTGCTGTGGCCAGCCAGTCTCGTGCACGACGGGCTCAGGCTCGAGGCGTCGATCGGCGCCGATCCCGGTCGAGTCGTCGAGTCGGGTTTCGACCTTGCGTCGTTGGTCACCTTTCGCTGGCGCGCGACGCTCGACGGTGAGGCGCTCTCCGAGCGCGAGGTGAACCTCCTCGCCGAAGCCAAGCGCGGGCTGGTGCGACTGCGCGGCAAGTTCGTGCTCGCCGACCCCGAACTCTTGAAACGGCTGCGTTCGCGACGCGAGTTCCGGCTCTCGGCGATCGAGGCGCTCGCGGCGTCCCTGTCGGGTTCGATCGAGCTGGACGGCGAGCGGGTCGACGTGGTGAGCGAAGGGAACATCGCCGACCTGTCGACGCGCCTGAGGGCGATGGACGCCGGCGGGGGTGACGACGTCGGACCGCTCGACGGCTTGCACGCCGAGCTTCGTCCTTATCAGCGTCGTGGCGTTGCGTGGCTCGCTCACATGACCGCGACCGGACTGGGCGGCTGTCTGGCCGACGACATGGGGCTCGGCAAGACCCTCCAGGTGATCGCCCTGCACGTCGCACGGTTCGCTCCCCGCGGCGCCACGACGCTCGTGGTCTGTCCGACCTCGCTGCTCGGCAATTGGGAGCGCGAGGTCCGACGCTTCGCGCCCGGCGTGCCGGTACGCCGCTACCACGGCGCCGATCGCCGCCTCGATGACGTGCGACCGGGCGAGATCGTCATCACGAGCTACGGCGTCGTTCGTCGCGAGGCCGGGGTGCTCGACGGCGTGGGGTTCTCGCTCGTCGTCGCCGACGAGGCCCAGCACGTGAAGAACCCCGCCAGCGCGACCGCGCGATCGCTTCGCCGCATCACGGCACCCGTGCGCCTGGCGCTGACCGGCACCCCGGTCGAGAACCGGCTCTCGGATCTGTGGGCCATCCTCGATTGGACGACGCCGGGGCTGCTCGGTCCACTCGATCGGTTCGTGCGCCACGTCGCGGCGCCCATCGAGCGCTACCACGACCCCGTGGTCACCGATCGATTGGCGCGCACCGTGCGTCCGTTCCTGCTCCGTCGCCGCAAAACCGACCCCGAGATCGCCCCCGACCTGCCCGCGCGTACGGTGAGCGACATCCCCGTGGCGCTCAGCGCCGAGCAGATCCAGCTCTACGAGGCCGAGGTGCGCGAGGCCATGCACGCCATCGAGGAGAGGGACGGTATCGAGCGCCAGGCGCTCGTGCTGGGGCTCCTGACCGCCCTGAAGCAGATCTGCAACCACCCCGCCCAGTACCTGCACCAGACCGGTCCGCTGGCGGGTCGTTCGGGCAAGCTCGCCGCGCTCGAGGAACTCGTGCCGGTCATCATCGACGAGGGTGATTCGGTGCTCGTGTTCAGCCAGTACGTCCAGTGTCTGTCGCTGATCGAGACCCGGTTGAACGACCTCGGGGTGGCGACGCTCTTCTTGCACGGAAAAGTCCCGGCCAAACGCCGCGTCGCCATGGTCGACGACTTCCAGGCCGGTCGGGTCCCGGTGTTCCTGCTCTCGTTGAAGGCCGGTGGTGTGGGGCTCAATCTCACGCGCGCCACCCACGTCATCCACTACGACCGATGGTGGAACCCCGCCACCGAGGACCAGGCCACCGACCGCGCGCACCGCATCGGCCAGGACCGTCCGGTCCAGGTGCATCGCCTGATCGCCGAGGGCACCCTCGAGGACCGTATCAGCGAGCTCATCGAAAAGAAGCGAGGCCTCGCCGAAGCCGTCGTCGGCGGGGGTGAGGCGTGGATCGGTCGGCTCTCCAACGCCGAACTCGCGGACCTAGTCGCACTGGGGGGTGCGTGAGCGCCCGCCGTTCTGATGCGTGGGGTCAGTTCCCCAGGGCCAAGCCCCGTCGGCCCGGCCCGAGCGCCCCCCGAGCGCGCGGACGCTCACCCTTCGGCTCGACGTGGTGGGGTGAGGCGTGGATCGAGGCACTCGAGCAGCGCGCGCGCCTCGACGTGAACCGTCTCCCGCGTGGCCGTTCCTACGCTCGCAGTGGGGCCGTGGGCGAGTTGACACTCGACGTCGGACAGGTCACGGCGTTGGTGCAAGGTTCTCGCGCCAAGCCCTATTCGGTCGTCGTACGCGTGCGCACCTTCAACCGCGACGAGTGGAAACGGGTGATGGACGTGCTCAGCGGTGAGATCGGTCACGCCGCGGCGCTGCTCGACGGCGAGCTACCCGTGGACATCGCCCAGGGCGTCGCGTCCATCGGGTTAGACCTGTTGCCGGGTGCCGGCGAGATCCAACCTCGCTGCTCGTGCCCCGACTGGGCCGACCCGTGTAAGCACGCGGCTGCGGTGTGTTACCTCGTGGCCGATGAACTCGATCGCGATCCATTCGGACTGCTCTTGCTGCGCGGCCGCGGACGGGAGGAAGTGCTCGCCGCACTACGTGCGCACCGCGTCGGGACCGGGAACACCGGTCACGATGTGACGGGGCCCGTCGACGTTGGAGTTCGCGCCCGCGACGCGTGGCGACGTGCGCCCGCGGCGTTGCCCGAACTGCCGCTGCCACCCGAGCGGCCCGGGCGGACCTCGATACCCCTTTCCGATGCGTCCACGCACGACGTGATCGAAATTGACGCGTTGCGAGTGGTGGCGAGCGACGCCGCTGCCCGAGCGCTCGAACTGGCCCTCGGCGGCTCTTCGAGCGGCCTCGAACTGACTCGCGAGGAGGACCTCGCGCGCTGGGCGGCGGGTCTTGTCGGTCCTGATCGGCATCGCGTTGGTCCCGAGATCGACGGGCTGGCCCGCCGCGCCGGTATCGCGCCGCGCACGTTGCTTCGCTGGGCGCTGGCGTGGCGAGCCGGCGGAGTCGCCGCCCTGGCAACGCTGGACCACCAGTGGGACCCCGGACGCGACACCACGGCCGAAGCCGTCAACTTCCTCGGTGACGGGGCCGTCGCGCGGCGTAGCCGGGTCACTCGCGGCGACGCCCAGCTGCGCTACGCGAGTGACGGGTGCTGGTATCCGTATCGTCGATCGGGCGGCGTGTGGGAACCCGACGGGCCGGGTCTGGTCCTCCACCGGCTCGCCGACGAAGAGCCAGAGGCTTCGGATGAATAGGTGATGGTGGTTCGGACCGTTCTAGCAGCGACGATCGATTCATCGTCCCCGTTCGTCGGACCGCCCCGTCGCGTGATCGAGTTCGTCCCGTCGCCACTGACGCATCCAGGGATTCGGTGCGTGGGCACCGCGTTGTTGGTGCTAATGAATCGCTCGAAGCCCCGCCATTCGTTGATGGACGGCTTGAACCCACACCTCAGAAAGGGACTTGGCAGCATTTAGTCGAGCGGGTATGGTGAGTGCTTGAGGTTGCCGTAGTGGTTCCCTCCGGACGAATGGTCCAAAGAAGTTAAGGAGGCCCGCTGTGGCTGAAGGAACCGTGAAATGGTTCAATGACGAGAAGGGTTGGGGGTTCATCGCGGTCGAAGGACAGCCCGACGTCTTCGTGCACTACTCCGAGATCCAGGGCGACGGTCGCCGTACCCTGGTCGAGGGTCAGACGGTCCGGTTCGACATCGAACCTGGTGACCGCGGCCCGCTCGCCAAGCGTGTGCAGCTCGGCTAACCACCGGTCGTTTTTCGAACGAGCCGCCACCTTCGGGTGGCGGCTCGTTTTCGTTGATTGAAATGTTCTACGATGGGGAACGGGTTACCGGTCGGTAACCACTGAGGCGAGGTGAGCCGTGACCGATTTTTCGATGACCCTGAACGAGGATCAGACGACGCTGCGCGACTGGGTACACGGCTTTGCCGCCGACGTGCTGCGCCCCGCCGCCCACGAGTGGGACGAGCGCGAGGAGACACCCTGGCCGATCATCGAAGAGGCGGCCAAGCTCGGCATCTACTCGGTCGACTTCCTCGCGAATGCCGTCGCGGACCCGACGGGGCTGTCCTTCATGCTCATCCTCGAAGAGCTCGCCTGGGGCGACGCCGGCCTGTGCATGTCGATCATGGGCTCTTCACTCGCGGTGGCGGGCATCATGGCCAATGGCACCCCGGCCCAGCAGATGGAGTGGGTGCCCCAGTGCTTCGGCACGCCCGACGACCTCAAGCTCGCGGCCTTCGCCGTGACCGAGCCCGACGCCGGAAGCGACGTCTCCTCGCTGCGCACCCGCGCGGTCTACGACGAGGCGACCGACGAGTGGGTCCTCAACGGCACCAAGACCTGGATCACCAACGGCGGGATCGCCAACTTGCACGTCGTGGTTGCCTCGGTCGAACCGGCGCTCGCCGGTCGTGGCCAGGCCTCCTTCGTTATCCCCGAGGGCACCGCGGGCATCCGCATGGGCCAGAAGTTCCAGAAGATGGGCATCCGCGCGAGCCACACCGCCGAGGTCGTGCTCGAGGACTGCCGGATCCCGGGTCGCTGCCTGCTCGGCGGCAAGGACAAACTCGACGAGCGCTTGGCGCGTGCGCGCGAGGGCAAGAAGTCCTCGAGCCAGGCGGCGATGGCGACGTTCGAATCGACTCGACCGGGCGTCGGGGCCCAGGCGGTCGGCATCGCGCGCGCGGCCTACGAGTACTCGCTCGACTACGCCAAGGAGCGCAAGCAGTTCGGCCGCGCCATCATCGAGAACCAGGGAATCGCCTTCAAGCTCGCCGACATGAAGATGCACCTAGACGCGGCGCGCCTCTTAGTGTGGCGAGCGGCCTGGATGGCGGCGACGCGCGCGCCCTTCACCGCGGGGGAGGGCTCGATGTCCAAGCTCTTCGCCGGCGAGGCCGCCGTCAAGATCACCGAAGAGGCGATCCAGATCCTCGGGGGCTACGGCTACGTGCGCGAGTACCCAGTCGAGCGCTGGCACCGCGACGCGAAGATCTACACGATTTTTGAAGGGACCAGTGAGATCCAACGTTTGATCATCTCACGCGCCATCTCGGGCGTCCACATTCGTTGAGGGGCAGTGCGATGGGTCGTCTGCGGGTAGACCCATCGATCGCCCCGCAAGGCACGATCGGATTAAGGTTGCTGCCATCCGGCGCGGTGGGCCGTCGTAATCTTCACGTCTTTGTAAATGACCTTCTTGCCCGAATCGCTGCAATCCGAGTGCGGGTTCGCGCCGGACCACTGGCCGATTCGTGATCAGATTCACAGCCCCGGCAAGACCAGTGATTCTGTCGGCTTAATAAGTGTTCTGAAATCCTTGGCAGTCGGATGACGGTTGAAAGCCGTGAGGGTAGCGGAACTCGAATAGTGGAAATTGTGGTACTTCCAAAATACGACGTAGCCCAATCGGTTTAGGCATGTGGTTTGGACTATTGAAGGGAACGTTTGCGTCAGACATGTCAAGCGGCCGAATCGATTGGAAACCTTGGCCGTGATTTTCGACGATGTACTTGTCCCGTTCGACGTGAGAATTGATTGCATCACGTACGCCGGCACGAACCCAACGTCTGCATAGGCGAACGCATTTGAGGGGAGATACGGACTAGGCCTCGAACACTGCATCTGACGGCTCAAGCCCCTGGCCAGCATCGCACACCCGCTCACGTTGGCTCCGATCTTGATCCACTGCGAGACACGACCGTCCGCGTTTCGAAACACGTAGGCGTATCTGCCACTACCCGTATAGCCATCGCTGTTGGTTGTGGCTTTGGTGCCAGGTGGGCTCGGAATTTGGGCCATCGTAATGGCACCATTGTCCATCCAGTCATAATGACGAACACGATAGGTCGCCACGAATCGAGTGTCGTTCGCGTGCTTCATTAAATCGACGAACTTCACGAACGTCGTCTCGGGCGTCGGCCTTGCTGGAGTCTTGTTCAATGTCTGAATGACCGCGATCACGGTCACAATGACCAACGTGACAAACACAATTGCAGTATTCCGCAATCGGCGCAGACGCTTGGCGCGCCGAGCCTCTTTGATCAGCAACTCTGCAGAGACGGGGGTCTCCGTTATGGAATCACTGCGAGTTGGTGACAGAGTCATGAATCCCCTTGCTCTCGAGCGTTTCTTTCCCGGTGCAGATCTGACCGTGCGTGGAAAGGCATGTTCAACTCCGGGTCTGGATTAAGGCAACAACTTCATCGTGGCGATACCCCTGCGTGCGAGCAAAAACGAAGAGTTCATCGATGCGGGACATCACTGCTCCACGTTGGGGAGATCCAACCACTCGAATGCCACGTCCTCTCGTGAAGTCGAGCAGTCCCTCGTCGCGGAGAATATGTAAGGCACGGATTACGGTGTTCTTGTTCACACCCAGTACTGTCGCCAGATCCACCGCAGGGGGAAGACGTTCGCCCTGCGCAGCCTCGCCGTCAGCGATGGCTCGGCGAATCTCGGCGGCCACTTGATCGTGGAGGTTAACTGGCTCATCTTTGTTCACTTTTGACATTTTCATAGAACCACTCAAAATAGTATCATAAATACTGAATTAGGGATAGCGTGATCGTTACTTCGATTGAGGAATCAGACGTCCCTTGGTGGATCACATCTCTTTCCAGTTGTGTATGTGCCAGTCGACGATCGTGCATGTCGGCCCTCCGACGCAAGACCGCCGAGTCACGTCCCTGTGTACAGGCGGTCCAGATCGACTATTTCTACATCGCCTCGTTCTGCTGCGAGCTGCACCAACCTCTCGTGTACGCGTTCGCCGAAGAGCAGGAGTTTGGCGTGAGAGGCGTTCGCGCCAAGCGCCGTCCTGGCTCGCTCGAGCGCTACCAAATGACGCGTTGTCAGTTCTTCGCCCGACTTTGCCTCGCCCAGGGCCACGATTTCACGATCACTTGGGACATCACCGGGCCCCGCGACGAGCACATCCAGTTCGTGGTCAACGCCGTCGATACTCACGAAGGATGGGCCCACGTGGTCCCGAATCGGCACGGTCACGTCACTCGCGAAGTTCGCCGTCCACGTTCGAGCCATCTCTTCGAAGACCGGCCCTCGAACTCGAGAATTGAACACTGCTTCAAGACGTTCCGACCACACGGTGCGCAGATCCCGCTCACGAAGTGCTGCACCGTAAGGTTCGATGACCGCGTAGTGGAACTGCAGGAACGAGTCGGCCAATGCGTAGAGGGGGCGCTTCTTTCGAATCGGATCCTCGTGTCGCACGATGAATCCCGCCTCGATGAGACGTCGAAGGATCAGATCAATGTTCGATACCTGTCTCCCAACCTTGCTGGCGATGGTGCCTGCAGTGACCGAGCCATTGGCGATCGCACCAAGGATGGCGTGATGGAGCAAGTTACTTTTGCCGCTCAGTGACGGGTCCTCGGCCAGCAGTGTTGTCGCCTCGCGTTGCAGCGTGGCGGCCGGACTGAGCACACGATCTACTATCCAGCGATCGATGTCAGCCCTGCCATTTGGCAGGTCGAAGTTGACCATGTCGGTGGCGTACCCGACGACTCCTCCGATGACCGCGAAGACGCGCGCCGCGGTTTCGAGCCCAGCGCCGATAGGCAGTCGCGTCGCAGCTACCCGGAAGTCGTCTGGCTGCATGACCAGCTCAAGGCCCGCACGTCCGCGCAGTGGCGCTTCACCGTCGGTGAGCGCGCGCATCATCGCGATTGTCGATCCGCAAAGGATGAGCCGAGCCCTGCTCGTGGACTTACGTAGGGCACCTGGCCCCAGTGCTGCGGTGAGAATCGACTCGACAGACGGGTCGGCAGCGATGATGTGTCCGAACTCGTCAAGGATCACCGGAGCGACCGATTCTTCCCCGAGTCTCAGCAGGGCACCCACTGCCTCTTCCCAGTTAGCGAGGGCGAGGCGCCCGACTCCAAGGTGCTCACCGAGCGCGGTCCCGAGTCGCTCCAACTGGACGGGAGTCTCTGCTCGGATTGCCTCAAAGTAGAACCCGCCGCGCCTGCCGGCTTGCTCGACGAGCATGGTCGACTTGCCGATGCGGTGCCGACCGTAAACGAGACCAAGAAGTGGACGATCGACGGGACTATCCAGAAACGCCCCGAGCGCTGCCCTGTCCCGGTCTCTCATGTGGCACCTCCTCGTTCACTGGGCTGCTCAGTCTTCCTACATACTATGTAACTACATACTATAAGAATACATAGTATGGGCGACAAATATTCACTCGGGGCCTCGGTGTCAGACCATCGACGGCGTTGCGAGCAGCTCTGGGTCCGGAGCCGGTGTCGATGAACTCCATCGGCAGGGTCGGGGGGGGCGTGGAATGTCTGAATGATGGCGAAGTGCCGCAGGCGTACACACCTCGCCCCAGTTACGTGGGGCGTAATGGATCTCTGGTGGGGACTCACGGGGTGAGCCCCACAGTCTGTGGGGCCATAATTCAGAAATAGTGCCACTAACCAGCGTAAATGCACATCTACACCAATATCTACACGATCTTCGAAGGGACCTCCGAGATCCAGCGGCTCATCGTCGATCGCGCCATCTCGGGAGTCCACATCCGGTAGTAGCGGCCATTGAGTCGCAGGCTCTTGGATTTCGCGGTGGACTACGGGGGCCGCAAGTAAGGACCTTCGGTGACTCGACTTTCGAACCTTCTCAGACCCGGCGGATTCAAATGATTGGCCGTCTTAACCAGAACATTCATTATTGCTATACATCCGCGCGCGTGGATGTATAGTTGATTGTGATGATTACTCATGCTGATAATTCCTTCTCGGAGCGGATCAGGACCCTTTTCGCCACGATTCTTCCCTTGGGAACTCGAATCAAAGTTGCGGAGATCGATGATGTGGACGTAGCTGTCACCGTAGCCGGGGTCACCCTCCAGGTCCGGTTCGCCGGTCGAGGTGACTTCCGTGGCGTTCAGATGGCGATGAAGGCTGGATCCCGACCTGACGTCATCGTCGCGTCTCAACTCTCCGTCGCCGCGCAGGAGGCCATTGCCACCGCGGGGATCAACTGGGCGGACGAGACGGGCGCGGCGCGCATCGACGTCGGCTCAATCGTGATCGCGCTGTCAGGCCAGCGTCCCGCGGCTCGTCGACCTTCAACGGATTGGACACCGGCCGCCATCGGCACCGCAGAAGCCATCCTCGCAGGAACGACCCCGACCGCCGAAGCAGTCGCGGCGGCGACCGGACATTCACTGAGCACCGGCGTTAGGGCACTCGCATTCTTAGTGAAGCGTGGTCTCCTCCAAGCGCCAAAAGCACGCGGACCGCAGTCAGGTCGGAGGGTTGTCGACTTTGATCGCTTGCTCGATCAATATTCAGAGGCGGCCCATCGATACCGGGCGAAGTTTGAACTTCGCTGCGGAGTGCTGTGGCGTGAACCGTTCGCCGAGATCGAGAGGATAGGGCAGAAGTGGACCTCGGCCCGCATTCCCTGGTCCGTCGCTGGCGCGCTGTCCGCGTCAATCCAGGCGCCTTATCTGACTGATACGCCAACCGGTGTCGTCTATGTGGATGCGACGAGTGAAATCGGGATTCTGCAGATCGCTCGACAGGCCGGGCTCGAAGTGATGGAGGGAGGTCGACTGCTTCTCCGACCGTTTCCGACGCGGGCGACGAAGCGGCTGATCCAGGAGAAGGATGGCCTATGGGTAACCTCCTGGCCCCGGACGTACGCTGATCTTCGTTACGAAGGGGTTCGAGGTGAGGAGGCGGCCGAACACTTCCGTGAGGTGATCCATGGCGACTGAGCAACCGCGATCTCGACCGGCACGCAGGGCCGCCGAAGAGGCACTTGTACGGGTGGTACATCACTACGGCGAGACGCCCGAGTTTGTTGTGCTCGGCGGACTCGTGCCAGAGCTGTTGTGCGACAAATCGGGAGCAGTGCACGCCGGGACGACCGACATCGACGTCCAGGTCAACCTCGAGATTGCCGCCGGCGCGACAAACGCGACAAGACTGGAGCGGGCACTGAGAAACGCGGAGTTCGAGTCAACTGATGGGAGAACCTGGCGCTGGCAAACCCGCGCGGAAGAGACCATGGCCATTGTCAAGTTCGAACTTCTCGCTGACCTCGACGACCAACCGGCGAACGCCACAGTGAATTTCGCCCAGTGCGACGCGCTCGGCGCAGTCAACCTCCGAGGAACGCGGTTCGCGTCTCGCGATTTCGTTCGGCACCCTTTGAGTTCGAAATTGGGTGGGGTCTTCTACGATGTCGAGATCAATGTCACTGGCGTGGCGGGTTTTCTGCTGGCCAAAGCCGCGGCGGCGTACGGGCGCCGAAAGGAAAAGGACTGGTACGACATCGTGTTCGTGCTGCTGCACAGTAACGACGGAGGTCCCCGTGAGGCGGCTGAGCGCACCAAGACCAACTTCTCGGCGGATCTCGTCGGTGAGACCCGCACTGCACTTGACGAACTTTTGTCAAATTTCACCCGTGAGAGCGATCAGGGTCCTACTGCGTACGCATCCCAATTCTTGATCGACCACCCTGAAGAGGATGGTGATCAACTTCGCGCAGATGCCGTTCTCGCCGTCAGGATGTATTACAGCGTGCTCTTCTCGAGTTGACTGATGTTGTGCGTGGCTTCGGCGGCGACGCGTGAATGGACTTGGCATTGCGGCGAAGGCCAAAGTTTCGCGGTGAGACACGCACCTCCCCAACTACGTGGGGCGTAGTGGATCTCTGGTGGGGACTCACGGGGTAAGACCCACAGTTTGTGGGGCTATTATCTAGTAATGATGCCGCTGACCAGCGAGATCACACGTTCCACCCAAGATCTACACGATTTTTGAAGGGACTTCGGAGATTCAACGTTTGATCATCGCGCGCGCCATCTCAGGGGTTCACATCAGGTAATTCGTGGCGTCCCCAGCTCGACGAGATGTCTCACAGCCTTCCGCTGGTGATCAGAATTGAAGACGGTGACTTGGCTCTCCAATTCCTGAGAAGCCACGAGTGATGTCGGTCACCGCCGTCGTGCTATCACGTTCCAATGGGGCAGCTGAAGGTTAGCGATTTCGGGCTCGTACTCTCGGCCGTGCAGGCGGTAAGCAGTGCTCAGGACCCCGTCGCGTTCAGTCAGTTGGCGATCGAACAGGTGGCGTGTCTCGTCCCCTCCGATGTGGTGACGTTCAACGAGGTCGATTCGATAGCTGGCCAAATTGGCTTCAGTGCGGTGCCAACATCCTTTCGCGTTCCACCGGAGGTCGAGCGGCACCTCGACGTCCTCGTTGGCCAGCATCCGCTGATTCGCTACTACGGCGAGTCGAGCGACGGCTCGGCGAAGAAGATCAGTGACTTCTGGAGTCAGGCGGAGTTTCGGGCCAGCCAGCTCTACGAACTGGTGTACCAGCCAATGAACGTGGAGTATCAGATGTCATTCACGCTGCCGACCCTTCACCCCAATTTGGTGGCGATCGTAGCGAGCCGGAGCCACGACGATTTCTCGGAACGGGACCGAGCGGTCCTCAACACGCTGCGCCCCTACTTCGTCCAGGCGTGGTACTCCGCGCGTGATCGCCAGCAACTCCTGAACCTCTTGAATAGCACGATCGGTGCATTGAGGGACGTAGAGGTGGGATTGATCGTCCTGACCGATCCGCCACGGGATCTCACGGATGGCGCACTCGCCACGCTGCATCGACACTTCGGAGCGCCGACCGCTTCGAGCCCGTGGCCGAGGCAGGTCGAGCAGTGGATGTCCAATCAACGATCGTGGCTCTCGAACCCCGAAACCTTGCGGTTGCTCACGCCACTGAGAGTCGAGAGCTGCGGTCGGCGAATGGTCCTGCGTTTCCTCCCCGAGCACGACGACATTCCGGGCGCGTTGCTCCTGCGTGAGGAGTCGGGCCGTCCCCGTCAGCAGGGCCTGGAATCACTGGGGCTGAGTGCTCGCGAAGTGGAAATCACAGTGCGTGTGATGAGCGGCGCCACGAACGTCTCCATCGGCGAATCGATGTACATCTCGTCGGCGACGGTCAAGAAGCACTTGGAGAACGTCTACGCCAAGCTGGGCGTGAGGCGTCGTGGTGAACTCACTGCCTTTGTCCACGACGTTCTCGATCGACCGCTTCTTTGAACGGCTCGCAGGCGTCGCTACGACCTTCGCTACTGGGCGCGATTGCAGAGATGAATGGGGCAAGTTTGCCAATGGAGCGTGCTGGAGACCACCCCAGGGTTGTGGGAGAAGTTCGCGGCGGATCAATGTACGATATTTGACGCATATGGAAAGGCGGCGCTGCGACGCGTAGCGCGCGGTGAGACCATCGGTGTCACCGACCGAGGGCGTTTGGTGGCGGTTCTCAGCGCACCGTCGACGGCATCGGGCGCGTCGGCGTTGATCGCTGCCACCCGTGTACAGCGGTCTCGTCGGCGTGGCCGAGTGAACTTCCAGATCAGGTGCGTGCGTCGCGATTAATCGCTGAGGTACTCGATGAGTTACGAGATGATCGCTAAGAACCATGGTGTGGTACCTCGATACCTCCGCGTTTTTGAAGTTGCTCACAACAGAAGACGAGTCAGCGGCGATGCGAACATGGTTCTCGTCACTAGATTCGGTCTGGTTTTGCCAACTGTTGCTCACCGAGGCGCTTCGAGTGGGATCTCGACTCGGTACTGACGCCGCGGTCATCGAAGACGCACTCGAAGCCGTTTCACTGGTGCTGCCCAATGTCACAACCTTTTTCGTCGCCGGTCAACTTTCGCTGGCTTCTCTTCGTTCTCTAGACGCGTTGCATCTGGCCACCGCGATCGAAATAGGCGACGACCTCGAGGGCATGGTCTCTTACGACGAGCGACTGAGCGAGGCGGCGAAGGCGGCGTCACTCAATGTGTTCGTACCGCGATAACCATCGACGAGCCTGTCCGCTCCTCCACTTTTGATGTTGGAGATTGTCCTCGCGCAAATGGCTTGACTGGTCAACTGGTTAGTCATGTGGTCGAGTTGAAGTCACGGGTCAGGCATGCATGTGCGGGGCACGATCCGACAGATCTGAATTCAACCCGCCCGCCGGATCAGTGAAGGTGCGCAATCGAATTTCGTGGGACAAGTTCGGACGTGGGGGAGAGACGTCAACGGTGCACTCGTGCACGACGTCCTTGATTGACCACTTCTTTGAGCGGTTCGCAGGCGCCACTTCGACTTTCGCGCCCCGGATCGGGGCCGAAAATAGGCCGAACGGCGTATTGCTCTGCTCCATGTCTTCGCTGAGAATCGGATTTTTAGAGGACGAGTCACTAGGGGCCGGGGGAGCAGTGGTCGAGCGCAGAGCGATACCACGCGCAACGTCGCGATTGTCCCGAGGGCCGGTCGTCACCGACGGGGCTGTCACGTTCGATGCTCTGGTGACTTCGTCCCGATCGGCGATGGACCCGGACGACGCCAAGTTCTTCACTTATCATCTCCATGAACCCAAAACACCCTTCGATGGTGAACCTCCGCGCCTCACCTGGGAGGTCACGCCCGATGTGCGGCGTGGGACGGCCAAACCTTTCGCAGTGGCGGGGTCGGTCGTCATGACGGGACACGAGCTACACGATCACGACAGTCGCGACAACGTCGATGACGTCATCCATTTCACGAGTGTCCAGTGGATTGTTCCCGACGTCTGAGAATGGAGAAATTATGTCGTCCGCAATTTCATGTCGTCGATCAGCTCGACGCATGGTGACGTGGTCATGGCCGAGAGTTGGAGAGGCACGACGGACTCGGCCCACCTCGAAAGCTGTTCACGGCCCGTTTAGGATTCTCCTCGCGATGCTGATGATCTCGCCGGTACTGCTCATGGTGGATGCAACCCCGGCCGGCGCCTCGACCACGTCGATGTCGCTGACCGTCGATACTGCAGCCACCGGATGCGCGGGTACGACCGTAATACTCCCGATAAGCGGCAAAGTGAGCGCCACCGTGAATTGGGGCGACGGAAAGCAGAACCTCGTGACCCAGGCGTTCCCCACACATTCCTATTCGGTGTCTGGAACCTACACCGTCAGCATTGACGGTTCGGTGAGTACTTTCGGTGCGGGTAGTGAAATCTGTCAGCTGACCGGCGTCACGGATTGGGGCAGCACCGGTGTCGCGGGCGAGGTGGGCTTGACGGGACTCACCAGTCTCGCTGACGCCTTCTACGATGACACCAATTTGACGGTCGTCCCGTCAAACTTTCCCACGCAAGTGACGAGCACCTATGAGATGTTCGGTGGTGCCACGACGTTCAATCAGAACATCGGTGCTTGGAACACCACCTCGGTGACGAACATGTCGTACATGTTCGCCGGAGCATCTTCGTTCAATCAGGACATCAGCGCTTGGAACACCGTCGCGGTTACCGACATGAGTGACATGTTCGCGGGCGCCGCTGCATTCAACAACGGCGGCTTGCCGCTCGCGACCACATCGGGTGGTTGGAACACTGCAGCGGTGACGAACATGGCCAACATGTTCTACAGTGACTGGGCATTCAATCAAGACATCAGCAGTTGGAACACCGCCGCGGTGACGAATATGTACGGAATGTTCTGGGACGCCTGGGCCTTCAACAACGCTAGCTCGCCACTGGCAACCACTTCGGGTGGCTGGAACACCGCCTCGGTGACGAGCATGTCCATGATGTTCAGCGATGACTTTGTCTTCAATCAGGACATCAGCGCTTGGAACACCGTCGCGGTTACCGACATGAGTGATATGTTCTTCGGCGCCTACGCGTTCAACAACAATGGCTCGCCGCTTCCTACGACGTTGAATGGCTGGAACACGGCCAAGGTAACGGACATGGCGGGCATGTTTGGTGTGGAATCTGCGTTCAATCAAGACGTCAGCAGCTGGAACACCAGCTTGGTGACGAACATGAGTGAAATGTTTAACGGCGCTACCGCGTTCAACAACGGCGGATCGCCACTCGTGACCACTTCGGGTGGCTGGAATACCAGGGCTGTGACGAATATGTTGACCATGTTCGACCAAGATGCCGTGTTCAATCAGAACATCAGCAGTTGGAACACCGCCGCGGTGACGAATATGTACGGAATGTTCTACCTGGCCCCCGCGTTCAACAACGGCGGATCGCCACTCGCAACCACCGTGGGTGGTTGGAACACCGCTGCGGTGACGAACATGAGCTACATGTTCGGCGGCGACACGGCATTCAATCAGAACATCAGCAGTTGGAACACGAGTGTGGTGACGGGCATGAGTTACATGTTCGAAGGCGCCACCGCGTTCAATAACGATGGCTCGCCACTCGCAACCACCGTGGGTGGTTGGAACACCGCGGCGGTGACGACCATGTACCAGACGTTTGACCAGGCCACGGCTTTCAATCAAGACATCAGCAGCTGGGACACCGCTGCAGTCACTGATATGGGGCTCATGTTTAGCGGGGCCTCCGCGTTCAACAACGGTGGTTCGCCACTCGCGACCACATCGGGAGGTTGGGACACCAGTGCTGTGACGAACATGTTTGGAATGTTCGCTGGCGCCTCCGCGTTCAACCAGAACCTCAGCAGTTGGAATACCTCGGCGGTGACGAACATAAGTGCAATGTTCGCTGGCGCCCACGTCTTCAATCAGGACATCAGCAGTTGGAACACCGCCGCCGTGACCGATATGAGTGACATGTTCGACGGCGCCACCGCGTTCGACAACGGTGGTGCGCCACTCGCAACCACCGTGGGTGGTTGGAACACCGCCGCGGTGACGACCATGTACGACATGTTCGACAGTGATCTCGCCTTCAACCAGGACCTCAGCAGCTGGAACACGGCCAAGGTAACGGACATGTCATACATGTTCTACGGCTCCACGGGGTTCAACCAGTCGCTGGGCGCGTGGACGATTGGCAATGTCACCACGATGGGTTCGATGTTGTCCTCGACGGGACTCTCAACTGCAAACTACGACGCGACACTCCTCGGTTGGGCCGGTCAGACGGTCCAGTCGGGAGTTCCCCTCGATGCCACTGGTCTTACCTACGACGCCTCGGGAACCTCCGCGAGGAACACGCTGACCAGCGCGGACTCCTGGACGATCACCGGTGACGCGCTGGCTGGGGCGTCCTCCACCCCCACCATCTCGGGCGCCATCATCACCGGCAGCCCGGTCGTGGGCCAGACCCTGAGTGCGGTGCCCGGCACCGTCACCGGCAGTCCGACCCCCAGCCCCACCTACCAGTGGTCCAACGGGAACGGTTCCATCACCGGGGCCACCGGATCGACCTACGTGGTGAACTCCGGTGAC
>LMAD01000028.1 GCA_001443545.1 Acidimicrobiaceae bacterium RAAP-2
TGGTTACCGAAACCACCGCATCGTCGACTCCGAAGGTCGGGAGATGCGCACCGTGATTCTCGACGCCGAACGAGCGCCGTTTGCGGTGTTGGCCTTCGGTCTCTACGCAACCGGCGACTGGACGATTTCCGGACTAGTGGACCACCTCAACCAGCGAGGCCTCACAACCACCCCCACACCAAGGATGCCGTCGCGACCGATCACTGAAGGGCTCCTGCATAAGGTTCTCACCAATCCTTACTACAAGGGCCAGACCAAGTTTCAAGGCGTTCAGTACAACGGGCGTCACGAGGCACTCGTCGACGAGGCAACCTGGCAACGGGTTCAAGACGTCCTTACCTCCCACGTCAATGGCGAACGAGTCCGCAAGCATCCACATTTCCTAAAGAGCACGGTGTACTGCGGGCAGTGTGGTGAACGCCTCTTGGTGCAGCACTCCACCTCCGCGTCCGGCATGAAGTACCCGTACTTCTCTTGCGCGGGGCGCCACTCGAAGCGCTCCGATTGCACCTTGCGATCAGTACTGATCTACGAAGTAGAGAAGAAGTTGGAAGAGCACTATCAGCGAATTCAGCTTGATTCGAACTTTCGCGAGAATGTAGAGGCAATGATCCGTGACGAGTTCCGCAGTACCCGCGAACACGTCGAAGCCGAGCAGGGTGACCTCAAGCGCGAGCAGGAGAAGCTCGAACGCGAGCGCCAGAAGCTCTTGGAGGCGCATTACGCGGGCGCGGTCCCGATTGATCTTCTCGGTCGCGAGCAAGAGCGAATCTCGCGGGCACTTAATAAGATCGCCACCCAGCTAGCGGCGACCAGCCTCGAGTTTGAGGCAGTCGAACGAAACCTTCAATTAGCGCTAGACCTGACAGTCGACTGTGGTGCTGCCTATCGGGATGCCCCAGAGCACATCAAGCGGATGTTCAACCAGGCGTTCTTTGCGAAGGTGCTCGTCATCCAAGACGACGAGAGCACCGGAGAAGTGCGGCTTGAGGCCGAACTTCGTGAACCATTTGATACTTTGCTCGGAAGTGACCTGAAGGCCGCTGAGGCGGCCCTACAGCGGGCACACAAGCCCAGAACGGCTGTCAAGGGCAGCCTCAGAGGTGCCGCCCGTGGTCTTCATCAGGTCAATTGTTTCAGTAACAGGCTTTTGGTGGGCGCTGAGGGACTCGAACCCCCGACCTGCTGAGTGTAAATCAGCTGCTCTAACCAACTGAGCTAAGCGCCCGAGGCGCCAAGCCTAAACCAGTTGCACCACTGCCGACATTATCGATCCGTCCATTCGACGTAGGTTGGAATCATCTCGAGATCCAAATAGCTCCGACTCCGGAGATGGGAAGGGGGGTGGCGTGACGGATTCTGACTTCTCCGCCCAACAATTGATCGGTAACGTCATTGGACGCGAAACCGGCCAAATGCTCCGCTTCACGTCGATTGCGCGTCGCGGCGCTGACCCCGAAGGGGTCCATCAACTGCGAGTAGCGACTCGCCGACTTCGATCTGAACTTCGACTTTTGCGTCCATTGTTGCAAAGTCGATGGTGTGATTCTGTGTCGAAAGATCTCTCCTGGCTCGGAACGGCACTCGGCAACTATCGCGACGTTGATGTCCTCATTGCGCTCCTCCATGAGATTTCGAAGGCCGACCCGACACTCGATCAACGAGTCATTCGCCAGGCGAAAGAGGACCGCCAACGCCGACAGCGCCGCGTTGTACTGGTCCTTGAACGCGAACGATACCGATCACTCATGGTCGACTTGACGCGCGGCGTCCTTTCACCGCCACTTCGTTCATCGCATCAAGACCCGTCCACCGTCATCGTGACCCAGCTCCAGGATTCGTGGAGACAAGTCCAGACCGCTGCAAGTGAACCACTCGCGAACGACGCCCGACTCCATCGAATACGGATACTCACGAAACGCGCCAGGTACGCGACCGAGGTGGCTACCCCAATCCTCGGCGATGGTGGTCGCGCCATCATCGAACGCTTCGCCAAGATCCAAGACATCCTCGGCATGCAACACGACATAACCGTGGCCCGTCGTTTCATTGCGAAGTGGTACGACTCACCGCTCGCGGTTCAAGGGGTGGACCCCGGTGACGCGCGCGAAGCCTGGGTTTCAGCCATGGACGCGTCAGTGCGGAGCCGACACGATGCTTGGCGAGAACCTCTCGCCGAGGTCATCGTCTTGATTGATGATCTTGGTCTGCGCCCGTCAAAGTGGACCAATTCCGACGAGTCGTTCTAACAGCGAAGGCGTCGCCGCAATAATCGGTCGACGCACAACCATCTCATCGGTTTCGAGCGATTCGCCCCGATAGTCGGCGGCGACGGCACCAGCCTCGCGAGCGATCAGCAAGCCGGCCAGATAGTCCCAGGGATTGAGGGTCGACTGTTGCGCCACACCGTACGCGTCTAACGATCCATCGGCGACCAGACAGATCTCGAGGCTCGCCGCACCGAGTGACCGGAACTGGGCCCACCCCGCGTGACGCGACGGAAGTCCGGAGAAACTCACGATGGCGTGGTCCAGGATCGTCTGAGCGCTCGCCGAAATCGTCACGCCATCACGCGTCGCTCCAGCGCCGAGTTCCGCCTCGTACGTGGTGCCCGTGGCGTGATTTACGACCAATCCCGCGATCAGCTGGCCACCCTTCACGACGGCCAGACTCGTCGCGTAGAAGGGAACTCCGTGGTCGCAGTTCGTTGATCCGTCGATTGGGTCCACCACGACGGTCAACGGGCCCGAACCGGTGACCCCAGACTCTTCGCTCACAACGCGCCATCCTGCGGCGCCAAGTATTCGACGTGCTACGTCATCGGCCACCAAGTCGAGGTGGTACTGCGACTCTCGCTGACCCGAATACCCCCGACCACGATGCGCCCCGATCGACAGCCCGATCTCGTTAGCGCATTCTCGCAAGGTGGCGAAGAGGTCACTCATCGAACCCACGGTACCCGTGCGGCACCGCTGTCGTCTCGCAAGAGGCGCCGTGACCCTGGTGCCGCGCAATCTAGACTGGAATTCGATGTATGACCCGAATCATCGGGGCGACGCGGTGACGGGAGACGGTGTTGCGCGGTAACGGTAATCGTCGCCACGGTGGCCGCCGTGCCGCAACCGTTCCCATCCTGATGGTCACAATTTCTCTGACCCTCTCCACCTTCGCGACCACCGCCGCCAGCGCTGGTTCGTCCCTGCGTAGCGCCATCGGCGTCATCCGGCCGACGGGCCAATGTCCGTGGATCGAACAGTCATTGAACCACCAACTGACACCGAGCGCCCTGGCCGACGAAGTGATTGGCCGGATGACCCTCGCCCAGAAGGTGAATTTCGTCGCGCTCTCCACGTATCCACCACTCGAGAACGCCAATGTTGGTGTCCCGAATCTCTGCATCCCGCCGCTCACGTTGACCGACGGCCCCAACGGCGTCGCCAACGGCTTGCAGTTCGTCACCCAACTGCCCGCCGCGATTGGCGTGGGTGCCACCTTTGACCCATCGCTCGCTCGCGCGATCGCCCGCGTGATGGCGAGCGAGGCCAGGGCCAAAGGCATCGACGGGGTCCAGGCGCCGAACCTCAATCTGGCTCGCGTCTCAGTGAGCGGCCGCATCTTCGAAACGTACGGCGAGGACCCCTATCTCACGAGCGTTCTCGGCGTCGCGGCCATCCGGGGAATCCAGTCCCTGGGCGAGATCGCCGACGCGAAACACTTCACCGCGTACACCCAAGAGACCGCACGGGCTCGACTGAATCAGCGAGTCTCGGCCCGTGCCTTGGCCGAAATCTACAACGCACCGTTTGAAGCGGCGGTCCGACAAGGACACGTGGCCTCGCTGATGTGCTCGTACGGGTCGCTCAATGGCGTCAATACCTGTTCGAGCCCCTACGTCTACGGCACGTTGCGGTCGTGGGGCTTCACGGGATTCGTCCGCTCCGACCTCGGCGCGATCAAAGACCCGGTCGCGGCAATTCGTGCCGGCATCGCCATGATCAAACCCATCTCGACGGCCGGACTCATCAGTGCGGTTCTACACCACCGACTTCCGATGCGGGATCTCGATCACGCGGTCCACTCAATACTGGTGCCCATGTTCGCGCTGGGACTCGTCGCCCATCCGCTGCGCCTATCACTGAGCGCCACGGTCACGACGCCGAACCACGTCTCGGTCGCCCTCCGCGCCGCTCTGAGCAGCGTCGTGCTCCTCAAGAATCAACGGCACGCACTCCCGATTCCGCCGAACGTTCGGTCAATCGCCGTAATCGGCCTGGCCGGTAGTCGGGTCCCGATGACCGCAGGTGGCGGCAGTGCCACGGTGGTGGCCGGCGCCGTGACGACGCCGCTGAGCGCACTTCGCCGCGCGATCGGCGCACGCGTGCGCATCACGTATGCGCCGGGAGACATCTACATCCCGAACGTCAAGACTCGTCGTGACATCGTCATCGAATCGGGCACGCCGCTCAAACTGATCACTAGGTTCAACCAGATCGGCGAACCCGGCAAGGCCGACATCGGCATCGACCAAGGGGGCAACGTCACCCCGAGCGTCGCAACGGCATCGGCGCCCGGTACCGGTGACAACTGGACGTCGTCACAGGTCAAGTTCCGCGCCAAGCGCTCCGGCGTCTACGACGTCGCCTTCCGACAGGTTGGTGACACGTGGGTCTATCTCAACAATCAATTGGTCATCGCATCGCGGGGATTGCATTCACCCGACGTGATCACGACATCCGTAGCGCTTCGATCCGGTCACACCTACACCCTTCGGGTGACGTGGTTCGACATTCGCAACCACCCAGCCCCGTCCTTCGACTTCGTCGACGCCACTCCCGCCATCACGAGAGCCGTTAACGCGGCCCGGCACGCGAAGTACGCCGTCGTCGTGGCGAGCGCCCCAACGTCCGAGGGCGCCGACCGGCCAAACCTCAACCTCCCGGGTGATCAAAACGCACTGATCAGCGCCGTTGCGGCCGTCAATCACCACACCATCGTCGTCCTCCAGACCGGGGGTGCTGTCGCCATGCCGTGGCTCAATCACGTCACCGCGGTTCTCGAAGCGTGGTATCCCGGTCAGGTCGACGGGGCCGCGATCGCGCCGATCCTGACCGGCGCGGTGAACCCGTCAGGTCACTTACCGCTCACCTTCCCCGCCTCGATGGCAACAACGCCGATTACCGCACCGCGACTGTTTCCGGGTATTAACGGCACCGTTGACTTCGGGTCGGGCCTCGACATCGGCTACCGCTGGTATCAGGCCAATCACGTCACCCCCCTCTTCCCTTTCGGGTTCGGACTGTCGTACACCACCTTTGCGCTCCGACGCGCGAGCGTCCGCCGAACCGCCACCGGGGCCGCCGTCACTCTCACGGTGACGAACACCGGTTCCCGCACGGGCGCCACCGTGGTCGAGGTCTACGTGTCCTACCCCGCGGGTGCCGGCGAACCGCCCGAACAGCTTCGCTCGTTCGCGCGGGTACTCCTCAAACCGGGCCGGTCGACGAGGGTGTCGCTTTCGATCGATCGCCGTGGTTTTGCGATCTATCGCCACGGTTCATTCACCGTCGTTCCCGGCACCTACGGCGTGAACGTTGGTCAGTCATCGGCCAATTTACCCATCCATCTCGCACTCAACTTCTAAATCGAAGTCACCGCTGGCGGCGTCGTCCGCAGCGCCGACTAATCTTGAGTCGATGGCCGCCATCGACGTCGCCGGTTTTGTTGCCGATCTCAAGGACCATGCGGTCACCCACGGGTTCCACGTGCACGACGAGCGACACTTCGTCGAGACCTACTCCCTGCGTCAGGCGTGGGAGGTCGACCTGCACCCCGAAGACGGTTGCGGTGGTCCGGTTGACCTCCACATCGAACTCGACGTCGATCCACGCACCCTCCTGGCCTTCGAAGACGCCGTCATGGGGCTGCCCGACGACGTTGATCCACCCGACGATTTCCACTTTCCGCTCGTCCTGACGTGGAGCTTGCCACCCATGCCCCACGGTCCGGACCTGCTGCGACTCGCGATTGACCTGGCCCCGATCGGCGGCGTCGACATGCCGCTCGAAGTCACGGCCACCGACACCTTCGCCTCGCCGACCGAGACCAGCGAACGGCGTATCGCGATCATCGCTCGTCGAGCGATCTCCCTGAGCCAAGTCGCCAAGGGAGAGGATCCCCTGTGCGACGTTTTCGAGCACGGTCGGACCGTCAGCGACTACCTGCTCCAAGCCGCGGACTCGTGGTTGGCCTGACGCGCCGACTCATCCCGGTCATCCTGGTCGCCACATCAGCGCTGGCGTTGAGTTCGTGTGGAACTTCGGGGGCCGTGTCCCAAGCCCGCATCGCCTGTCGGTACGTCGATGAGTCACTGTCGATCTACCGCCAGAGTGTTCGCCCTGGCGTGACCAACGCCACGCGCAATCATCAGCAAGCTCGCGCCCTGGCCGTCCTCCTGCGCGCGACACCATTCGCCGCCGCTGCCACCTCGTCCGATGGTGGATGGAACCCACTCATGACGACGATCAACGAAGCCGAACGGGTTCCGATCGCCAATCTGATACCGTCCCTGACCCAGCTGTGTCGAATCGCCCAGTCGTCCACGCCCTACCTGTAACGGCGCGTCCCTATGAGACACGACACGACCATGCACTCGAAATGCAACGCCCGCCGAATCCACGCGCCGAGCCAACTCGCGGCGGTCAACTATTCGTTGAATCGCTCGTAGAGCCATTCGAGGGAGTTCTCCTCGAGCATCGCGTCCTCCCAGCCCTCCAGCTGATCTTCGACCGCCCCCAGCGATCCGACGGTGCCTATCACCACGACGGTGAGCCCGCTCACCGGTTCGTCGGCGACTAAGAAGTCCCCGAAGATGTCTTCGCTCACCGTGGCCTCGGGCCCGATCATCAGATACAACTCACCAGTCGCCTCGACCCAAGACAGGCGATAGGAATTGTCGGCCGCGTCAGTCCACTCGTCACCGAATTCGAACTCCGCGCTCTCTCGTCGGACTTCATTCTGCTGGTAGAAGGCTTCGATGTCCATGAGCGCAGCCTACGTCGCCTATGTGCGCGTCGCTATGCGTCGAGCTAGGCACGATTCCTGGCGTGAGAAATTGCGTGATTCGTGTTACGGCGAAGTGCACGGGGCTATGCGGGCTGGTCGATGGAATACGTCCCATGACAACCACCTACGACCTCCTCTCCCAACTCCGAGCCGAGTGGAAGCACATCGGCCACCGATCACCGGCCCGAGCGGCGCTACACCGACTTCGCGAACGTCACGATGAAGCATCCCTCAACGGCATCGAAGATTTGGGCGATCTGGTCGAGGCGCTCGAGCTGAGGGGTGGCCGCACGGTGCTCGAACGCGCCCGGCTAGTCCGGATCATGCTCGAGGAGGCGGCCGACGCCGACATCCATCGCGCTCTGCTGCAGACGCTCCTACCCGGAATCGTCAGTGTCTGTCGGCAGTTGCGGTTCGGCTCGGGGATCATTGCCGACCCCAGCGAAACCCTCGGCGTGGCGATTGCGATCGTGAGCGAGATTCTCACCGAATGGGCGGGCCAGGCGCGCCCCTACGCCGCACCCGACATCCTGTCCGCGCTGCGGGGCCGGCTTCGGCGCTGGCTGCTTAAAGAAAAGTCAGCAACGCACTCGGTCGCCGCGCTCGACGACGTTGCCGCAGCGTCCGATAGCTCGCTCGAACTCCGTCTCGCGTCCTATCGCGACGGTCCACGCGACCGGCTGGCCAGGCTCACCTACGCACGCGTGTACGAGGGCCGCTCGTGGCGAGAACTCGCCGCAGCCGATCACTCCGCGCCGCAGACTCTACAGAACGAACTTCAGCGATTCGCCTACCGGTTCCTCGTGTGAGCTGCGATGAGGTCTCCGAGTTTGGCAGTGGCCCGCGACCGTCGGTACCGTGGCTTCATGGTGTTTCGTGTGACTTCGATACGAGCGGCGCACCTCGTGCTTTGGTCGAGCCCGATACTCCTCCTGATCCTCGCCCTCACGGTGACCACTCCGAGGACCACCGTCCTCGCGTCGTCACCGACGACCACGCAGCACCCCCAACGCGAAACGCTCCGATCCGCTCCGCGAGCCCGTCCAACGCCGGTGATCCTCTCGCCGACGACGTCCGTAATCCACTCGTCGAAGACCACCCCGACGGTCACCGCGTCGACCGTTCCCAGTCCATCGACAACGCGACTCGCCTCGCCATCCGCAACCTCGATCGACGCGACCGGGCCGTCGCCCGCCTCACCGCCGATCGTCGACGCCGTGAGCGGCGCGATCGTGGGCACGCTCGACTCCGTCGACCAAGTCGAAGACGTGCCGCTGCAGGGACCGGGGACGTGGGTCGTCCAGTCGAGCGCACCGATGAGCGAGACGCTCACTTGTTCGGGCACCGACCGATTGGTCGCCCTGACCGTGAACATCGACTCGTTGGAGACCTGTCGACTTCGATTGACGAACGCGTCGACCAGCCGGGTTCGTTGGCAGATCGTACCCGTGCCGTGAAGCGATTCGCGACGGGACCACTCCACGGCGTCGCCCTCGCGGTCTACTTCTTGCTGACTCCCTACGTCGTCCTCTCGAAGTGGGCCGTCGCGGCCCATCGCGCCGACGGCCCGTTCATCCGCGTGCTGCTCGTGGCCCTCTCGTTCTTCTGGTTGGTCTTCATCGTCCAACTCCTTCGAAGCGTCATCGACCTCCGACGCGGAGCCGTGCTCGGCATTGGTGGGACGGCTTGGCTCGCCGGGCTCATCGTCGCCGCCCTCGCCCTCGGTCCCTCACCCACCGCTGCGCCGTCCCACCGTCCACCCACCAATTCGGTGACGGCGACGATGCCACGCCACGGCGTGGTCTCGCATCGAAGCACGCTCGACGGTTTCGGCGGTATCGGCACCCTGCCCCTGGCGCTCGTGGCGAAGCGTCGACGCGATGAGCTTCGGGGTGGACAGTCCGATGACGGCGAGGTCGACGCCCTGATCTCGCTCCTGGCCGAGGCCGACCCTTCACTCGTCGCGCACCTGCGCCGGCTGATCGGCGATCGACTCGACGGCGTCATCCGAGTAGCGAACGACTTCACCTACGCGGCGCCCCTGCTCAACGACGATCCAGTCGTCGCGTGCGTGATCGACGACGACCCCGACCAACCGCTCGTCTCCTTCGCGCGCGAGGGCGGACGACTTCGGATCCCCCCGAGCTGGACCCTCGATCGGCTCCGCGAGCAGATGGTCGGTCTCCACGACGGCGGCCGCATCGTGGCCACCGACCTCGAATACGACTTTTTGCGGGCCCTCGCCATACGGTCGATCCGCCGACACCTCGTCGTGTTCCTCGGCGACGCTGAAGGATTGGACGACGCGCTGCGAGCCTGCACCGTCACCGTCGACCGATCGAGTGACTTCGCCATCAACGACCGACGTGACAAATCGTACGCCTCCTACGCCGGCGTCGGGGACGAAGTGTCACCGATTGGCTCGTCGGACGTCCTGGTGGAGTTGCTCCGACCCGATCCGCTGATCCACGGAATCGTCGAGCCGTTCACCCCCTCCCTGCGCCGCCGGAGCATCGAGATGGTGGCCTACGCGGCACTTCATCGCGGTGAACCGGTCAGCGGTGACCGGCTCCGTACGCGAGTGTTAATCCACGCCGATGTCGACGCGTCGGTGCGAACGCTGGCCAATACCGCGACGAGCGTCCGGCGCAGTCTCGGCGTCGACGGTGATGGCCCCCGGCTCCACCCAGTCACGGCCGACGGTCTCTACCGGATGCACGGCGTGACCAGTGACGTCGAACAGTTCCACGCCCTGATCCGCGACGCGAGGCGGCGCAGCGCCGCCGACGCGGCGCCCCTCTTGATCCAGGCGCTCCATCTGGTGCGCGGGGAGCCATTGGTCGGTGTCCGACACGGCTTCGAATGGTTTCTCGTCGAGGGTCACCTCACGAGAATCCAGCGCGACGGCGAATGGGCCGCCCTCGCGTTGCACGACTTCGCCTTGGCCGTCGGCGACGTGGAACGCGCTTTTTGGGCGATCGAGCGTGGACGACTCCTCGACCCCTTCAGTGACGTCTTGAGTGACGCACTCGCTCGCGTGCCGCGGTTAGGCCAGCTTCGCGGCGATCGAACCGGCGCTGCGTAGGACCAGGCCGTCGGCTCCCGCCGAACTGTAGTGGTGGGCGGGGCGAACGCGGGCTTCGGCGATGAGGTCGGCTAACAGCTGGGCGAAGGGCACCGGCGGGTCGACGAAGAGGTGCTTCGCGAGCGAGCCGGGAATCGTGTTGATCTCATTGAGGTAGATCTCATCGTCGTTGACCAAGAAATCGATACGAGCGACCCCTCGAACCCCCGCCACGTCAGCGACCGACTCGGCGATCTCGACGATACGAGCCGCCTGTCCGGGCGCCATCACCGCGGGGATCTCCCGCGGCGCCGACACCATACCGTCGCCGCCGACGTACTTGTCGCGGTAGTCCAAGATCTCTGCGGCACCGGTACGTCGGATGGGGCGCTCGATGGCCGAGAGCGCCAGCGTGGGGTAAGTCCGCACCGCGACCTGTACGTCGTGCAGGTCGGCGCGAAACGGCTCGGCGACGCAACCGAGGGCCAAGTGGCCGTTGGTGCGCAACCGCGCTCGAGCCGTCTCGAAGTCGCTCACGACGTCGATCCCGATCGACGAGCCCCCGAATCGGGGCTTCAAGATGTACGGGCCACCAAAGTGCAGCGTGGTGGTCGATTGCGTGAGGAGGGCGCGCGGCAGGGTGGGCAGGCCGGCCGCAGTGACCACGGCCGAGAACGACCACTTGTCCATTCCCAGTGCGGCGCCCGCGACCGTCGGGCCCGTGTAGGCCAGTCCGGCCAGGTCGAGCGCGGCTTGCAGCGAACCGTCCTCGCCGGGACCGCCGTGGGTCGCCAGTACCAGCACGTCCAGGTCGAGGCGACGATCCTTGCTCAGACGGCCAGCGCTCGAGAAGAAACCGCCCCCGTCGCCCAAACGCAGCGTCAGCACCGACGAACCACGTGGCAGTCCTTCGACGAATGCCTCGGCTTCGACGTCGCCGGGGACTTGGAAGAACTCACCCGTTTTGGTCCAGTAGATGCCCGTCGCGTCAGACTCGGTGCGACGAAGTTCGCGCAACGCCTGTAGACCAGTCAAGATCGACACGTCGTGTTCGGGCGATGGCCCGCCGTACATCACTCCACTCGTCACCGCTCACCTCGTTCGTAGACCGACCATCAAGGGTAGTTGTCGGGCAGGTCGTTGAGGTACAACACCGCGTCACCGTCGACCAGTGACGCCCGTATCCAGGCCACCGCATCGTCGCGTGTGTCGAACCGTCGGGGTGCTGATCCATACCCAGCCGCCAGGGCTAACGCATTCGTCCGGCCGACCACCACGAGTTCGAAACCGAGCGCCGCGGCGCGGCGCGCGAGCGCCAGATTCTGTCCGTACTGATCACTGCCCAGTTCCACCATCCCCGGCGTGACGAGCACGCGCCGTCCGGTGACGTCGAGGTTACTGAGCAGGTCCAGCGCCGCCGCGGCGCTGGCCGGATTGGCGTTGAAGGTGTCATCGATGACCGCGACGCCGGAGACTGACGTCACCACGTTGGCGCGGTTCGCGACCGACGTGACGCGAGCAATCCGCCCAACGACCTCGCCCACGTCAGTGCCGAGCTCGACGGCGACGGCAATCGCGCAGGCCAGATTCGTTGGTTGGACGCCGACGATGGGCGGACAATTCGTCACCGTCACGCCGTCGTAGTCGACGCGCCACTGCGACCCGTCGGGCACGACGCGAATCGCCGCGTCTCGGAAGGTCGAGCCGGCGGTGACGACCCGCTTGCCCGAATCCCCCAGTCGCTTCACCCACTCGCGGAGACGGACGTCGTCGGCGTTGACGATCACGGTCGTTGCCCGTTCCGTGATCTCAAACTTCGCCGCGTCGATCACGTCCAAGGTCTTCATTCGTTCGAGGTGGACCGGTCCGATGGCGGTGACGACCGCAATCGTCGGCGGACACCAGTCGCACATCGAACGAATCTCACCGGGCCCGTAGGTGCCCATCTCGGCGATGAACACCGACGTGCCGTCACTGAGATTCTCGTTGATGGCGCGCGACAGTCCGGCCCGATTGTTGAAGCTTCGCGGCGACGCGACCACTGCACCGTCGAGCAGCTGCGCCAGGTGATTCTTCGTCGAGGTCTTCCCGTACGACCCGGTGATCCCGACGACGGTCGGCGAGATCCGCGCCAGGCGCTGGGCGGCTCGATCGACGAACTCACTCGCTCGTCGATTCTCGTAGGGCGTCAACACTCGTGTGGAGACGTCTAGGAGCACGGGAACCGCCCATACGACGATCACGGCGCCGAGCCATCGCTGCGGGGTCAACGCACCGAGCGAGGCGATCAGGAGCGCCACGACGCTCGCGACTACCGCGATGAGCGTTGCCCGTCGCGTCCATCGCAACGCACCGGTCCGACCGCGAATCGAGAGCCCCACCGGGCAAAAGAGCCCGTACAGGATGGAGTCGAGCACCAGGATCACGGGGTTGCGCACCACCAGTCCGACCAGGAGAACGACGAGCAGCACCTGACTGAGCGTCACCGGCCGGCGCAGATTGCGCCGCGCGGGCGTCGACGCCGATCCGACCTGGGGTGACGTCCAACGCCCGAGAAATCGTGGCAGCGCGGCGGGAACGTAGTGCTCGCGCTGGAGTACCCGCAACCACCGGACCAGTTGGGCCGAGTACGCCCCCGCGACGGCCAACCCCGCGAGTAGCTCGATGGCGACGATCATTGCGCGGCCTCGCGAATGAGCTCCACCATCGACGACGCGGCTTCGATGGGCACGAGGTGTCCGACCCCAGGCAGGACGCGGACCCGATTATCCGTCTCGTGCGCACCGGGCACCAGCCCGTTGGCCCGGAGTGCGACCTCCACCGGAACGACGGTGTCGAGCTCGCCCCACAGGAAGAACACGGGCACGGTCAGTCTTCCCAGTTCATCGGCGTAGCCCTCGGCCACGGTGACCACCAGCACGTCGCGCACGATGCCCGACGCCGCTCGATAGTCGGTCGAGCCGTAGCGATGCCGAGCGACTTCCAGTCGCGCCTCCGAGATCCATCCTCGATGACGGAGCCACCGAATCGTCCGATAGCGCCACGGTGATCGCTCGACGCTCGCGTTTCGCAGTAGTGGGACCCCGCTCAAGACCACCGATCGCACGAGTTCGGGGTAGTCGGCGGCGAGCACGGTGGCGACCCGACCGCCGAAGGAGTGTCCGACCAGGACGACCGGGCCCGGCAAGGACGCGAGTACTGGAGCGACCAGCGTGGCGTACAGACGTGCGCCACCGGCGACCGATGGGGGCGGTGACGAACCGAATCCCGGCAGGTCGAGGGCGAGCGACGAGCGGCCGTGGCGGGCGAGCTCATCTTGGACCGCGGCGAAATCCCTCCCTCGTCTGGCCCAGCCGTGGAGTAAGACGACCCCGACGGGGCCATCACCGGCGACTTCGCCAAAGATGGTCCCGTCACCGAAGGTCCGCAGCACCTTTCAAGGTTACCGAGCGACGGGGACGAGTCGGCAACGGGGCCGGTAGCGTCAGATCGTGAACGACGGCGCAGAGTTCTCCGACGACCTCCTCGTGGGGCTGACCCCCGAGCAACGTGAGGCGGTAACCTCGAACGCCCGTCGACTCCTCGTGCGCGCCACGGCCGGCTCCGGCAAGACCCACGTGCTGACGTTGCGAATCCAGCGACGGATCGCTCGGGGCGACTACAGCCCCGACCAGGTGCTCGCCATGACCTTCACGCGTAAAGCTGGTGACGAATTACGCCGTCGACTCGCACAGTCCGGCATACGAGACGTGCGCGCGGGCACCTTTCACCGCGCCGCTTTGACCATCGTTAACCAGTACCGGCGCGACAGCGGCCGTTCCCCGGTCACGCTCGAGACCAACCGCCGACGGCTCGTCGGCGCACTGGCCACCCAACTATCCCAGTCCGGCGTCGTCCGCCTGGACGACTGGCAGCTGCCGCGACTCGAACTGGAGATCGGGTGGGCGCTGAGTCAGGGCTTGACCGGTGCGACCTACCTTCGCCAGGCCCGTCGCCACCGCCGTGAAGCGCCCTTGCCCGCGGCCGCATTCGCCGACGTGCTCGACCGCTACGTCGGACTGTGCCACAGCCGAGGCGTGCTCGACTTCGACCTGCTCTTGAGTGAAGCCATCACGCTTCTACGCGACGAGCCCGTGGTGCGCGCGGCCTTTCGACACCGGACGCCCTCGCTCTACGTCGACGAAGCCCAGGACATGAATCCCCTGCAGTTCATGTTGCTGCGCGAAATGGCCGGCGACGACCCCGACCTGTTCAGCGTTGGTGACCCGAACCAGTCCATCTACGGGTTCAATGGAGCCAGCCCCCACCTGCTCGGTGAACTGATCAACACCTGGCCCGACACGGTCGTACTCGACCTCACCCGCAACCATCGTTCGACGGCGAGGATCGTCGCGATAGCCAATACCTTGCTCGAGGAGGGGGCCCGTGGCATCGTCCCGGCACGCGACGACGGCCCCACGCCCATCGTTCGTTCGTACAACACCGACGAGGAGGAGGCCCGCCAGGTGGCCACTTGGCTGACGGTGAACCATCGACCGGGCACCCCCTGGCGCGCGATGGCGGTCCTCGCGCGAACCAACGTCCAACTCGACGTCGTCGCATCCGCGCTCGAGGCCGCCGCGATTCCCATCGAGCGTCGTGGACCCGACCATTCACCGGCGTCCGACCTCTTCGTCAGCTCGGACCAGGGACGACGAACCGACCACGACGGGCCCGACGCCGTGGCGCTCTCCACGATCCACCGCGCCAAGGGTCTCGAGTTCGAACACGTCGCCGTCGTCGGGTGGGCCGAGGGTTTGCTCCCGAACTACAACGCGACCACCACGGCCCAGCTCGACGAGGAGGGTCGTCTGGCCTACGTGGCGATCAGCCGCGCCGAGCGATCCGTGCTCCTCACCTGGAGCCGTGGGCGCAACGACCCCCGTTACCCCGACCGCGCGCCGTCGCGCTACCTCGCGCCGATCGAAGCGGTGATCGCCACCATCAACCGCCGCGACGCACCGCTCACGGGCGACGCACGACGGGCCCGCTTGGCCGCGATCCGTCGAGACCTCGCCGCCGTGAATGACGAGGTAGCGTTGCGAAATGACGGAGAATCGAGTCCTTCGTGAGGCGTTGAGCGCTCTCCTGGGTGATGGCGGCGTCACGTTCAGCCCTGACCATCATCTCGACGATCTGCACGACGAGACGCTGCACCCCGACCCCGTCGAGCCGTTCGCGGTCACCTACCCGCGTTCCACCGGCGACGTCGTCGCCATCGCGCAGCTCGCCACTCGGCATCAGGTCCCGATCACGCCGCGTGGTTCGGGGACCGGGCTCTCGGGCGGGGCCACACCGGTCAAAGACGGAATCGTCATCAGTTTCGCGCGCATGAACCACATCCGAACCATCAACGAACAAGACCACGTCGTGGTCGTCGAACCCGGGGTGACGTTGCGCGAGCTCGACGAGGCGTTGAAGCCGTTCGGACTCCGGTACCCGGTCTACCCCGGTGAGACCTCCGGCTCGCTCGGCGGCAACGTCAATACCAACGCCGGCGGTATGCGCGCGGTTCGACACGGCGTGACGCGTCAACACGTGCTCGGACTCGAACTCGTGCTCATCGATGGCACGACCATGCGGGTGGGCGGGCCGGTCGTGAAGTCGTCGTCCGGCTACGACATCACCCAGCTGGTTATCGGAAGTGAGGGGACGCTCGCGTTAGTCACCGAGGTCACCCTGCGGCTCTCGCCGCGGTTCGATCACACCGCGACGGTGCTCATCCCCTTCGCGGACCTGGGCGACGTGACGCGGGTCGTGCCCCGGATCGTGGCCTCGGGACTCGAACCGTCGATCCTGGAGTACATCGACCTGCTCACCATGGCGGCGATCACGAAGGCCTCCGACTTGGAGCTCGGCGTCGACCCTGAGGTCGTGTCCCAGACCTCCGCCTATCTGGTCGTCGTCCTCGAGACCCGCACCGAGTCCCAACTCGACACCGACCTCGCGGCCCTCGCGACCCTGGTCGAGTCGGCCAACGCCCTCGACGTGTACGTGCTCCCGGGTGGCGCCGCGGTTCGGCTGATCGAAGCGCGTGAACGGGTCTTCTGGGTCGCCAAGGCCGCCGGCGCCAACGAGATCATCGACGTCGTCGTGCCGCGTTCGCGCGTACCCGAGTTCCTCGACCAGGCGATGCGGCTCGGCGAAACCTACGGGGCCTTCGTGGCCGGTTGCGGGCACGTCGGTGACGGCAACGTCCACCTGTCGATCTACCAGAACGACGACGATCGACGCGCCGCGATGCTGCACGATCTCTTCGCGGCCGGACTCGCGCTCGGTGGCCTCATTTCGGGCGAGCACGGAATCGGGCGTGACAAGCAGGCGGCCTACCTCGCGCTCACCGACCCAGCGGTACTCGCCTTGCAGCGGCGCCTAAAGCTCGCCTTCGACCCCACCGAGCTCTTGAATCCCTTCCGCCTCCTCGACGATCGGGCTCGCGCGTGAACGGTGCCCACGCGCTCCTCGCCACGCTGCGCGCCAACGGCGTCTCGACGGTCTTCGCGAACCCCGGGACTTCGGAGATGCACTTCGTGGCCGCGTTAGACGACGTCCACGACGTGAGTGGTGTCCTCTGCCTCTTCGAGGGCGTCGCGACCGGCGCCGCCGACGGCTACGCCCGCGTCACTGGTCGGCCGGCGGCAACGCTCCTGCACTTGGGTCCCGGACTCGCCAATGGCTGGGCCAACCTCCACAACGCCCGGCGGGCTCGGGTGCCACTGTTGAACATCGTCGGTGATCACGCGACCTACCACGCGCGCTTCGACGCTCCGCTGCAGAGCGATATCGCCTCGGTCGCCGGCGCGCTCGAGGGATCGGTCCATCGCCCGGTCCGTCCCGACGAGGTCGCCGCAGCGACGGCGCGCGCGATTGGCGCGGCCTACGGCCCACCGGCGCACGTCGCCACCCTCGTGCTGCCGGCCGACGTCTCCTGGGGCGCCCTGGCCCAGGTACCAGCCGATTGGCCCGTCGCGCAGCGCGCTCGCCTGACCGAGATCGAGCACGACCTGGTCGACTACGCGGCCGAGCGCATTCGCACCACCCGATCGGCCATCTTCCTGGGCGGCACGGCGACGACGAGCCAACAGCTCGCCCTCGCGCAGCGGATCGGTGCCGCCAGCGGGTCACGGGTCATCCTGGAGACGTTCCCCGCGTCGGTGGATCGTGGCGTCGGCGTCTTCCAACCGGAACGACTCATCTACTTGAGCGAGTTCGCCGTCGCCCAGCTCGCGGACCTCGAGACCGTGGTGTTGATCGGCGCGAACGAGCCGGTCGGCTTCTTCGCCTACCCCGACGTACCCAGTCGATTGGTCGGCGACCACTGTGACGTGGTCGCACTCGCTCCGCCCGGTAGCGATACCGGCGCAGCGCTCGAGGCGCTCGTCGATTCGCTCGACGCGACGGCGCTGCCCGTGGCGACGGGACCTCGACCGGACGCCCCCCGAGGTGCGTTGAACGCCCAGACGCTCGCCGCGGCCGTGGCCGCCACGCTGCCCGAAGGGGCCGTCATCAGCGACGAGTCCAACACCAGTGGCATCCACCTCTACGGGGCGACGGCCTTCGCCGCCCCGCATCGTCTCTTGACCCTCACTGGCGGTTCGATCGGGTTCGGGCTGCCGGTGGCGGTCGGTGCGGCCATCGGTTCGCACGCTCGCGTACTCGCCCTCGAGTCCGACGGATCGATGCTCTACACGATTCAGGCCCTGTGGACGATGGCGCGCGAGGGCTTGGATGTCACGGTGGTGGGGCTCTCGAACGGTCGCTACGCCATATTGGATTTCGAGCGCCAGCGGGTCGGGGTCGGGACCCAAGCGGCCGGTGAGGCCAGTGAGCGACTCCTCGCCCTCGATCGACCGACCATCGACTTCTGCGAGGTCGCGCGCGGCTTCGGCGTTCCGGCGACCCGTGTCACCGACGCCGAGGGGCTCGTCACCGCCCTGCAGCGTTCCTACGCCACGCCCGGGCCATCGTTCATCGAAGCCGCACTGCCACCGACGTTCTGAACGCCGTCGAACTCGGCCACTACGGGCGCGTGGTCCGACGGCTTCTCACCCTTGCGGGCGCCGCGGTCCACGTACCCCGATCGCGCTCGTTTCCCGAGCGACGCATCGACGAGCAGCAGGTCGATCCGCAGACCGTGGTTCTGGTGGAACGCGCCACCTCGGTAGTCCCACCACGAGAAGGTCGGCTCGTCGGGATGCAACGAACGAACCAGGTCGACGAGCCCGGTCGCTTCGAGCGCGCGGATGGCCGCGCGCTCGGGTTCACTGACGTGGGTCGCACCGAAGAAACTCGCGGGATCCCAGCAGTCGAGGTCCGTCGGGGCGACGTTGAAGTCGCCACCGAGCACGAAGGGCCCCGGCGCCCGACTCGCCGCGAGCTCGCCGAGCCGACCCAGCCAGGCGAGTTTGTAGCCGTAGTGCGGATCGTCGAGCGACCGGCCGTTCGGGACGTAACAGGAGTACACCCGAACACCCGCGCAGGTCGCACCGATGATCCTCGCTTCGGGGTCGTCGTCACCAAAGCCACGCTCCACGTCCTCGATTCCGACCCTCGAGAGGATGGCGACGCCGTTCCACTGCCCCTGGCCGTAGTGGGCCGCCTGGTATCCCACCTCCGCGATCGCCGAGGCGGGAAACCGGTCGTCGGTGGACTTGGTTTCTTGAATCAGCAACACGTCGGGCCGCTCGTCACCCAGCCACGTCGTCACGCGTTCCAACCGCGCCGCGATCGAATTGACGTTCCAGGTGGCGATCTTCACGTCAGGTCTGCGAGCACGAAGAGGAGATCGGCCTCGGCCGCCACCTCCCCACCGACGCTCGCCACGCCGTGCCCCTTCCCGGCGCGCGCCGAGAGCCGGGTCATCTCGCACTGCACGGTCACGGTGTCACCGGGCACGACCTGACGCCGAAACCTCGCGCGTTCCACCCCTCCGAAGAGCGGCAATCGACCGCGGTAGCGTTCGTCAGCGAGCACCGCCACGCCACCACACTGCGCCAGAGACTCCAGGAGCAAGACCCCGGGCGTCGTCGGTCGGCCCGGGAAGTGCCCGGGGAAGAACCACTCGTCACCCCGCAGCGTCCACGTGCCAACGGCGCGCACGCCCGGTTCGATTTCGAGCAAGGTGTCGAGCAGCAAGAAGGGTGCTCGATGCGGTAGCCAGTCCTGCGGGTCGAGGGAGAGATCGGTCACGCGAGCGCCAACTCCGCGATTCGTCGTTCGGGATCCACGGTTATCAACCGGAAACTGCGCTGGTCCCCGCGTTTCAGTACGTCACGGGCTCGCGCCGGCGGCGGGTCACCCAGCAGCGTCGTCGGGGCGTAGCACTCGACCTGACCACCCTTGAACGAAACCGTGATCACCGCACCGTGGGACGTGAATGTCGTGACTTCACCGTCGACCCGTGCACCAATTTTGAACGACGAGCGAAACCGCGCGAAGACATCTTCGGGATTCACTGGTTGACGTCCCCGGCGAAGGGCCACTGCCGGCGCCGTGGCCGGGGGCATCGGTTCGACCGCGGGCGCAGGGATCTGGTTCCTCGTGGGCGTCCTCACCAACTTCTTCGCCACCGGTTTGGTCGTCGCCGCCTTCTTCGATGGCGCCTTCTTGGGCGGCTCCACCTTCTGGGCCAGCTTCGCCACCGGTTTGGCGACCGACGACTTCGCCGCTGGCTCGGGCACGTTAGTGGTGAGCTTCGTCGCGCGTTTCCTCGTTCTCGGCGCCTTCTCGGCCTTCGGCGCCTTCTCCGTCGCCTTTTTGGCTGGGGCCGCCTTCGCCTCGCCACCCGTCTTGGATACGGATTTCGCCGGCGTGATCGTCGTGCCGATCGATGGCGTCACGCCATCGGGCATCAGCACCGCCAGCTTCTTCGCGGTCCTTTCGGTCCTCGCACTCTTCGCGCCGCGCACCGGCAATCGCGGGGTGAAGATCCAGCCGACCCCGGGCACCGGCTTGCCGCCGATCAACCGGCCCTCGTCGAAGAGCCACGGGTAGATGAGGTGAAACTCCTGGAATGAGTCGTTGCTCAAGACGACGCCACCGATGCGGTCGGCGATCTTCAAGATGAACGCGTCGCCGCGGCCGATCGCCCCGGCCGGTGGTGTCACGATCGTTCCGTCAAGCTCACGATCCTTGAAGCGCGTGCGCTCGCCGCTCGCGACACGATGGCCGAAGCTCGCGTCCACCACGACGACGATCTCGGCGCGAGGGTTCTCGTCACGAAACGCGGTGATCGCGTCGTCGAGTTGGCTCAGGCTGGGGTCCGAACGGCCCTCGGTCGCCAGGTTGGATCCGTCAATCACGACTCGCAAACGTGAACGGGTGGCGCTCACCCGACGGCTCGCGTCAAAAGATCGGCCTGCTCGGCGACGTGAATCAGCGAGCTCCCGGTGGCGGGACTCGCCGACTCGGCGCGCGCCACGTGGCTCACCGTCACGTCGCGGAGTTGACGGTGGACCTGGTGGTGGACGAAGGGCCACGCCCCCATGTTCTCAGGCTCCTCCTGCAACCACACCACTTCGGCGAGGTTCGGATACGCCGCCAGAATCTCGTCGATCTCGTCGTGGGGCCACGGGTACAACTGCTCGACTCGAACGACCGCTACCTGCTCGGCGCCAACCTCGCTCCGACGGGCGAGCGCCTCGTGGGCGACCTTGCCTGACGCGAAGACGACTCGGGTCACCTGATCACGCTTGGCCGCCGCGTCGTCGAGTACGGCCTGGAACGATCCGTGCTCGAACGCACTCAACGGCGAGCGGGTCTGCGTAGCGCGAAGCATCGACTTGGGCGTGAAGACGATGAGCGGCGTGACGGTCTCTCGAGCGACCTGGCTGCGCAAGAGGTGGAAGTACTGCGCCGCGGTCGTCGGCTGGGCGATTCGCAGATTGTTCCGTGCGCACAGCGAGAGGAAGCGTTCGATGCGCCCACTGGAGTGTTCGGGTCCCTGGCCCTCGTAGCCGTGCGGGAGGAGCATGACGAGACTCGCCCGTTGACCCCACTTGTCCTCGGCCGCTACGAGGAAGTTGTCGATGATGATCTCGGCGCCGTTCACGAAGTCTCCGAACTGCGCCTCCCAGGCGACCAGGGATCGATTCGCCTCGACGGAGTAGCCGTACTCGAACCCCAACGCGGCGTACTCGCTCAAGAACGAATCGCGGACGGTGAAGAATCCGGGCGTGCCGAGGTTGGCCAGCGGGATGTGCTGTTCACCGGTTTCGAAGTCGATGAGCGCCGCGTGGCGGTGCGAGAACGTGCCGCGTCGCGAGTCCTGACCCATCAACCGGACGTTCGTGCCGTCGGTCAACAGCGAACCGAACGCCAACGCCTCGCCGAGCGCCCAGTCGACCTCTCCGCCGTCGAGCAACGCGCGTCGTTGGCTGAACTGTCGCTCGAGTTTCGGGTGAATCGTGAATCCCGCCGGTGCGCTCATCGTGGCCGACGCCACGATGAGCAGTGCGTCGCGCGCGACACCCGTCTCCGGAGCCCGAGCGTCGGGCGTCACGTCGGCGATCGGGATTCCGTGCAGGGTCGGCACCGGGACGGTGCGCACCTCGTCGAGCACGCTCTGCAGACGCGCATTGAACTCGTCGAGGGCCCGTTCGGCCTCCTCCAACGAAATATCGCCCCGCCGCACGAGCGTCTCGGTGTACATCTTGCGGACCGATCGCATCTGGTCGATGATCTTGTACATCTGAGGCTGGGTGTAACTGGGGTCGTCCCCTTCATTGTGCCCGTGGCGCCGGTAACACACGACGTCGATCACCACGTCGCGTTGGAACGTCTGGCGGTACTCGAAGGCCAGTCGCGCCGCGCGCGCACAGGCCTCGGGGTCATCGCCGTTCACGTGGAAGATCGGCGCCTGGATCATCTTGGCCACGTCGGTCGGATAGACGCTCGATCGAGCCGATTCGGGCGCCGTGGTGAAGCCAACCTGGTTGTTGATCACGATGTGGATGGCGCCACCGACGTGGTAGCCCGACAACTGCGAGAGGTTCAGCGTCTCGGCGACGACGCCTTGGCCGGCGAACGCCGCGTCGCCGTGAATCAATATGGGTAGGAATGGGTAGTGCTCGACGGCGGTGTTCGGCACCGAACCGTCCCCGGGTCGAACAACCTGATCCTGCTTGGCCCGCACGATCCCTTCGACGACCGGGCTCACCGCCTCGAGGTGCGACGGGTTCGACGCCATTGAGACGGCGATGCTCGTACCGTGCACGTTCTGGAATGTCCCGTGCGCGCCCTTGTGATACTTGACGTCACCACTGCCCTGGACGCTCTCGGGGTCGAGGTTCCCCTCGAACTCCGAGAAGATGTCGCTGTAGGACTTGCCCACGATATTGGCCAGCACGTTCAGTCGACCACGGTGCGCCATGCCAATGACGGCCTCACGGACATCGTCATCGGCCGCCGCATCGAGAATCGCTTGCAGGGCGACAATCGTCGATTCGGCCCCTTCGAGTCCGAACCGCTTCTGACCGACGTAGCGCGAGTGCAGGAATCGCTCGAAGACCTCCGCCTCGTTCAACGCCCCCAGCACGCGGCGCTGCTCGTCAGCGCTCATCGCGGAGCGCACGCCCTCGACGCGAGCCTGAATCCAACGCTTCTGCGCCGGGTCCATGATGTGTCCGTATTCGATACCCGTCGTACGGCAGTACGCCTCGCGCAGGATTGCCAGAATCTCTTCGAGCGTCGCCTCGTCGCGGCCGGCCAAACCCCCGGTGATGAATCGACGAGGGAGGTCCCAGATCGACAACCCGTAGGTCGACAACTCCAACTCATCGTGGACGGGCGGTGGGTCGCTGTGCAGGGGGTCGAGGTGCGCGTAGAGGTGTCCGCGCACGCGGTACATGTTGATTAGTTCCTGCACGCGGATCTGCTTCAACACTCGTTCGCTCTCGCCGCCACCGGCGGCCGGGTTGCAATCCATCGACCACCGCGAGGGTTCGTAGGGAATGCCCAACGACGAGAACACGTCGTCGTAGAAGTCGTGTCCACCGGTGAGACACTCGGCGACGAACTTGAGAAAGAGTCCCGACTCCGCGCCTTGAATGATGCGGTGGTCGTAGGTCGAGGTCAAGTTCATCACCTTGCCGACTCCGAGTTCAGCCAGCGCGCGAGGATCGGCCGCCTCGAACCCGGGGGGCCACGTGAGGGCGCCGACGCCGATGATGGCCCCCTGACCCGGCATCAACCGCGGGACCGACTGCACCGTGCCGAGCGTGCCCGGGTTGGTCAACGATACCGACGCGCCCACGAAATCGTCGGCGCCGACCTTTCCGGCGTGCACCTTGCGAATCAAATCCTCATAGGCGAGCAAGAACGTCCGGAAGTCCATGGCGTCGGCGTCGCGGATCACCGGGACCATCAAGTTACGCGACCCGTCGCTCTTTTCGACGTCCACGGCCAGCCCAAGGCCGACGTGTTCGTGGCGCAAGACGCCGGGCGTCCCCTTCTGATCGACGGCGTCGACGAAGGTGGCGTTCATGGCGGGGATCGCGACGAGGCCCTTGATGATGGCGAAGGCGATGAGGTGGGTGAAGGAGACCTTCGCGCCGCTCGCGCGGCTCAGGGACTCGTTCAGGGCCGAGCGATTGATTTCCAACAGTCGAGCCGAGACCGTTCGGACGCTCGTTGCCGTCGGTACGGCGAGGCTCGCGTTCATGTTCGACACGATGCGGGCCGCAGCGCCGCGCAACGGCGTCGCCGCGTCGTTAACCACGAGCGGGGCGGCGCTGACCATCGGCGAAGGGCTCGGAGAGGCCGTGGCCACGGTCGGCACGGTCGAACGCTGATAGTCAGCGAAGAACTCGCGCCAGCTCGCCGAGACGGACTCGGGATCCTCGAGATAGCGGTCGAACATGTCGTCCACGAGCCAGGCGTTCGGTCCGAAGGACCCCTTGACTGGCACCGACGAAGGGATTGGGGATGGCGTCGTCACTTCACCAGACTAGGGCCCACGCGACCATTTTGAGTTGGTCCACCCCCGG
>LMAD01000029.1 GCA_001443545.1 Acidimicrobiaceae bacterium RAAP-2
GAGCGCCATTACAAGTGATGACTCAACGATAAGCCCGCTACGCCTGAATGAAGTGGACCCTCGCCAGATGGGGACCTGAACAGTAACCAATTTTCTAACAACTCGTACGGTTGGCGCGGTTTCAGCGCATTGTCACCTGGACGGAGTCTCGGATGTGACTTGGCGCGTAAAACCGGAGGGTCCTGGCCAGCCTCCGCTGCAGTAAATCTCCGTAACCGTTTGTGGTCATGGTGACTGGTGGAAACGAGGTTGAGAGTGCCCCTCTCCAGTTCGTTACAAAGTGAGGAACTCCTCGGGCGCGTCACTCGATGTTGGTCAGGACTCGCGACAGGGTTTCCGGCGTTCGGGGCCCGTGCAGTTGGTTGTGGCGATCTGTGTTCTGATGGAGCCGTGACGTCCAATGACTCGATCCGCAACTGGCTCTGCGATATGGATGGCGTCCTCATCGCGGAGGGAGCAATGGTCGACGGGGCCGACCGATTCCTCGACCGGCTTCGAGTCACGGGGCGACCATTCCTGGTGCTGACGAACAACTCGATGTTTACCCCGGGCGAGCTGCGCCGCCGGCTGCACGCGATGGGCCTCGACGTCGACGAGGGGCAGTTCTGGACCTCGGCACTCGCCGCCGCCCACTTCGTCCACTCACAACGTCCCGGCGGAAATGCCTTCGTTATTGGCGAACCGAGCCTTCACTCGGCGCTGCGCGACGTGCAATACCGTGAGTCGAGCCGCGACGCCGACTACGTCGTCCTCGGCGAGACCCAGGACTACTCCTTCGAGGACTTCGCTACCGCGATCGGACTCATCGAGCGGGGGAGTCATTTCGTCGCCACCAATCCCGAGCCCACCGGACCATCGCCGAATGGATCGCTGCCGGGCTGTGGCGCGATGGCCGCGATCATCGAACGCGCGACCGGCGTCGCCCCCTATTACGTGGGCAAGCCCAACGCCCGAATGATTCGAGAGGCGCTAGCCGTCCTGGGCGCGGATTCCAAGTCATCGGTCATGGTCGGTGACCGCATGGACACCGACATTCTCGCGGGCGTCGACGCGGGTCTTGAGACGATTCTCGTCCTGTCGGGCGTCGACGGTGAGGACGACGTTGACCGGTTCCCCTTCCGCGCGTCGAGGGTCGTCCGCTCCGTGGCCGAACTGATCGACGAGCTCTAGTGACGGACGGCGCGGCCTAATTCGAGCGCGTCGCGGCTATTGCGAGGGGGCGGGGTCGTCGGTCGCATCGACCGGCGCGGCGGGGTTACTTTGTTGCAGCGCCGCCAGAAACGACTGCGCCCAGTCGAACACGTTTCGGCGCATCGTCTTTCGCCGCATGCGTGACATCCGGGCCTTGGCCTCCTTCGGGCCGGCCTTCAAGGCGAGACAGACCGCTTCCTTGATCCCGTCGAGGTCGTGCGGGTTCACCATGAACGCGCCGCGAAGTTCGGAGGCGGCACCCGCGAATTCACTCAAGACGAGCTTGCCGGTGAGGTCGGTGCGACACGTGACGTACTCCTTGGCCACGAGGTTCATGCCGTCGCGGAACGGCGTGACGAGCATGACGTCGGCCGCGAGGTAGAGGGCCAGCAGCTCGTCGAAGGGCAGGTTCTGGTGGAGATAGTGGATAACGGGGCTGCCGACCAGGCCATGGTCCCCGTTCATCTCGCTCACGACCTGCTCGAGATTGTGCCGTTCGAGGTCGTAGTGCGCGTCAGATTCGCGACTCGGGACCGCCACTTGGACCATGACGTGCGTGTCGCCGTTGAGCGTGCCGTCCGCGTAGAGCTCGTTGATGGCCCGAATCCGCTGTTGAATCCCTTTGGTGTAGTCGAGTCGGTCAACCCCGAGTAGCACCACCTCGGGGTTGCCGAGATCTCGACGGAGCTCGCGCGCCCGGGCGCGGATCTTGGGGTCGAGGGCGAGCGCGGTGATCTGGGCGGTGTCGACCGTGATCGGGAAGGCACCCACGCGAATCGTGCGACCGTCGAAGAGGAGGACGGAGTCAGTACCGGTGGCGCCGAGTTGCCGGCGCGCGATGCGTGAGAAGTTCGAGGCCATGTGGGGCACCTGGAAGCCGATGAGGTCCGCACCGAGCAGTCCCGTCAGAATCTCCCGTCGCCAGGGCAGCTGCGTGAAGAGCTCACTCGGGGGGAAGGGGATGTGGAGGAAGAACCCGATGCGCACGTCGGGGCGAAGCAACCGGAGCATGTTGGGCACGAGCTGGAGCTGGTAGTCGTGGATCCACACCGTGCCGCCCGGGGCGACGGACTCCGCGGCGGCGGTGGCGTATCGACGATTGATCTCCTGGTAGGTATTCCACCAGTGACGGTGGAAGACGGGTGCGCGGATGGCGTCGTGGTACAAGGGCCACAGCGTGGCGTTGGAGAACCCGAGGTAGAAGTCGGCGTACTCCTCGGGACTGATGGCGACGGGCTTCAACCGGATACCCTCGTAGGTCGGAGGTGGCTCACCGTGATCAGAAACTCCGAGCCAGCCGATCCAGAGTCCGTCGTGTCCCTGGAGGACCGCCGTCAGGGCCGACACGAGTCCGCCCGGGCTGGGGCGCCACTCCTCGTTGCCCTCCGAGAACGACTGTTGGACGGGCAGGCGATTGGCGACGACGACGAAGTTGGCCCGATCCGATTCGGACGGTGAAATCCGACCTGCGCCCAAGGTCGGATTGGCGGATTGATTGGCTGGCTCCAACATGGAATGCACTCAAGTTCACCTTAACCGGTAGTCCGGGAGTATCGGTCTGTCCGATCGCATTGAGATTTCGCAAGGTAGCACCGTTGCGCTTGGCTACGGACGCGTGCTCGCGGCGCCTTCGTGCCGGGGATACGCGTTAGGTGGCGGGGTTCGATCGGTCGAGATTCCCGGCGGCACTCCACCAACTCGGTGAGCCGGCCGGCCCAATCGATGAGTTCGACGTTCGTTGTTCGGCTTCGATGACGTGCAGCACGGCGTTGACGAGCGCCAGATGGGTCAGGGCCTGGGGGAAGTTTCCGAGGTGCCGGGCCGTGGTGGGGTCGATCTCCTCACCGTAGAGCCCGAGCACGCTCGCGGCCCCGATCAACTTCTCGCACTGTGTTCGCGCCTGATCCAGTTCGCCGATCCCGACGAGTGCCGAGACGAGCCAGAACGAACAGGCGGTGAAACTGCCTTCGAGTTGTCCGTCGAGACCGTCGTCGGTGACCTCGGTTCGATAGCGGTAGACGAAGGCACCGTCACTGAGTCCGTCCGCGATGGCGAACACCGTCTTGCGGATCCGCTCGTCTTGCGCCGGCAGGAATCCGAGGGTGGGGAGCAGCAGCAGTGACGCGTCGAGCTCGTTCGATCCGTACGCCTGTGCAAAGTACCCGTCGTCGCTGAGCCCGTGAGCGAGGATGTCGGCGTGGATCTCCTGGGCCGCGCTCCACCAGAGTTCCGCGCGCTCCTTCTCGCCGCGCAGCGCCGCGAGACGCGCGCCGCGGTCGGCGGCGACCCAGCACATCACCTTGGAGAAGGTGAAGTGTTGAGGCTCGCCGCGCATCTCCCAAATCCCGCGGTCCTTTTCGTGCCACCTCTGCAGGGCCGTGTCGACGGCCTGGACGACGATTCGCCACGCGCGCTCGCTCAGCGAATCGCGTGTTCGGGTGTGTTCGAAGACGCAGTCGACAATGGCGCCGAGAATGTCGAACTGGACCTGGTTGTAGGCGGCGTTGCCGGTGCGTACGGGTCGGCTACCGAGATAGCCCGAGAGATGGTCGAGCTCGTTCTCCGAGAGCGTGGTCGCGCCGTCGACGGGGTAGAGGACCTGGAGGTTCCCCCGCAACTGTGCGATCCCCTTGGCGGTGCGGCCGGAGGGCTCGAGCACGTCGCCCAAGAACGCGAGGAAGTCGTCGGCTTCGGTGTCGAACCCGAGGGCGTGCAACGCGCGCAGCGTGAAGGCCGCATCGCGAATCCAGGTGTAGCGGTAGTCCCAATTGCGATGGCCGCCGGGTTGCTCGGGCAGTGAGGTGGTGGGCGCCGCGAGCAGTGCTCCGGTCGGCGCGTAGGTCAGCCCCTTCAGGGTCAGGGCACTTCGTTGCAAGAGTTCGCGCCACGGATGATCGGGGAATTTGCCGCCATCGATCCAGTCGCGCCAGAAGCGACTCGTCTCGGCGCGACACGAGTCAATCTCGGCGCGCGTCGAGGGGGGCTCCTCGCCGGTCCAGCTGAGGACGACGAACGACGACTCGCCTTCGGTCAAGCGGTGGCGAGCTCGAACCGACCGACCCTCGATGCCGAACCTCATGTCGCCACTCAACGTCAAGCGCTCGAAGTCGGGGTTGGTCGTCGCCACCCGTTCGTAGGTCGGACCCGTGTACTCCCACTGCGCGTCACCGCGACCGTAGTCGAAGGAGGGCTCGCAGTTGAGCAGGATATCGACGGTGCCGTGCAGGCAGACCGCCGAGCGGACGAGGATGTGGCGCGCGTCGAAGTCGCCGGGCGTACGCCGGTGCAGTTCGGAGCGGTCACCCTGTCGGTACCAGGGCGCGACGGCGAAAAAATCCGTGACCACGAGCCAGCCACTGCGGGTCTGCCACGTCGTGGCGAGGACCATCGTCCCCGGGACGTACTGTCGGTGCGCGGGCACGGCGCTGTCCACGGGCGCGAGCCGGAAGGAGCCAGCGGCGCGGTCCAGGATGGTGCCAAAGATGCTGGGGTCGTGAGGCTTGGGAAGGCACATCCACTCGATCGAACCGGTGGGGGCCACGAGGCAGCTGTTCTCACAGTCCGAGAGGAAGGCGTAGTCGGCGATCGGGGGGAAGAGCGTCGCTAGGGCGTCTTGGTTCGGAGGGCCCGCGAGGCCAACTTCACTCAGCCGCGCGGCCCAGGGTTGAGGGCCACGTTCGTTCGGGCGCGACCGCGGGATTGCTGCATTGGTTGAATTAGTCAGTTCCGGCGTCACGTGGCCACCTTTGGTGTGACTTACGGGCACGTACAACCCAGAACTCGAACACTTCTGGCGTTTGAAATACCTCTACCGTCACCTTAACCACGGCGCGCGAGACCCGGACCCGATTGTCTCGCGCACGTCACACGGGCGTGGGCCATTCGGGTCCGTCGCGGGCGTCAGTGGCATGAAACACCACCGTGACCTGCGGGGACCGTGCTCACCGTGAGCAAGCAGTATTCACATCGAGGCGTCCTCTCTCGCGTGGCATCGAGGCCCGGCGAAGGGGGATCGAACCAACCCCAACTATCGGTGGTCCGTCGATGATGGTGTCGGAGGACGGCCCATGGCGCGCAGGTGTCGAAAGTGGGACGCCACCGCGGCGTGGAACGACGGCTGAACGTGGCGAGGGATGCCGTAGTCCACGCAGACCGCGCTGACCACCGGGGCGATGAGGGGGTAGGCGGTGTGGGGCAACCGCGGAAAGAGGTGATGCTCGGTCTGGTGATCGAGCCCGCCGGCGTACCAACGGAAAAGGCGACTCAGGGGTCCCGAGCCGTGAGAGAAATCGAGACTCGAGCGAACCTGCCACTCGTGCCACTGGTAAGGCGGTCGTGATCCGGCCTCGGCGAATTCGGCCCCTTCGACGACGTGGGCCGACTGGAAGACGACGCCGAGCAAGAAGCCGACCGCGAACATGACGCCGAGCGCGCCTAGGACGATGACCCAGAACGGGTGCGTGAGGGACGGCACACCCACCATCAGCACCACGAAGACCACCTTGGTGAGAACGGCGATGGTGGCGTCGGAAAGACGCGAGCGTGAGCTTCGAACGTGCCGCGAGGCACCGACCAAGGTAGCCAGGTCGTTGAACATGATCTCGAGCACCGTGAAGCAGTAGAGCGGCCAGAGATAGATGTGCTGGTAGCGATGCCAGAAGTAGCGACGCTGAAAGGGCGCGAGTCGAGCCAGGGGCCCGAGGTTGATGTCCGAGTCGATCCCTACAACGTTGGGTGAACCGTGGTGCAGGGTGTTATGGCGATAGAGCCAGCGGTTGGCGTCGGCACCCACGACGAACATGCTCCAACCAACGATTCGGTTGGCCCGCGAGAGTCGTTTGGTTGGGGCGGCGAAGAATGCGTTGTGGTTGGCGTCGTGTTGGATGTTGAAACCAACGGCGGCGAAGGCGAGGGAGATCGAGGCGGCCGCGACGATTCCCTCGAGCCATCCCGAAGAGAGGATGACGGCGACGAAACTCACTACGTACCACACCGCGATGATGAGTGCCTTGACGTGCAGACGATGCCGAGCGGCGCGCAACGTGGCCGCGTCCAGGCGCTCTGAGACCGCCCGGGTAAGGGCACCGGCGAATCCCCCAGTTAGGACCGGCGGGGGACCGGTAGTAATGCTCATGACCAATACGTCCTCAATGAAGGGGTAACGCTCATCCTACGGTTCGATATCGCGGCGCAATCGCTCGACGTGAACCGGTTCGAGTGGTTCGCCCTGCAGTGATGAACACGCCTGGTGGCGCCGTTGGTTATCCGAGGTGGATGACGCCGACGTGTGACCCGGTTCTGGACGCAGCGACTTCCGCCTCAGCACGACGTGGCGTCCGGTTGCGCGTTACGTTTACGGACGGGTCACGAATGGTGTTGGGCACGCGCTCGAACGGGTTCTAGCGAAAGGTTGACAGCCAGATCCGACCGTCGAACAGGCGTCGAGCCGTACGGACGAACGACCGGGTGTCAGCCCGCCACGTACCAGCCTGATTCGAGACGGAAGCGTCGACCGGGAGGCCGTCCGACGGCATGCCGATTCGCATCGCACCTCCCAGGTCCGGACCTGGTCCATCACGACTACGCCGATACAGCCCGCACTCTACGTAGGCCGGTCGACGTCGTCAAAAGCGCGAGTACGGATTCGTCGGCGGCGTGCGCGAACTCATTCCAATCTGTCGGTCAGGGAAGAATCGGGCAGCGCCGGGGTGGACCTGGGAGCGCACGGCCCACTCGCGTTGGTGCCGCGAAGTCTCGACTTCCCCCGCGCGACCGAGGAAGCCGTTGAATCGCCGAGGCGCCGCCGCTGGCCGTGGTGATTCGGAGAAGTTCGCCAGTATCTTCATCCACGCGACGGTGGGGCCAACTCGCGGATCGGCAATCACGCCAGCGTCGAAGAGCTGTTTGTCGGTGCGCGCCATAGTCGAACCGGTCCACGGTCGGGATTAGAGTCGTCAATCGGAACTCTGAGAGGGAGTACGTATGTCGTCAAGCAGCCGTAGCGTCGAATTGCGTCCGGAAGATTTTCTCAATATTGACGGGAATCTGTCAGAAGAGGAACTGGCGATTCGGAGCACCGTCCGTAAATTCGTCCGGGACAAAGTCGAGCCGAACGTTGCGGAGTGGTTCGAGGAGGGCCGGAGCCCCGTGGGGCTGATGAAGGAGCTCGGCGCGTTGGGCGTGCTCGGCATGCACTTGGAGGGATACGGGTGCGCGGGCACGAGTGCCACGGCCTACGGGCTGGCCTGCCTCGAGCTCGAAGCGGGTGACAGCGGGATTCGCAGCCTGGTATCCGTGCAAGGTTCATTGGCCATGTTCGCCATCCACCGCTGGGGTTCTGAAGAACAGAAGCAGGAGTGGCTCCCCCAGATGGCCGCGGGTGAGGCGGTCGGTTGTTTCGGTCTCACCGAACCCGACGCGGGATCCGATCCCGGCTCCATGCGGACGAATGCCCGACGAGACGGTACCGACTGGATCCTCAATGGCCAGAAGATGTGGATCACGAATGGCTCGGTCGCTGACGTGGCGATTGTCTGGGCTCGGACCGACGAGGGCATTCGAGGATTCGTCGTCCCCAAGGGTACGCCCGGGTTCTCCAGCCAAGAGATCAAGAAGAAGCTCTCGTTGCGGGCCTCGGTGACCTCGGAACTCCTCTTCACCGACGTCCGACTGCCCGCTTCCGCGCTGCTCCCCGAAGCGACGTCGCTACGCGGACCGCTGAGTTGCCTGAACGAAGCACGCTACGGGATTGTTTGGGGCGCCGTAGGCGCGGCGCGCGCCTGCTTCGAATCGGCGCTGCAGTACGCGGGCGAGCGTCAGGTCTTTGGCAAGCCGGTAGCGTCCTACCAGATCCAGCAGCAGAAGTTGGCCATGATGGCGTTGTCGGTGAATCGCTCGTATCTCCTCGCGCTGCACCTGGGACGGCTCAAGGATGGTGGACAGTTGCGCCCCGAGCAGGTCAGCATGGGCAAGCTCAACAACGTCAATGACGCACTCGAAGTCGCCAGATCGGCCCGCCAGGTCCTCGGGGCGAACGGTATTTCGCTCGAGTACCCGGTCATTCGCCACATGGTCAATCTCGAATCGGTGGTGACTTACGAGGGTACGGCCGACGTGCACGCGCTCGTGGTTGGCGGCGCACTAACGGGGATTCAGGCGTTTCGTTGATGCCTCGACAGCACTGGCAACGTTCTTCGTAGGTTCGAGATCGCGAGGGCGTGGTCGAACTCGACGGTTTCGGATCCGTGGGCGGGGTTTGATGGGCCCCGCGACACGTGCGAGAGGTGTCCTATTCGATCGCTGACCAACCATTGTCGACTGGCAGGAGTGCACCGCTCACGGTGCTCGCGGCATCCGACGCCAGAAAGACGATGGCGGCCGTAATCTCCTTGGACCGCGCCACTCGACCAACGTTGATGGCGTACGTACCGATGCTCGCGGGAACCGTGACGTCGTTTATATCGAAACCTCGAGATTCGTGGCGGCGCCAACGCGTTCACCCTGATTCCGTCGTCGCGATACATCACGGCCGCGGTCGGTAACTCGAACGCCCGTATTGGCGGTACTGTTCGTCCAAGCCAGACGCGATCGGACCACCACTCGAAGATGGTTGTCGCGACGCCGTCGACCTCGTCGGTCGGGTGGCTCTTGGTGACCCACTGTTCAGCGCGTGGGCCGAACCGTCGGTCGGCAAACGTCCTGACGCCCAGAATATCGACCGGTTGTTGCGGCTGGCCGAGTGCGAACCGACCGTGAACGTGGTCTGGTTGCAGGGCCATCACGGCGCCATTGATTCGTTGATCGGGGCGCTCGCGCGTCGCGACATCTTGGCGGTGGACGGCCCCGAGGGACCGGTACGCGCCGCGGTACTGAATGCGGCGCTCGCCGTGGCCATCGAGTACTACGCTCGACAAGCTAAAGGCGGGGGGTCGATTGACGACCTCGTTCCGCGAGCCGTCCGTCTCGCCCTTGGTTGACCGGCGGCTCGGCGAGGTGAGACCTTTTTCAGTTAGGCGACGAGCGACCAGGGGTTCTCGAGGAATGTGGTGAGCGTTCGCAGGAATTGGGCGGCCAGGGCGCCGTCAATGATCCGGTGGTCCGAGGAGAGCGTGTAACGCATCGTGTGGCGGGCTTCGATGACGCCATCGACCACTCGTGGCTCGACCGTCGTCGACCCGACCGCCAGTATCGCCCCCTCGGGCGGATTGATGATCGCGGTGAACTGCTCGACGCCGAACATCCCGAGGTTACTGATCGTGAAGGTGCCGCCCGACATCTGGTCGATCGTCAACTTCTTATCGTTGGCTAGTGAGGCGAGTCGCTTCGCTTCGACACCGAGCTCGCCGACGGATTTTTGATCAGCGTCATTGATGACGGGGACGACGAGGCCATTTTCTGAGGCGACCGCTACCCCAATGTTGATGCGGTGGTGAATCAGCATCGTGGTACTCGCGTCATCGACGTACGAGGCATTGACTAGGGGATGTTCGCGCAACGCGAGGGCACACGCTCGAATCAGCAGGTCATTCACGCTCACCTTGGAACGTGCGACGGCCGCGAGTTGGGAGTTGAGCTCGGTGCGCATCGTCACCAACGCCTCCGCGTCGACGACCGCCGTCACAAAGAAATGCGGGATGGTGCGGGCGCTCTCGCCGAGGCGACGGGCGATGACTCGGCGCGTAGTACTGAGTGGGATCACTTCGGAGCCGCGACGCTCGTCGGCGATAACCGGCGGCGCCGAGACCGCGTCGACGACGAGTTCGTCCAGCTGCGCGGAGGTGTCGTCGAAGTCCACGATGTCGCGGCGGATGATTCGCCCGCCGGGTCCCGTTCCGCGAACGCGGCTGAGGTCGATATTGAGCTGGCGAGCCATTCGGCGAACCAGCGGGGAGGCGAAACGTCGTGGTCCGTTCTCCACCTCGGGCACCGTCACCGGTGCCGTCACCGTCTCCACGGTGTCCACGCGCAACGGCCTGGTGGAGACTGGGCCCGGGTCAGTGGCTGAAGCCGCCGGGGAGGCGACGGCGCGAGCCGTCGCGACGCCGGTGTCGAGCAGGGCGATGGGTGTGCCGATGGCGACGACGTCGCCCTCACCCACCAAGACTTCGGTCAGGATGCCGGCTTCGTAGGCTTCGTACTCCATCGTGGCCTTGTCGGTCTCAATCTCAACGAGGATGTCGCCCACTTCGACCCGATCACCGGGGTGCTTGTGCCACGTGGCCACGGAACCCTCTTCCATGGTGTCCGAGAGACGGGGCATCTTGATCTCAATCATGACCGACCTTCTGGTGACGGCGACCCACGGCGTCGAGCGTCTGATGAACGGCGTTGATCACGTCATCCACCGACGGCAGCGCCGCGGTCTCCAAGGGCTTGGAATAGGGGAGTGGGACTTCGGCCATCGCGACACGTCGAACTGGGGCGTCGAGGTAGTCGAAGGCGCCGTCGGATATCGTCGCTGCGACCTCGGCGCCGATCCCGTAGGTGAGCCAGTCGTCTTCGACGACGACCGCCGCGTGCGTTTTCATCACCGACTCGATGATCGTTGGCCGGTCGAGCGGACGCAGGCTGCGTAGGTCGATGACCTCGATATCGAGTCCGTCAGACGCCGCCAGTTGGTCAGCGACCTGGGCGGCGATATGGGCCATACGCGAGTAACCGATGAGCGTGAGGTCGCGTCCCGGTCGAGTGACTGCCGCCTTGCCGATCTCGGCTGGCGTATCGTCGTCGGGTACGTCACCCTTGGTGTTATACAGCGCGAGGTTCTCGAGGAACAGCACCGGATCGTCGTCGCGGATCGCCGCCATCAAGAGTGCCTTGGCGTCGGCTGGGGTGCTGGGGGCCACCACTTTGAGGCCCGGGACGAAGGCGTAGTAGAGCTCGATGTTCTGCGAATGGGTCGCGCCGAGTTGTTGGCCGCCGCCACCGGGCGTGCGGATGACGAGCGGCACCTTCGCCTGGCCACCGAACATGCCGTAGATCTTGGCGGCGTGATTGACGATCTGGTCCAACGCGAGCAACGAGAAGTTGATCGTCATGATCTCGACGACCGGACGCAACCCGAGCATGGCGGCGCCGATTGCGGCGCCGGTGAAGCCCTCTTCGGCGATTGGCGTGTCGCGCACACGCTTCTCACCGAATTCGGCCAATAGACCGGCGGTGATCTTGTACGAGCCTTCGAAGACTCCGATCTCTTCACCCAGCAAGAACACGTTCTCGTCGCGCAACATCTCGGCGCGCAACGTGTCGTGCAACGCCTGGCGATACGTCATCGTGGTCACTGGTCTTCTCCGAGATCGGGCCGGGGGGCAGGTTCGAATAGCGGTTGCCCGGGTAGGCGTCGTGAGTCGTTGGCGACGGGGGTCGCGTAGTTGTAGTCGAACAACGTCGCGACGTCGGGAGTGGGGCTGGCCTCGGCGAACGCTGCCGCTTCGTCCACGCGAGCGGTGACTTCGTGCTCGATGGCGGCCATACCGTTGGCGTCGATCACTCCGTCGCGAACGAGTTGGGCGCCGAACGTGACTACGGGGTCGTGCTCTCTCAGTTGTGCGACCTCGGTCTCGGACCGATACTTCGCGGGGTCGACGACGGAGTGCCCTCGCAACCGTTCCGAAACCACCTCGAGGAGGTAGGGCTTGCCCGATCGTGCGACCGCGACGGCTTGGGCACTGGCCTCGGCGACGGCGAGCGGATCGAGGCCGTCAACGCGGGCCGACTCAATCCGGTAAGCCGCGCCGCGGCGGAAGAGTTCGGGTTCGGCCGACGACTTCTCAACGGTCGTGCCCATCCCGAGTCGATTATTGATGATGACGTAGACGATTGGGAGATTCCAGAGTGCCGCGATGTTGAGCGACTCGTGGAAGGCGCCCACGTTCGTCGTCCCGTCGCCCATCGTGCACATCACGACGTCACTACCGCCGCGGTAATCGATGGCCAACGCCGCTCCGGTAGCGAGCGGTATCTGCCCACCGACGATGCCGTAACCACCGAGCAGACGATGGGTGAGGTCGAACATATGCATCGAACCGCCCCAGCCCTTGGAGACACCGTCGATCCGTCCGTAGAGTTCGGCCATCACTCGATTGGGGTCGATGCCACGATTGATGGCGTACCCGTGCTCTCGATAGTTCGTAAAGAGGTAATCGGTGGGCGCCAGAGCCGAGAGCAGGCCCACAACGGCAGCCTCCTCTCCCAGGTTCAGGTGGCAGTAGCCACCGATCAGCGCCTGGGTGTAGCTTCTCGCGGCGCGCTCCTCGAATCGTCGGATGAGCAGCATCTGACGGTAGAACTCGGTGAGCCTCGTTACCTCCGCCGGCGTCCGCTTCACCGCCCTCACCCGGGTGGACTTCTTGGCCGCCGCTTTCACGGTCGGCTTCGCCGGCGTCGCGTCGAGCTTCGGTCCAGACGCCTTACGCGACGCGTTCATTTGGTTGGTCATCAGCGCTGTTCTCTCGTTGTCACACTCGTGGCGAGTGGCGGGTGGCTCGTATCCAGTCTGTCATGTACTACGACCGCCAATTTTACGGGCTGCTTCGCGCATCCGTTCGGGGTTACCGCACGGTCCGACGTTTCACGTACCGACGCACCACGACGTCGTGTGCAACGCGTCTTGGTCGTCGAAGCGTCCGCTGGCGGGCCGCGGTGATGCGATTACCGAAGGGTAATGGTCGGGACGTCGCGCGATCTCCTCGATATCGCGTGAATCCCGCGTCGGACGGCGTAATGCCCGGAGGATTAGTTGCGTGCCAGCAGGCAACAGAAATACCATGGCTCCGATGTCCAGTGAGCGCTCGCCCGAGGTCGAGGAAGTGGCCGATTGGCTACGCGCCACGGTCGGTCGACTGGCTCGATCGCTTCGCGCGGCGCAAGGATCGAGTGTGCTGTCGCCCAGTCAACGAGAGGTTCTTGGAATTGTCGCGCGTCGCGGTCCAATCCGGCTCGCGAAGATCGCCGCGGACGAAGGCATGAACGTGACAATGGTCTCTCGCATCGTGAGTCAGCTCGAGGACGCCTCACTGGTTGAACGGCAGTCGGACCTTGATGACGAACGAGTAGTCCACGTCGCAGCGACCCGTAGCGGTCGTCGTCTCGCTGACGAGTTGCGGCGCGAACGGACCCGGGTGCTGAGCGATGCGCTGGAAGGTTTAACCGATCGCGAGCTGCGTCGATTGATCGACGTCCTACCGGCGCTCGACGCCATCGTTGAGAAAATCGCGACGGACCGTCGATGAGTCTTCGTTCGACCGCCGGACGCACGTTCTCATCGCTCGCCAACCCCAACTACCGTAAGTTTTTCATTGGCCAGTCGACGTCGCTCGTTGGCACGTGGATGCAATCGACGGCGCAGTCCTGGCTCGTTCTCGTGCTGACGCACTCCGCAACGGCCATTGGGGTGGTCGTCGCCCTCCAGACCTTGCCGGTCTTGCTACTTGGTCCCTACGGGGGCGTCGTTGCGGACCGGGTCGACAAGCGGCGTCTGCTAATCGTGTTGCAGTCACTGATGGCGGTGCAGGCCGCTGTTCTCGCCACGTTCACGCTCTTGCACGACGCCACCTACCTCGACGTGTGCGTGTTGGCTGTCGTGTTGGGACTGAATAACAGTTTCGAGAACCCGTCGCGACAGGCGTTCCTGCTCGAGATGGTCGGCTCGTCCGATCTAAGAAATGCGGTGAGTTTGAACTCAACGATGAACAACGCAGCTCGGGCGGTAGGACCGGCATTGGCCGGTATCCTGATCGCGGCCGTTGGCGAAGGATGGTGTTTCGTGCTCAACGCCGTCAGTTTCGTCGCGGTCGTCGGCTCCCTCGTCGCAATGGATCGGACGACGCTGAAACCCAGTCCGGCGGCGACGCGCGAACGGGGTCAACTCCGTGCGGGGTTTGGGTACGTCGCTCGTACGCCCGCGTTATTGATTCCCCTACTCATGATGGGCCTCGTGGGCACGTTCGCGTACGAATTTCAGGTGACGCTCCCGGTGGCGGCGGCGGACGTCTTCCACGGTGGGTCGCGGGCCTACGGTGCGCTGGTTACGTCGATGGGCGTCGGAGCGGTCGTCGGGGGACTCGTGTCGGCCACGCGTGGCCGCATCGGAATCCGTGCGATGATGATTTCGAGTTCGATCTTCGGGGTGGTGCTCACCTTCGCCTCGGTGGCTCCGCTCATCGCCATCGAATTCGTCGCGCTCGCGATGGTCGGCTTTGCGAGCGTCTCGTTCCTGTCCATGGCGAATTCGACGCTGCAATTGGCGAGTGACCCGGCCATGCGCGGTCGGGTGATGGCCCTGTGGGCCGTGGCCTTCATGGGCTCAACCCCGATCGGCGGTCCGCTGGTGGGATTGATCACGGCGCACTTCGGGGCAAGAGTCGGTCTCGGCGTCGGAGCGCTATCGTGCTTCCTCGCCGCGTCGATCGGGTTCACCGTGGTTCAACGTCGGGCCAGTACGCTGAGCGCTGACGGGCTACCTTCGGCGACTGACTAAGCCCACGTGGATCGCTGTGCCGTGAACTCGACGGTCAGCCAGATATCGTGCGGCAACTCATCGAGTCGAGTGAAGAGCGCATTTCGAACGAGATCCGATTGACGCACGGTCCACGTCGTCGGCACAATGAACTCAATCTCCACGTAGAACTTTCGGCCGATCTTGGTCATCCGCAAGTGTCGATCACCGAGTTCGTACTCGGCCGACACCTCGTTGACGGCGTCATTGGCCGGGCCGCGTAGGTCGATGTCGGGACTGCCCTCGACGAGTTCGATGAAGGTGGTGTGGATCATCCGCAGCGGCGGTGCGATGAACACGACGCAGGCGAGGATGACGAGTGACGGGTCGAGGTAGTGCGCCGCCGGAGCCGCGGACGTTCCGACGAGGGCGTACGCCGCAATGTAGGCGATGATCATCGCGGAACCGAGGACCCCACCGGTGAGCCACTGGGTCGCCTCGGCCCGAACGAGCTCGGAGTCGCTCGCCGTGCGTCGTAACCACCACCACACACCAGTTGGGACGATGAGGGAGACCACGGCGTACCCGACGCCCCAGCCGGACGCGAGCGTGTCCCCGCCGTGGACGATTGAGAGTACGGCGTTGAACGAGGCGTACGTGCAGGTCGCGAGTAAGGCAACAGCCTCCACGCCGATGATGAGGGGGACCAGGGCCTCGCGCCCGAAGGGGTACCGGGACGTTGGTCCGCTCGCGACGAGTATCGATACCCGTATGGCCATCCAGGAGAGCCCGATACCGAGGAACGTGTAGAAACCATCGAACAGGATGATCTGCGAACCGGTGATGACGCCGATAGCGATTCCGATTGCGGCCAAGACGAGGCCGTAGGCCATGGAGAGCCCGAGGGCTCTGCGTTCGCGCGAGAACTCATCGAGGACGTCTCCGGCCTCGGCTGTCATAACGTCCCCCCTCCCGCTACGACGGTAGCGGCCCGACGGTGCGCGCACGGAGATGGTGGACTCGCCACGGGTATTTCGGCGGAGTCATAATCGGGGTTGACAATCATCGACGGGGGATATCGTGGCCATCAATGTGACGCCGATCGCCGGGCTCGACCCGGCCATCAACGAGGTGCGACTGCGTACCGCTGAGCTCGTCAACACCGAGATCCTGCCCAACGAGGACGTGTTGTGGCGAACGCGCCGCGGCGAGGAGCGTTCCCAAGACGAGCGCGACGTCAACCGACGTCGCAGTCTCGAGATGCGAGAGAGTGTTAAAGCGAAGGTCTTCGAAGCCGGGCTGTGGGCACCGCACCTGCCCCGAGAATACGGCGGCGCCGGACTCGACTTCCTGTCATTGGCGTACATGTACGAGATCCTGGCCTACGCGGTCGGAGCATCGAGCCTCTTCGGAATCGCCGCGCCCAACTCCGGTAACGCGACAATTTTGGTCAAGTACGGCACCGAAGAGCAGAAGCGGCGGTGGCTCCTGCCACTCACCGCCGGCGAGATCGAATCGGGGTTCTCAATGACCGAACCCGAAAACGCCGGCTCCGATCCTCGGTCGATTCGTACCGAGGCGGTGCGCGACGGCGACCACTGGGTGATCAACGGACACAAGTGGTTCACCTCCAACGGTGTTGACGCGAACTTCTTCATCGTGATGTGTCGGACCAATGATCCGACTGGCGAGTTCGGCCCGTTGGGTCAGATGACCCAGATCATCGTGCCCAGTGACACGGCCGGTGTGAACATCGTTCGAGGAATTGGAATTTTCGGCCGGGAACGGTCTGATCACTGCGAAATCCTCTACGAGAACGTCCGCGTCCCCGTCGCGAACACCTTGGGTCGGGTCGGCCAGGGACACGAGGCGGCTCAGGAGCGCCTCGGTGCCGGGCGAGTCTTTCACTGCATGAACGCCGTGGGCCAGATGTGGCGCGCCTTTGATCTCATGGTCGAACGAGCGCGAACCCGTCAGGTTCACGGGGGGCTCTTGCGAGACCAGCAATTCATCCAAGGTTTCATCGCCGAGAGCTACCTCGATCTTCAATCGGCCCGGTTGATGACCATCAACGCCGCCCAGAAAGTCGCCGGGGGCGATGCGGATGTGCGCACCGCCATCTCCGCGATCAAGGTCTTCGTGCCCGCGGCCTTCCATCGTGTGGTCGATCGGGCCATTCAGGTCTGGGGCGGGGCGGGGGTGAGCAATGACCTCCCCCTCTCGCAGATGTATCAAGCGGCGCGCGTGCTTCGACTCGCCGACGGACCTGACGAGGTGCACAAGATTCTGATCGCGAAGAACGTCTTGCGGCGATTCGACGACGGCGTCGGGTGGAACTTCGGTTCGTGAGTGTGGTGCGCAGCCGTCGACGGGCATCGTACCGATGCGTGGGTACAGTCGAAACGTGCTGATAGACACCGATCTCGAATTCGATTCCGACGGGCGCTACGCAAAGGCCGCAAAGGCCGAGTCGGAGCACTACGGGGCGCTTTGGGCCACGGAGGTCGGTCACGACCCCTTGCTCATCCTGGCCGGTGCGGCCGTCGCGACAACGCGGGTCGAGCTCGGTACGGGCATCCTGGTCGCCTTCGGTCGCAGCCCCATGATCACCGCGACCCAGGCGAACGACGTCCAGCGGCTCTCGCGAGGGCGTCTCCTGCTCGGACTCGGGAGCCAGATCAAGCCGCACATCGAGAAGCGCTATTCGATGCCGTGGTCCCACCCCGCACCACGGATGCGCGAGTACATCGTGGCGATGCGGGCGATCTGGTCCGCGTGGAACGAGGGGGCGCCGCTTAACTTCCGCGGTGAGTACTACCGCCACACCCTGATGACCCCCTTCTTCAGCCCCGCCCCGCACGAGTTCGGTCCGCCGAAAATCTTTCTGGCGGCGGTGGGCGAGCTCATGACCGAAGTCGCCGGCGAGGTGGCCGACGGACTCCTGGTGCACCCCTTCACGACGGAGCGGTACTTGCGCGAGGTGACGATCCCCGCCCTCGAGCGCGGCCTCGCGCGCGCGAAACGACCCCGCGCGGATTTTCAGATCTCGTTCTCGGGATTGATCGCGACGGGCGTCGATGAAGCAGCGCACCGCGAAGCGGCCGACGCCGTTCGTGCCCAGATCGCGTTCTACGCCTCGACCCCCGCCTATCGGGGCGTGCTCGATCTACACGGGTGGGCGGGGTACCAACCTGACTTGGCACTGCTCGCTCGGCGGGGCGACTGGCATGCGATGGGTGCGCTGATCACCGACGAGATGCTTGAGGCCGTCGCCATCGTGGCGGCGCCCCGCGACGTCGCGCCGGCTCTGGAGTCGCGCCTGGGCGATCTGGTGGACCGCTTCAGCATCTACGCGCCCTACGCGATGCCCGATGACGTTCGCCGTACCATAGGTCGGGGGCTTGGATTAGCGACTACTGACCGTCGACCGGAGGAACCCGCATGAACGTGTTGATGATTCTCAACGATCCGCCCTACGGCAACGAACGCACGTACAACGCACTCCGTCTGGCGATGAACCTTCAGCGCAATCACGACGACGTCGCATTGACCGTCTTTCTCATGGGCGACGCCACGCTCGGCGCCAAGACTGGTCAGCGCACGCCTGACGGCTACTACAACATCGAACGCATGCTCAAAGGCGTCTTGACCAAGGGCGGTCGGGTTCTGACCTGTGGCACGTGCATCGACACGCGAGGGATCGCCGAGAGCGAGTTGCTGGAGGGCGTGGCCCGGAGCACCATGGACGAGCTCGGAAATCTCACGCTCAGCGTTGATCGAGTGCTCGTCTTCTGATCACGCTATTCGGCCGTCCTCGGCGGTCGTGAGCGAACGCCGAAGGTTGAGCATCAGCGCCGAACCGAGCAGTGCGGTGAGACCGGTCGACAGGGGCCACCAGTTCCCCAGGCCGTGGCCGAAGTAGAGCGCGGTGATCAATGGCGCGACGGTGCCCGACACACCCCAGGTGGCCCCGGCCGCGGCGTTGTAGCGGCCTCGAAGGTGTTCGGGGGCGATCTCGTTGACCAGCGATGATCCGACGGGTTGGAGCATCGTCTCGGCGAAGGCGAAGACGACCATCGAGGTGCACAGGGTTACCAGGGCAATCACCGGCGGCATCGCGAGGGCGGCGTCGAGGGCGACCCAAAAGATGAACCAGAGCACGCCGACCAGAGCCAGCACGCGAGTTCGACTGTGTCCGTCGATTCGATTCAGGGTCCACAGTTGGGCGAGGACGATGGTCGAGGTATTGAAGAAGAAGATGACGCCGATGACGTGCACGCCGAGGTGGAGGTTATTCACGACGAAGAGGCTGTAGCCGGCCTCCTGGGAGCCGTACCCGCCAATCATCAGCACTAGGGCCGCGAGGACGTACTGCACCAGTCGCCGATCCGCGAGTACCGTACCCCAACCCTCGGCGCTCCGTGCGGGGTCGAGGGAGTGGTCGACTCGTACGGGTCCGCCGTGGGCGCGCAAGGTTGCGTAGAGCGCCGCGGTGAAAAACATGCCGATCGCGTTCAGTACGTAGAGCGTGCTGAACGTCCCCGGGACTCGGATGTTGACGATCGACGCCGAGACGAGCCCGCCGAAACCGATACCCAAATTGAGCAGCATGAAGTTGAAACCGAAAGCTCGCTGTCGGTGCTCCTCGCCCGCGAGTCGGGCGAGCAAGGTGGTGTTGGGTCCCCACCCAGCCCCTCCAACGACGGCGAGCACGATGGCCACGATCGCCGCTGAAAGTCGAGTCGTCACGAAGGCCCACGCGATGAGGCCCGCACCGTCCGCGGCGTACCCGAGGAGAGCGATGCGAACGGGACCGAACCGGTCCACGAGTGTTCCCCAGAGGGGACTCGTGGCGAGGCTCGCCACCGCCGATGCGGCGAGCAATAGCGTCGCGAACTGCGTTGAGAAGTGGCGTACGTTGTGCAGGTACACCACGTAGAAGGACAGGGTGAGTCCCATGCCGAGCGCGCTCAAGAACGTGCAGGTGTAAAAGATCCGCATCGGGGTCGTCATGGACCGTCGAAAGGCAGACGGTAAGAGGGTTTCAAGAAAATTCACGAGTTGACCAGGCTAGTGCGGTGGGTAGACCTAGAAAGACTTCGTGAAGGATTTCACCCTATTTCGCAGTACGATGACGGTACGACCGGTTGGTCGCGGTCGTTAAAGGGGAAATATGGTTACACGGCTGTCGCCTCGGTCGACGGACCTACTCACCGAGCTCGCCCCCGACGTCGAACGGCTCTTCAATCGACATCTCGAGGCACCTCGACTGTGGTATCCCCACGAGCAGATCGACTGGGGTGCCGGTACCGCCTTCAGCGACCGTGCGTGGTCGCCGACTGACTACCCGCTGCCCGATGGAGTGCGCAGTTCGATCTACGTGAATCTCCTCACTGAGGACAACCTGCCCTACTACACCAATACCTTGACTCGAATGTCGCCCTCGACGCACCCAATCGCCGACTGGAATCACCAGTGGACGATGGAGGAGAACCGTCACGCCATGGTGATACGCGACTGGGTCCACATCAGCCGGTGTATCGATCCCGTCCTCCTGGAAGATGGTCGGCGGGTTCAGATGTTCCAGGCGAAGGTCCCGGCACCCGAGACGTTCGCCGACCTCATCTGTTACGTCGCGCTGCAAGAGCGAGCTACCCAAATCGCCCACCGCAATACCGCGGCGCATCTACCCAAAGACGACAAGATCGGTCGCAATCTCCTCGGATTGGTCGCCGGTGACGAGACCAAGCACTACCTCTTCTACCGAGACCTCACGCTGGCGGGATTCGCCATCGACCCGTCGGTCATGATGGTGGCGGCGGCCAAGCAGGTCAGCGCCTTCGCGATGCCCGGTACGGGGATCCCCGGCTTCACTCGACACGCCGTGCGCATCGCCAAGGAGGGGATCTACGGCATCGGGCAGTTCGCGCGTGACGTACTCGACCCCGTCTTGGGTCTGTGGGACGTCGGTCACCTCGAAAATCTCTCGCCCGACGCCGAACGCGCGCGCCTCGACCTAGCGGCGGTGGTCGCTCGGCTGAGCGAGAGCGTGGAGCGACTCGCCGCTAAGAGCGCGCGACCGGTCCCCGCGTAGTCACTCCTTGGAGTTGGCGACCCTTCGGATGTACTCCTCGAAGGCCGCCTGCTGGGTTTGAACGGTCCGCCGATCGCGCTCGTGCATCGATCCGCCCCGGGCCATCAGGTAGATCAACGTCCCGAGTAGCGGGAGCACCAGGATTACGAGCACCCAGGCCGCCTTCTGCGGTCCACTCAAGTCGTGGCTCCTCATGACGTCGCCCAGTACGTGGAAGACGAGCAAGAGCCAGAAGACGAAGAAGACGAGGTACAGCATGGTGACCAAGACATCCCGCAGGGGGAAGTTGGAAGCGAGCACGGCACTCCTTTCGATTCAAACTTAGTGAGTGTCTGACTCGGTGAGGCGAAGCTCTACGAGCCGAGCCGAGAGGGCCTCGTCGTCGCCTCGCAATTCGAAGACCTTGGTTCGCGATCGCTGGCCGTGAACCAGTTCCACCATGGACCGGGACAGTCCGAAGGCGTCGGCGATCGCGTGGAGGGTCTCATCGGTGGCGGCACCTTCAATCGCACGGGCGCGGACCCGTACGACGAGCGCCCCGTCGTAGTCACCGCCGACGCTGCTTCGTCGTGAACCGGGGTGCACGTGCACGGTGAGGCGCATCAGTGGACCAGGGGCTTGACGAGGTGGTCGACGGTCACGGAACCGTTCTAGTCTCAATCGGGGTGGGCGCGGTGAGACCTAGGATTGGAAAATCTGTGGCGAAGGGGGACTCGTGGGGCTCAGCATGGTCGAGGCGATTACGGCGGTATCAGGGCCGGGACAGCCCTTCGAGACCACCGAAGAGACTTACGACGGCGTGTCGTATCGTGTATTCAAGAACGCGCCCCCGACGCTCAAGCAATACTTCGACCAGTTGCGAGGGGACGAACGGACGTTCATCGTCTACGAAGACGAGGAGTGGACCTTCAACGCCGTCAAGGACGAGATCGACGCCCTCGCCAACGCCCTCGTGAACCACTTCGGCGTCCAGGTCGGCGATCGCGTAGGCATCGCCATGCGCAACCTCCCCGAGTGGACTATCGCCTTCGGGGCGATCGTCTCGATCGGCGCCGTGTCGGTTTCGTTGAACGCGTGGTGGACCGAGGACGAACTCGACTACGCGATCAACGACGCCGGACTCGCACTATTGGTCGCCGACTCCGACCGGGTGACCCGTTCCCAGGCGTCGTGCCAGCGCGCGGGAGTGCCGATTCTCGGTGTACGACTCGATGAGTTGCTACCCCTGGCCCCGGGGGTGGAACGGTGGAACGACGTGATCGAGTCGGGCGCGCCGATGCCGGAGGTCGAACTGGGACCGGATCTCGACGCAACGATCCTCTACACGTCGGGTACGACGGGTCTGCCAAAAGGTGCGGTCTCGACGCACCGTGCCGTGAGTCAGTCCATCATGGCCTTCGCCGCGAACTCCGCGATTATTGACGTTCGCCGCGATCCCGGGAGCGGGTCGGGTCAGGCGCCGTGCTTCATCCTCATCGTGCCGCTCTTCCACGTGACTGGCTGTATCCCGGTCATGATGTCGTGCGTCGCCTGGCACTTCAAGCTGGTGATGATGCATCGCTGGGAACCCGAACGCGCCCTCCAGTTGATCGAGCGCCATCGGGTGACGAGCTTCGTCGGCGTCCCGACGCAGAGCTGGGATCTCATGGAGAACCCCCACTTCGCCGAGTACGACACGAGTTCCTTGACCCTCGTCGGTGGCGGGGGAGCGCCAGCGCCGCCAGCGCTGGTGAGCCGGGTTGAGCGTACCTTCGCCAAGGGTCGGCCGTCGCTCGGATACGGCATGACCGAGACCAACGCCTACGGCCCCGGTAACTACGGTGACGACTACGTGAGCCATCCGACCTCGACCGGCCGGGCGCGGACCATCGTGATGGACGCCTCGATCCGAGACCTCGACGGATCGGTGGTGACCACCGGCGAACGGGGCGAGATCTGGCTCAAGGGCCCGATGCTGATTCGTGGTTACTGGAACAAGCCCGAGGCCACGTCAGCGACCATTACTGACGGGTGGCTGCGAACGGGAGACATCGGACACGTGGACGATGACGGCTTTCTCTATATCGAGGACCGGATGAAGGACATGATTCTGCGCGCCGGTGAGAACGTGTACTCGGCCGAAGTGGAGTCAGCGATCTACGAACTTCCCGCGGTCTACGAGGCCGCCGTGATGGGTCTCGCTCACGAGCGGCTCGGTGAAGAGGTGGCGTGCGTCGTGCGACTCAAGGACGGGATGACGTTGAGCGAAGACGAGCTGCGGATTCACCTCGCGACGCGTCTGGCGTCCTTCAAGGTCCCCACCCGCGTCGCGTTCACGTCGGAGCCACTGCCCCGCAATCCGGCGGGTAAGTTGCTCAAACGCGAGATGCCGGCGCGCTACTTCGACTGAACGAGGTCCAGGGCCCGGCGGGCGTAGTCGGCGAGGTTGACGTCATCCATCTCGGCAAGCGCGAACCAGCGGGCGAGGTCGGTGGTTCCCTCCGCCTCGTCGCGCAGTGAACCGCCCACCCATCGAACGGTGTACAGGATTCGTACGGTGTGCAGCCGCTCCCCGTTGTCGCGCCGTCGCTCGTCACTCGTCACGCCGATCAGATGGGGATCGTCCACGGCGAGGCCCGTCTCTTCGAGGAATTCACGGACGAGTGCCTCTTCGGGGGCTTCACCGAAATCGATACCGCCGCCCGGTAACCACCAGAGCGGGGGAACGTGGTGCGGATTGCTGGAGCGCACGAGGACGACGCGTTCGTCTTTGAACAAGATGCCGTAACTGCGAACAGTCGTGCGCTGACGCGGCCGTCGCGTCACTGTGGCGATCCGTGCAACGCGAGGAACGTCCGACGACAGCCCTCGCCACAGAAGTAGTGGGTCACGCCCTCGGCGTCGACGGCACTGAGCGCGTCGGCCGAATTGACGCGCATCTCACAGATGGGGTCGATCGAGTCGCCGTGCTCGTCGCCGCGCATCGGGGAAGCGGACTGCGCCGCTTCGAGCGACAGGAAGGCGCGACGACAGCCGGCCCCGCAGAAGTAGTGGGTCACGCCGTCGGCGCCGA
>LMAD01000030.1 GCA_001443545.1 Acidimicrobiaceae bacterium RAAP-2
GGAGAACCGGGATAAGAAGGCCGCCGGCGACGAGATCACCAAGGCGAGTTACCTCGGCACGCGCCAGTTGGACCTCCAGAAGCTCTGGTACGAACGCAGAGCAGAGTCCGCCCCGTGGTTCACCTCGAACGCCTCGTCGACCTACAACTACGCGCAAGCGCACCTCGCCCAGGCCTTCGCCAACTACTTCGCCGGGCGCACGCGAGTACCCGCCTTCAAGTCCAAGGGACGAAGGGAGTCCTTCACCCTGGCCGGCGCCTCCACCCGCCTCGTCGACTCACACCACGTGCGACTCAGTCGCATCGGCGATATCAAGACCTACGAGTCGATGCGCAAACTCTTTCGCCACCTCGAGCGCGGTAGTGCCCGGATCCTGTCGGTCACGGTCATCGAGCGACGGGGGAAGTACACGCTCGCCTTCACCGCCGAGATGAGCCGGGTGATCCCCGCTCCGCGACCCCCCGAGCGAGTGATCGGCATCGACGTCGGGCTCACCACTCTCTACACCGGCGCCACGTCTGACGGCACGCAGGTCCTCTCCGTGGCGAACCCGAGGCACTACCAATCGCGCCAGGCACGGCTGGCCAGAGCCCAGCGCGTGGCCTCTCGTCGCCGGGGACCTCGCAAGGGAGCCGCCCCCTCGAACCGGTGGCGACGTGCGAACCAGCGAGTCCAGAACGTCCACGCCGACATCGCCAACGCGAGGAAGAATCTCATCCACGAGACCACCACGATGCTCACGAAGAACTACGACCGCATCGTCGTCGAGGACCTCAACGTCAAGGGCCTGCTAAAGAACCACTCGCTCGCCAAGCACATCAGTGACGCCGCGTGGGGAGAGTTCGTCGCAGCTCGAGTACAAGGCCCCGTGGTACGGCTCGACCGTCGTCAAGGCCGACCGATTCTTCCCGTCAAGTAAAACCTGCAGCTCGTGCGGGGCAGTGAAAGCCAAACTGCCCCTCGAGATCAGGACGTATCACTGTGAAGCCTGTGGTCTCACGATGGACCGCGATCACAACGCGGCGATCAACCTGGCCAGGTGGACCAGTCAACCCACCTCCGCGGGGACACGCTCCGTGGCTGGACGTGGAGGGGAGGTAAGACCACGACGGACTCGTTCCGTCACGGCTCGCCCCGATGAAGCGTCAACCGAAACGCTGACTCTCGTTGGCGCGTAGGAGAAACCACGGAGTGGAAGTTCGGACGGAGCGGCTATTTGCCTTACTCCTTCGCCAACCAACTTTGCCGTGGGGGACTTCAAGAATTCGACGCCGCCCTCGGTCGAGGTCACTAGGCCCCCGTACGAGGGGCGCACCATCACGAGGAGTCGGGGGGTCCTTCGGATGGTGCACCGCCCGGTGCGCGTGGCGAGAACCCGTGCGGCGGCTCGGCTCGCGCAGCTACGCCGACAAGGCTGTAATCCGAACCTGTCGCACCGAGACCGTCGCCCACGGGGACGGTTCCGTGACCCGTTGAGCGAGCCGCGGCCGGTCCCGCGTCGGGGTTGGCCTACGCCGATGACCCGTCAAAACGTCGGTGGTAGCGCTCCTCGCAGACCGACACGTCGTACCACGAGTAGAACTCGTCGCGACCTCGACGCTGCGCCCGGCGGTGCTCGGGGTGTTCAGCCCACGCCCGATGACTGGCCCAATCGGCGAAACGGACGATCGTCACCCGTTCGCCATCGGGGGCGACGAAAAACTTCTCGTCGACGAAGCCGTCCATCTCGTGGGCGAGTTCGCTCATCGCCTCGTCGAGGGGTCGATAGGCGTCTTCGGCCCCGTCTCGTAGCCGGCTGCGAAAGACCGTGACGATACCCATGCACGCATCATGGCAGGACCGATCGCCCCGCATCTCATCATCCGTCGACGCGTTCGCGCCGCCTCGACGGCCGGAGGCCCCGTGGTCGCTATGGTGCACAGTAGGGAGGCTTGACGTGAACGACTCACCGCACGCAGTCCACTTGAGCAATCACCACCGCGATACCTTGGACTCGATATTCCAGCACCCCTCGGGTCACAACATCGAATGGAAGGCCGTGCTCTCGCTCTTGAACGTCGTCGGTGACGTCGACGAGACCAAGGAGGGTCGGTTCCGCGTGATCATCGGCGGCGAGGAGCAGGTCTTCACCCGCCCTCGACACAAGGACATCGACGTCCAGACCATCGTCGACCTCCGTCGGATGTTGACCAAGGCGGGTTTTACGAACTCGACGCCTCGGGTACCCGAAGGGCCAGGGCAGTAGCCAGCCCGACCGCGCCACCGCTCGTCGCGTTCCCGGCGTCACGGCGCGGACGCTCCGACGTGAGCGTGGTCGGCACGACGGGGCGTTCGCTGGCTCGATTCAGTGCCGATGGGGCACGACGAGGAACTTCTCACCGGTCGCCTGGGCTGCGTAGCGGGCCATGACGGCGGGGTCCAGCACCTCGGCGAGTGAGATCTCCTGGGTGTAGGTGCTCGAGAACGTGGTCGTGATCTCCGCGGCGACTCGTTGGCGCAACTCGGTGAAACCCTCGGATCCGATCTTCTGCAGGAAGGGGGTCAGGAGCCATCCGCCGACGCCCCACGCGAACCCGAAGCTCCGGGTCAACACGGTGGGACCGCGATCGAGCCCACCGTAGATGTAGACCTGCTTGTGCGTCGTCGAACCGTATCGGCTGTAGGCGCCGGTCGGGGCGGCGGCCTCCATCGCGGTGAGGATGTGACTGGCCAAGGTCCCACCGCCGGTGGCGTCAAAGGCCAACGTGGCTGAGGCCGCGGACACCGCGGCGATGAGGTCAGCCATGAACGACGGCGCGCTCGAGTCGCAGACGTGCTCGGCGCCGAGCGCGCGGAGCATCGCCACCTGCTCGGGCCGGCGTACGACGTTCACGAGTGGTACGTGCTCCTCGAGGCAGAGACGCACCAACATCTGACCGAGATTGGACGCCGCCGCGGTGTGAACGAGCGCGGTGTGGCCCTCGCGACGCATCGTCTCGACCATCCCGAGCGCGGTGAGCGGATTGACGAAGGCCGACGCCCCCACCCGAGCGGCGGTCCCCTCGGGCAGCACGAGGCACTGGCCAGCGTCGACCGTGCGGTACTGCGAATACATCGAACCGCCGGCGACCGAGACCGTGCGACCGATCAGTGCGCGCGCCGTCTCGGAGGAACCCGCCGCGATAACGGTGCCCGCCCCCTCATTGCCGACCGACATCGACGCCCCGAGACGGCCGGCCAGCGAACGAAGCGCACCGGCGTCGATCGACGCGGTGACCCGCGGCCGATCCGCGACGGTCGCGGCGAGCGCCGTGGTGACGTCGGCCCCCGCCAACAGGAGCCCGAGGTCCGACGGATTGATCGGCGAGGCCTCGACGCGCACGAGCACGTCGTTCGTGCCGGGCTCGACCACGGGTTCGTCAACGAGGGTGAGTTCGAGCGTCCCCTCGCCCGTCACCGTCGAGCGCAACTGGAGTCCTACGTCGGGTATGGCGGTCACGGCAACGCCTCGATTCAAGTCGATGGTCGCGGAACTCTCCGAGCACCGCGTCGTTCTGAGCATACGGCGACGGCTCGGCCATCCCCGCGAGTACGAATCGTCGCGCGGCGGTGGCGGACCGTTGTGGGACGATGGGGCCGGGTGGGACATGCAAGCAAACCAACGTGGGTCGAGTCGAAGGGTTGAGCGGGCCCGAGCGCTGAGGCGCGCTCTGCGCGAGTCCCCCCGCCGACGACAGATTGTCCTACGGGTGAGCCTCCTCGCGACGTCGTACCTCGTGCTGGCGGCCGACGTCGCCGTGGTGTTCTGGCGACGCTCGGGCGGATTCATGGCGTACTCGTCAACGACGTCCAACGGCACGCCGATCACGACTTCGATCTACGACGTGAACCCGCGACCGGTCACCGTCATCCTCTCGATCATGGCCGTCGCCGTGTTCGTCGCGTCGTGGAGCGTCCTGCATCGGATACGTCGTCGCTCGGCGTCGCTCGGCGTCGCGGGGGTCGTCGCCGCCGCGCTCGTGAGCCTCATCACCGTCGCGGGCGCACTCTCCATCGGGATGTTCGCCGCCCCGTTGGCCGCCTTGCTCATCATCCTCGCCCTACCGATGGAGACACTGCGACGGTAGGACATCGTGACATCGTCCACCGCACGTGGGGAACGGTGAGAGAGGTCGAACGGGCGGACCGAACGTGCTCGGCGTTCCGTGGTGAACGCTCCGTCGCGCAGGGGAGTACCCTTCAGAGCAGGAAGGGGGTTGACATGGCTGACAAGTCTCCCCGAAAAGTAGCGTCCAAGAAGGCCGGCAAGAGCCTCAAGGAAAAGCGGCAAATCAAGAAGGACAAGGACCGGACCCACAAGGGCATCGGCGACTGACGCTCGTCATTCGACAGCAACACCAACGAGCGCCGCGCCGCGGCGGCCGAGAGTGACTCGGGCGGTCGGGCTCGCGCCAGAACGAATCGACGGTCGGGTGGCGTCGCCGTTTACGGCTCGACGACCCGGTCCGGCGACCCGCAACGGGACGCTCGAATCGCCTCCAACACGACCGTCTCGCTGGGGCACGACGGGAGAACGCTGGGTGCCGGGCGTTCGTTCATCAGTCCGTCGAGCATGATTCGCAGGTATCGTCGCCAGAGGTCGGGCGCGACCTCGTTCGCCCCACCCCCGAGTGAGCTGATCATCATCTCGAGCACGGGGATGTCCGCTTCCACCACGTCGGCCCGAAGGTACCCATCGGCCTGGGCCCGCTCGATGAGCGCCATCATGGCGGGCACGATGCGGGTCTTGGCCGCGGTCATTCGCTCCTCGGCGTAGGGCGCGCCCATGATCACCTCGCGCAGTCCCTTGTTGACGCAGAGACGACCGAGCGCCTGCTCGAGGAACCAGACGAACCCCTCCCACGAGTTCGCCATGTCGTTGGCGCGACGGGCCAGTTCGGCGATCTCGTCGACGGCGTTCTCGAAGAGCGCCCAGACCAGCGAGTCCTTGTCCGGGAATCGGCGATAGACGGTCGCCACCCCCACGTCGGCGGCGGCGGCGATGTCGTCGAAGACGACGTTGAGGCCGCGCGCGGCGAACACGCTGGCGGCCGCGGTGAGGATCTTCTCCCGATTCCGCTCGGCGTCGGCCCGAAGTGGACGGTCACTGGCACTGGTCTTGGTCGTCACGAACACTCCCTACCCATAAAAATAGCAGTTTCTCAGATAAGTGGAACGATTCACTCCAGATATCTATAGAGTGGGGTAACTGGAGTCATTTACTCCAGTTACCCCACGAAGGAGTTCCACCGTGTCCAACGCATCGACCGTCACCACGCCCGTGCGCACGGCGCAGGCCGCCAAGACCCACGAACGCCGGTGGTGGATATTGGCGGTGCTGGCCATCTCCCAGTTGATGGTGATCCTGGACGGAACGATCGTCAACATCGCCCTGCCGACGGCCCAGCACGCCCTGCACTTCTCCAACTCGGATCGACAGTGGATCGTGACGGCGTATTCGCTCGCCTTCGGCAGTCTGCTCCTACTCGGCGGGCGGATCTCGGACTACATCGGCCGCAAGAACGCGTTGATCATCGGACTCGTCGGATTCGCCGGCGCGTCAGCCCTCGGCGCGGCGTCGATGAACTTCACGATGCTCGTCATCGCTCGCACCGTCCAGGGCGCCTTTGGCGCCCTGCTCGCACCGGCCGTCCTGGCGTTGCTCACCACGACGTTCGTCGACCCCGATGAGCGGGGCAAGGCGTTCGCCATCTACGGCGCAGTCGCGGGCGCCGGTGGCGCGCTCGGCCTGCTGCTCGGAGGCGTGCTCACCTCGTACGCGTCGTGGCGCTGGACGTTGTTGGTGAACCTCTTCTTCGCCGCGGTCGGGGTCTTCGGCGCGGTCACCCTGATGCAGCACGACCGCGGCGTCGACCACGACCCGCTCGACTGGCCCGGCGTCCTCACCGGGACCGGTGGACTCTTCGCGTTGGTCTACGGCTTCTCGCACGCCGAGACCACGTCGTGGTCCGACGTGTACACCCTGGGCAGCTTCGTGGTCGCCGCGGTACTGCTCGTCGGATTCATGGCCATTCAACGCCGCACCCGCTTCCCGCTCCTGCCCCTGCGGGTCCTGATGGACCGGAACCGCGGCGGTGCCCTGGCCGCCATGCTCGTTGCCGGTTCGGGGATGTTCGGCGTCTTCCTCTTCCTGACCTACTACTTGCAGGTCACCCTGGGCTACAGCGCGGTCATGACCGGCGTCGCGTTCCTGCCCATGGTGGCGGGGATCTCGATCACGGCGCAGCTCTCCAACATGTCTTTGCTACCCAAGTTCGGGCCCCGGCCCCTGATCCCGACGGGGATGCTTATCGCCGCGGGTTCGTTGTGGTGGTTGACGCGGCTCGGCATCCACAGCTCGTACCTCACGGACATCCTCGTTCCCCTCGTCACGATGGGACTCGGCGTCGGACTTATCTTCGCGCCCTCGTTCAACACCGCAACCCTCGGGGTCGCCAATCACGACGCCGGCGTCGCCTCGGCGCTGGTCAACACGTCACAACAGATCGGTGGCTCGATCGGCACCGCCCTACTCAACACGTTGGCGGCGAGCGCGGCGACGAGCTACCTCGTCGGCCGCGCGCCGAGCGCGCTGAACGTCGAACTCGCCGGCGTGCACAGCTACACCGCGGCCTTCGGATACTCGGCGTGGATCTTCGTCGGTGGCGCCGTCCTCACCGGCCTCCTGCTGCGTTCCGGAGCGCCCGAGCGGTCCGGCGAAGCACCGCTCGTCACGCACTGAAGCGAACGGACCCGTCCGGCTCCTCGGCCACGGGCCAACAGCCGCCTACTTACCCGCGACCGTCGACCTCGACGGTCGCGGGTAAGTAGGCGAGTCGCTCGGTCAGTCCCGAGACCCGATCGATCGGGCGATTGGTGGCGGCCGACACCGACTCCAGGTCACCCACCAGCGAGATCGACCGTTTCGCTCTGGTCACCCCCGTGTACAGGATCTCGCGGGTCAGCAGCGGTGAACTGACCCGCGGAAGCACGACGACGACGTGATCGTACTCACTGCCCTGCGACTTGTGGATCGTCGTCGCCCAAGCGAGCTCGGCGTGGCCGATCGCGTCGAGGGACCACCGACGGCCGCCGTCGAACACGACGACCAGTTCACCGTCGTCCTCCACCACGACGCCGACGTCGCCGTTGTGGAGTTGCAACGATCGTTGATTCCGGGTCACGAGCACGGGCTCACCGACGGAGAACCGGGCGCCCGACCCGGACCCGGGCGCCCGCAGGGCGGCGCGGACTCGAGCGTTCCACCACGCCACCGACCCGGGGCCCTCGCGATTGGCCGCGAGGACCGTCAGGGTCGACAGCAGCGCCACCGCGGCCGGCCCATCACCCCGTCGCCCCGCGTCCACGAGGCTTCGAGCGTGGTCGAGGACGAACGCGACGAGTTCAGGGTCATCAAAGTGTTCGTAACGGTGCAAGTCCGAACGACCGTCGGCGAGGAACTGACGAACCCGTTCGCCGTCGCCGGCGTTGATCAGCGCGGCGAAGTCCAGGATGTCACGGCTCTCGGTGCGGTGCACGGCGCTCAGGTGGGTCACCAGCGCGCCGGTATCCGCCTCGGGGTCCACCGCGTCGGCGAGCACCGCCCCCACGTTGATCGAAGCCAACTGGTGGGGGTCGCCCACCATGACGACGCGGCAGGGCTCGACGGCGCCTGACGCGGCACGCAACAGGACGTCGAGCATCGCCAGGTCGGCCATGGACGCCTCGTCGACGATGACGATGTCCTGCGCGAGCGCTCGAGAGCGCGCCACGGCGTCGGGGTGGATTCCCAGGAGGTGGTGCAGCGAACCTTCGCGATCACGGTCCCGTTCGAGCGACGAGAGGTCGACGTCGTCGGTGTTCTCGTCGAGGGTCTGGCCCAACCGTCTCGCCGCCTTCGCGGTGGGGGCGGCCACGGCGTAGGTCATCGGTCGCCCCGACGGCCGTCGCGCCAGCGCGCGCGCCACGGTACGTAACGCCTGCGTGACGATCCAGGTCTTGCCGGTGCCCGGTCCGCCGGTGATAAAGGAGATGCGACGAGTGAGCATCCGCCAGACGACGGCTTCGAGTTCGTCGGCGGCGAAGCCTCGGTGTTCGAGCTCGTCGCGAGAGTCGGCGATCGCGAGTCGCACGTCGTCGCTCGTCAGCCCCGTCGGCAGTTCGAGCGCCTCCGAGCGCGCCGCGGCGATGTACCGCGACACGCGCCACTCCGCCACGGCCCACCGACGCAGGTACAGGAATCGCTCGTTGAGCACCACCAGTGGCGGACCGGCCGGCGCCACCGCGTCGTTGGAACCGAGGAACTCACAGAGCCCGGGTGCGGCCCGGAGCGATTCCAACGCGGCCGGGCCATCGTGACCGACGGCGCCACCGGCGCTCGCCCCCAGTCGAGCGAGGTCCAGGGCGGCGTGGTCCTCACGCACCGATCGAGCGAGTACCGTCACGATCCAACCCAGCAGCGCCGTTGGTTCGGCGGGCCCGAATCGACGCAAGACGACGTCGGCGAGCTCGCGGTCCGACGTCGTGACGTCGACGGCCTTCACGACCGGTCTCCGATGGCGTCCGACGCGCGCGCGACGGCCTCGGGCGTGATCGGCCACGTGGCGAAGCCGTCGTCGGGTCCGGCCGAAGGATCCCCGACCACGCGCAGGTAGTAGTACCCAACCCCGGCGAGGTGGCGATCGGGGTCGTAGTCCGCCATCGCCCCGCGCAAGAACCGGTGCAGCGCGATTGAGTAGAGCAGGGCCTGGAGCGGGTAGTGCTCGTGCTCCATCGACGCGAGCAACCGACCGACCTCGTAGGGGCGGTCCCCCGCCAACTGGTCGGTCTTGTAGTCGACGATCGCGTAGCGGTCGTCGGCGCGGCGGACCACGAGGTCGAGGCTTCCGATGAGGAATCCCTCGTCGAGCCCCTCCACGTCTCGCGCGAGACGGGTGAAGTAGTCGCGAAAGAGTCCGTCGCCCTTCGGTCCGGACCGGTCGAATTCGAGTATCGCCCGCGCGGCCGCCGCCAATCGTTCGCGTCGGTGTTCATCACCCAGCGACAGGACGAAGCGCATCTCACGGGCGACGTCGCGGCCCTCGAGCTCGACCAAGGCACGACCGTCGAGCAGGGGCGCCGTTGGTCGAGCGAGCAGCGCCGTCGCCGCCGATTGAATGATCTCGGCGTTCTGCTCGACGTCGGCGGCGCTGAACCCCTCGCGTTCGAGCACGGCGCTGATCACGGCCCCCAGGTCAGGTCGCGCAGTCCCCACCACGCGTTCGAGCAGGCCGTGCACCGCGGCGCCCAATCGGGCGCCCGCGAGCTCGCCGAAGACCGACCGGACGCCGGCGATGACGTCCATCACCGCATCGAGCTCGTCAGCTTCGCCGATCGCCTCGTCGTAGCCGCCAGTGGGTTCACCACCGGCGTCCAGCGGCGTGACGATTGAAGACGACGTCTTCAATGAGCTCGCGAGGTCGGTGTAGGACCATCGCCGACGCTCCCAGTCGATTCGCGGAGCCACACCGGCAACGAAGACGCGCGCTGGATGAGGATCGCTTCGGATGGTCTCTCGCTCGAGCGCCGCGGCGACCTGGCCGTCACCAATGGCGTAGATGGCGAATCGGTTCTCGTCGGTCCACAGCTGACGGAGTGCCGACTCGGGATCGTCCCGCAGTGCCACTTCGACGGGTGTCCGGCGTCGCTTCGCCGAGACGAAGTGCTCTTCGACCTCGGTCAACAGACGATTGCGAACCGATGGGGCCCCGGCCGTGACGTCGCGGTCGAAGACGAGTCTCGAGAACTCCCCGGCCAAAGGCGTCTTGGTCGACACGCCCAACCACACCACGAGATGCCGTCGCGCGCGCGTCAGCGCCACGTAGGCCAGACGTCGATGCTCGGCCAACGCGCTGGCGACCACCCGTTGGTCGCGCAACGCCTCCTCGCCCCAGGCGATACCCGATCCGGCGTCGACCACCACGCGATCGACGTCCACCCACTGGCGCAGGGAACGGCTGCCGGCCTGCTTGACCTTCGGAAATGCCTCATTGAGGTACGGCACGAGGACGGTGTCGAACTCCAAACCCTTGGCCTTGTGTACCGTCATGACCCGCACCGCGTCGCTCTCGGTCTCCAGCCGACGAGATCGTGCGTTCGACTCGAGGTCATCGGTGTTCGCGGCGTTGTCGAGCCAGTCGAGCAGCAGTGGCAGGGAACGAACCGTCCGGCACTCCGCGCCCATCATCTCGGCCAGGTGCCAGAGATCGGTCAGGTGCCGCTCACCGTTGCGCAGTGACATGACCGTGGCGAGCACGCCGCGGTGGTGCAGGAGTCGCGTGATGGCGGCGACCCCGTGAACTGCGAACTCCTCGCCGAGTCGATTGACGAGTTCGTCGGGTCCGTCGTCTCGGCCGACGAGGTCGCGGAACCATGACGCCCGCAGGACTTCACGATGGGTGGACTCCTGCGGATCGGCCAGGGTGACGAGCAGGAGCCGCAGCTGGAAGGCCGCCCGACTCGTCACGACGCTCTCGTCGGCCGACGTCGTCGCGGGAATCGCCCGGCGCGAGAGCTGGCGCTGCACCGCCAGACATTGTTCCTTCGTCCGACAGAGCACCGCGATCGTGGAGTACCGCGCCCCGCGGGCGTGGACCAGCGCGACGTAATCGGCGACCTCGGCGCGGATCGTGGCGTCATCGAGGCGACCCACACGCACGTGCATCGGTGCCCGGTCGTCCCCCGGCAGCGAGAGCAGGTGGGGCGTCGGGACGGGGTCGAGGAACGCGTGGGCGGGAGTGAAATCGATCGCGAGGTCACGGCGGTAGGCGTCGACGTCGTAGCGGAACGACGCCCCGTCGAAGAACTGGTTGACGCACTCGAGGAGATCCGGGGCCGATCGGTGATTGTCCGGTAACGACGTGACCGGCACGCCACGGGCCACGCACATGGAGCGCACCGCGAGGAAGACCTCGACGCTGCCCGAACGAAAGAGGTAGATGGCCTGCTTGGGATCACCGACGACGACGAGGCGGGTCTCGGGAGCGTCGAGGAAGAGCCGCGTGAAGATCTCCCATTGCAGGTGGTTCGTGTCCTGGAACTCATCGATCATGACGACTCGGAAGCGCTGGCGCATCCGGTCGACGAAGACCTCGGCGCCCGAGTCCGTCGTGCGTTCGAGCAGTCCGAGCATGACTTCGGAGAACGTCGTGGCGCGCACCTGGTCGAGCAGCTCGCCGAAACGTTCGACGATGGCGAGCGCCAGGTCGTACTGCACTCGCGCCGCCCGCGCGGTCTCCGACCCGTCGAGCTCGTCCGGCGATGGCAGAATCGTCAGCGAAGGCGGGGCGCTCGTACGGCCCCGCACGCGACGCACGCCCGCGTCGTACAGCACTCGGGCCACCACTCGCACCGTTTCGAGGGTCGAGTGGCGTTCCAGCAGGGCCAGGTTCTCGGCCGAGCCGAGCGCGTACGCCGCGATCACCTCGTTACCGGCCTGTCGCCACTGGCGCTCGGCCTGACTCATGGTGCGCGGGGCGGACTCGACGTACTCCGCGGCGAAGGAGTCCAGCGTCTGGGCGTGCAACTCGTCCAACCGTCCGAGCTGATGACGACCGGTGGCGATCAGGAACTCGCGACGCGGGGGATCGATCGACTCGAAGTACCGCTCCCACTCGTAGCGGGCCACGGCGGTCCCCGCCTCGAGGCGCGCCAAGTACGCGAGGACCGCGCCGAGATGATCACGCACGCGTCCGCGCAGCTCGCGGGCCGCGTCGCGGGTGAAGGTGACGAGCAACATCTCGTCGGGGGTGACGCCATCTTCGAGTAGGAATCGCACCGCGAGGTGGGCGAGCGTCCAGGTCTTGCCACTCCCGGCACTCGCCTCGATGAGCAACGGATGCGGCACGCCATCTCGGCCGTCGGCTCGACGCAGAGGACTCGACGAAACGTTGAAGCGCTCCATCAGCCAGCGCCCCACTGGGCGTCCCCCGACGACCAGGCCGGACCGTTGGTCGTACTCGAGGTCACCATCACGTCGTCGAAGAGTCCCTGGAGCCGTCGGGCGCCGTCACGAAAGGCGTGACCGGAGAGCTCGCGAATCTCCTCGAACGAGAAGGGCAGCAGCAGCTGGTTCGCCCCGTTCGCTCGCTCACCGCCCCGTGCAGCGCGGTACGCGCCACCCTCCCACGCGCGACTGGGCGAACTCCCGAATATCGGTTCCAACTCCGACGAAGGGGACTCGGCGAACGACGTTCGCAAGAAGTGCAACGGCACGGCCTCGAACTGCTCGAGGTACAACGAGGTGAGTTCGTTCAAGACCGTCACCGCCGAGCGCACCGGGTGGTCGGGGCGCCAGGTCATCGTGACGTACGGGTTGCCCTGGTATGGATCGGCGCCGTAGTCCGGACGTACGAGCACCGCCGAGACCGGCGCGCCCGACTCGGCGGTCGCCGCCGCCATCGTGATGAGGACGTGGACGAGCGATGACGTGAACGATTTGGAGACGGTCCACTGGACCACGGTCGGACCGCGCCCCGTGTCGTAGACCTCGATCGCCGGCCGAGTCACGCGCCGGTCGAGTCCGGGAACGTCGGCGGGACGCCGGCTCCACGGCGCACGGACCGCGGCGATAACTGCAAGGTCCCGGCGGTGATGGTCGACGAATGAGACGAGCGTCGAGACGTCGATCCGGTGGCGCACTCGATCACGAAACCCCGCCGCCACCGAGGCCACCGCATCGTCGAGGTGGCCGCCCGGTTCGACCAGCATTCCGGTTTCCAGCGCCCGCTCCACCATCGTCCGACGCACGTTCCACAACCACAACGCGTTGTCGAGGTCCAACGCGGGGACGTCGGGCAGCTCAGGACGTTGCTCCGGCACCGCCGCTCCATTGAAGACCGTCGCGAGGAACGAGCGCTGGGGGTCCCCGATGAAACGAATCAGGCGACGCAATTCGATGGTCGGCGGTGGAGACACCGCCGGAATCATGGACGCTGAGACGGCGAGGTCGTCGTCCAGCGTTGGGTCCGGTTTGTTATAGAGCAGCGTCCCGAGTTCGGCGGCGATCGGATCCAGGCTAAAGGAGACCCTCGCGGCGTCATCGTCGAGTACGAGATCCGGCTCACTGGAACGCTCGTCCTCGGGCCCGGGCGACGAAGTCGAGAAGGCGTAGCGCGGGTGGCGGCGCCAGTCGACCTTGAGTCCCACCCCGTCGAAGTCGGGAATCGCGAGTGCGTCAATCAACTCCGCCAGCGCGAGGGGTGGGGGCAGTGCCGACCCGTCGCTGACCTCGCGGTCGTTCGTGAGGATGATCACCCGGTCGGTCGTGGTCACGAGCAACGAGACGAGAGCAGCCCGGAAGCGTTCTCGGGGCGAGGGGTCCCCGGGCCGCGGTGCCCCGAGGTGCGCGCCGTTCGACGACCGTCCCGGGAGCAACTCGTCGTCGAGGCCGAGGATGCACGTGACCCGATAAGGGGCGTGGCTGAGGGCGTAGGGATCTTGGATCGTGACGCCCCCGCGTCCAACGACCGAACTACCCCCGACCGTGGCGGCCGACCGTTCGAACAATTCGCGAACCTCGTCGAAGGTAAAGTCGCCCTCGCTCGATTGCGCCAGGTGGTGCAAACGCTCAAACGCACGATTGAGACCGACGTCGATCACACCGACCGGGCTCGCGACCAACGCCGCCCAACTCGTGAACAGTTCTGTCCAGCCGGTGATCGTGCGGGGCTCGCCCGACGCGACGTTCGCTCGCGTCAACGTACTGAGGAGTTGGGACAGCTCGGCCATCACCGGCAGGTCGGCCGGTACGCCGATCGGCCAGATCGTGAGCGCGGCGTCTCCTTCGTCGATGTCGTAGACCGACGCGAGCATCCCACGGTCACGAAACCGCCCCCACGTCCCCGCGTCGTCATCGCCGTCGAATGCGCCAACCGACTCCCGAGTCCGGCCGTCCAACCCCAGGTTCACGCCGCTAGACACCGCCAACTCGAGGACGCGCTCGACGTCGCGACGAGACAGCCCGATACCCCGTTGAATCGACGGTTCGCTGAGCAGCGTGACGAGATCGAAGAGGGTGAAGTGGGAGGCGATGGTCTCGAGTAGCCGGGTGAAGCCGCGAAGCCGGTCGCTCGGATGCGTCAGCGACGGGTCGGCCACCTCGAACTGGAGCCGGGGTGCGGTCGCTGCACCGTGGTGTGACCAGTACTCATTCACGAGGGGGACGAATCGCTCGGCGTCAGTCGTCACGACGCGGACGTCGTGCGGGGCGATTCCGGCGTCGTGGATCGTGGTCAGAATCGCCTCACGGGCGATCTCCACCTGTCGCGCGTATCCGATGGCGCCGTGCACCTCGAGCAGTGGAGTCGTCGTCAGACGATGCGCGCTCGGCGACGATGGCGCCGTCAGTCGTTCCACGACGGTGCCGCTCGCTACCGGACGTCCGGTCGATGGAACCGTCCGCCACTGCGCCGACGGGCAGTTCTCTCGCCACTGACGCAAGTGCGCGGCGGTTCGCGTCGACCACCGTTCGACCAACGAGGACTCCGAAGCCCGTGACGTGCCGTGCTCAACCGTGAAGCCCGGTGGCGCGACGAGGAAGCCGTTGACGCTGGTCGTCGCGCCAACTCGTTCCACCGCTCGAGCCAGGAGCGCGCCGTGGGAGAGCTCGCCACAGTCAAAGAGGATCACATTCTCACCGAAGACCTTGCCCGTCGCCGTGGGGGCGTTCTCGAGTGACGCCCACGGCGAGTGGACGCCTCGCTGCTCGAGCCGTTGAACCGCCGCTCGTTCCCACGTGTTGGCCCCGACCTTGAGGTACGCACCGAACTCGTCGGGGCGCCAGTAGAGGACGTCGGCGAGATTCTGACCGCGACGTACCGCTTCGGCGACGCTGAGGTCGCGTGGCTCACGTCGAGCGCTCAGCATCCCAATCGCGAAACCGTCCGCGGTCCAGTGGCTCAAGTCGTTCGGGTCGTCGTAGAGCGCGCGGCCGATGAACGTCGCGGGCAAGATGACGTCGAGGTTCGCGGTGACCCCGTCCGCGGCACCACCGTGGCGCGCGAGATGCTGCTCGAGCCACTGGCCGACCAGCGGATTGGGGACCACCACGGTCACCGGTTCGAGCGGGTTCGCTGATCGATAGCCGACGCGACCCAACATCGCAGCGAGCTGACCGAGATCCTCGCCGACCCAAAAGAGAACGTCCGGCACGGTTCAGAAGATAACCGCACCGTGCGACAGCGGCGTGCGCCGCGACAACGGAGCAGCCACCAACCTCAGGTAACATCGAGTGGGTTTCAATTCAACACCTGGGGGAAGACTCGTGGCCCTGTCGCGGTCCCTATATCGGTTGTACGAACGACGGTTATCGGCGAGTCTGCCCACCGCGTCACTGCCACGACACATCGGCGTCATTATGGATGGACACCGGCGTTTCGCCCGTGAAGAGGGTGGCGAGTACCGAACGAGCTACCAAGCCGGCATGGCGAAGTTCGAAGAACTCCTGACCTGGTGCGCCGAGTTAGGCATCAGGGCCGTGACCGTGTGGGTGCTCTCCACCGAGAACCTCCGTCGGCCGACCGACGAGCTCGAGCCGTACTTCGACGTGCTCAGCCGCTTGTTCGAACGCCTCCCGACCCAAGCGCACCGACTCGGGTTCTCGCTCGCGGTCAGTGGCAGCCTCGATCTGCTGCCACCAACGTTGGCGCAGGCCGCGAAGGAGGCCGTCGATCGTACGGCGTCGGTCAACGACCCTTCCATGGTGGTCAATATCGCGCTCTGTTACGGCGGCCGTCAGGAGATCGTCGACGCCTGCCGCTCGTTGGTGGCCGACCTCGCGGATCACGGCGTCGCGGCTGACGACATCGCCGAACGGATCGACGCACAAGGAATCGCCAAGAACCTCTACGCCGCCGACCTGCCCGATATCGACCTCGTCATTCGTACGAGTGGCGAATCGCGCCTCTCGGGTTTTCTCCTCTGGCAGTCGGCCTTCGCGGAGTTCGCCTTCGTCGACCCTTATTGGCCGGCCTTCCGACGGATCGACCTCCTTCGAGCCCTTCGAGATTTCACCCGCCGCGAACGACGATTCGGCGCGTAGCCGACGGGGTACCGTCTCGCCGGTTTGCTGTCGAAATCTAGGCGACACGATGGCCGCGATCGGACAACCTCGCCACGGTCGACAATGCTCTCGACGCCAATCCGTCCGTTGAGCTACGGCAGCCGAATCACGGGCACGTCGCCCACGCTGAGAATCGTGAAGGATTGAATCGGCGCCTGATCGTAGGTGAGCAACGCGCCGGAATGGTCGGCGACGCAACCGCTCACGTGGGGAAACGCGGCTCCGGGCGCCTTCGCCGCGAAACGCCACACGTGCCCAACGGTGTTGGCCACGTCGCACGTCGCCCCACGAACGAGTTTTACTCCAGACCCGTGGCTGAGGGCCGCAAATCCCGAAGCGTAACTGGGATAGGGCGTGTGATCGTACGGCTGAGCCGATCCGAGGCGCTCCCATTTGAACCTCACGGTCGAACCCGAAACCACGGGAACCCGGCCGTAGTTGGATCCACCGATGTCAATCCCCAACGGTGCACGCCCACTGGTGAAGTACTCCCAATCCGTCGGACTGTGAACGTGGTAGATCGCGGCGACGACGCCGTTGTCCGTTACCCGAGCGACGTAGTTCGTCAGCCCACCCAACGCTCTCAGATCCGGCTTCGTGGGTGCCGCTCCGGCTTGATTGAGCGTGGGGACGAGCACCAGCGCGACCAACGAGAAGACGACGGACCCGATCCGTCGAACTATTGAGGGAGCACTGGGGGTAGACACCGCACGTCGAACCATCGATTGACCCTATATCCGTGACCCGATGGCGCATCGACGCGGTGCGGGCTGACGTGATCGTCCTAGCGTGATGAGCAACGGCGAAGCGCGGCCCGAACCGATCCCGCGAGCAGGGCTTGACCCGCGGCGGCGGGATGGAACGAACCACCGGATTGGAGCGAAGAAACTGACAAACCGTTGAGGTCAGGTGACGTGCCGCTCGTGCAGTTGATTGGCGGAAAGGCGGTGGCGGTGGAGACCACCACGCGCGGTGTGAGAGCGAATTCTCCCGACCACGGTCTCGATCTCGCGCCGCAAGATTCCGTTGATCGCCTCGAACTCCTTCGCTGCCACCGCGGGAAAGACGGGATTCACCCCCGGCGCCGACGTGAGTTGCATCGGCGACGGACCGACGAGGCAGATCGGCGCCGTCACTTTCGAGAGGAGTACCGGGTAGTCGACGACCACCACGTGCGCACCGGCACCGGCGTTACCCGTCGTGCTCGCGGCGAGGATCGAGCGTGCTTAATCGCCGCTCGAGCGGAGACTGGCGCGATTGGGCGACGGAGGTCATCGCCCGGGGCGTCGTCAACGTGCCGGTCGCGCTGTTGAACTGCGCGCCGAGCAGTCCCGCGACCGCGGCCGTGCACGCCACCGGATCACTCGCGTACGAGAGGTATTGCACGGTGGACGACGCCGGCGAACTGACCACTCCGACGCACGAAACGAGGAGGTTCGAAAACGAGAGGTCGTTGCCCCCCGCCGTCACGGTGACCAGCGCGGCTCGACGCAGCGCGGCTCGCGCGTTCACGACCTGGGCACTGATCTGCGCGGTGGTCGCACCCGCACAGGCCACGAAATCGAGCCGCATCGACGTCGTATCAGATATGAGCGCGGGGTATCCCTCGGGCGACCGACTGCAGCTCGCCGGTCCGGCGAGAAATGGCCCGAGTCCAGCGCCCGACGAATACGAGTCGCCGAGCGCGACGTACGTCGACGTCGACGTCGACGGTGTCGATACGGCGAGGACGAAGACGAGTGATGCGAGACCGATGCTGCTACGGCGAATCGACACGGGGCTCCTTTTGGGCGACACCCGGCCGAACGCAGCAGCGCACCGGGGTATCCGACCGATCGATCCGTCACGACGGTCGCGTCCCGAGCGAGACTATCCCTCCGCGGTTGCGGCCCTCGGACCAATCCACCCCCACATCATCTGGTGCATCGCCTCGGGGTCAATGGAGAAGTGTTCGGACCCCTCGAGGAGGATTCGGCCCAGCACCGCGGTTCCGGAGTGGGCCACGTAGGCGCGCGCGTCGATGTCAGTATTCAGCCACCCCAGCCGTTGGGCGTCGGCGTAGATAGCAACACGCTCTTCGAGCTCGGCGTCGTGAATCTCGACGAATCGACGACGGGCGACGTGGTCGGTTCTGATATCGGCGAGAACCCGTACGAAGTCCCACATTGATTCGATGGACGCCGCAGACGCGTTGTTGAGGTGATAACGATGAAACGCATCGGTGAACTGCTCTTGGTCGCCACCGTCGATTGCGTCGCGCATCTCGCCCATGTGCTCGTGGCGGCTAGCCATCAGCTGGCGAAAGTTCTCCACCTGGGCTTCCGAGATCAAGACCTCTCGCGACGAGAAGTGATAGTAGATCGTCGGAATCCCGACGTTCGCCCGCTTGGCGATGTCAGTGACGCGAATCTCGGCGCTCGGTTGGAGAGCCAGGAGGTCAACCGTCGACTCCAAGATGTGCTTCCTGGTCGTCGAATTTTTCCGATCCACTCGCGCCAACGTACCCCCTCGAATTACTGCACAATTCTACGGTGATATTTTTGTGATTTTTTTTCACTCTTCCGGGACTTTCTACCCATTCATCACCGTAGAGACCTGGTGTCACATCGCCCGTTGAATTCTTTACATCGCTAAAGTACGTCACATTTTACTGGTTGAATAAGAAATATGTAGTTCGATTTTAGTTTTACACCCCGGTGACGTCCTACTCATCGAAGGGAGTGGGCTTCATGGTCTCGGCGCACGGGGGCCTGTCCTCGTGCGAGATCCCGTCCAACGGGTCACGACGAATCGGTCGTCGTTCGACGCCGTGTTCTCGGCCCCGTCTGTCGACCTCAGCGAATACTGCTCGCCCTAATTTTGAGCGCGGCTTTGTTCACCTTGCCAATATGGGTCTGCGGGAGCTCGGGGACCACCTCGATTGAGTGCGGGACCTTGAACGACGCCAGGTGTGCGCGACAGTGCGCGAACAGTGCCGCCACGTCGAGTGAGGCACCACGACGAGGTACGACGAACGCCGCCCCCGCCTCGCCCCACTTCGCATCGGCGATGCCGACCACGGCGGCCTCCGCCACGTCGTCGAATGCGGTCAAGACCCGTTCGACTTCCACGGGAAAAACATTCTCGCCGCCGGAGATGAACATCTCCTTCGTGCGGCCGATGATTCGATAGAAGCCGTCGCCGTCACGTTCGGCAACGTCGCCCGTATTGAGCCAACCCTCGTCGAGCACGTCGGCGGTGGCGGCCGGATTGCGCCAATACCCGGCGAAGACGTTAGGGCCCCGAACCCATAGCTCACCGCGTCCCGCACCCACGACGGCGACACCGTATACGTCTCGAATCGCCACGTCAACGAACGCGTAGGGAACGCCCACCGACCCCGGATGGCCAGCGGCGCTCTCGGGCGGCAGACAGCAGACATTTGGAGCGGCTTCGGTCAACCCGTACCCCTGGGCAATCGAGACGCCTTTCGCTCGCCATAGGTCAAGCAACGTCCGGGGCATCGCCGCGCCGCCGGAAACGACCGTACCCAGACTGGCGAAGTCGGCACCGTCGAAATTCGGGTGCTGGGCCAACATCAGATAGGTGGTGGGTACCCCCATCATGGTGGTCACTCGACGACGTTCGATCAGGTCGAGGACCCGCGCCGGATCAAAAGCCGACTCGAGTACGACGGTGGCTCCTCGCCACCATGCGAGCAGGGGTTGGACGTTCCACCCACCAACGTGATACTGCGGCAAGACCTGCAGCACCACGTCATCGGGGCTGAGCGGTACGGCCAGTTCGAGCCCCCGATTGGTCCAGTAGCAGTTCGCGTGAGTTAAGAGTGCACCCTTGGGCGCACCCGTCGTACCAGACGTCGCGATGAGCAACAGCCCATCGTGCTCTTGCACGGGGGGAAGGTCCGAAGTGTCTGACGCCGGCCCGAGATCGGTGACCAACGTCTCCAGGTGCATCATCGGGCGCGTCGACCACGTTGGTTCATCAAGGACTCGGGACCACTGAGAGTCCGAGACGACGAGCAACGTTGGCTCGAAGAGGTCGAGCTGCACCCGTAACTCATCGAGGCTCAGCCGCCAATTCAATGGCGCAAGGATAAGACCGGACTTCGCACAGGCGAAGAACAGTGTGACGTGGTCTGGGCAGTTCTCGGTGATCGTCGCTATGCGGTCGCCGGGTTCTAGTCCGCGGCCGACTAGAGCGCGGCCCAGCTGGGTCGACTGGTCGTCGAGTTCGCGATACGAGATGGCATGATCTTCGAACTCGATTGCGATGCGATGGGGATCGCGCGTCGCACTCGCACGAAGCCAATCACCCACGAGGTGGTCGTCGCGAACGAAGTCCGTCATCGGGCATCCCCGCTGTCGTCACCGTCGCGCAGTAGCGAGCTCGACTGTTGCGTCAATCCGCAATCGGTGGTCGAAATCGCCAACTTGCCAAACGTCGACGAGCCCATCAGATCACCCCGAGCCCTTTACACCGTTCACATTCGTGAGACTTTCGACCTCCGAAGCCTGCGCTAACGTGCGGCCACCCAACATGCGAGCGATGATGGTCACCATCTCGCTGAAGACTTCTGGGGGAACTTCATGGGCCTCGTTCCACAGAATCCATCTCATGCCGATTGCTTCACCAACGGCGATCAACGACCACGCCAGCACCATCGGATCCCCCGCGGCAACCTCGCCGGTCTCCATCGCGTCGCTGAGGAAGGGCGTGTAGTTCTCGATGATCGTCTCGTAATGATTTCGCAGTGCCTGAGGCGACACGAACTCCGCTTGTCGAATGACTCGATAAAGCGCTGGATGTTCGGCGGTGAACCGAAAGAAAGCGGCAAAGCCCATCCGCTCCGCCTCCAACCGTGTCGTCGCGCCCCGAGCGGCCTCGGACATCGCGTGACGGACCTGCTGGTTGAGGTCGGCCACAACCTCATCGAAGATCTCTTGTTTCCCCGAAAAGTAGAGGTAGAACGTTCCCTGCGCCACTCCCGCCAATTCGGTGATCTTCACGATCGACGCATCGTGATAGCCCACGGCACCGAATACCTCTTCAGCCGCTCGCAACAGGGCTCGCCGCGTTCTCATGCCCTTGCTCTTGGGCGCATTGCGAGTCGCCCTCGGAGCCGCTTTGGTCGCCAGGTCGGGTGGACCAACCGCACCGGCTGGTGTCGGACGCCGTTCAGCCATCTTGGACCCGCGCCTTCGCAAAGACTGCACCTCGTGCGCTCACCAGCACGACACTACCGAACCCCTCGGCGCCACCGCGTCTCAGTCGAGGCCGACCAGCAGCTCGGGCTCGGTCGCGGCGCGCACCTGGTCC
>LMAD01000004.1 GCA_001443545.1 Acidimicrobiaceae bacterium RAAP-2
ATGTTTCACGTGAAACATCGATGAGCGGCGGCGCGGAACACGACGTCGACTCATCACCTCTCGTCATAAAGTCCGAATTATACCTGAAATACTGGGGATTACACGGGAGCGCGTGAGTATCCCGTCCCCGGAATCACCAAGATGTTTCACGTGAAACACTCGCGGAGACCTTGGCTAACTATGAGAAACGGCTCCGATGAGCTCGACGAAGCGGAGCTGATACTGGGTAGTTTTCTACCACGGCCACTCAACGTCCGCATCGAAACAACGGAACTGATCTCTTGTTCAAGTATGACTTCTCCACCTGTACGAAGGCAGATACTGGTTCGACACAAATCATCATCCGGTTCGTCGATTGCAGAGGAGAGGGTTTCGGTCGTGATCCAGACAATCTCGCGAAACGAGTGCGGCTTCCGGGTTGTGAAGTAGGGGACTCGCTGCGGTCGGATTGCCAGCATCAGAGCACCTCGTAGGCCCACTCACCGCCCCGGTACGAACACCATTCTCTTCTGAAGGTGGCCCGAAGATCACCATCCTTTCGACCAGGGTGGTCAATATGCTCTACGTGCTGGTCACAGCCATCTCAGAGACGTGGCTACTATCGGTCGTGGTAGTTACTAGGCCCGAATGCCCAACCTTCCCTGCGAATGAGCTTCACTCTGGCTAAATTGAGCCCCGCGATGCAGATTAGGAACCACTGATCGAGAACGCTTCGCACTGCGAGCCCGCATTCCCCAAAAGTGGGTATCCGTCTGGATGCAGTAGATCTCGCTAAGACGCTTGCAACCGCTGGGCTGTGGGACCGAAGACTCGCGGCGGCCGGATTGCCAGTAGCGGGGTACCTTGTGGGCACTTTTACTGTACTGAGACGGATACCGCTTTTCCCCAAGTGCGGAGATGTGGCGAGACGGATCGAACTTGATCGTCGATTCCACATCACTTCTGCCTGTGATCGATCACCACCACGTCAGCCCAAGTGTCGAGAGTGACAGTGATTCGTTACGACACTGATCTCATGGTCGATTCGGGATGTTTCACGTGAAACACTCGATTCTGGTACCTCGCGTCCGATACATCAGAGTTGATCTTCGAAGCAGGGACTACCTACTCTCAATCCTGAGGCCGATTCGGGATGTTTCACGTGAAACACCAGGGCCGGAGAATTCCCGCGGTTCTCCCTCATTCAGGCGGACTCATTGCCTTTCTTGAATCACCGGTTGAAGACTCAACGATTGAGGAAGGACCTCCGCGACGGAGGCAGGTTGATACTGGATGGACCATTCTTCCCGAGCTCACAGTGACCACCCACGTTGATGACCTGCTCCATCTCTCAGACGACATTTTCTCGTCTCCACGGAACGTGGCCAGACGCGAGACCATTAATCCCGAACGGACCATCCCTTGGCCAAACCAGGAGGAAGTCAGGTATTTACTCACGTAGTGCTTCTAACGAGGGTTAATTCAAGGAGTATCTCGCCTGACGGTCGACCTTGGGCCAAACCGTAACGAGGGTTTCCTTCTTGCGCACTGCCGCCTCGGGCCAAGAAACCGACAAATCCAGCCGGCGAATTCCATTGACTGAGAAACGGTAATCCACATGATCGTGTTGTTTCACGTGAAACATTGTGAGGGTTGACGAATACGCCAAGGTTTGGCCGATCGTCATGATTCGTTAAAAGAGTGGGGTCTTTCCTGGTATGCCAATTGACCGCGGAAATCGTAGGGGAGTGGCGCGTACCTTCTCGATGAGCTGGAATCCCGCCCTCTTCCGATACGACCCCCGCGACTGCAATCCAAGTTCATTGAGGCCTTTGGCGCTCCAGCGATTTGGACTCGATGGGGGCTCTGAGACGATCAGGAGACCGCCGACCTCAAGGAAGCGAACCGCACACTCCGCTGTCACAGCGGGGGAACCAAACGAACGAGCAGTCACAAGATCGAATTTTGAATCGGACCGCGTTTCTCGTGCGAGGACTTCAGCGCGACCCCGCCAGACACTTCCGCCAGATGGGACATCCTCCCACTGGAGAACCTCAAGTATGAAGTTCGTTCGCTTCTCCATCGAATCCAAGAAAACGATTGGTCGTTCCCAAGTGTCCAACAACACCAAACCAGGAAGGCCGCCGCCACTACCGAGGTCCAGGACATTCGCTGGCGGACTACTTCGGTGGGCTTCCCAGGCCTCGATAAAACCGATGGCGTGCTCGATCTGTGGTTCGATGGCCCCTGGTCCTAAAAAGCCCCGCGCCCTCGATTCCTCGAGGGCGCGGGATAACCAATGTGATGTCACGAGAACGACTACGCCGGCGCAATCACCACGAAACGACGGGGCTCTTCGCCCTCGGAACGAGTAACGACCGTGTCGAGGTTACTCAATGCATCGTGAACGGCCTTCCGATCCGCCGCTGACATCGGTTCGAGAGCTCGCTCCTCGTTAGTCTCAATTACTTCCTGCGCAACCTTTTCGGCAAAGCGCCCAAGGGCCGCAACGCGGCGCTCACGGTACTGCGCTACATCAACGAGGATCCGGTCCGTTCGACTTGGGCTCTTCGCCTGCACCACCGTACGCGTTACTTCTTGGAGTGCTTGGAGCGTCATTCCTCTCGGCCCAACGAGAATTCCAAGTTCTGTCGGTGGATTCGCATTCACCGCCAATTCGACTGTCTCCTCGTCCAACTCACTCACCGACACGTCGGCGGTGATCCCCATTGATGCGAGGAGTCCTACGAGGAACTCCTTCGCGATTGCACCCTGCTCGGCTAGAGAGATTCCCTCGGCCACTGTGTCCTCCTTCGTCGGACTCTTCTCGACCCGTGGGGCCCCTTTATCTTTATTCGGCTTCTTGGGGTGATTCTCCCCGTGACTATCCTTTTCCTTCTTTTCCTTTGGCGCACCGTCTCGGTTGGAGCCAGACTGCCCAGCTGCCTTGCGTCCTGGTGCATCCGCACTCTTCGGACCCCGATGTTTGTCGCCCCGCGGCGCGGTACCGTTCGAACGATCCTCGCGACCACCACCTGAACGACGGGTCCGCTTTGGCCGTGGACCAGTCGGACGAACGCGGGCACGAACGCGGGCCTCGCCCTTCACCCGACCAAATAATCCCGTCTTCGGCTCCTCAAGGATTTCGACTTCGGCATCATCTTTGTTCACCCCGAGGTGGGCGAGTGCTCTGCTTGTTGCCTCGTCAATTGATTTGCCAGTTGTTTCTACCCAATCCATGGGTTAACGCGCCTTTCTCTTTCGCTTCGATCGTGAACGAGTCTGCTGCTGGGGCTTGATAGTTGAAGGTTTTGATTCCACGGCCTCGGACTTCGGCTTTGGCTCTTTGGCTTCGATTGTCCCCGTCGCCGGAATCGACCGCTCCTTCTCCTTGTTGGGATTTGACACTCCCGCTCGGAACATCAGATCTTGGGTGATGATTCGAATGATCGTGGACACGATCATGTAGAGGACCACAGCCGCTGGGATCACGATATAGAAGTACGCGAAGAAGATTGGCAGAAAGCGCTGGAGCATCTGCTGCTGACTCGGCATCGCCTGACCGGTCTTCTTGCTTCGATTGTTCATCTGGGCCATCTGGAAGTACTGCAACCCGACGGCAAGTGCCACTAACACGAAGAAGGGGATTGTCGCCGCCACCGATGAGTGGTGGCTAAACGGCTTGAGGTTCAGGTCCATCCCGAAGGCGTTGATCTGGCCGTGGGACGCAATCAGATTGTGATACATCTTCGACGACGTCGGGATATACCGTGGCTGAACAACGCCGGCCGGCGTGACATTTGTCAGACCCCGAATAACACTATACAAAATAAACAGAAATGGCGCTTGGAGCAGGACGGGGAGGCAACCGCCTACTGGATTTGCTCCCTCCTCCCGATAGAGCCGCATCAGCTCTTCGTTGAGGATCTGTCGGTTCTCCGCACCCTTGTACTTCTGCTGCAGTTTCTTGATTTCGGGCTGCAGTTTCTGCATCGCCATCATGGATTTGGTGCTCTTGACCGTGAAGGGGGTCAATGCCCCCATGATGACAATCGTCAAGAGAGCAATGGCGACGGCGTAGTTGGGGATAAGACCATAGAGAAAGGCCAGAATCCATCCAAAGAGGTGGAAGATTGGTTGGAATAGCGCGCCAATCGAGTGCTTAATGGATGCCATTACTTCGGACTCCTTGTCTTGCGCCGTGATTCAGGAACGAGGTCAACACCGTGGGGACCGAGGGGGCGACACCGACTGACTCGTCGAATTGCCAGCCCCGTTCCACGAATCGCCCCGTGCTCCGCAATCGCCTCGAGGGCATAGTTTGAACATGATGGATAGAAACGGCACGGCGACGGTCGTCCGGAGGTGAATTTCTGGTAGAACGCGATCACGCGCAGAAGTGCTTTGGCGCCTACTCCACAGCTATTTGAGGACGTGGGCTCGGTCGAGTGCTTCGCGAAGGTGGGTTCTGAGTTCGTCATAGGAAAGGTTTCCTGTCTCATTTCCGCATCTGATCAGGTATGTACCAGATTGGATGGAAGGTAGAAATTCGTCGAACAACGAGCGGAGACGGCGACGGATGTGGTTTCGCACAACCGCATTGCCGACTTTTCGACTGATTGCGTAGGCCACGGCAACGCCGCAACCACCAGGCTCGTCGTCAACGAATACCGCACGCAATGGTCCACTTCGTCCCCGCGAATCCGGGTTGGTAAACCGTGCAAATTGCCGTCGGGTTCGAACCCGATCGGGCATCAATCACACCGTCAATGAGTGGCGACCTTTGTCGCGTCGAGACTTAAGCACGGATCGACCGGCGCGTGTACGCATGCGCGATCGAAAACCATGTGTTTTAGCCCGCTTACGTTTATTAGGTTGATACGTCCGCTTCACAGAAACCTCTTCTCACGATGTCACAGCCGCTTCGCAGCACCCCCCTGGGGGGTGGCGAGCGACAGCGTTGGCAATCTTACCGCACCGACCAGTCCAACTCCCAACCCACCATCGACGGTGTAACGTAACTGACCCAGGGACAAACCACGAGCACGCGGTGTCACCCTGTGGATAATGTCGATGTCGACTTGTGGAGGAACGCTGTGGCGAATGGGGATGACATCTGGTCAGCGCTACGTGAGTCCATACGGAGTAATGCCTCTGAGGCTGTCTGGTCCGCCGGATTGAACACACTTCGCCTTGTGGATTACCGCGACGGTGAGTTGATTATCGGTGCACCAAATCAAATTCAACTCCAGCGCGTTCAACAGCGATACCTCTCACTCATTATCGATCAAGCACGTCAAATCGTGGGTGAGGATGTTCGGGTTTCGCTAACCATTAGCGATCAATCAATCGCCACCTTCGACGATGATGTCGCTTCCGGTCTCGCATCATCATCACCGTCGTCTCCCTCACCGTTCGCGCCGAGCATCGATCGGCCTGCTCGTCTCGATCCACGAATGACATTTGATTCCTTCGTACCTGGATCATCGAATCGACTCGCTTTCGCGGCGGCGCAATCAGTGGCTGAAACACCTGGTCGTGCCTATAACCCGTTGATGATCTATGGCAATTCCGGACTTGGTAAGACGCACCTGCTGCACGCCATTGGTAACTACGTCCACGAAAACTATCCCGGTCGCAAAGTTCTCTACGTGTCCACCGAGACCTTCTTGAACGACTTCATTCGCGCAATTCAGACACGGACCCAACTCGCCTTGCATGAGCGATACCGCGAGAATGACGTGTTGCTCATCGACGACATCCAGTTCATGGAGACGCGCGGTGAGACCTTCCACGAGGAGATCTTTCACACTTACAACGCCCTGCATGGTGAGGGTAAGCAAATTGTTCTCACGTCGGATCGCTCACCGAGAGACTTGGCTGGTATTCAAGAGCGCTTCCGGAGTCGTTTGCTCCAAGGACTCGTCACCGAGATCGATCAACCAGACCTTGAGACCCGAATCGCGATACTCCACTCCAAGGCGGAGGGGGAGGGGGTTGAGTTACCCCGTGACGTCGCTGAGTGGATCGCCCATCGGGTGCGAGACAATATTCGCGAACTCGAAGGATCGGTCACCATGCTGCGAGCCTTCGCGAATCTGCGCCAGGAACCGATTTCCCTCGACCTCGCCAAAAGCCACCTCACCAACCTCGGCCATGAACAAGTCACCCTAAAACCCGAAACGATTCTCGAAGTCGTATCTGGCTACTACGGCCTGTCTGTGAGTGACATTCGTGGTTCAAAGCGGTTGCGCCCCCTTGTCCACGCACGACACGTTGCGATGTACCTGATCCGCGAGCTGCTGAATAACTATTCCTACCCGATGATCGCCCGGATCTTCGATGGACGGAACCACACCACGGTGATCAGTGGGGTGGAGAAAATCAAGGAACAGTTGCCAGTTAACGGTGATTTGTTAGCCGAGATCAACCACCTCAAACGTCGCCTCCAAGGGGAGGGGTTCGAATAGGTTTGTGAACAAGGTGGGTACATCGTTGTTGGTTCCTCGATCACAACTCATGGGAAATCAACATCACTTGAATCTTGAAGCAGGGGACTTGAAGCAAATATTGACAGTGTTGTTGAAAATCCCTGGTGTCCGTTCCAACTAACAACCAGGAGTTTCGAGGAGTAATCCACATTTCCACAGCCCTACTACTACCAAGCACTCCTACCATTGAACAACCCACATAACCTCAGTAGTCAAGGAAAGGCAGTCCATGAAGTTCAAATCTGAACGCGACATCCTGGTCGAGGCGCTGAGTAGTGCCAGTCGTGTCGTGGCCACCAGGCTCGTCGGCGCGACGTCAGGTGTGTTGTTGACGTTGACGGGCAACCACCTCGTGGTAACTGGGACAGACCTTGACATCACGGTCCGAACAATGGTTGACGTAATTGGTCTCGAGGACGGATCGGTCGTCGTCCCCGCGCGGTTAATTGTCGACGCCGTTCGTTCACTCGAAGCTGGGGCGGTAACCGTTGACGGAGGGGACGAAACCGTTGAGGTCTCGCTCGGTCGAGCGAAATTCTCACTGCGAAGTTTCGCGGTCATCGATTATCCGAAACTCCCCCCGATTACGGGTGCGTTGATATCGATCGCCGCGAGTGACCTTATCCAAGGTATTAATCAGGTTGTTCGAGCGGCGGCGACCGACGATGCTCGACCCCTACTCACCGGTGTGTTGTTCACCAGCGATAACGATGCACTACGACTTATCGCCACCGATTCATATCGACTGGCCGTCCGCGACGTCCCTGGGGTTTCGACGATTGGAGCCAACCACGACGTGCTGGTCCCAGCACGGGCACTTCAAGAACTCCAACGCGCGGCGTCCTCGCTCCCCGACGACGCCGAAATTGGTGTCACGCTCACGAGCGCCGAGATCTCCTTCGTCGTCGGGCACACCAATATTGCATCACGCCTGATCGAAGGTAATTACCCGTCGGTGCTCCAACTGATTCCCGCGAGCTACCCGAATCAGTTGCGCGTTGCGAAAGACACCTTGCTCACTTCGCTCAAGCGCGCCAAACTTCTAGCGAAAGACTCGACGTCATCGGTGCGTCTCATGGTCAAGGATCGAATGGTGGAGATTCGCACCCAGAGTCAAGATACCGGCGACGTCGAAGACAACGTCGACGCAGATTATGTCGGGGAAGATTTGACGATTGCGTTCAATCCGAACTTTCTGATTGACGGTATCGAGGCGGTTCCTGGAGATGAAGTCGTGCTCGAGATGTCCGACTCGGTTCGACCCGCGATGGTTCACGGGGTTGACGACGTACGGTTCAGGTATCTCTTGATGCCCGTGCGCGTTCAGTAGCGAACCGCATCCTCGTGGGACTCCACGAATTAACACTTCGAAACTTCCGCCTCTTCCGAGAATTCCAATTTCGCCCCGACCACTCATCGGTGACGGTCTTTCTCTCACCCAACGGGACGGGCAAGAGTTCGGTACTGGAAGCGGTGTACGCGTTGGCTACCGCGAGTTCGTTTCGAACGAGTAGTGCCGCTGACATGGTTCGCGCTGGCGAATCAGTGGCCGAAGTTCATGGCGTACTGTTCCACCACGACCGGCGTGTTCAAGTGGACCTCACCCTCACCCACGGGGTTCGATCAACCCAGAAACGCATGTTGATCAACGGACAACGCCCACAGTCTCGCGCGGAACTTGCCGAGGCACTTCCCCTCACGGTGTTCACCCCCGAGGGTGTCGACATCGTCCGTCACGGTCCAGAGCACCGACGAGAGTTCGTGAACCACCTGATGAACGACGTTGATCCCACCACGAGTCCGCTCCTCGAGCGATACGCACGTCTCCTGACCCAACGCAACGCCCTACTACGGCGCATCCAGGGTCGCCGAGCAACAGCCAGCGAACACCAAGAACTTGACGTGTGGTCGGCCGATCTCGCGGTCAGTGGTGTGGAACTCGTAGCTCACCGACGAGGACTGCTATCAGAACTTCAGCCGTTGGTTAATCAGTACTACGAATCGCTCGCCGACGACGGTCAACCAGTCGCACTCGAGTACGACCAGTCTTGGGCGGGCGACTTACTCGAGGCGTTACACCGGTCGCTCGACGACGACCTGGTTCGCGGTCATACCACTAAGGGTCCGCATCGCGACGACGTACTGGTTACGCTCAACAGTCGTGATGCCCGAAGGCAAGCGTCACAGGGGGAGCAGCGGTCGCTGGCCCTCGCGCTTCGATTGGCGGGCCATGAACTCATCCAACTCCGCCGAGGCGTCGACCCCCTCTTGCTCCTCGACGACGTTTTTAGTGAACTGGATCCCGTGCGCAGTGATCGACTCCTACAACTCCTCCCCGTTGGTCAGACATTGGTCACCACAGCGATGCCCTTACCGACGAAGATGACGCCTGCCTCGATCATCGATCTCACCACCGACGTCTCATGAGAAGAAAGCGTGATGATCCACAGGTGCTCGGGGACATCTTGAACAACGTCGCTGGTCGTCTAAGGCGTGTCGATATCCGTCTCGTCGACCAAGTGCAATCGATGTGGGACGAGACCGTGGAAGAGTCACTACGGGGACGTTGTCGACCGCTGTTCATCAAAGATGGCGTTTTAGTTGTCTCTGTTCCCTCCGGGGCGTTCGCTCAGCGAATAACCCAAGACAGTACGAATATCCTCGCCGCCTTCGAATCGCTCGGAAGGAATGCACCACGCTCGATACGCTCGGTGATCGAGCCGTAATCACCGGTGGCGACCCCGCCAGCGAGGGCAGTGTGACACACGCAGTCGGGTAGGATGAACAGGTCGAATTGTTGTGGTCGGCTGCGCCAGAGTGCGCCAAATTTCGCGACCGAGAGGAATGTTTCGTGACCGGGAAATCCAAGGGTTCAGCCAGTTACGGGGCGAGTGACATCACCGTCCTGGAAGGACTCGAACCAGTTCGGGTTCGTCCGGGCATGTACATCGGTTCGACCGGTCCGGCCGGTCTCCACCACCTGATCTGGGAGGTCGTGGACAACGCCGTCGACGAGGCGATGGCTGGCTACTGCACCAGGATTGACGTCACGATCCTCGCCAACGGGAGTTGTCGGGTGGTCGACGACGGCCGAGGTATCCCCACCGATGAGCACCCGCAGTATCCCGGCAAGTCCGCGGCAGAAATCGTCCTGACCGTCCTGCACGCGGGAGGCAAGTTTGGTGGAAGCGGGTACAAGGTCTCAGGCGGTCTCCACGGGGTGGGGGTATCGGTGGTAAACGCACTCTCATCGCAACTGACCCTCGAGATTGATCGCGACGGCAACCACCACGAGTTGGAGTTCCGCGACGGTGGCAAACCGCAGGGTCCACTGCGGGTGACTGGCGTCGCGCCGCACGGTCGAACGGGAACGACGGTCACGTTCGTCCCCGACCCGAAGATCTTCGACGAGGTGGAGTTCCGAGCTCAGACAGTCACCGAACGACTCCAGATCATGGCGTTCCTGAACCGGGGGCTCGAGATCCGTTTCGCGGACGAACGATCCGGTCGTGCGGCCAAGGAGGTCTTCAAGTATTCGGGTGGAATCGTCGACTACGTCCGCCACCTCAACAACTCCAAGGAATCCCTCTTCCGCAAGGTCGGCTTCTACGAGCAGTCCGAAGAGGCCCAAGAGGTTGAAGTTGCCTTCCAGTGGAACACCGGGTACTACGAGAGCATCCACTCGTTCGCGAACGGTATTGCCACCATCGAGGGCGGCATGCACGAAGAGGGGTTTCGTAAGGCGATCACCAACGTCATCAACCGGTACGCGCGCAAGCGGAATCTCTTGAAGGAGAAAGAGGACAACTTAAAGGGCGAAGACATCCGCGAAGGGCTGACAGCGATCATCTCCGTGCGCCTCGCCGAACCGCAGTTTGAAGGTCAGACCAAAGGCAAACTGGGGAATGTCTCCATCCGATCCCTGGTTGAGCGCGCGACGAACGAGAAGTTGGCCGACTGGCTCGAGGAGAACCCTCGCGAAGGTGGCCAGATCGTGGCCAAGGCGATTCAGGCGTCCCGATCTCGGATGGCCGCGCAACACGCCCGTGACCTCACGAGGCGCAAGAGCGCGCTGGACGGCGCGGGGTTGCCCGGCAAGCTCGTTGACTGTTCGTCGCGCGATCCACGAGAGTGCGAACTCTTCATCGTTGAGGGGAACTCGGCCGGCGGATCGGCTAAGGACGCTCGTGATCCGCGCACGCAAGCCATCCTGCCAATCCGCGGCAAGATCCTCAACGTCGAGAAGGCCCGCTCCGACAAAATCCTCAAGAACACCGAGATCCAGGCCTTGATTGCCGCTATTGGGGCGGGGGTCGAAGCCGACTTCGACGTCAGCAAGGTTCGTTACGACAAGATCATCCTGCTGGCCGATGCCGACGTCGACGGAAGTCACATCCGCACCTTGTTGCTCACGTTCTTCTTCCGTCAGATGACAGAGCTGGTGAACAACGGTCACGTGTACGTGGCCCAACCACCACTCTTCTCGACGCTCGTCGGCAAGGAGAAGGTCTACTTGCGTGACGACCTCGCCAAGGCACGGTTCCTCGAGGAACGTCCCGACCACCGCAACGAATTCCAACGGCTCAAGGGGCTCGGCGAGATGGACTACGACGAGTTACGTGAGACGACGATGGACCCGACCAAGCGGGCACTGCTCCAGATCACCGTTGAGCAGGCGGCCCTCGCCGACGAGGTCTGCTCAATTCTGATGGGCGACGACGTCCCGCAACGTCGACACTTCATTCAAACCAACGCAAAAGACGTTCGATTCCTAGACATCTAGGACCGGAGGACCATGGCACGCAAGAAGAACGACTCGACGAACACGCCGGACGATGGAGCCGACGTCGTCGTTGGCTACGTCGAACCGATTGAGATCAACCTTGAGATGGAACGATCGTTCCTCGAATACTCGATGTCCGTCATCGTGTCTCGCGCGCTCCCCGATGCGCGAGACGGGTTGAAGCCCGTGCACCGGCGCATTCTGTACTCGATGTTCGACCAGGGACTACGTCCGGATCGTCCGCACACGAAGTGCGCGAAGGTCGTCGGTGAGGTCATGGGTACCTATCACCCACACGGAGACAGCGCGATCTACGACGCGTTGGTGCGCATGGTCCAAGATTTCGCGATGCGTCACCCGCTGATCAGCGGTCACGGAAACTTCGGTGGCACGGGCCCGGACGAGGGTGCGGCCGCAATGCGTTACACCGAGTGTCGCCTGGCTCCGTTGGCGCTCGAGCTGCTCGATTCAATCGACGAGGAGACGGTCGACTTCGAGCCAAACTACGACAACACCAACCAACAGCCCACCGTGCTACCGAGTCGTTTCCCGAACCTGCTGGTGAACGGTTCACAGGGGATTGCCGTGGGAATGGCGACCAAGATCCCGCCGCATAACCTGGGCGAGGTCATCGACGCGACCCTGCACCTTCTCGCCAACCCCGACGCCACGCCCGACGAGTTGATGCGATTCGTGAAGGGTCCGGACTTCCCGACCGGCGCCCAGATACTCGGACGACAGGGGATCCTCGACGCGTACCGGACGGGTCGTGGCTCGATCAAGGTGCGCGCCGTCGCCGAAGTCGAAGAGCACCGTGGGGATAACCGAATCGTCGTGACGGAGTTTCCGTACGAGGTCTCGGTCGAGTCCGTCGAAGAGAAGATCTACGACTTGGTCAAGTCGGGCGACCTCGAAGGAGTCGCCGCCGTGCAGAACGACTCGGCCGGTCGCAAGGCCCGTTTAGTTATTCGCTTGAAGCGCGACGCGAACGCGAACGTCGTGCTGAACAAGCTCTACAAAAACACGACGCTGCAGACGACGTTCGCGGTGAACATGTTGGCGCTGGTCGACGGGGTGCCGCGCACGCTCAACCTGGCCCAAGCGCTCACCCACTACATCGCTCACCAGATCGAGGTCGTGACGCGACGCACGCAGTTCCGACTTCGCAAGGCCCAGGCGCGAGCACACATCATCGAAGGCCTGCTTCGGGCGATCGACATGCTCGACCTCGTGATCGCCACCATCCGTGGTTCCGACGACCGCCCGGCGGCCCGCCTGGCGTTGATGAACGATCCGTTCTCGTTCTCCGAGGAGCAGGCGAACCACATCTTGGACATGACCCTGGGTCGACTCACTCGACTCGGTCGGACCGAGCTCGAAGAGGAGATGGCGCGGCTTCGCGACGCCATCGCCGAGCTCGAATCAATCCTGGCCAGCGACACGAAACTCCGCGCAGTCATCTCCGACGAGATGACCGTCATCAAGAACAAGTACGCGACCGAACGTCTCACCCAGATCGTGAACGATCCCGGCGAGCTCGGTGTCGAGGACCTCATCGACGACGAGGACGTCGTGATCACGATGACGAGGGCCGGCTACGTGAAGTCGGTGTCGGCGGACGCGTTCCGCACCCAGGGCCGAGGTGGCCGAGGCGTGCAGGGGGCGAAACTGCGCGACGAAGACTTCGTCGATCAAATCGTGCACACCACCACGCACGCCTACCTCCTGTTGTTCTCGAACCGCGGTCGCGTCTTCCGGTTACGCGGACACGAGATTCCCATGAAGGAGCGAACGGCGAAGGGAACGGCGGTGGTCAATCTCCTCAATCTGCTCCCGAACGAGTCGATTCAGGCGATTGTGGCGACCAACGACTTTCCCAAGGACGAGTTCCTCGTATTCGCCACTTCGAATGGCACGGTCAAGAAGACGTCATTCTCCGAGTACGACAAGTCGCGACGTGAAGGTTGGATTGCCATCAAGTTGCGCGACGGAGATGAAGTCGTCCGGGTCGTCGCCACCTCCGGAAGTGACGACCTGATGATGGTGACGTTCCGCGGCATGGCGATCCGCTTCAACGAGTCCGAGGTCCGTGAAATGGGTCGCGACGCGACGGGGGTCCGGGGAATCCGCTTGAAGGGTGACGACCGTGCGATCTCGCTCGACGTCGTTCGCGACGACGCAGATCTCTTCCTCGTGACCGATACCGGGTTCGGCAAGCGGGTCAAGACCGACCGCTTCAACGTTCAGGGCCGCGGGGGCCAAGGCGTCCGCGCGATCCGCTTGACGGCGGCGCGCGGATTCGTGGTCGCGTCGCTTATGGTCGAGCTCTCCGACGAGGTTCTCCTCGCCTCCAGCGGTGGGGTCCTCATTCGTACCCCCGTACGTGAGGTCTCCTCACAGGGCCGTGACGCCACGGGCGTTCGGGTCATGAACCTCGACGAGGGTCATTCCGTTGCGACGGCCGCCGTCGTACCGTCCGACGACGTCTAGTTACCGGCGGTCCCACGCCCGGTTGAGCACATCGAGGATAGGTTCGACGCCCTGGGCTCCCGAGATTAAGAACGCCCGGTCGACGACGAACGCCGGCACCCCGCTGATTCCGATCTCGCGCGCGGCCTCTTCGTCACCACGCACGTCAGCGACGAAGTGGTCGGTCGACCACAGGGAGGTGGCGTCGGCCACCCCGACCTCGTTCGCGAGCTGATCGAGGGTGTCCGGGTCACTGACCAGGAGTCCGTCACTGAAGTAGGCGACGTGTAGTCGTCGGGCCATGGCCGGACCACACCCCTGGGTGGTGGCCAAGGCGATGAGCCGGTGGGCGGCCAAGGTGTTGGTGGGCCGGGCCTGGTCGAGTGCCCACGTGAGACCCAGCTCGGCGGCCTGGTGGCTGAGTCGCTCGTGGAGGGCCCGCGAACGTTCGACCGACATCGAGTATTTGGTGGCGAGCAGCTCGTCCAGGCTGACCAGGCTCTCCGTCGCGCCGGGGTCCAGTTCGAAGGCGTGATACACCACGTCGAGCGAATCGCGGTGCTCGAATCGTTCCAGCGCGAGCTCCAACTGTCGCGAACCGAGATAGCAGAACGGGCAGACGATGTCGCTCCATAGGTCGATCACGAGACGTTCGCTCATCGAACAATCGTGGCACATTGGCGACGTCGGGCAGAATGGTGGGGTGGACGTAGGCACCTTGACTCTCGATGGCGTCGCGCCGCGTCGCCGCGTCGATTCCGGGCGGGTCACGAGCCGCCGGGGGGACGCGCGTCGGCGATCGGGCGACGAATGCCCCTCCTCGCGGTCCCGGTAGGGTCGATACCTTGCTTATTGTTCGGGAACTTTCAATTGAGATCGGCGCGCGCCGAATTGTCGAACCGGTGTCATTCACGGTCGGCGACGGCGAAAAGGTCGGCGTCGTCGGTCGAAACGGCGTCGGGAAGTCGACGTTGCTCGCCGCGCTGCGCGGCGAGACGCCCGAGCACCTTCGGATCGGCGGTGGCGTCACGCACCAGGGGACGTTGAGCCACCTGCCTCAGGAGCCGATCCCCGGTGGTCTGGGGGTCGAGCCGATCGGACTCTCCCACGTGCTTTCCGCCCGTGGGCTCGACCAGTTGGACGCGGACATGCAACACGCCCGACACGAACTCGCGGCCGATCCCACCGACGAGACCATCGAACGGTTCACCTCGCTCGAGGCCGATTTCGGTGAACGCGGCGGTTACGAGGCCGAGTCCGAAGTCGCCCGACTGGCCTCCGGCCTCGGGCTCGACGAGTCGCTACTGCTCGAGGACCTGAGTTCTCTCTCGGGGGGTCAGCGACGACGGGTGGACTTGATGCGCGTCCTGTACGAGCAACCCGACATCATGGTGCTGGACGAGCCGACGAACCACTTGGACATGGCCGCCAAACGCTGGCTCTTTGACGAGTTGGAGCGATTTCGCGGCACCGTGATCGTCATCAGCCACGACCTGCCCCTGTTGGACAAGGCCATCAGTCGAGTCTTGGCGTTGCGCGAGGGGCAGCTGCGCGAATACAAGGGGAACTACTCCTCCTACCTGGCCCAAGATGAGTCACGGCGGCTGGCCGAGGAGAAACTGGCCAGCGCCCAGGACGCCGAGATCAGCCGCCTCAAGACGTTGGCGGACTCCATGCGTGGTCAAACCGAGGCGCGTGCGCGAAAGGCCAAAGTCCTGGACCGACGGGTTGGAAAACTCGAAGTCGGGCGGGTCGAGGTGACCAAGAAGGAGCGGACCGTCAAGTTCCGCCTCCCGGAACCGCCCCGCAGCGGCGACGTGCCGATGACCGTGGAGCAGGTGGCCGTTCGCTACGGCGACCTCGACGTCCTGCGCGACGCCTCGTTCATCACGCGCCGCGGTGACCGCATCCTCATCGTCGGTCGCAACGGGGCGGGGAAGTCCTCGCTCCTGCGATGCCTCGCCGGCACCCAGCAGCCCCAGGCGGGGCTCGTTCGATTCGGCGCGAACGTCGAGGTCGGATACTTCGCCCAGGAGCACGAACAACTCGACTTCACCAAGACGGTGCTCGAGCATCTCGCCGACGCGACGGTCGAGACCGAGGTGCAGCGACGGGCGCTTCTCGGGGCGTTCGGGTTGAAGGGCTCGGCCGCCCACCAGCTACCCGGGACGCTTTCCGGCGGTGAGCGCGCGAAACTCGCCATCGCGATACTTGCGGCGTCGCGGGCCAATCTGTTGCTGCTCGACGAACCGACCAACAACCTCGACCCCGCCAGCGTCGACGCCCTCGGTGACATGCTCCGTCAATGGCGGGGCACGATCGTCGCGGTGAGTCACGAACGATCCTTCGTGGAGAAGCTCGAACCCACGCACGCCGTCTTGCTGCCCGAGGAGTACTTCGACCTGTGGCGAGACGACTACTTCGACTTGATCGAGCGACGCTGAATCAACCGGCGGTGCCGGTGAGGGTGGCGGACTCGACCGCGAGCGACGCGCCGGTCCAGCCACGGGTACCGCTGTGGCCGTGGTAGACGAACGTGGGCAACAGCCACACCAGGTGGTCGGCCAACGTGTAGGTCGCCCACGAGAGCTCGACGGAGGTCGCCGTCGTCGGGCGGACGCTGGCGAGGGTGGCGAGGGCGGCGTTCGGTGACCGTAGGCGGTAGTCGGTCAACGCGGCGACCACGAAGGCCGGTCCGCTCGCGGCGACCACGCGGCCGTTGCGGACGGTGACGCGTACCGAGAGCGTCGTCGACGAACCGTCGACGACCACGGGGCTCGCGGCGGACTTCGCTGGAATGCTCACGTCGTATCCCCAGTGCTGACGTTCGATGGCGGCGGCAAAGTCTGCGATACGTAGCCCCGAGGTCGTACCGGCCTGGTAGCGCCACCGGGCGAGCCCCGTCGTCGTCTCGTACGTGATTCGAGACCCCGACTGGCCGGTCTCGGTGAACACGGTGCCGTTGTAGCCGCCGATGGTGCCGACGACCTTGAGGGCCGCTCCGAGATTCATCGTGGCGGTGAGGCTGGGAGCCGCGACCATGAGTTGATAGGCGCTGGCGAGCGAGTCTGCGGGGCCGAATGATCCCGCCACGGGACGGGACGCCGACGGCGCGGCGGACAGGGTGGACCCCGCAGCGGTCTTCGCTGCGGCGAAGGTCGTGGCGGGGCTCGGCGCGAAGGCGAGAAGCGGTAGCGCTGGCGCGGCGGTGATGGCCGCGACGAGGCCGACGGTCACGAGACTCGACGTGGCGACCGCCGCCGCGACCGCCAGTCGAAAGCGTTTCGGGAGGAACGATCGCGGGACCGGGGTCGCCGCGATCCGTGAGGCGAGCTGGGCGGGATCGGGGTGGTGGTACGGGGGGGTCGCCGGGTCGTGGTTCCCCAGTGCCGTGAATGCGTCAGGCATCGAAACCTCCTCCACGTAGTACCTGTCCAGTGGGGCGGCGAAGTTTCACGAATCGCCCCAACTGTCGTAGGAGGCGCGGAATCGGCTTCGGACTCGTGAGAGTCGAACCGCAGCGGCGTCGGGCGAGACGCCGATGACGCGCGCCACCTCGGCGACGGCGAGCCCATCCCACTCGTGGAGCAGCAGTATCTCGCGTTCGTCCGCGCGAAGCGACTCGAGGGCGTGGCGCAGCCGGGCGTCGGCGACGACGATGTCCTCGGGCGATGGCGTGTGGCCCCGCGGGGTCACGGCTCCCTCGTAGGTGCTTCGACGGTGACGCGATCGTTGCGCGTTGCGCAGCACGTTACGGGCGACCCCGATGATCCACGGCAACTCGGCGTCAAGCGGCAGCGCGTCGAACCGGCGCCACACGATGGTGAAAGTCTCAGCCACCAGGTCGTCGAGGTCACCGGCGCTCAGTGGATAGAGTCGGCGTCGAAGGTAGTTTCCGACGGCCGATTCATAATCGCGGACCACGCGTTCGAACTGAGCGGTTCGGGCTCGGTCCACTTCAGCGGACTCCTTCGTCGGCGAGTGGGTTCGCTGGCGTGCATCGCGGTGAGGTGCATTCGACGGTCACGACGAAGTCGCCGTTCTTCGTCATCGGCGGGCGGCGTCGAGCAGTCCCCGTTCGTCGTCGGCCTTCAGCCAGCGATCGGGCCAGGGTCGGTCCCCCCACCACGCCACGACGTCGTCCACGCTCGCTTCGATCGGTCGTAGCCGCAGCCCGGTGGCGATGGCGAGCTGGCTATCGACGTTGAACGCGTCGTTGGTGTTGGGACCGGGCCACAACGGGAACCGACCCGCAAGACCCGCGTTGGCGACGTGCGACCCGTCGACCTCGACGAGCTCGGTCCCCAGCGGGGCGACGTGATCGATAATCCGCTGAATCGTCTCGACGTATCGGGTGCTCGGGTGGGGTCCGGCGACGTGGAAGGCACCCGTCGTCGCCGAGGCGATGAGCAACGTCACGAAATCGGCGAGGTCCCGGGCATCGATGTACTGCAAACCGCTTTGCGACGGTCCTGGTACCGCGACGGTCCCGCCGCGGCGCGCGCGTTCGACCCAGTAGGGAAAACGCAGCGTGGCGTCGTAGGCACCGATGACGTAGGTCGGACGAACGACGGCCACGTGCTCGAAGCGCGCCAGCGCGCGCCGTTCACTCATGGCCTTGAGTGGTCCGTAGGTGGTTGCGTTCACGGGTTGGTCGTAGAGCGCTGGGTCGTCGGCGAAGAGGCTCACCGCCTCCTCGGTCGCTTCGGCCGGTGGGCGGTCGTAGGCCGACACCGAGGAGATGTGCACCTGGTGTCCACCTCGCTCGCCGAGGGCGTCGGCGAGTCGGTCGACGTCGTCGGGCCGGTAGGCGATGCAGTCCACCGTGGCGTCGAAGGCGCGCCCGTGGAGGGTACTGAGGTCGCCCCCGCGATCACCGATGAGCCGTTCGACGGTGTCGGGTAGGTCGGACGGGGTTTGCCCGCGATTCAACACGGTGACTCGATGGCCCGCGTTGAGGGCCGACCACGAGATGGCCCGCCCGACGAAGGACGTACCGCCCACGATCAAGATATCCACGTCACTCCTTTGGTGGGTGGTCGTCGCGTCAACGGCGATCAGCTCGGCTTGGGCGCGCAGCCACTCGTGCCGTCGCCGCACAGCCCCGTTACGTGGAAGGTCACCGGTTTGAACGGGACGACCGGTGCGCCGACGTCGATCTGGACGACTCCGCCGGCGAGGAGCGGCACGGACCGCGGATCGCCGTGGTACCGGACCCCGTTCTCGAACACCACCACGGCGCCGGATGCGGGACCGACGCGAACGCGTGAGAGGGGCTGTCCCCATACGTCAAAGAACTGTCCGAGCGTGAAACTGGCCTTCGCGGGCGCTTCGACGTGCACGACGCCGTCGTTGGCGTGGGTGTGCAGCCAGTAGAGGCAGTCGTGGAGGCCGACGTCGACGAAGGTCGACGCGCCCGACCCGGTGGTGACCGACGGCGAGGTCACGCCGATGCCAGCCGGGAGGCGCTCGAGCTGGCCGTCGACGTAGACCGAGACGAGGACGTGGACGTGGTAGTGAACGGACTCTTGGCCGATGGTTCGACACGTGATTCCGTCGATCGTCGATCCGTTGGCGGCGCCCGCTGGGGCTAGGACCGGGACGTTCTGGACCGGCACCCCTTCGGGTCCGGGGATACTCGTGCCCGCCGACTGGCTCGAGAGCCACGCCGTGACGCCGCTGGCGACCACCAGTACTGAGAGGAGGGTCGCGGGGACCAAGGCGCGACGGCGACCGCGGACAGTGGACATCAGGCTCCTTTCGTCAAGGTTCACATTAGGGCGTATCAGCGGCCCGACGAGTCGCGCGCGAGTGTCGGTTGGTCCGCCGTGACGTGACTCGACCAGAATGGTCCGATGCGCCGACGCCACTGCACCGCACTCCCTCTCGTCCTCGTCAGCGTGGTCGGAACGACCGCGACTGTCGGTGCGACGACGACGTATCACCGTTTCACCGGTCGCTACTACTCGATGCCCCTCGCCCCGGGGTGGACTGCGCGGGACAACGTGAACGGAGTCGACGCCGTTTCTCGACGCCGCGATATGGCCGTGAGCTTCGCTCAGAGCACGACAACCACGTTGACGAAGTTCTCGACGCTCGAGTCGACGGCGTTGGGTCAGTCGGGCTTCCGGTTCACCAACGTCCACGTCCTCCGAGGCAGTAAGCCGATCACCGTGACCTCTGGGGTGAGACAGCAGAACCTACTCTTCACTGCGACGGCCTCGAACGGGGCGCGCTGGGAGGGCCAGCTCGACGCCGGCGTGATCGACGAGAAGGGAGCGTACGGTGTTTACGCCTATCTGGCGACCGCTCGGGCTTCGCGCTGGAACGCCAATCGAGCGACGCTGAACTACATGATGATCCGTATCGACGTACGGCACTGAGCTCGGGATCGCGACAGTGACTGTGACTCGACGCTGGGATCATCGGGGCGCGGCCCGGGGTTTCGCGCGGCCATCGAATCGAGTCAACGAAGGGAACGGGGGAAACGTGGGTGAGTTGGAGGAACTGCGCGTCGAGACGCGGGTGTTCGCGGACGCTCGCGACTGGGGACGATTTCACACCCCGAAGAATCTGGCGATGGCCGTCGCCGGTGAGGCCGGCGAGTTGGTCGCCGAGTTCCGTTGGCTTACGCCCGAGGAGTCCATGGCCGATCACCTCACCCCCGAGCATCGTCAGGCCATCGAATCCGAGATGGCCGACGTTCTCATCTTCCTGGTGCGCCTCGGTGACGTGCTGAACGTCGACCTCGCACGAGCCGTTCGCACGAAACTGGCGGCGAACGAACTCCGGTTTCCCCCCGTTCGGTAGGGGAGCGCACGAGCGGGGTGCTCGGGCGCCCGATCACCCTCGAGTCGGGCCTACACGCGGTGGCCTGAGTAGCCTCGTGGGGTGACGAGAGTCGTCGGTCAAGCGCAGTGACGGTCACCTTCGACCACCTCTTCGAGCCGATCGTGGTCGGTCGGCGTCTGGTGAAGAATCGCGTCATCTCCTCGGGACACGACACGGTGATGGTCGAGGACGGGCGGATCTCGGACCGACTGGTCGCCTACCACGAGGCCCGCGCCGCCGGTGGTGTGGGGATGATCGTGGTGCAGGTCGCCGGAGTCCACGAGACGGCGCGGTACACCGCGCACGTGTTGATGGCGACCGACGATGGATGCATCGACGGGTACCGCCGACTCGCCGACGCCGTCCACCCCCACGGCACCACGATCGTCGGTCAACTGTTCCACCCGGGCCGTGAGGTGATGGAGTCCGCCGATGGATCGGCGCCGGTCGCGGTAGCGCCGTCGGCCGTCCCCAACGAACGATTCCGCGTGATGCCCCGGGCCTTCAGCCACGCCGAGGTCGTGGAGGTCGTGGAAGGTTACGCGAACGCCGCCTCGCGCCTCATCCGTGCGGGCCTCGACGGTGTCGAGGTTGTAGCGAGTCACGGGTACCTGCCCGCGCAGTTCTTGAATCCCCTCGTCAACCTGCGTGAGGACGAGTACGGCGGCGATGACGAGCGCCGCCGCCGTTTCATCCTTGACGTCTTTCGCGCCATTCGAACGCGGGTCGGTCCTGACCCGATGGTGGGTCTCCGACTGTCAATCGACGAGCACGATCCGCACGGACTGGCGCCTGACGTCGCGCTGGCGGCGGCGGCGGCGCTCGATCGGGCGAGGCTGGTGGACTACGTGAGCGTCACAACCGGCTCGTCGGCGACCCTCGCCGGGTCGGATCACATCGCGCCCCCGATGGGGTTCGCGAACGGATACGTCGCCCCGTCCGCCCGGGCGGTCAAGGAGGTGGTGGAGGTTCCCGTCTTCGTCGCCGGTCGGGTCAACCAACCCCAAGAGGCGGAGCGCATCATCGCCAGCGGCCAGGCCGACGCCTGCGTCATGACGCGCGCGCTCATCTGTGACCCGACGATGGCGAACCTCGCTCGAGAGGGACGCGCGGAGGAGATACGAGCCTGCATCGGGTGCAACCAGGCGTGCATCGGACACTTCCACGCCGGCTTCGCGATCTCGTGCATCCAACACCCCGAGACCGGCCGTGAACTGACGCTCGGCCGCCGGATCCGGTCGCGTGTCGCCAAGCGGGTTCTGGTCGTCGGCGGCGGTCCGGCCGGGTTGAAGGCGGCGGCCGTAGCCGCCCAACGGGGTCATCGCGTGACGTTGCGCGAGGCGTCGGCGCAGCTCGGCGGCCAGATCTTGCTCGCGCAACGACTGCCGGGGCGCGCCGAGTTCGGTGGCGCGGCGCAGAACCTCGAACGTGAGGCCCGGCTGGCCGGCGTCGAGATCGTCACCAAGTCGCGCGTCGACCGTGAGATGGTCCAGGACTGGGCCCCCGATGAGGTGGTGGTCGCCACGGGCTCTCGGCCGTACCACCCCGCGATTGAGGTGCTCGGCTCACCGATGGTCCTGGACGCCGAGTCGGTACTACTCGGGGCGGTGGTGCCGCCGGGTCGGGTGGTGGTCGTTGACTGGCGAGACGACTGGGTGGGGGTCGGCGTCTCACGACTGCTCGCCGCCACTCGCCACGACGTGACGCTCGCGACACCGGGCTACTACGCCGGCGCGTCGCTCCAGCAGTACGTGCGCGACGAGCAACTCGCCGCGCTCGCGCGCGCCCGAGTGGTGGTGCTGGCGCTCGTGCGCCTCTTCGGGGTCGACGACGATTCGGCGTACCTTCAGCACGTGCTCACCGACGAGCCGGTGATCGTGGAGCACGTGGCGGCCGTGGTGCTCGCGACGGGTCGACAGTCGACTCGCCACCTGGCGGACGAGTTGCGCCTCGACGGGTTGAGCGTGCACACGGTCGGCGACTGTGTCGCCCCGCGCACGGTGGAAGAGGCGGTCCTCGAAGGGCTCGCGGTCGCCTCGGCCCTCTGATCGGCGACTCGTCTCAAGGACCTGACTATGGTCGAAGCATCGCCCAAGGAGGACCGAATGACCGCACTCCGCTCACCGCTCTTTGCGTTCGCCGACCGGCTGGTGGACGAGCTCGCCGCCCGCGACCCGCTCTTCGCGACGATGGCGGGCGTCCCCGGCTACGACGACCGGCTGCCGGACTTCTCGTTGGAACATCAACGTGACGACGAACGGCTCCTAGAGGAGTTCGTGACGGCGGTCGACACAATCGAGCCGCTCGACGACGTCGATCGGATCGCGAAGGCCGTCATCGTGGAGCGACTCTCGAGCGACCGAGCACTCCTCGCGTCGGGTGAGGTGCGGCGAACCTTCTCGGTTATCTCGTCACCGGTGTCCGAGATTCGTCAGGTCTTCGAATTGATGGACGCCCAGACGCCCGAGGACGTGGCCGTGATCGTCACGCGCCTGAACGCCGTGGCGGCTTCGCTCGCCAGTTGGCGTCGCTCGCTCGAGACCGCGACGCGAGACGAGCTGCCGTCTTCTCGGCACGTCCGGGGTGTCGCCGACCAAGCGGCCACCTACGCGCAGGGGTCGTACGAGAACTTCGCGGCGCTGGTCGCCTCGACGGCGGGTGTCGACGGGGACGACTCGGGATTGGTGGCCGCCGCGAGGACCGCCGACCAGGCCTGCGGCGACCTCGCGACGTGGTTACGAACAGAGGTGGCCCCCCGATCGCGACCCGAAGACGGGTGCGGTCGTGAGCGCTACGCGCCGTGGGCGCAGTACTTCACCGGTGCCGACCTCGACCTCGACGAGCTGTACCGGTGGGGCTGGGAGGAGTCGCGCCGAATCCACGACCGCATGGTCTCACTCGCCACGGCGATGTACCCCGGGGCCCTGAGTCTGCGCGAGGCCGCCGCGATGCTCGACCGCGATAGGGACCAGCTCGTCGATGGTACTGACGCGCTGTTGGCGCGCTTGCGCTCGTTCGTCGACGCCGCCGTCGAACGGCTCGACGGGGTGCACTTCGATATCGATCCGCGCATTCGCTTCTGTGACGTGCGCCTCGCGCCGGAGGGATCGGCCTCGGCGCCATTCTACATCCCGGTGAGCGAGGACTTCTCTCGCCCCGGCACGACGTGGTACCCGACCATGGGCGCGACCACGTTCGCCTGGTGGCGCTTCCCCGCGACTTGGTACCACGAAGCCGTCCCCGGCCACCACCTCCAAGCGGGGATCGCGATGCTCGCCGCGGACCGGCAGTCCCGCTTCCACCGACTCCGGGGCTGGACCTCGGGGTACGGCGAAGGGTGGGCGCTCTACGCCGAACGGCTGATGGAGGAGCTCGGGGGGTATCGCAGTGCGGCCGAGGAGTTCGGCTACTTGGCCGGACAGGCGCTGCGCGCGAACCGGGTGGTGGTGGACGTCGGTCTGCACCTGGGTCTGGACGCGCCGGCGGACCTGGGCGACCTGGGCGACCTGGGCGACTGCTCGTCGAAGCGCTGGACGGCCGAGATGGCCGTTGCGCTGCTGGAGGAGTGGGCGATCGAGGAGCGGGCCAGTGCCGCGTCCGAAGTGGACCGGTACCTTGGGCTGCCCGGCCAGGCCATCTCGTACAAGGTGGGGGAACGTCGCTGGCTGGAGATTCGCGAAGAGACCCAGGCCCGGCTCGGCGCAAGTTTCGACCTCAAGACCTTCCACCAGTACGCGCTCGAGCTCGGACCGGTCGGACTCGACCTCTTCGCCGCCGAGATGCGCTCGTTGACGGCGTAGCGGAGTCACGACCGGCTTAGGGAACTCGGCTCTGGCCGGTCGTGGAACGGATTCTGAGGTGTCGGTAGCGGTCCGCTCCGTTGACGACCGCGAAGCGGAGTGTCACGGGTAGAATTGACCCCTGGTCGACGGACGTCACGGTGACGCCGGCGGTTGAGGTTCGGAGTCTGAGCGACCTCGACTGAGATGGATGCGGTCACAGTCGTGCCGCCCTAGTGAATGAACGAGAGAAGATGTCGAACGTGCCCGGAGAATCCACCCCCGCGAGCCCCTCGTGGGGCAAGAAGCAGTCGACGAGACTGTCGATTGCCACCCAACGGCGCACCTGGACGCGTCGGGCCGATACGTGGGACCGTCACAACGACGTCGGGATGACGAAGGTCGCCGCTAAGGCGATCGAGGTCGCTGACGTGAAGCCCGGCATGGTGTGCGTGGACCTCGGCTGCGGCGGTGGTCGACTGGCCCTCGAGCTCGCGCGACGCGGCGCCAGCGTCATCGGGGTGGACGTGAGTGCGGCGATGGTCGACCGGATGATCGCCCAGGCCAAGTCCGAAGGCCTCGACCAGGTTTCGGGTGTCGTGTCGCCGATCGAGCACCTGAAGATCGATCCGTCGTCGGTCGACCTCGTGATCAGTAACTACGCGCTTCATCACCTGCTCGACGCGGACAAGGCCAAGGTCGTGACCGCCGCGTTCGGGTGGCTGCGCCCTGGCGGGGTGTTGATCAACTCGGACATGATGCTCGGCCGCGGAGCGACGACCGAGGACCGTCAGGTGATCGCGAGCAAGATCAAGGTGATGGCGAAGAAGGGCATCCCCGGCTACTGGCGGATCCTCAAGAACGCCGGCCGCTACATCTTCCGGCTCCGCGAACGTCCGATCACGCCTGACGCCTGGATGCGCCTCTACGGGGCCGCTGGTTTCGTCGAGCTCGCGAGCGTGAACGTCGTGGCCGAGGCCAACGTGGTCAAGGGCGTCAAACCGCGTGGTTGATCAGCCAGCGGGGGCGTCGGGACAGGTTCCGGCCACGGTGGGGACGCTCGATGCGCTCGTCAGGGTCGACAGACCCGGGCGGGCGCCCGCCTGGCGCATCGACGCCAGCGCTCGTGGGTCGTGGCGTAAGTAGGCGTTGAAGAAGTCGATCGATACCGACGCCACGACGTCTCGGGCCGGTCCGGGGGGTACGTACGCGCTGAGGTGGGACTGACCGATCATCGCGAGGTAGTACTTGGGCGAGGGCGCCTGGTTGTACAACGTGACGCTGCAGGTCACCGGATTCATCGTGAGGTCGTTGGTCCCCTGGACCACCAGCAGCGGCGCCGATCCAGTCGTGAAGTAGCTGCCCGGGAACCACGACAGTTCGGCGCCCGAGAGGATGACCGCCGCCGAGATCCGCGCGTCGCGACAACAGGAACTCGCGACGGCGGCCAGGCTCACGTCGCCGCCGTCGGACTGGCCGACGACGCCGATCTCGTGACCGTTCAGTAACCCCGCGAGGACGTCGCCGGATCGGGCGCCGTCGGCGAGCAACGCGGTGATCAGGTAGCTGAGATCACCAGGGTGGTGGACGATGTCGGCCCGGATGACGCCGCCCGGTGCGGCGGGCGACGTGAAGGGGTAGGCGGGGTCGGCGACCACGTAGCCCGCGGCGGTCCACGCGTTGAGGAGACCGGCGTACGCCTCGGGCGAGATGTCGAAGCCCTGCGAGAAGATGACGAGGGGGAACGGTCCGGCGGCCCGCAGTGGCGTGAGTCCGAGGCGGGCCGTGCCGGGCGAGCCCACCGCGGGGTATCGCACGGTGACCGGGAAGGTCCGCGCGGCCGTCGTCGCGGTGGCCGGCTCGTTGACGACGAAGGTCACGGCGCCGACCGCGAACGGGGGGTGGGGCGTCGGCACCGTGGTCGGCGTGCTGGTCGTCGGGGACACGGTCGTGGTCGGAGTGGGGGTGGGGCCGCGGCGCAACGTCGCCAACGAGGCGACGAGAATCACGATGATCAGCGCCGCCACCACGGTGAATCGGCGGCGACGGACGTTGACTCGCCGGCCGTGTCGCGCTGGAGCCATCGGCGACAATCTAGCAGTGGGTCGACGTTCGAGCTCGGTGGACGACGGCCCGCGAGGACGTACAGTTGACTATTCCCACGAGCGTTCCCGCCCCCCACGCCACCACGAAGTGCGCCGAGTGTCACCCGTGGTGAGGGTCCGTCCACTGGCGCCGTCGGACGTTGACCGGGCGGTCGACTTGCACCTGAGCGTGCTGGACATGGAGTTCCTCTCGCGATTCGGCCCGTCGTTCATGCGCGCCTACTACCGGGCGTGGATCGCTACGCCGGGGGCCATGTCCTTCGCGGCGCTCGACGACGCTGGCCAATTGATCGGCGTGCTACTGGGGGCGACCGATCCGGCGACCCACGTCCGGGCCATGGTTCGAGACCACGGCGTCAGGCTCGCCGGCTCGATCATCACCGCGGCCGCTCGTCGGCCCCGATTGGCGAAGGACCTCATCGTCACTCGGTCGAGTCGCTACGTCCGCGGCGTGACTCGACTGGTCCTCAGTCGGTTCCGCCGGGCGTCGCCGGCCGGTGCCGACGCGTCGCGTGTCGGTGAAGTGACCCACGTGCTGGTGGATCCGACGACGCAGGGTCGAGGTGTTGGTCGGGCGCTGATCGAGGCGGCCGTCTCGGTGGCGCGGACGGCCGGCGTGGACGAGCTCGTCCTGGTGACGCCACCCGACCTCGCCGCGAGGCACTTCTACGATTCACTCGGTTGGCGAGCGGAGGGGTCGATGACCAGTCGAAGTGGCGAGACGTTCCTGCGCTACCGCTTGGCCCTGCGGTAGTTCACCGTCGAGGCGGGCGTGAACGCGGGGCGGGACCCCGGGGCGGCGCCGGTGGCGGCACTCGCGGATAGGCCACGACGCGCATCGTCTGGCGGCGCTGGCGGCGCCGGCGCAGGATCCGGCGCCGAGCGACGAGCGCGAGGATGAGCGCGAGGACGACGAGTCCGGCCAGCACCACCGTCGCCAGGGAGCGGACGCTCCCGAGCAGCGACCCCGCCGAGGTCGTGGTCGTCACCGGGGGAGCCGTGGTCGTTGGTGTGGCCGTCGTGGTCGTGGTCGGAACCGCCGACGCGAGGACGGCGGCGGCGACCTTGGCCGCCGCGCAGCCCGGGGTCGGGGTGGCCGTGAGCACGGGCGGGTTCAGCGGGGCGTCGGGGAGGCCGAAGAGTTGGGTCGAGATGGCGTTGGCCATGATCGTCTCACCGCCGACGTTCGGGTGGAGGTGGTCGGGGTTGAAGTACGGCGCGAACGGCGTGTTCGGATTGCAGTCGCCGTTGTAGACGTCGCCCATCACCGCGGCCAGGTTGATGACGCCGGTGAAGCCGGTCCTCGCCGACAAGAGCCACGTGTTCACCGCGCTCATGACGGCCTGCTCCGACGGTCCCCAGTACTCGGCGAGATCGTGGTCCTGTTTGGTCGAGGTGGCGCGCGGGAGCAGGGTGATCGCGTAGACGTTGAGACCTCGCGCGCGAACCTGGGCCGCGACCGTGCGCAGTCCGGCCTCGATCGAGGCGGCCGTGCCGTAGGGCGGGATGGGGGCACCGGCCACGCCACCGGCGCCGAACCAGATGTCGTTCGTGCCGAGCAGAACGATCACGTCCTTCGCGCCGGGCCAGGCGAGCGCGTCCCTCGCCAGCCGCGTGACCCCCGGTAGTCCACCCGACTTCATCGCGAAGGACCATTGCGGCGGGAAGACGGTCAGCGTGTTACCGGAAATCCCCTCGTTGACCACCGACATCTGTTGGGACGGCGGTAGTCGGTCGATCCGCTGCTGGAGCGCGTTCACCCAGCTGAAGCCGTTGTTCTCGTAGCCGTACCCGTCGGTGATGGAGTCGCCGAAGGCGACGATTGCGCCCTGGGCCGGCGAGTTGGCGATCGACACCCCCGACAGCCATCGGATGAACGCGCCGGTCAGTTGCGGATTGAAACTCTGGCCCGTCGGGTCGGTCGTGCGGTCGCCGACGCTGTTGCTCGTCGCCCACGTGTCGATGTTCCCGGTGCAGCAGTAGTGGACGCTCACCGTCGCCCACCCGTACACCGCGATGGAGACCGAGATCTTCTCGTTGGCGCGCACCGCCATGGCGATCGGGTCACTCGTCACCTGGCCGTTAGCGGGAATCGTTACTGCGCGATGACCGTGCGCGAAGGTCACGGGCACGATCGAGCCGGGCACGATGGCGACCCCCGACTGATCGACCCCGACGGTGACGGCGCTGAAGGTGGTCGGGACGGCACTCCAGAGATTGGAGAAGGTCAGCTCGATCGAGTTTCCGGCGACGGCGACGGTCGCGACGTCGCGCACGGTCGAGTTGTACGTCGCACTGAGGGCGAGGTCCATTGGCGAGGTCCAGGTCACCTGCCAGCCCGACGCGGCGCCACTCCCCGGTGCCGCGATGGCCAATGCCCCGATCATGAAACCAGCGCTGACCAGGAGACGCGCTAAGCCCTTCACCCTCGGGGCCGGCCATCGCGTCAGACGGGCGGCGAGTGCGCGGCTCACCCTTTCCTCCACGGCCTAGTCAACAACGCTCGACCGCCCAGCGAGGGGGTGCCCACCAATTCGTTCGAGGTGATTCGTCGAGTCCATAGCCGCATAAGCCTACCGGTCGTGGTTCGTCGACCTCGGCCTTACGCGATTCGTCGACGTTCTGGCGACGACGCTTCGGGTGAACACGCTGGTTCGCGAGGTCCGTCGCGTGGCCGCCGAGTGGTTTGGTCGACTCACGGGTGACTCGTTCGGTGATCCTGGGACTGGGTCCCCCGATCGTCTCGTGCGCGATTCGCTGAGCGGGCCCGACCGGCGTGGATTCGTGGGAGGCCGCAACTGAAGAATCCATTAAGAAGTCGGTCGCGGGCGCGTTGACGACCACGACAATGGAGTCGTGGTCCTTCACCACGGGGATCGTGAAAGGTAGTTCGACCCATGCCACCAGACTCACCACAACCAGGTTTCGGGGGCCCCTTCGGCGGCGGCGCGATGCACCACGCACTCGGGCTGCGCGGGGGGCTCTTCCTCGTTTTCCTCGTCCTGCTCCTCGTCGTGGCGGTCGTCGCTTTGCTGCTCTCGGTCGCCAGTCGTCGCCGGGGTGCCACCGGCGCGACCGCGGCGAGTCAACGGGGGCCGTCCTTCGGAAGCGGTGCGCTGCGGATACTCGACGAGCGTCTGGCCCGTGGCGAGATCACCACCGACGAGTACGCGAGTCGACGAAGCGTGCTGTCCGGTCAGGCCTAGTCGGCCCCTCGTACGATTCGATGCGCCCTCGCCGGGCGCACACCGCGCGAACGAGTCGGGCGTCGGCTGGTTCTGGCTCCCCGTGGGGACTACGATTTGCCCCAGGTTTGGGACGGCCGACGTGCTGGCCGTATCCAGTTCATGGGGGGCAACATGAAGATTCGCATCGGGCTGCGTTCTGCGGTGGCGCGAGCCAGCGCAATCGGCGTACTCGTCGCCACGACGGGCGTGGTGCCGCTGGCGTCGCCGGTGGGGGCGGCCACCTATTCCGGCTACGGGTACGACGCGTCGTATCCGCAAAACACGTCAACACCTCCCCCCAACCAGTCTTTCGCCATCATCGGCGTGGGGCACGGTCGGCCGTTCACCACGAACCAGTACGCGGGGAAGCAGTGGACCAACGCCCTAAAGTCCACTAACTCGACGACCCCGTCGTTGTACTTCAACACGGGCTACGCCCTGGCCTACGCGAAGTCCGACACCAGTGGCTGTACGACTGCGTCGTCGAGCTACACCCCGACTGGAATATCGGGGCACACCCTGTCCGCGATGCAGGCGGCCTGGGCGATCGGCTGCAGCGAAGCGGCCTGGGCGGTCAGCACCGAGCCAGCGGGTGCGCCGACGATGTGGTGGGCCGACATCGAGACCGGCAATAGCTGGTCCCGCAACTCCGCCCTCAACCAGGCCACGATCCTGGGGATGGCGACCGAAATCGAAGCCACCGGAGTGCCGTTCGGCATCTACTCCACGCCAACGATGTGGACGTCTATCACCGGGACGGGATTCGCCGTTCCCGGGGTCGCCGGTGATTGGCAGGCCGGACTTCCCAATGGATGTCCGACAACGACGGCGGGCTTCACGTTGACGACCAGCACCACGTTGACGACCAGCACCACGTCCACGAACTCGCTCGCCCCGCTGCTGGTCGCTCAGACGGGCACCACCATCGTCGGGAAAACCACCTACGACGTCGACGAGGCCTGTTAGGACCAGTTCGGTTCGCTCATCGTGCTGTCGCGGTGACCCGCGTCGAGGCTTCGCGGTCCTAGACCTCGCAAAGTCAGTCGGTCAAGGTACGAGGATGCGCCGGAAGCGGCTGGCCGCGAGCCGTAGTCCGATGAAGGCGAGTGCGACGAGGTAGGCCGCGCGGCCGATCATTACCCACTGGAACGAGCCGAGCGACAGGCCGCGCAAGAGTGCCGCCGACTGATAGAGCGGTGAGACGGCGACGAGCGCGCCGAGCCAGTGCGGGTAGAGCGAGATGGGAAAGAACGTCGCGGAGAAGAGGAAGAGGGGCAGCTGGACGAGGGTGACCAGGTCGAAGTCCTGCCACGACCGGATGTAGGTGCAGGCCGCGAGCCCCACGGCGCTGAAGGCGAAGCTCGTGAGGATCGCCGCCGGCCAGCACAGCACCACCCAGACGCTCCCCGCGTCGCCGAGCAGCACCATGCACACGATGAAGGACGCGGCGTAGACGCTGGCGCGAGCGAGCGCCCACCACACCTCACCCAAGGCGACGTCGGTGACGTCCAGCGGCGTCGCGAGCACGGCGTCGTAGGAGTGGGAAATCTTGAGTCGGAAGAACGTGTTGAAGATCGTGTCAATCATCGCGCCGTTCATCGCCGAGGTCGCCAACATGCCCGGGGCGACGAAGGTGGCGTAACTGACGACTCGGCCGCCGACCGGCAAGGGTCCGACCAGATGATTGAGCCCGATACCGATACTGAGTAGGTAGAAGAGCGGTTCGAAGAAGCCCGAGATGAGCATGAGCCACTGCGACCGGTAGACCATGAGGTTGCGCTCGAATATTCGTACCGAGCGTCGCGAGCCGAAGCGCGGGAGCGTACGCGTCAGCACTAGTCCACCAACCGGCGTTGGAGGGACCATCGTCCCCAGAGGAAGCCGACGACCGACATCGAGCCCAACACGGTGAGGTGACCGACGGTCGCGAGCAGCGGCCAGTGGCCGAAGGCGGCCGAACGCGCGAGGGCGACCCCGTGATAGAGCGGCACGAACTGCACCAAGGGGCGCAGGTAGCCCGGGTAGGCGCTGACGGGGTAGAAGGTGGCCGAGAAGAGGAACATCGGGATGATGGCGAATCGGTAGATCGCGACGAAGGACGCGTCGGACTGTACGGCGGCGGCGTAGGCCACGAAGGGTGCGGCGAAGGCGAGCGTGATGAGCACGCCGATGAGGGGCAGCGTTAGGCCCCACCAAGACTGCAGGCCGCCGAAGGCGGCGATGACGATGGTGTAGACCACCCCGGTGCCGAACGCTCGCGTCGTGACCCAGGACAGTTTGCCCACGAGGATGTCGCGTGGCTCGAGCGGGGACGCCACGGCGGCGTGGTAGGAGCGGACCCACTTCACCGCGGCCAACACTGGCCACAGCGACTCGCTCTCGCCGAGTTGCATCGTCGTCGTGGCGAGCAGACTCGGCGCGATGAAGTGCAGGTAGGTCTGGCCGTCGACGAGGCCGTGGTGCTTGGCGACCAGGTGGCCCACGCCGACACCGAGCGCCACCAGGTAGAAGATGGGGAACAACACGGTGCTCGCCACGGACCCGCGCCACGTCTGGGCGTAGTAGGTCGCGTGATACCACCAACTTCGTCGCCAGCGGGGCCAACCGAGCCCGACGTCGTCTGATACCGACACCGTCAGTCCACCAGGGTGCGCCCGGTGAGACGCAAGAAGACGTCTTCGAGCGAACTGCGTCGCACGAAGGAGCTCATCGGGGTCAGTCGTTCGGCGTGGAGCTGACGCAAGGTGTCGTCACCCTCATCGACGTAGAGCAGTATCCGATCGGGCAGCACCTCGACCCGCTGTGCGAACGGCGCGAGTCGCGCGTGGAAGTCCTCGTGCGAGTCGGTGTCGAAGCGCAGTTCGAGGACCTCGCGCGTGGAGTGGTGCGCGATGAGCTCTCGGGGTGTACCGGTCGCCACGATCGTGCCGTGGTCCATCACGACGAGGCGATCGCACAACTGCTCGGCCTCGTCCATGTAGTGGGTCGTGATGATCAACGTCACGCCTTCACGCTTCAGCCGGTAGAGACGGTCCCAGAGGAGGTGTCGCGCTTGGGGATCGAGTCCGGTTGTGGGCTCGTCCAAGATGAGGATCTCTGGCCGATTGACGAGGGCCCGGGCGATGGTGAGGCGGCGTTTCATGCCGCCCGAAAGCTCCTCCACCCGGTCGTCCGCGCGCTCGCTCAACTGCGCGAAGGCCAGGAGCTCGGTGGCACGCTCGCGCAGCGTCGAGCGAGGAATGTCGAAGTAGCGACCGAACATCTCGAGGTTGAGCCGTACCGATAACTCGAGTTCGAGGGTGTCCTCTTGGGGGACGACCCCGAGCCGTCCGCGAATCTCGGGCCCGTCGGTGCGAGGGTCGAGTCCCAAGATCGTCAACTCGCCCGAGGTCGGCTGCGAGACCGCCGAGATCATGCGCATGGTGCTCGTCTTGCCGGCCCCGTTCGGGCCGAGAAACCCGAAGCTCTCTCCTCGCTCGATGGTGAAACTCACGCGATCGACCGCGGTGATCTCGTTGAATCGTTTGGAGAGCTCCCGGGCTGTGAGTACGAGGTCGACCATCAGGTCCACCCCCGAGGGATGGCACAGGGATCGACCGACCACCGACGCGTGACTACGTCCATCGATCCCCCCGGTTCCATCGCGAACTGTCTTGGACAGACTCGCTCCACGATACGTCGCCGTTCTACCGGCGCGATCGCCGAGCGTTACGCCGACGGCCCTACTCGTAACGGTGCACCGGCTCGTCACCGCTCGGGCCGCGTGCCTCGCGTGGACCGTGGTCGAATGCGCCGACTAGTCGATGGCACGAGTGAGGATCCGAACGAGTGATGCGACGGCCCGGGGGGTGACCACCCGGTGGGAGCGCACGACGAAGACTGCGAAGGTCTCGTCGGGCAGGAACTTGGACCGGAACTGATTGATGCGCGCGAAGTGGTACCGCCGGTCGAAGTACGCGAGCACGCGGTCGCCCAGTGGACCGAGCGCGTGTCGTCGCTCCTCGACACCGTCAGGGCGCCAAAAGGGGAGCGGTCCATTGGTGGCCCATCGGAAACCCTCATCGCGAAAGGTGTCCAGTGCGAGGGCCATCGCGCCCTCCAACGCCCCTCGGGGGGCTCCCGGATCCCGAACGGGGTCTTGGAGGTACCACGCGGAGTCACTGACCGGTGTGCAGGTGATCGACGCGACAAGTCCGGTCCGCCCCTCACAGACGAAGTATCGGCGCAGGTGGGCCAGTTCGGTGAACTCGTTGCGCAAGAAGGAGTCGGTTCGCCGCTCACGGCGCTCCTGCTTCCAGCGCTCCTCGATGCGCTGCAGCCCGTCGAAGTCGGCGCGCGAAGCGAGGGGATGCGCTTCGCGCCAGCGATAGCCCAACGCGTTCGCGTGACTGCGAGCCCAGCGGACTTTCTGTCGCCGACCGCCTTGCAGGCTCCACGATGGAAGATCGATCAGACATTCGGTCCCGATCCACGTGGCGTGCATGCCGAGGGCCTTCGCCGCATCGGCCGTCACCTCGTTGACCGGCACCACGAAGAGCTGCTTCTTCAACGTCTTCGCGTGGTTGAGCAACTGGGCGAGCAGCAGGCCTTGCTGGTCGGTCGTGGCAACCGGTGATCGCCACGAGACCAGGCAGTGGCGAGCTTCGAGGAAGGCGACGAAGCCCGACCGGTCGTCGTTCCAGATCACTTGCCAGGGGTCGGGCCCGAGCACGGCGTAATGCCCGGCTTCGGTGCCGAGAACGGCGAGGACGCGTGCGAGCTCGTCACTGACGTGCGCCGCCCACGTGAGCGACGGGTCACGGTGGGCATGGGTGCGAAACCGCATGGACTTAGTCGTCCTTTCGCCGCGAAATGGCCGTTATCGCCCACCAAACCGTTGCTGCACGTTACGGCAGCGCCCGGTATTGGTAGTTCGTTTCATCATACCTGGTTAATACATATATTAGGCCAATGATCCGGTTCAGTGGCCGGCGTCGGGGACGTCGCGGGTTCGAGCCGCGGGTAAGTGGTATCAGCATGTGGTCTGCCACTATGCCGAGTTTGGCAGCACGAGTAAATAGGTAGGTCATGGAGGGTTGACCGTCGGTTGGGGCGGTGGCGGTAATGAGACTGCGGATGTGTTGAGCGAGTTCGGGACTTCGGTGGGTGCTGTTCAGGCACTGGATGGCCCGGACCACGGCCAGCGGCGCAAGCAAGCTCACAATCGGGACTGTCGCGATTCTCGTCGAGATTCGGCGGGCGGTGAGTCACTCGGCGAGCCTCTTGCGTTCTTTGGGACGAGTGGGAGTGGGCATCCGATGATCATCGAGATCTGCTTTGCGTCCTCGGTGGCCTCGTCAGCATTTCGCGCAACGCATTCCAGATGGGTGCGAGCGAGAGCATGACCGCGGACGGCCCGGTAGTGCTGGCACTTGGGCTGAAACTCATTGGCATTGAGGTCGCTCGCCGAACCAGTGCTGCGATACCAGGGTAGGTGCGGCGCTCGCTGATTATCGCCGGGATCGAGCTGGGCTACGACTACTACTCGCTAGACCAATGGGCAACGTCTCGTAACAGCTCCGGCTCGCTCGGCTCAGTGGGTACCGGTCTCCGGGTGTGCTGCGTTGGCGACGTTCTGGTGATTCTGGCCGATATTGGACCGAAGAGCTCCGAACGTCGGGCGAAACGGGCCCTGGCGACGTCGTTCGGTGCGAATTCTCCGCTGGTCGCTCAGGGCGGTGTGGGTGCGTTACCCCGGCGCCCGAAGATGCGCCCGAAGACGATGAACTTTGCCACCCAGAGAATGGCGAAGAAGAAGAGGTTCGCCCCTGACACGACGGCGGTGTTGAACAGGTGGCTCCAGTGGTGGGTCACGACTACGGTGCGCGTGAGGATCGCGCCGAACTGGGAGAGCCCGATGCTCGTCAATGCCGTTATCCAGAAGGGCAGCACCTCACGGCGCCAGTGACTGCGGCCACGCTGTTCCCAGGTCCAGATGCGATGCAGGTAGTAGGCGGGTAGTGCCGCGACCACGTTGCCGATCAGTGTGGCTCCCGTCACCGAACCAACGGCTCCGGTTCCGTAGAGCGCCGCGATCAGCGTCAACGAGAAGACCGTCGTCATCCCCGAGACCAGCACGTAACGCACGTACTTGCGACCTGACGATGACCGAGTCCATTCCGTTAGCTTGGCCACGCGGCTGAGCCCCTCGGGGGGCCCGCTCATCGCAACCTCGGTTGAGTGGTCACCCAGTCGACAGTACCGTTGAGGTCCTCGCGATGGTCCAGACCGCGGGCGAAACGGCGGGCGTCGAGTAGTCGAATTGCACTTTCCTCACCACATCAGCGTCGGACGCCGACATCGACACGAGGCGGTGATCACCTTGTTGGCGGATCTGGATGTTCGCGTCGACTCCGTGGAGGGCAAACTGCTCCGGCATTTCACGCTGGATCTAGCCCGGGGCTATCAAGCCAGGTCAGAGATAGTCTCTGAGGGTTCAACTGTCGCAGCAATCCTGAGACATCACCGTCGTGGGCCGTTCGCGAAACCGTCGTCACCTGCTACATCGTGGCATCAATTCGTGGCGCTTCCTCCGCAAAGGATCGAAAATTCCTCTCGGTCTGCTCACAACCAAAACTGTAAGCCTTTTCATGGCGTTTCGGTCGGACTTGAAACCTGCGCCCTTGCGCTGGCCGAACACATCGCCAGGAGTATCTTTCAGATATGGAGTCGAAGCATCTGCCAACGAGGTATCACGTCACGCATAGTTGCGGCCATCAGGCGTGGTGGGAGAACGAGGAGATCGCCGCGACGGTCCATACGCAGCCGTGCCCATGGTGCGGGGCCGAGACAGGAACGTTCGCACCCTACGGAATCCTTGAAACCGTTGTCGGTCGGATTTATCCCTCGCCAAGCATGGTCGGTGAAGATGACCTCGCTGATCCAGAGGCTGAGATCACCATCATCCATCGCGCCGACGAAGCGTGCTGTAAAGGGGTCATCATGCCTCCGTTCGAAGGCACTCGATAGACGACAGAGCGGTGACAGACGGCTTCTCTGCGCTCTCAGGGTTGTTCGGGTAAATATTCCTTTTGCCACGCCTTCGAGCCATGGCTCGATTATGCGCCAACGCTTCTAATCGGCACTGCGACGTGGTCATCAGCCGGTCGCTCGCGGTGAATCCAGTCGCCTTCGTTCCACGATTTGTCCCATCTATGGACTGGTCCATCGACGAGAACCAACACCGCTCCACACTCCGCGCAACGGTCCTTGTCGATGTTCTTTCCGTAGCCGACTTTCTTGGCAGTCATGTCTATGGAGCCGTCTGCCGGGAGTTCTTGGCGAGAAAGGCGTGACGTTGGGCCTTGATCCAGCCGTCCAATTCTGAACCTCTGGTCACCGAGGCTGTTTCGAGTCCCGCCATGATTCGATGGAACATATCGTCCACGTCGAAGCCGACATCGACTTGCGACTTCATCTTTAAGTGGCGTATTTCCCACGAGCGCGGAGAGACACTGTCCGCCGGAATCAGCAGCCAGCCAGGGTTCGCCACCGGAAACATCAAAATGGCCAACACACCTGTGTGCGCGGGATTGCGGATTCCGTCTAAGTCACGTTGGGTTAGGGGAATCTTTGACTTATCGCTCGTTTTTACCTCGACGTCGATTGTTTGGCCGACGCTTGCTGGAGAAGTAGCCGTGAAGTCCGGCACTCCGATGGCATTTTCAATGACTTGAAACCCTGCGGCCTGAAATTCACACGCGAGTAGTTGTTGCATAACCCGTCCGAACTCCTGTGGACTCAGATTCTTGTATAGCATGTCAAGTTGGTAAATCGTTCGATTTGCTCGACTCCGGTCTCCGTTTGTGTCAGCCATCTTCAGCAACGACTGCCGAGCCGGTTTTCGGAGACCACGTCAGACGCCTTCGATGGAACGAGTCCTCGGCGGCAGAATTCACGATCAACTCATCTAATTCCGAGTCCTGCGTACCGATCAGGACTTGGAGGTCAGGTGCTTTTCGAGAGAGGATATTCACGAGTGCTTGCTTGTGTTCGGTATCGAGGTTCTGACTGGGGTCATCAAGTATGACGAAGCCGAGGTTGTGTTGCAATTGTGAGGCGAGCGCCAGGTACACGCTCAAGGCTACGCAGTTCATCTGTGCGGTGGATAAGCGGGAACTTGCGAGCGTATGTCGACTATCGGTGGACGAGTTCGTGCGAATTAAATACTCGTTGCTTTCGACGCCGGAAAGGACTTTACTCTCAACGGAAATTTGAATGTCGTCGAAATAGGGGTGATTGCACAATTCCTTGTAGAGCCTTGAAATTTCGGCCTGGGCACCATCCACCTCGTTTCGTGCTCTAGTGCTCGCGTTCGCCGTGACAACGTCCGCAATCGTTCTGATCCCGTCTTCAAGACTGCTCAATGACTCGATCTGCTGTTTAGCAACGGAGGAGTCTTCGTCGTCATTCCCGAGGCGAGATGATGCTTCTTGGTAGGTAGCGTCCAATTTGAGAAATCGTCCGATCTCTCTCAGTCGTTCCATGCTTGTTAGAACGGTGTCAATCTCTTCTTCGCGTTTGTTGCGCTCTACGTCAACAATCTCTGTTTGCTGGAGTAACTTTTCCTTCTGAACTCCAAGAGCCTCCGTTAGTCCATCGTCGGAGACCTCACCAGTCAGCAAGTTGCGAGCGACGGATTTCGCTTCCGAAAACTGGTCGGCATATTCCTTTTGGTCCTTGAGTAACCGGTCCCGCTTAGTGATGGCAGCGTCGAGATCACCAATCTTTTGCCGCCTCTCGATCTCAGCGGAATGGGCGGTCTCTATCTCACTACGAATCTCTCCAGTGAGGTGACCTTCGAGACGAGCGATGAGTCCATCACGCTTGATCTCTTGTCCACAGGCTGGACAATTGGTCTCGTCAGTTGACGCTTCCATATACGTCAACGTGTCTTGGACAATTCGCTCAGAAATACCGAGTCGTTCCTGTGCTTCCCGATACCTCTGGACTTCCGCTTCTGTGGCTTCTTTCTGTTCGCCGAGCGTGCTGAGATTACCGTAGATGTCTCGTAGTTCCGTAAGACCCACTCCAACATCGTCTACGAGGCCCGAGAGCCGTTGGAGTGTTATCAGCGCCCCATCGACGCTGGCGATCTCCTTAGCGGTGTTTGCCGCCGACGCAGCGTTTGTCGCCGTCAGTCGAATGACCTTGATTGCTTCGTTGACTCTGCGACTGTAACTATCGACGCCATCGGCATCTTCCGGTTCGAGCAAATCTTTGATGGGGGCAGACGTCGCCTCAGCGAGTTTTGCAAGGTTGCCGTTTACTTCTTGTGCCAGTTTGGTAACGGTGGTGAAGGCGAGTTCCGATTCAGACAGACCTTTTTTCTCTGCTTCATCGCGGGCATGTTGCCATTGCTCTTGTACCACTCCGACCGCACCGGTCAGTTTGTCTGTCGCCCTAGTTTCGCTCGTCTCCAATTTATTGAGGGCGTCACGAACGGGCTTCGTTGAACCAGACAGTGCCTTGAGCATGTTACGCAGTAACTCGACGCCAAAAAGTCGATCAAGCGCGTCGTTGCGAACTCTCGGCTCATCGGTCAGGAGCCCACGGATGCTCTCTTGATGCAGATACACCGCACGATAGAAATCATCAAAGGTCAACCCGAGGAGACGAAAGAGGGCAGAGTTCGCTTCAGGCCCGACGCACTCTTCACCGGACGGAAGTCGCACAATGACTTCCGTGGCTCGCTTGCCCGCCTTCTTAGTCCGGGTGATTGACGCGATGCCGTCGTCGTTTTTTAGATCAATGGTGACGGTCGCGGTCTGCGTTCGGTGGCGAATGTTGACGAGTTCGTCATTGGTCGCGTTCTCTTTGGGTTGATATTTCAGTTCTCCAAAGAGCGCCCATTCAATTGCGCCGAGAATTGAAGTCTTTCCTGATCCATTGGGTGCAGAGAGCACGGTCGTCTGCTCATGAAAATCAATATCAATCGGCTCACAAATTCCCCGGAAGCCTTCTGCTCGCAATCTCGCGAGTCGGAGTTTCTGTGAACTCATTTCTTGACTGCCCTCTTGTTGGCAGCGGCCTTCTTTGCAGGAGCCTTCTTCTTCGGAGTGGCACTCTTAGTGACAGACCGAACCTGTTTCAAGTCCTTCTCTGCGGCGAGTGTTGAATGCTTCACCCGATCTTCGATGACGGCCTTGACTTCGTTAGGACCGCCTTCATCAAAGGCCGCTCGAATGTAGGCCCACAAGATCAGGGTATCTTCATCTGAAGTCGCCCTGAGTTTGGATTCAACGTCGTCGAAGATTGATCCTGGCGTCGTTGTTGCTTGGTCAGTGACGGACTCTTGCTTGGGCTCCGAGATCAGTTCAGGCATGGGAAGCCTCCTCTCGTTGTGGTCGAAGCACGGGCATTGTCCAACTGGACATGGTCGGATTGTACGACAAGGGTGTTAGGCGTGGCCAAGAGGGAGGTTGAGTGCGCCATGACCTACCTCAAGGCCCCATGTAGGTCACAGTGAAGCCACCACCACTGACCGTTGATGGTACGGAGAGCACCGCACCGTTCTGCACCATTTCGACACCGTCACTATTAGGGAGCAACCAGCCTGATGGAAGGTTCGTTTCAAGGTTCGTGAACGTAACGGTCCCGTAGTTAGCGAACGGACTATACGACCCGCTAGACCCAGTCGGGTCCTCCGTGACCCACTCCGCCGTGTATCCACCCGAGTACGACAAGTCGGTGGTTGTACCTTGATAGGTAAAAGCGATGGGACCACTTGCGGGCGTCGGTGAGACGCCCCAGCCCTCTCCGGTGACCATGATCGCAGAAAGACCAGTCGTCAGGTTGTTGAGGAGAGTCTCCCAAGAGCCGCCGGATGTCTGAAACACATACGCTTCCATAGTGTCGCCGGGACTCACTGGAAAGTTAGCAAAGCCCTGCGAGTAGTTCGGGTCGCTCGGATATTCTTCAAACCATCCGTAGTCTTGCTGCACTCCATTTACGCACCCGTCGTTGGTCCCCGTCTGCAAGAGCGTCCCTGAAGTACCTCCGGTCGACCATCCATATCCCCCAATCCCGACCCAAGTAAAGGAGACGGCATTTGGCGTATCGGCGCAATTGAGTGTCGGTACCGTCCACTGCGCGGAAACGTCTGTGAAGACTGCGCTGTCGCTTGGCAAGACGTACCCCGACCAGTTTGGCGTGGTTGATCCCGTGAATGTAATAGAAGTAGGCGTCGCGGTCCACAGCGAGTAGAGAGTTACACTTCCAGTGAACTGGACGAGTTCGCCGTCGGTGTAACTTGTGCCACTCCCGTTTGATGCAGTGTTCCAACCGGTGAAGGTGTAGCCCGAGCAGGTGAAGGCGTTGGGGGTGAGAGCGGCGGTTACACCGAGAGGTTCAGTCTCGTTTGCCATGTAACCAGAGCAACCGTTGGAGTTGAAGGTGATGGTGGCTGTTGTTGGTGCCGAAACTGTCCACTGAGCATAGAGAGTGGTGCTCGTCGCGAACGTGTAGGTTGCGCCGTTGGCGTAATTGGTACCACTGCCGTTCGCATTCGTGTTCCATCCACCGAAGGTGTACCCCGTACGAGTGAGCGTATTGAGGGTGAGAGCCGCAGATGTACCCACTGTGTCGGTCTCGTTGGCTATCACGCCAGAGCCGCCGTTAGCGTTGAAGGTAATCGTTGCCGTAGACGATCCGACAGGCGTCGTGGTAGTCGTTGTCGAACCGTTGGTGGAGGCGGTGATTCCCCAGAGACCTCGCACCTGTGAATTCCATTGTGCCCACGTCATCTGAATTGTCGTCGCTTGGAACACGACTAACGGCCCTTTGGGGTCAAAGCCGTCAACGACCATGATTGCGTAACCAGCACCATGACGGACCGTGCCCATGTAGTCGGCTCTGCTCGTCACGTCCTCAGCGATCAGTGCACCGAAGTCGGACACCACCAATTCGGTGTTAGCCCTGTCGTGAGTGTATGGAACGATCTTGGTGGCTGTCGCTCCATCAATTCCTCGGTTACGCCAATACCCCCACAACTGCGGCATGTTGAGCCCACCACTGAAGGACTGTCCTGCGTTTGCGTACTCACCCTTGAGCGTTGTAACCGATGGGTTGAGACCGAGCACCACTTCTTCCCAGTTTGCTGCCGACACGAAATTGCAGTCCTGATATGAGCAGACCGATGAATAGTTCGTGAAGTGCATGTTCGCGTTGATGATGTCGCACGTTGCGCTTGACGCACAATGGTAGAGACCGGGAACGGCTCGTGCTCCAACTGCTGAACCGCCAATTGGGTTCGATGGCGAGGAAAGGACAATTCTTGGATCATTGTTCATCCCAGCGGATACGTAGCGTGTCGCATTTTGGTGCGTAACCTCTATCGCAGCCCATGCGGGAGCCGGTAGTACGGACAACGCGAGCACGGTGGGGATTGTCAAAGTTAGTACGTAGCGGAGAAACGCTCTGCTGTTTCTGGCCATGGTCGTGTGACGAGTTCGTCCGTTCGTGCTCACTCAGCACCCCCCGCTGGTTCCGTTGCTTGCCTCAGTCATAGCGCTGGCGGCGATCTGGTTGGCTTGATTAAGAAGTGACTGTGCACTCGCAGTCACCTGAGCCTCGTTTGCGCTGAACTGACTCGACTCCGATGAACCTTGAGTGAGTGCGGATTGCTCTCGCGACGGCGTTACCGCGTACTGCGACGTATACGACGGCATCGTGGAACTTGCCCGCTGATACGTTGACCAATCCGAAGGAAGCGAGGACAGGACTTGCTTCAGTGACGAGAGGTAGGAGTTCGCCGTGGACTCGTCGTCTTGAAGGCTGTACATATCATCTTGGACGGAGTAAGCATCGTCTTGGACGGAGTAAGCATCGTCACAGGCGTTACCGTTATTACTACTGACATCCTGCGTGACCACAGCCGCGTCGTTCTTTGTCGTTTGCACGTCTCCAACCAAAGAGTTCAGATCGCTGCCAAGAACCGGCACGTAGCCTTTCAGATTGGATATGTCTGAACTAATCGAACTCACGTCGGACGAGACAGACTGCGCGGCATCATTGATCGCACTCTCTCGCGTCGAGGTCTTCTGATTCGAATTGACCACCAACTGAATTGATTTGACCGCAGCGTTGTAGGCACTCGACGTTCCCGGCACGAAGTTGAAAGATTGCACCGTCCCTTGACTGTTCGCGATTTGAAGTTGAAGTTGCTGCGTCGAAACTATGCCAGTAATGGTGGAACCACTACTGAAGTTGAGTGTGACGGATGACCCCGAGATGACTCCTGTGAATGAATACGTGTTAGTGGTGACGTTCAATCCAGACCGGTCTAACGAACTCTCGGTCAGGTTGCCCGAGGTGGAGTGACCGCTCACTGTCCAAGTGATAATCGATGCTGATGAACCATTCTGAACTGAAATCCAAGACGCAGCGAGATTGGTGTGGCTTCCCGCGAGCGGCACTGAACCGCCCTTACCTTGGACTCCCGAACTCCCACAGGCCGCAAGTCCAACACCTGCAATCAGCAGGACTCCGCCAAGACGCGCCATCCTAACCAGACGTTGCCTCCTACCCATCGTCGTCCAGCATTTCAAGTGGGGCACTCTTACTTTCTAGCCCCACGGTCTGACATGCGCCTCGGGCGGGCGAACCGATGACATCGCACGTCATTGCGACACTCCGAGTGCTGGCACGTTGAGATTAAGCGCATCGCCGAAGTGAAGTTTCGCCTCAGCGAGATCACGGAGGTGCAACACGGCATCGCCGCGCATAATCCGTCGGAACTGCTCGTAGGGCCGCCCAATGGCATTGGTGTAGCCCTTGAGTCGCCGATACGAGTACCGCTCGATGATCGCTCGGTGGATGGCTACGCACTGCTGGTGCTGTATCCGTGCGGCCATGTGTAGTTCCTCGGTTGCTGGCTCGACAGGCTTCCATCCGATGTGGAGCGATTTGCCGAATTGCAGCGGTTCGGTACTGAATGACTTGGGTTGGTAACTCGGGTTGGACATGTTCGAACAGTAGAGCGTTCAGCAAGAATTTAGCAGCCAAAACAGCAAAGTACGGTCTTTTAGCCAGGATTGTTAGAACGAAACCACGAGCGTCAACCTGAAAAGCGGCCACATAGACATATGTGGGACATAAAAATCAACAATCTTTAAATCCTCGGTCGCTTCACAGCCCCAGCCCGCCGAGGCCAGAGATCGACACCCAATTCGAGTTCGAGACGGGCGAGGGTGGCAGTGTCGACCCACGACTCGCCGTTAATGGTCCTGCTGATGATGGAACTGCTGACTCCGGCGCGACGGGAAATCTCTCTCACCCCGAACTTGTCGGTGAGAGTTCTGAGCCGAACGGCGAGCAGTCTGGCGATCTCGGCCACGGGGTCGGAACAGGGGTCGCTGGGCCAATCCTTACTGAAACTTCGGGGTGTCGGTCTGACGGGGCGGGACACGACCCAAGCATAGAGCCCTCAGAGAGTAGGGCGTTGCATTCTACGAACGATAATGTCACAGACCCCTCCTATGGTGTTCTTAGTAAGCAACACCCCAGTGAGTTGAGGTCACTTGTGGCAAGCAAGATTGAGAACTACGTACCGAAGATTCCAGCGGAACACTGGGACGCGATTGGTGGGTTCGTACGCTCGGCCATTACCGACATTGAGCCGGTTTCACCGAAGATGGCGAAGAAGGCACTCGGAGCGGTTACGGCATTCGTGCACTGGGCGTGGCTACTCGGCTACGAACTAGACCGCAAGGTCGTCTTTGACCGTTTCGCCATCGAAGAGTTCATTGCCGTGGGCTACCCCCCGAATTGGTCAAACGGGACGCGAAGGAACATGCGTACCCAACTGTTCAGCGTCAGCCAGGTGTTGCTCGGGGCCGAAGCACGCATCCCTCGACTCAATCCGCTGCCCGGAGAGAGTCCGTCCAAGCCCTACAGCAAAGATGAGATCATTGCCCTTCGTTCGTGGGCGAAGGGGCAGGCAACGCTAACTCGTCGCCGTGATGCGATAGTTCTTCTGGCTCTGGGCGCAGGCGCGGGCTTGAAGGTCGAGGACTTCTTTCCGCTGCGCCGACGGGACATCGTCGAGATTGGCGGCGCAGTCGTCGTCAATGTTGGTGGTAAGCGGCCACGCCAGGTGCCGGTATTGGCCGAGTGGGAGTGCGAACTCCGTGAAGCAATCTCCACGATGTCGCCTGATGTCTACGTGTTCTCGCAAGGACGGACCGGACGGAATAAGAACACCGTCACTAACTTCGTGGACAGGACTTCCGGCGTCTTCAAGCCACACACCTTTCGACTTCGTGTGACGTGGCTCGTGCACCACCTCACGGTAGGTACACCGGTCAAGCCCTTTTTGGCGGCGGCGGGCGTCTACTCATCCGACATGCTCACTCGCTACCTCCAATTCGTTCCCGATGTTGAAGCCAATGAAGCGCGTCGTCTGCTGAGGGGTCAGTAGCCGATGTCAATGATCTCTCCCTACGATTCGACTGACGAGGCGCTAGAACGTCTCCTTAACTCGGGTGCGTTCGGGGGCCGTAGCGGCGCGGCTCGACCCATCAGTGATCCGGTTGTTCTCGCCGCCAGGTCAATCGTGGCCGCTGCCAGGATTGGCGAGCGAATCGCGCAGTGGCGAGCGGCGGATGTCAAAGACCGCCACGCTGGAGGGAGGCCGCCCTCGATTGACGATAACGCCATCGTTACGCTACTCGTGTTGCTCGTTTTGGAGGGCTCGCCACTCTTCGTGACCAACATCGCGCACGCTATCGAGCACCGTCTGGGCGATGAGGCTAAGTCGCTTCTTGGCATCCGTCAATATGCCGCTGATGGCGATGACTGGTACGACCGGTCGTGGCGAGCGGTCCACCGACTCCTCTCCGTCATTGACCCGTACCCTGCTCCGCACAAGAGACGGATGAGTGTGGACGAATTCAAGGTGATCGAAGCCCTACGCGATCTGAATGAAGTGCGGCGGCGCGAGGACCGGCTGAATGAGTTTGCGAACGCACTGGTCAAAGCGACATGGTTGATGGTCCCTCGCGATATTCGCCGCCGATGGAAGGGGAATATCTGCGTTGATGCGACACCAGTCAAGGCGTTCGCTCGCGGTTACTCTCCACGTGTTCCAAAGACCGTAGAAAACGACGCTGGTTGGTATGTTCGCGAAGGCGATCACCGAGACACGGGAGACAAGAAGGGGCGCACCGTACCCAAGTACCTGTTCGGGTGGGAGGCAACGATTGTGATTGCTTCCACCAATGCTCCACATAGCCCAGCAGACTTCCCTCTCTTGGCGACGGGCATGACATTTGATAAGCCAGGCTTCAACGTCGCAGAGAACGCGATGATGGTGTTTCACTCGATGCGAGAAGACGGGATGCCAGTGGGTGTGGCAGTCGGTGACCGCGCATACTGGCCTCTCGCTCAGGCAGAGAAGTTGCAACTTCCGATGCGTGCGCTGGGGTACGCGAACGTGAATGACTACCAGGACAATCAGTTGGGAATACAAACAGGTCATGGCGGTGGCATCATGGTCGAAGGTTCCTGGTACTGCCCGTCGATGCCGACGCCGCTGATCGAGGCGAGCATTGACTATCGAGTAAAGAAGACGATTGACGAGGTGATGTGGAAGAAGCGCATTGCCGCTCGCACTCCTTACATGCTTCACTCGAAAGAGTCTCCAGACAGTGACGGGTACCAGCCTCTTCGATGCCCAGCGGTTGGTGCGTCGGCCACCGTCGCGTGTCCACTTCGCCCTGAGTCAATGAAGGGAGAGAGGGTCGTCTTACGTTCGCGAGTGGCAACACCACCAGAGCACGTAGATCGAATCTGTCGTCAGACGTCGGTCTCGTTCCCGCCGACAGCCGGGGCGAAGTACCGTCAGGACATCCAGTATGGAACCGAGGAGTGGCACGAGATGTACGCCACCGCGAGGAACACCATTGAGGGGTTCAACGGATTCATCAAGGACGGTGCTCACGAAGCCCTGGCTGACCCCACTCGTCGTCGGTTGCGCGGGAGGGCGGCGCAGCATCTCCTCATCGCTCTACTGGTCATGGCAGCAAACGTTCGCAAGATTCGTGCCTTCATGGAAGGTCTCAAGGCAACGTCAAAGGAGAAGCAGCAAAGGGCGCAGCGTCGTCAAAATCGAAAGCGGGAATCGTTGACCAACTTCTTGCCGGTCATGGCCCGACCGCCCGATTACGAGGAAGTAATCTCCTCGTAATTCTCTCCGCAACTTCATTCGTTCCGCCCTGACCTCGGCTCTCGCCAATGTGTCAGGGCGTTTTGCATGATGATGCCGCCTGAGCGGGCGACGACAAGGCATCGAAGGACGTTTGAACCCTCAGAACCGCCCTGCGGACTCAGGTCAGAGGAGTTCCGCGAACAGAATGGCTCGGTTCCGCGAACACCCCGTCGTGGGCGAGGGGGGACTTGAACCCCCACATCCTTTCGGATACAGGCACCTGAAGCCTGCGCGTCTGCCTATTTCGCCACTCGCCCTGGGACCTGGTTACATTAGTCCAACTTTGGGGGCGTCGACGACGACGACCCTTGCGGGGGATTTGACCAGTACCATTGGGAGGTTATGGTGCTCAAGTCTGTCGAAAACCGCCTGGAGCGGCTCTTCGAACGGACTTTCGCGCGTCCATTCAAGAGTGGTCTGCAACCAATTGAGATCGGTGCTCGAATCATCCGCGAGGTTGATCTGACGCGTCAGCTCACCAACCAAGGACCGATCTCGCCCAACGAGATCCACGTGTGGTTGAGTCCGGCCGACGCCGACCGGTTTGAAGGTTTTCAAAAGGCGCTCATCAGTGAACTCGAAGAGACGGTTCGTCAACACGCCATCAACGAGGGATACAACTTCGTCGGTCCCGTCGCCGTGGAGATCTTCGTCGACGACGATCTGCGTACAGGTGACCTGGCGGTGAAGGCCGACTTCCTCGGGGGAGAGTCCCAGCCTCGACTGATCGCCGACGACGGTCGAACCTTTACCGTGAGCGACCGGCCACTGGTCATCGGCCGCAGTCCCGATGTGGACGTGGTCATCAATGATTCGAATGTATCGCGGCGTCACGCTGAGGTGTGGAAGACCGCCGAAGGCGTCGCCATCAGGGATTTACAGTCGACCAACGGGACGTTCGTGAACGGGCATCGAATCACCGCAGTGTCGTTATCGCCGCGTGACGATGTCACCGTCGGTGTCCTGCACCTACGGATTGAGTTAGCTTGAGTCTTCTCGCCGCGTCGTCGAGTTACGCCGCGGTGATCCGGCCGCTGCAGGTCCTGGTCATGGTCATTGCCGTCCTCTTCTTCGCACGGGTCCTGCGTGTCGCCACGGTCGAATCACGACCGGTCGATCAAGAGTCCACGCGGGGACGGCGCAAGCGCTCCGTGCAGTTGGCGTTGGAGTTCGTCGAACCCGAGGAGATGGCGGGCCAACGTATTGACATCGATCTGGCCGTCGTCATCGGTCGCGGGGCCGATTGCGACGTGACGCTGTCCGATACGTACCTTTCGACTCGCCACGCCCGCATCGCGAACGACGGGGGGGACCTGTCGATCGAGGACCTCGGCTCGACGAACGGTACCTACGTCAACCAGGAGTTGCTGCGCGGACGGGTGTTGCTCGAACGGGGAGACGTGATCCAAGTCGGAGGCGTCCTCTTGGAGGTGGTTCGTTGACCCGTTGGCGGTTCGCTGCCGCGACCGACACCGGTCTCGTGCGCGACGCGAACGAAGATGCCCTGTCCGTCGATTTGACGTTGGCCATCGTCGCTGATGGCATGGGGGGACACGCCGCCGGGGAGATCGCGTCATCACTCGCCGTGGAGGTCATCACCCGTCGTTTTCACGAGGACGAGACGGTTGAGGGGCTCTACGCCGCCGTGGAGGCGGCGAACGTGGCGGTCCTCGCTGACGCCGCCGCCAACCCGGAACGGTTCGGGATGGGTACCACCGTGACGGCGATCGCGCTCACCGAGGACGTTGCGGGGATCGTCTCGCCGACCCTCATCAACGTCGGCGACTCGCGCGTCTACCAGCTGCGCGACGGGGCGCTGCGTCAGCTCAGCGACGACCACAGTGTGGCCGAGGAGTGGGTCCGCATGGGTCGGCTCACCCCCGAGGAGGCGGCGGTCCACCCCCGAAGGCACCAGTTGACTCGCGTGCTCGGAATGGACGAGACGGTGGAGATCGACGTCGTGTCGGTGGTGGCCCAGCCCGGCGACCGATTGTTGCTCTGTAGCGATGGTCTCTCCAATGAGTTGAGTCCGGAGCAGCTCGTGCAGTTGGCGAGTCCACCGATGCCCCTCGAAGACGCGGTCGACAAGTTGGTGGCGGCCGCGAAGGAGTCCGGCGGACGCGACAACATCTCGGTCGTCCTCGTCGAGTTCGACGACGTGGTCGCGACTGCGACGCCGGTGAAGAGGACGGTCTCTACCGCCCCACCGGCGCTCGCGCCACCACGGAGTGCCCGTCGCCGTAGTTCACGATTCACCTGGCGCGTGGCGATCGCCGGACTGGTCTTGATTGGCGTCGTCGCCGGATTCGTCGCCATCATGCACTGGTACGCCTATTCGACGTACTACCTCGCCGACGACGCGGGATTCATCGCGGTCTACCAGGGCCAGCCCAACGGCGTCCTGTGGTATCCCCCGCACAAGGTTCTTGACACGACGTTCCCCTCGCGGAATCTGCGTCCGGCCGACCAGCGGCTGCTGGCCGCGACGATCTCCGAACCCTCGCTCGCCTCGGCGCTTAGTTACGCGGCTTACCTCAACCGGGCGTGGCACCTGACCCGCACCGTACCAAGCGCGACTACGACCACGACCACGTCGGTCCCGCCGACCACGACCACGACCGTTCGGGCCGTAACGACTACGACCAAGGCGAAGGGGTAACGAGTGTCACGGCGACTGAGCGTCTTCGCAATCGTGATCCTGCTGCTCTTCGCCGCCATCGCGGCCCAGGCCGTGAACATCCAATTCTTCAAAGCGTCGTCGCTCAATGCCTCGATTCAGAATCCACGCAACTCGCAGTCGAACAACCAATATCCGCGCGGCGAGATTGTCGCGGCCGACGGCACGATCCTCGCGCAGTCGGTCCCGGCCACCTCGGGGTACTACCCCTACACCCGCGTCTATCCGTTGGGGGCGTTGACCTCGGGATTGGTGGGATTCGCGTCGCCGTCCTACGGCACCTGGGCGCTCGAAGCGCAGTACAACCAGTACCTGATCGCGCACGCCCAACCGCCCCAGAGCCTGGCGCAGGTCCTCGCGCCCACCTCGGCGGCCGACACCGTGACCATCACGCTGCAGCCCTCGCTGCAGCGCGTCGCGGCCAAGGCCCTCGCCGGTCGCAACGGTGCGGCCGTGGTGCTCGACCCGCGTACGGGCGCGGTGCTGGCGATGTACGCCAACCCGACCTATAACCCGGCGCCCCTCGAGTCATCGAGTTTCGCCGTGGCCGAGAAGGCGTGGAAGATCGACGTCACGAACAACGCCTACGGGTTCCCCCCGCTCGGTAACCTCGCGATCCAGCAGACCTTCCCGCCGGGCTCGACGTTCAAGATCGTGACGACGAGTGCCGTCGTATCCAAGAAGCCGAGCCTCTTGACGAAGAGCTACCCGGTCGTCGCGACCATCAGTCTCCCGGACTCGAACAAGACGCTCTCCAACTACGCTTTCGTCCCTTGTGGCGGCGATATCGCCCAGATGCTGCCCCCGTCGTGCGACCAGGGCTACGCCCGCATCGGGCTCGACCTCGGCGGTAACATCCTCGCCGATACCGCCAACTCGTTCGGATTCAATTCGGTCCCGCCGATCGACCTGCCCGGCGCCCAGCCGAGCTCCTTCCCGTCGGCGGCCTCGTTCCTCTACAACAAGCCCGGCATCGCCTACTCGGCGATCGGCCAGCAAAACGTGCGTGCGTCGGCGTTGCAGATGGCCCTCGTCGCCGCCGCCGTGGCCGACGGTGGCACGATGATGACCCCGCACCTGCTCAACTACGTGACCGGACCCGATGGATCGATCGTGACCCGGTACCACGACACCGCGTGGAAGTCCCCCCTCACGAGCGCCCAGGCCGCGCAAATCGTCCCACTCATGCAAGCAGTCGCGCAATCCTCGAATGGCACCGCGTACGGCGTGTTCCCCGCGTGGGCAGACGCCGGAGCCAAGACCGGTACGGCCCAAGTCGGCAACGCAGCGCAGAACGTCGACGACTGGATGATCGCTTTCGCTCCGGCGACCCACCCGACCATCGCCGTCGCGGTCGTGGTGCCGTATCAGATCACCTCGACGACCGGTAACTCGATCGCCGGTCCAATCATGCGCTGCATGGTCGAGGGCGCACTCTCACTACAGGCCGGTCGACCGGCTTCGGGGACGGCCACGACGTGTCCGTGACGACGAGGCTTCCGGAGTCGGGCCAGGACGTAGGCTGGGGCCGGTATGGAGCCCGTTAGCGACCCACGTATCTACTCGAACCGCTACCAGGTCACGCACCTGATCGCCCGGGGCGGCATGGCCATGGTCTACCGCGCCCAGGACCTGCTGCTTAATCGGGCCGTGGCGTTGAAGATCCTCTACCCCGAACTCTCCGCCGATCCGACCTTCGTCGAGCGGTTCCGGCGCGAGGCGCAGGCCGCCGCCAACCTCTCGCACCCCAACATCGTCCCCGTCTTCGACTGGGGACAGGACGGTGGCACCTACTTCATCGTCATGGAGTTGGTCGACGGAACCTCACTCGCCGAAATCGTGCGCGGGTCTCGGACGCTCACGCCGGCGCGGTCGGCGCAGATCACCGCCCAGGTGGCCGCCGCCCTCGGCTACGCCCACCGCAGCGGCGTGGTGCACCGTGACGTGAAGCCGGGCAACATTCTCATCACCACCGACGGTCAGGTGAAGGTGACCGACTTCGGCATCGCGCAAGCCGTCGCGAGCGAGGACCACCTCGCCGAGGCCGGCTCGGTAATGGGCACCGCGACGTACTTCTCACCCGAACAGGCCGAGGGAGCGGCCGTCGACGGTCGCAGTGACGTCTACTCGCTCGGCGTGGTGCTCTACGAACTCCTGGTCGGTCGTCCGCCCTTCATCGGCGATTCGCCGGTCGCGGTCTCGAGTCAGCACGTGCACGGGACCGTGCCGTCGCCGTCGGACTTCTCGGATTCGATTCCGGCCGAACTCGAGGCGATCGTCATGCTCGCGCTCGCTAAATCACCTGATCAACGCTACCAGACCGCGGACGAACTCCGAGACGACCTCGTGCGCTTCACCGATGGACAACCGGTTCACGCGGCGACCCGTGACGGCGCATACTACGGCGCCGACGTCACGCGGGCCGTGGCGACGGTCACCCCCGGCGAACGTACGCAGGCCGTGCCGGTGATGACCGGTCCGCGTACCGACGTCCGTCGCCGACGCCGTGGAGCGGGTGGGATCGTCATCGCGATCGTCATCATCGTGCTCCTCGCGGCGGGGGGCTACGCCTACGCTCGTCTCGCCAAGACGAGCTCGTTCACCACGATGCCCAACGTTGTCGGTCAGTCGGTCGCGACGGCGTCGTCGAGGTTGCTCGCCGACAATCTGGTCATCGGTACGACGAAACTCGTGTTCTCCAAAAAGACTTCCGGCACCGTCGTCTCGACGAATCCCACGTCGGGGGCGTCCGTGAAGAAGGGTGACACGGTCACCCTGCAGGTCAGTCAGGGTCCGGCGCCCGCGCTGGTGACCGTGCCCGACGAGACCGGCAAGGCCCTCTCGACGGCGTTGAGCGCGCTGCAACAGCTGGGTCTCGTGGTCCACGTCAACCAGACGTCAACGGCCCCGGCCGGTGGTGTACCCAATACGGTGCTCGCCCAAACGCCGATCGGCGGAACGACCTCGCACGTCGGTGCGAGAGTGGTGCTGACCGTTCTTTCCCAGGGCGCGACCTTCCCGTTGCCGGACGTCCGCGGCCAGACGCCGCTGCAGGCGGCGGCCACGCTCGGGCAGAACGGGCTCTCGGTGAGTTCGACGACGACGACGAGCTGTTCGAACACCGTCACTCAGGGCTCGGTGCTGCGCACCGTCCCCGCGGCCGGCCAACTCGTGGCCTCGGGCGCCTCGATCGAACTGGTCACTTCTTCGGGGGTCTGCCAGGTCGTGGTGTCCAACGTCATTGGTCAGACGACTGCCGCCGCCTCGACGACCCTTTCTGCCGAGGGGCTCAATCTCGGTCAGGTGACCGACGCGTTGCCGACTGACTGTCTCACACCGGGGACGTCGGGCCAGATCATCAGCCAGAACCCCGGCCCAGGGATTTCGGCGCCGTACGATTCGAGCGTCGACGTCACTGTTTGTCCCTAGGCTTCGGGCGCCGTCGGGTGATTGGGTACCATTGACGGCTATGGCATCGAAGGCACCCAAGCGGCGCACCAGCAAAGAGATGGGACGCTACGTCTCCGCCGAGCAACGGGGTCGCTACACGCCACCGCGTCCGCCGGGCGCTGACCACAGTCCGCACTGGTACGGGTGGATGCTGCTCGACCTGCTCTTGTTCGGCCTGATTGTCATCGTGCTCAACTACCTCCAGGTCCTGCCGGGATCGACGTCGGCGTGGTACCTCGGGGTCGGACTGGTCGCGATGTTCTCGGCCTTCTACATGGCGACGCGGTATCGCTAGCCGAGGCGCTCGATCACCGTCGCGTTGGCGAGTCCGCCACCTTCGCACATCGTCAGCAGTCCGTAGCGCCCACCGGTGCGCTCGAGTTCGTTGAGCAGGGTCGCCGCCAACTTGGCACCCGAGGCGCCGAGCGGGTGGCCGAGCGCGATTGCGCCACCGTTGACGTTCACCTTGGCGAGGTCGGCGTGGTGCTCGCGCTGCCAGGCGAGCACCACCGACGCGAACGCCTCGTTGATCTCCACTAGGTCGATGTCGTCGAGCGTGAGACCGGCCCGGGCGAGCACCTTCGCGGTGGCGGGGATCGGACCGGTGAGCATCGTCACCGGGTCGACGCCGGCGAGGGCGAAGGCGTGAAAGCGCGCGCGCGGCGTGTACCCGAGCGCCGCCGCTCGCTCCTCGGACATGATCAACACGGCCGAGGCGCCGTCGGTGATCTGCGAGGAGTTGCCCGCGGTGATCGACCCGCCCTCTTGGTACGCGGGCTTGAGGTTCGCGAGGATCTCCAGCGAGGTATCGGGTCGGATGCCCTCGTCGGTGGAGAACCACTCGTCGGTGGCGTGCCCCTCGTCGTCTCGGACGGCGACCGGCACGATCTCGTGTTCGAACCGTCCCTCCGCGGTGGCGCGAGCGGCGCGACGGTGGCTCTCGAGGCTGAAGGCGTCGAGCTCGTCTCGGCTGATGCCCCACTGTTCGGCGATCATCTGGGCTCCGATGCCCTGGTTCTTGAGGCCCCCGACCGGTTCGTAGCGTTCGGCGACGCGCGGCCCGAAGGGGAAGCCCGAGTCCTTACCGATCGATGAGCCCATCGGGACGCGGGTCATCACCTCGACCCCGGCCGCGACGACTACGTCGTAGGCGCCGGCCATCACGCCCTGGGCGGCGAAGTGCATGGCCTGCTGACTCGAGCCGCATTGGCGGTCGATGGTGGTGGCCGGTACCGATTCGGGCCAACCGGCCGCGAGCACGGCGTTTCGACCGACGTTGAAGGCCTGCTCACCGGTTTGGGAGACGCAGCCCATGATCACGTCGTCGATTACCGACGGATCCAGGTCGTTGCGACTCGCCAGGGCTCGCAGCGCCTCCGAAGCGAGGTCGACGGCGTGCCAGTTGCGCAACTTGCCGTTTCGCCGTCCACCGGGGGTACGCAGCGCGTCCACAATCACCGCAGTCGTCATATCGATCCTCTCGCTACCGGGCAGTAACCCGTATCGCGAATACTAGACGGGGCGGGTTGAATCGCTCACGGTAGATTCGCGCCGTGACCGAGACCAACCAAGAGCCGTGGCTCCGCGACCGCTCGTCGGCGCTCTTCACCGCGCTCGGGGGATCGTTCCATCGCGCCGGCGTCGACGGCGAGGACCTCGGATGGGTCGAGGGGTCCTTCACCCCGACGGCGTTGGCCAGCGGGCGTGACAACTTGGTCCCCGCGGGTGTTCTCGCGGTGGTGCTGGACGCCGCGTGCGTCGTCGCCGTCGAGTGCGCCGACCTCGCCGCGACGGTTCCCGGGGCGATCACGACCATGGCGATCGAGCTCGACCGGAGCGCACGAACCGGTAACTCCTACGTGCTGCGCGGCGAGGTCGTGGGGCTCACCCGCCGCGCGGGCGCCGTTGAAGCGACCCTCGTGGGAAGCGACGGTGCGCTGGTCGCGCGAGCCACCGGCACGGTGACTCGGCGTCGAGCAACGTAATCAAATGTGTTCGGCCGGGATCTGACCGAGACGACCGGCCTGGTAGTCGTCGAAGGCCTGCTGCAGTTCGGCTCGGGTGTTCATGACGAAGGGCCCGTACGCCGCGACCGGTTCGCGGATGGGTTGTCCACCGAGGACGAGTACTTCGAGGGCGCTCGTGCGCGAGTCCTGGTGCTCGTCGGCCCCCAGGACCAGGAAGTCTCCGTCGCGGTGGACGGCGAGCTGTCCGTCGCGAATCGGGCGCCGGTCAAGTCCGGTCGTGCCCGTTCCCGCGAGGACGTAGGTGAGGGCGTTATAGGCGGGGTTCCAGGGCAGGGCCAGTCGACCACCCGGCAGCAGCGAGACGTGCACCAGGCTGATCGGCGTGTGGGTGTCCCCCGGACCGCTGAACCCCCCCAACGATCCGGCGATGACGCGGATGATCGCGTCGCCACTCTCGTTGCTCAACAGCGAGACCGCGATGGCTTCGATGTCTTGGTACCGCGGCGTGGTCATCTTGAGGGCGGCGGGGAGGTTGACCCACAACTGGACGCCGTGGAACAGTCCGCCCGTGTCGATGAGTTCGTCCGGCGGGCGCTCGATGTGCAAGATGCCGCCACCGGCGGTCATCCACTGGGTGGCCCCGTTTTGAATGACGCCGCCACCGCCGATCGAGTCCTGGTGCACGAACGTGCCCTCGATCATGTAGGTCACCGTCTCGAAGCCGCGGTGGGGGTGCCACGGGGTACCCTTGGGCTCACCCGGACCGTAGTCGACCTCACCCATCTGGTCCATGTGCACGAAGGGGTCGAGATCGGCCAGGTCAACGCCCGCGAAGGCGCGTCGGACCGGGAATCCCTCGCCCTCGAGTCCTCGCGGGGCCGTGGTGATCGACGTGACCCGTCGCGGCCGGTCCGTCACGAGCGGGGCGACGATTCGTGGCAGTTCGAGGGGGTTTTCAACGGTGATCGCGGGCATCATTTCAGTCTACGGGTGGGTGTTTGCGCGCGTTCCGCGCACGGCGCCCGCGATCCCGAGGCCGATCAGGCCGGTGAGCGCGAGCGCCACCGTGCCCGGTCCGAGGTTCAGCCCGCCGCGCGCATGGCTGACGCCCAACCAATCCGCGACGGAGGCGCCGAGGGGCCGCGCGAGCACGTAGGCGGTCCAGAACGTCGCCACCGGGTGTCGGCGCGCGAGGCCGAAGTAGAGACCGGGGGCCACGAAGAGGACGAGGAAGAGCGCGGCCGCGTTGCGATACCCCAGGCCGACGACGTACGCGACGAAGTCGCCCGCGGCGGTACCGAGGGCGAAGGTCGTCGTGATGGCGGCCCAGTAGAACAGTTCGCGTCGAGTCGTGTCGATGGTGTGGATGGAGAGGGTCCGCTCTACGCGGTACCAGTACGCGAAGACGACCGCGAGGACAATGGCGAAGGTCACCGTGGAGACGGCGTAGGGGACACCGAGGGCGACGTGCACGACGTCGGCGCACATGGTGCCAAAGACGCTCACCATCACGACGGCGACCCAGTAGGTCACGACGAGGTAGCGCGGACTGCGGAGCTGGAGCCAGAGAACCCCGACGAAGACGACGGCCCCAGCGAGGACGGCGAGTTCGGGGTTGAATCGATGCACCGCGTAGTCCGACGTGGACTCACCCATCGCCGTGGTGAGCAGTTTGATGTACCAGAACCGCAGATCGACGGTCGGCACCTTGGCGGTGCGGAAGCGGCGACGAAGATCGATAACCACTCAGTCGGTTTCGGTCGAATCGAGGAAGTTCGTGGCGTCCACCGTGATGAAGAGGGCTTCGGCGTCCGCCACGCGGGTGTCGCCGGCCGAGACCGTCGCGGCAATCGTCAGCTTGCGCCCGTCGCGGTGTTCGAGCCACGCTCGAGCGGCGACGGCTTCGCCGATGGGTGCGGCGGCGCGGTACGTGACCACGAGTCGCGCCGTCAGGGCGAACAGGCCGTGGAGCCCGAGGACGAAGCCCATGGTCTCATCGATCAACGTGGCGATGATGCCGCCGTGACTGCGCCCCGGCGCCCCCTCGAAGGCCTTGCCGATGACGGCCTCCATTACCGCGACGTCGCCGTCACGCCAGTGGCGAGCCCCGAGCCCCATCGGGTTGGCGCCGCCGGCGACGACCGAGTCGCTCACGAGGTATTCGTGCAGGTAGGTGACGGTGTCGAGTCGCTGTGCCGTGAACGCCTCGACGAGCTCGGAGTCAATCGAGATGGTCCGCGGCCCTCCGGCTACGACGCGCGCGAGCAGTCCTTCGACGTCGATGACAAGTTGATCGAGCTGTTCATCGGTCAGTTCGTGGTCGACGAAGGCGTGACCCAACGCGCGGAGTCGTGTGGCTACCTGGATTCGTCGCTCGTCGTTGGTCACGACCCGACGTAGTGGCGGTCCGCCGTCGCGAGCGCGCGATCGAGTCGGGCGAGGCCGTCGCGCAGATCCGCCTCACTGATGATGCAAGGGGGTACGACGTGGAGGCGGTTGAAGTTGGCGAAGATCAGCAGGCCTTCGTCGCGACAGGCGGCAATCACTTCGTTCATCTCCGGCGAACTCGACCCGTACGGGGCGAGTGGCTCGCGCGTCGCGCGGTCGCGCACCAATTCGACGGCGTGCAGGACGCCGATGCCGCGGACCTCGCCGACGCTGGGGTGGCGTTGGGCGATGGCGGCGAGTTCGGGGGCGATGACCTCCTCGCCGAGCCGTCGAGCGTGGTCGACGACGCCGTCGCGTTCCATGACCTCGATGGTGGCCACGGCCGCTGCGCAGGCCAGGGGGTGGCCCGAGTACGTGAGACCACCGGGGTAGACGCGCTCGTCGAACGAGTGGCTGATGGCCTCGTTGAGGACGACGCCGCCCAGTGGGACGTAGCCCGAGTTCACGCCCTTGGCGAAGGTGACCAGGTCGGGCTTGACACCGTAGTGCTGATAGGCGAACCACGCCCCGGTCCGAGCGAAGCCGACCATAACCTCGTCGGCGATGAAGACGATGCCGTAGCGGTCGCAGATCTCGCGAACGCCCTGCAGGTAGCCGGGTGGGGGCAGCATGATGCCCGCCGTACCTGGGATCGTCTCGAGGATGACCGCGGCGATGGTCGAGGGGCCCTCGAAGCGGATCGTCTCGTCGAGGCTGGCCAACGCGCGCTCGGACTCCTGCTCGGGGGTCGTCGAGTGATACGAGGAGCGGTAGAGGTAGGGGCCGAAGAAGTGCACGACTCCGGCCGATCCCTGCTCGTTCGGCCACCGACGTGGGTCGCCCGTGAGGTTGATCGACGTGGCCGTCGCGCCGTGGTAGCTGCGGTACGCCGCAACGACCTTGAACCGACCGGTGTGCAGCCGCGCCATGCGCACGGCGTGCTCGTTGGACTCGGTCCCGCCGTTGGTGAAGAAGACCTTGGCGGCGCCGTCGAACGAGTGGTCCAGGATCTTTTCGGCGGCGCGGTACCTCGACTCGTAGCCGTGCTGCGGGGCGATCGTGCACAGTCGCGCGGCCTGCGCCTGGATCGCGGCGACGACGTCGGGATGTTGGTGGCCGAGGTTGGTGTTGACCAGCTGCGAAGAGAAGTCGAGGTACGTGGTGCCGTCCTCGGTAGTTACGGTGACGCCCGATGCGTCACGCACCATCATCGGGTTGATGGACGCCTGCGCCGACCACGAATGGAAGACCGCCGCCCTTTCGCGCTCGACGCTGCTCAGTGTGGATCGGTCCTCAGCCATGGTTATCGTCCTCGTTGGTCTCTCCACGACGCTAACGCACGAAGCGCTCGCCGCGCGAGGGCTCGGCCGGGAGTAGCAGGGTACGGCCATCCTTCGTCGTCCATGCCGTATCGCTTCGACAGCGCCATGGGCCACGAACGCCAGCACTGGCGTCACCGGTGGTCGGGCGCAGGTATCGGGAGCGATAAGAACGGCTTTTCAGAACTCTTAGCGCGCATTTAGCGCTGACACAGGGTTTGCACAAATAGCTCAGACACACTGGATATATCTCGGTTCCCCCCCGAGTTGCCGTAAGGAGCCAGCATGTACCGTTCGACAGCCAAGCGAGTGAAGCGCACCAGTATCTGGGCGCTGTCCGCCTTCGCCGCACTCGGCGGCGGCGCGCTCGCCGCGAATCTCACCGCCGCGAGTTCGGCGACTACCGCGGCGTCGACACCCGTCGCCGCCTCCACCCCCGTCACCGTGGCGCGCACCGCGACCCTGACGACGAGTTCGGCGTCGCCGTCGGTCGTCACGGCGAGCGCAACGGTAACCCCCGTCGCCTCGAAGGTGTCAATCACCCCGAGTTCGGTCATCGCCGTCTCGCCGACCTCGCTGAGCGTCCGCAGTCGGGCCGGCGCCGTCTCGACGTACGCGTTGACGTCCTCGACCATGGTGCTCAGTGGACACAGTCACGTCTCAGTGCCGAGTATCAAAGTCGGTGGCACCGTCTTCGTCATCCCATCGGCGACCAGTCCCGCGACGGCCGCGACGGTAGGCATCCTGCCGGCGACCTTCGGTGGTGAGCACGAATCTGGTAGCGAGGGCTCCGGTGACGGTTCGTCGTCGGGTGACAACTAAACAGTTAACAGTTCCCCCCAGCTGTACCCCAACGACCCGGCGTCTGCCGGGTCGTTGGGGTACAGCACTGTTTTGATCGCGGGACAGCGGTGAGCGTCGTTGTGTTGACGGTGGTCAACCGAGATCGGCGAGCGTTCGTACGGCACGCCGACGAAGTTCGACTGCGGTTCTCCGCGACCGGTCGGTTCCCTGAGATTCAAGTCGATTCGCTTGAAACAGGCCCTGTCTGGCCAGCCGCTGCTGTCCGCTCATGATGAGTTCGCGGTTGCCTGGTGGCGTCGTTCACGAACTCCCCGCAGACCTGCGCCAGGCGCTGACCGCCAGCCCCAGGCCCTCGATGCGTGGGAGGACATCACGCCGTTGGCCCGCAACGAGTTCATCGGCTGGGTCGAGGACGCCAAACGACAAGAGACGAGAGAACGACGAATCCGTCGGACTCGAGAGGAGTTGGAAGAAGGTTAGCGTCGATCCTGCTGCTGGCCCGGCTGTAGTCATCGGGACCGAATCGGCCGGTAACGATTCGACCTCGCCTGGTTGACGCGGTGGTGCTGAAGAATCCCGGTCGGTGGGGCGACGGTCACCGCGGCGAGACCCGAGTCGAATGGATCTGGCGCGACGCGGCGAACTTCTGTCTGACCCGAAGGTGCGTCGTGAGGGATCCGCGAGCTCGGTGATCGCGGTGACTGGTTCTTGGGACGCGGTGGAGCCTGATTACGTAGCTCGACCGCTGAGCTGGAAGCGGCGCACCGCCACCAGAGACCAGATGGCTTCGACGACGCCGAAGGGCCACGCGCCAGAGAGAAAGCCGTAGGCGCTGGAGAGCAAGCAACCGAGGGCGAAGGCGAGGATGAAGCGGCGGTGACGGCTCTCGCAGGCGTACATGATCATCATGAAGGTGACGGCGCACACGCCGTAGATGGTGATCGCCATTGGCCCATTGTCTCATCAGAGGAGTTACTGCGCGACCGTCCGAACGATTGTGACAAATTTGGGTCTTGCGGCATGAATGTGGGGAGTTTCACGGGAACAACCATGCGGTTCGCCTTGTAGGACAAGGGTTTTGGGTTCGGGTGGACGGCCCGGTGATCCGTACTCGTTTCGCAGTGACCTAAACGAGCCCGGAAATTCTGCGGTCAATCTCGGCCACTCACGTGACACGCACGGGTGATCTCTAGGTTTGGAGTTTGCGAAAAGAACCGAACCGAGGAGAGCACCCGTGCGCGCTACCACTGTATTCAAACGCCTGATGGACCTGCCCGGAGTCACCGTCACCGAGGTGGACTTCCAGCCGGCCATGGTGGTCGTCACCATAAAACTGGCCAGCAGGAAGTTGCACTGTCCCGCGCGCCACTTCACCACGAAGGCCCGCTACGACACCCGCCCGGTCTCCTCGTCGTGGCGCCACCTGGACCTCGGGCGCTGGCGCCTCGAGGTGCGAGCCAACCTGCGCCGGATCGACCGTCCGACCCACGGGGAGCACCGAGGGAGTCCCCTTCGCCCGGGCGAACTCGCACTTCACCCGGGACTTCGAGGACCTGGTCGGGTGGTTGGCGACCACCATGGACAAGACCGCGCTACGTCGCCTGGTGCGTATTGACTGGGACACCACCGGGCGGATCATCGAGCGGGTAATGGCGACCGGGCTCGACCCCGCGCGCCTCGACGACCTCTTCGTCATCGGCGCGGACGAAGTGAACTGGCGCAAAAGCCACTCCTATCTCACCCTGGTGTCGAACCACGACACCGGCAAGTTCGTGTGGGGCAAGGAGCAAGGACACTGCAACGCTGGACTGCTTCTTTGACGAGCTGGGTGAGGAACGTTCTGCTGCGATCACTGCGGTGTCGATGGACATGGGGGCCGCCTTCGAGAAGTCCGCTCGCAAGGAAGGACACGCGACCAAGGCGGTCATCTGCTTCGATCCGTTCCACGTGGTTCAAGCCGGAACCCAGGCCTTGGAGAAGGTCCGCCGTCAGGTCTGGCAGGACCTGCGCAAACTCCCCGACCAGGACACTGCCCGACGGTTCAAGGGCGCGCGGTGGTGCTTACTGAAGAACCCCGGTGACCTGACCGATGATCAAGCGATCACCCTGCGCAAGTTGAAACGTCGAGGGGGTGACTTATGGCGGGCCTACGCACTCAAAGAGGCCCTGCGAGCGATATTCGCGGGCGACCTCACCGAGGACGAGGTCGCCACGATGCTCGACCGGTTCTGCTCGAAGGCGCAGCGCAGCGGGATGAAGCCCTTCGTCACCCTGGCCAAGACCATTCGAAAACGTCGTGAAGGAATTCTGGCGGCGGTGAGACTGGGCGTGAACAATGCTCGTCGCGAGGGACTAAATCGGCGCGTGCGCCTGATCATCAATCGGGCCTACGGCCTTCACTCCGCCAATGCGGCACTCGCTCTCATCATGGTGACACTCGGACCGATCAAACACGTCCTGCCACACGAGCGTGTCCTAGTCTCAGATGCCTGAATCAACCCACATTCATGCCGGGAGACTCCCTTTGTTGGTCAACTCATCCTTGTTGATTCACCAAAACTTACGCCCACCCCTTGAACCCGCCGGTCCACTCGCGCGCCAAAGGCGGACACGTATGAGCGTCGTAGAAGCGGCAGCGGGACCTTCAGCACCGAGCAAGTCAGATTGACCGAGAAACCAACGTCCGGGAGTCTCCCGACCAGCCGGGCCAGCAACGTGGGAGGAGGCTCTCCCTCGCGAAGCGGGCGGTCGCGCGCGTTAGGATCGCGATTTCCATCGCCTGGATGTGGCTCTCGCGGCGCAGGCCGCTGCCCGCCCAGTCCGGTGGCGTGATAGACCCAGGTGGCGACATTGTGCGCGACGCGTACGAGGGGTTAGTAGCAAGGGGGAGATCATGAATCTTCGAATGTGGTCGGTTGCTCGTCTCGCGAGCGCGGTAATCGTGATGTCGATGGGACTCGTCAGTGCTTCGGCCGGCGCATCGAGAACGCCCGCGGCTCGACACTTCCCCGACGTCGCGCGCGTCACGCCGGGTAGCGACTACTTGGCACTCGGTGACTCGGTCTCCTTCGGCTATCGCGAATCGACGACGGTGCCCGCCCCTGACTACAGTTCGGCCGCCAACTTCGTGGGCTTCCCCGAGGACATTGCCTCCGCTCTCGGTCTGCACCTGGCGAACGCCTCGTGCCCGGGTGAGACCTCGTCGAGCTTCCTCAATGCCAGCGCGCAGAGCAATGGCTGCGAGAATCACCTCAGTGCGACGGGAACGCTCGCGGCGGGGGGGTACCGATCGCTCTACCCGCTGCACGGGTCGTACAAGGGCAGCCAGATGGCCTACGCACTGCAGTATTTGAAGGCGCACCCGCGAACCAGTTTGATCACGTTGATGATCGGGGCCAATGATGGCTTCATCTGCCAAGAGATCACGACGGACCAGTGCGCATCCCCGACGGAGTTGGCGCCCGTGCTCGCAACGGTCAAGAAGAACGTGGCCACCATCTTGCACGGACTGCGGGTCACCGCTCACTTCAAAGGTCAGATCGTTCTCGTCAACTACTACTCGACGGACTACTCCAACGCGTTGGCTTCGGCAGGCAGCCAAGCGCTCAATCAGGCCCTGGACGAGGGCGGTGCTGGATTCAATGTGAAAATCGCTGATGGCTACGCCGCCTTCAGCCACGCGGCCCAGTACTCCGCGGGCAACACGTGCAACGCCGGCTTACTCACGCAGCTGTACACGAGCAGCACCGGCAGCACCGGCAGCACCATGACGGGTTGCGGGGTTCACCCGAGCGTGGGTGGACAGGCGATTCTCGCTCAGACGGTGGAGTCCGTAGTGCACAAGTAGCGTTACGCGGTTCTCACGATAGTTGGGGGCTCGCGGTACGGCTGCGCGCCGAGCGTGTAATCGCGTTCGGCTGTGGGGACTGTTCACGCGGGAGGATTTCCCGTATTTGTGGGAAACTCTCGTGGTGGGGCTAGTAAGAATCGAACTTACGACCTCGTCATTATCAGTGACGCGCTCTAACCGACTGAGCTATAGCCCCAAGGGTTTCTAATCTACACCAGCGACCCCAGTCGCTTCTACGGTGCATCCCAGAGCTTGGCGGCGATCGATTGGCTGGCGGTGGCGAGCAGGGTCCCCGATTCGCTCCACAAGAAGGCGGTTCCCTGGCCGAAACCACCGACGAGGGCGTGCATGTGGATCTCGCAGAGTACCCACTCCGTCGGTTCGAGCGTGGCGATTCGAATCGTGTTGTCGAGACTCCGTCCGCGGGTGCGACGGCCGAGCGGGTCAGTCGCACCCCCCGAGACGAAGTCACCGAGGATCGCGACCGTGGCGGCGGAGGGTTCGAGGTGACCGGGGATGCGCGCCCAGATGGCGGTGGTCGGCGAGCCCGGTGTCCCGTCGATCTCACTGAAGCGGCGACCGAGCGCGACGCGGGTTTCGACGTGCTCGAAGATCGAGTTCTGGTACCAACTCGGTAGATCGCGCCGCGGGCAGTCGAGCGGCGCCGGGACGGTCGGCCGGTCGGTCCACGGGGGAGCGGTGAGCGAACCAGTGCCGAGGGCCGCGTTCACCGTGACGACCGCCACGTCGTCGACAGTCGCGGTGGCGCGGGCCTGGGTCACGTGGCCACCGACGACCGCGAGGTCGGTCGTCACGAGTACCTCGGCCGCCTCGGTCGCGTAGGTCAAGTACTGGGCGCTCGCCCAGACCGTGGGTCGGCCGCTCGCCCCCTCGAGGGCGAGGACGCCCGCCGCCAGTGCGCAGCCGCCGAAGAGGAATCGCCCCGGCGTCATCACCCGTTCGGTGACGCGCAGCGACCACGTCCGCTCGTCGCGGCGTTCTAACCCGAGAAATACCCCAGCGTCCACACAGGCTGAGGTTAGTTCCGGTTTGCGGTCGATGACGGTGGGGCAGACTGGTCGGGTGATCGATCCGCGTTTCGTCTACCTGGCCGCGGTCATTTCAATCATCGGCACGACGGGCTACGTTCGCGACACCCTGCGCGGGGTGACGACGCCGAACCGCGTGACGTGGGGACTGTGGGGGATCGAGGGCGTCCTCGCGTTCGTGGTGGAGATGCAACAGCACGTCGGCCTGGCCGCGGGGATGACGTTGCTGTTCGGCCTCATCCCCCTACTGATCGTGACCGTCTCCTTTCGCGGACACCACGGGGTGTGGAAGATCGGCGCCTTCGACGTGTTCTGCGGTGCGCTCTCGCTGGTGGGCGTCGCCTTCTGGGCCGTGATTCACGAACCAACGGTGGCCCTCATCTCGTTCGTCGTGGCCGACCAGCTCGCGGGGCTGCCGACGATTCGCAAGTCGTGGCTCGTCCCGTCTTCGGAGACCGCCTGGACGTTCTTCACCGGCGTGATCAACACGGCGATTACCGTGCTGTCGCTGCGTCACTTCACCACCGCCGGCGCGCTCTTTCCCGGTGCCATCTTCGTCACCGACCTCGTAATCTGGTCGTTAGTGGCGTTCAACATTGGTCCGAGGTTCCGTGGCGAGCCCTACCCCGCGACGGGCGCGGCGTGATCGGGTCGGGAGTCGACGTCGACGTCGCGCGAAACCAGGGTCGAGCCAGCCGGGCCGAGGTTCCGCGCCGATCGCTCGCGGCGCTCGCCTCGCGACCAGTCAACGACGACTCGGTTGGTCGCTTGCTCGAGCAGTCGAACCGGCGGTTGCTCGACCTCGCACCCCTGCGGTTCTCTCGCATGGCGGTCAATCCGCTCGCGTTCTACCGCGGCGCCGATCTACTCATGGCCGACGACCTCCAGCGCACGCCGCGCACCGATCTCGTGGTGCAGCTCTGTGGTGACGCGCACCTGAAGAACTTCGGGCTCTTCGCCTCTCCGGAACGACGTCTGGTCTTCGACGTGAACGACTTCGACGAGACGGCGCCGGGTCCCTTCGAGTGGGACGTGAAACGGCTCGTCACGTCGATGGCGATCGCCGCGGAGTTGCGGGGCCTCGACGAGTCGCAACGCACCCGAATCGTCCGGGAGTGTTTGAAGGCCTATCGGTCCTCGACGGCTCGCTTCGCCACCATGAACCAGCTCGACGTGTGGTACGCGTCGCTGGACGTGACGAACGTTTTCGGCGAACTCGGTGGGTTCTTCACCGACGCGGCGAAGCAGGGCGTCGAGGACCTCATCGGTCACGTGCGAGCGCGGTCCACGCGGTCGAAGTTCGACGGTCTCATCGAACGGACCGCGGACGGACCGCGGATTCGACTCAATCCGCCCCGCATGGTGCCGGTACGCGACCTCGGGGACCGGGCGGCCGCCGCGTACGCGACGGTACACGAGGTCCTCGAGGGATACCGCGACTCGCTGGTGAGCGACCGACGCTTCCTCCTCGACCAGTTCCGCGTGGTCGACGTCGCCCGACTGGTCGTGGGCGTAGGTTCGGTCGGGACCGAGGGGTACGCCGTCCTGCTGACCGGGCGCGACAACGACGACCCGTTCTTCCTCCAGATCAAGGAGGCCCGTGGGTCGGTGCTGGCCTCAGCGCAAGAGCCCACCGCCGACCCGGGGGACCGGGTGGTGCGCGGCCAGCGACTCATGCAAGCTACGCCCGACGCCTTCCTCGGCTGGTATCACACCAAGAGCGAGCGCGGCTTCTACGTGCGTCAGCTCTACGACCGCAAGGCTTCGGTCGACGTCGAACGGCTCGGGGCGAAGCAGCTCTCGACCTACGGGCGGGTCTGCGCCTGGGTGCTCGCTCGGGCCCACGCCCGATCGGGACGGGCGCCGGCCATCGCCGGTTACCTCGGTGGCGGTCACTCGTTCGTGGACGCCCTCACCGAGTTCGCCGAGTCGTACCGAGTCCAGAATCTCGCCGACTACCGCGCCTTGGTCGGCGCGGTCGACGAAGGGCGAGTGGCGCTGGCCACGTGACGACGCCCCGAGCGAGGCAACCGTCGATCGGGGTCGGCCCGCCCACCGTTGGCGCCCCAGCCAGAGTCGACGATGACCCGTTGCTAGGCTAGGTACTCCTTCGGGGACGTAGCTCAGTTGGTAGAGCGCGGGCTTTGCAAGCCTGAGGTCGTGGGTTCGAGCCCCATCGTCTCCACTCGGTGCCTATTCGTCGGAACCGTGGTCGCGTCGTATCGGTGCGACGGGGCGTCAGGTGCGAAGCACCACGTTCAGTGGCTCGTCGCCTCGCCCGATCCGGTCAATCTGGTCGGCGAGCAGCCTCGCCATTCGCGGGAGCATCGCCGACGTCGCTCCCCCGACGTGGGGCGAGATGAGGACGTTCGCCAGCGAGAAGAGCGGGTGACCGTCGGGGAGCGGTTCGGGGTCGACGACGTCGAGGGCGAGTCGAAGTCGGCCGCCGCCGGCGTGTCGCAGGAGGGCCTGGGTGTCGGCAACGGCTCCTCGGGAGACGTTCACCAGCAGCGCTCCGTCGCTCATCGCGGCGAGGAAGGACTCGTCGATCAGATGATGGGTGGCGTCGGTGAGCGGGACGACGACGATAACGATCTCCGCGTCGGGCAGCAGCCGGGGCAAGGCGTCCACGCCGTAGACCACGCCGTAGTCGTCGCGTCGGGCCCGTGAGGCGACGCGCACGAGTTCGACTTCGAAGGGGGCCAACCTCGACGCGATGGCGCGACCCACACCGCCGACGCCAATCAAGAGGACTCGTCGATCGGCGAGGCTCGCGTAGTCGCGTGGCCGCCATCGAGCGTTTTGCGCGTCGCGAACGAACTGGGCGAGGCCGCGCTGGGCGGTCAGCACGAGTCCGATCGCGAGTTCGGCGGTCGACGCCTCGTGTACGCCGGCGGCGTTCGCGAACACGTGGCCCGATGGGAGGACGTCGGCGACGCCGTTGAATCCGATCGACTGGCTCTGGACCAGGCGGACCGACAGCCCCGCCAGGTTCGCGAGTCGCGAGACCGACGCCATGTAGGAGGGGACCACGATGTCGATGCGATCGAGACCGATCGGCTCGGCCAGGTCCCACGTGATGAATTCGACGTCGCGCTCGGTGGCCGGCAGGGCGTCGCGTAGCTCGGCCGTGGGGACACTGACGACGAGGGGGGTGGTCATCGAGTCGATGATAGGACGGTTCAGTTCGCCACGAGGGGCGCACCGATCGCCCGCTCGACCGCGGGCAGGACCTCGGTCGCGAGCAGTTCGACCGAGGTAGCCGTATCGGCGAAGGGCAGTCCACCGAGACCGACTTGGGCGAGGAATCGGTCGTGGCCGAGGAGTTCGTGTTCGAAGAGGATCTTGTCGACGACTTCGGCCGGACTCCCGACCACGAGCGCCCCCTCGGGGTCGGCCCACGATTCGAAGGCGTCTCGTCGAAGTGGAACGCCCCGGGCGGCGGGCATGTTGTCGCCGATGTACCGGGAGTAGTACGGGTAGAAGGCGTCGCGGGCACCCTGGGAGGTCCGCGCGACGTGCACGTGGCTCGTCACGCCGACGCGAAGCCCGCTTCGCCCGGCGTTGGCGCCGGCCTGGCGGTATCGATCGGCCAACTCCACGAAGCGTCGGGGCTGGCCGAGGATCGCGAGGTAGAGCGCGAGGCCGTGGCGTCCGGCCCGTTCGGCGCTCGCGGGGGTTCCGCCGACGGCGACCCAGATTGGTAGGTGGTCCTGGAGCGGCCGAGGGTAGACGCCGGCGTTCTCGAGGGGCGCGCGAAAGCGACCAGACCAGGTGACGCGTTCGGTCTCGTTCAGGCGCGTGAGCAGGGTGAGCTTCTCCTCAAAGAGGTCGTCGTAGTCGTTGAGGTCGTACCCGAAGAGCGGGAACGATTCGACGTAGGCGCCCCGTCCGACGGTGAGCTCGGCTCGACCCTTGGACAAGAGATCGAGCGTGGCGAAGTCTTCGAAGACGGACACGGGGTCGGCGGTGGAGAGCACGGTCACCGTCGAAGTGAGTCGGATCCGTGTCGTCTGTGCGGCGACGGCCGCGAGCACGACGGCCGGTGCGGAGATCGCGAAATCGGGCCGGTGATGCTCACCGACGCCGAAGACGTGAAGTCCGGTCTCGTCGGCGATGCGTGCGAGCTCAATGAACTCGTGGAGCCGGGTCGCGGGGTCTCGCAGCCGTCCCGTCGTCGGATCGGTGGTCAGCTCACCGAAGGTGAAGAGGCCGATCTCCATCGGTGAACGCGAGCCACTCACGAACGAGTTTGCGCCGTGATCCAGCGCCGCAGACTGGGCAGGATGGTCTGACTGATCTCGTGGCCACCGCCGTGGCGATGGGTGACCGCGATCGCGCCGGCGTCGCCGCCCAGGTAGGCCCAGGTACGGTCGAGGAGGTCGCGGGGGATCACACTGTCTTCGGTCGCTTGGGCGTGGAACACCGCGAGGCCGTCGAGTCGGTCGGGGTCGGTCGAGAGGCCCGCGTCGAACGGCATCGTCCCGTAGAGCACCGCGACGCCGGCCAGACGTGTCGGTCGGTCGAGCGCGAGCCCGCCGGCGAAGGCGGCGCCGCCGGAGAACCCGATCACGATCACGGTTCGGCTCGAAGCGAATTCGTCGAGCCAGGCCCAGAACCAATCGAGCTGGGTGCGCAGTGACTCGGCCGTGGGACGACCGATGCCACGGTTCTCGAACCACGCGTAGCTATCGCCGCCGAGTTCGATCGGTCCGCGCACGGCGGCGTAGGCGGGGCCGATCGGCAGGACGTCGGCGAGGCCCGCGATATCTCGCTCGTTCGAGCCGCGGCCGTGCAGCAGAACGACGATCGGCGCCGTCGGGTCGGGTGAGCCACGCCAGAGGACGATTGGGTTCATGGGCTACCCGCCGACCACGTAGGAGGTCATCGAGAGCGATCCCATGGTGCAGCCGTCGACGAGGACGGTGGTCTGGGCGCCGCGGGCGTCGGCCAGACCACTGAGGTAGGCCAGGGGTAAGAAGTGGTCCGGCGTCGGTGCCGCGAGCCGGTAGTCGGCGGTTCCGACCAGTCGGCCGATGGCTGTTGGGTCGTCGCTCATCTGACCACGGATGTTGTCATCGAACCGCTGGGCCCAATCGAAACCCTCGTCGATGGCGTGCCAATCGATGGCCCGAAGGTTGTGCACGACGTTGCCACTCGCGACGATCATGACGCCGTCGTCGAGGAGCGGGGCGAGGCGCCGGCCGAGGTCGATGTGATAGTCGAGGGACTGCGTCGCGTCGATGGACAGCTGAACGACCGGGACGTCGGCCGCGGGGAAGACGTGGGCTAACACCGACCACGTGCCGTGGTCGATACCCCACGACTGGTCATCGAGGGCCACGCCGACGGGCTTGACGATGTCGGCGACCTGGGCGGCGACATCGGGTGAACCGGGTGCGGGGTAATCGAAGTCGAAGAGCTGTTGGGGGAAGCCGTAGAAGTCGTGGATGACGGGCGGGTTGGCCATCGACGTGACGGCCGTCGCGTTCACGTACCAGTGCGCGGAGATGGCCAACACGGCGCGCGGGCGATCGCTGAGCAGGCCGAACGTCGCCCACGCGTCGGTGAAGTGGTTGTGTTCCAACGTATTCATCGGGGTACCGTGTCCGATGAACGCGGCGGGCATGGTGGCCATGGTCTCTCCCAGCGGTCGATCTGGCCACCAGTGTAGTGGTAGATAGATGACGTATCAACAAAAGGTAGGATAGGCGCATGGATGAGACCGCGTGGTTGGCGGCGGACGAACTGTCCGCGTGGAAGGGTCTGGCGTTGATGCACCTGCAGTTGACCGCGACCCTGGGCCGGGCGCTCGCGGCCGACGGCCTCTCGTACCCGGACTACCTCGTGCTCGCGACGTTGTCGGACCACCCCGACGGGCGTTGTCGGGTGGTCGAGCTCGGCGACGAGCTCGGGTGGGAGAAGAGCCGGGCGTCGCACCACGTGGCGCGGATGCGCCAGCGCGGGCTGGTGGACAAGCAGCGCTGCCCTACCGATCACCGGGGTGCGTTCGTGGTGTTGAGCGACGCGGGCCGTCGCGCCATCGAGCAAGCGGCGCCGGGTCACGTGGCCGCGGTGCGACGCCACTTCGTGGACCTGCTCACCCCGGCGCAACTCGGCGCGATCGCCGGGGTGGCGACGGTGGTGCTCGACCACTTGTCCAGCACGCGCGACTGAGCCGCCAGACGCAACGACACCGGGCCCGAGGGCCCGGTGTCGTTGGTATCGAGGGAAAACGCTACGCGCTGTAGTGCTCGCGCCAGATCAGTCGGTAGACCTTCACCTTGCGAGGGATTGACCGCAGACCGGGTATCAACGGCAACAGCAGGAGCAGCAGCGACAGCAGCCCCATCAGCGCCGAGACTTGGACGTCAGCGTTCGAGCTGGTGCTGAACGGCGTCACCTGGTACCAGAAGGTGTAGAGCCACAGCCAGGCTTGTCCCGGGTAGCTACCCGTCTCGTTCATCATGCCCCACTGGCTGCCCAAGAGATGCTGCTTCTGGGCGAGGTTGGCCAAATAAGTACCGTCGGCGACGAAGAGCAGCGGCTTGGTGTAGTTCGTGGTGTAGAACCCACTGCCGGTCACGAGGGCCTGGTCGAGGGCACCGGAACGAGCCATCTGGGTCAACTTGTTGATTATCGTCGGGACCGGGCCGACGTTCGTGGCGGGCACGTTGATGAGCCCGTGGCTCCACGTCATCTTGGCTGCACCCTTGGAGTAGTTCGAGACCCAGGAGGTCTGTTGGGCGGAGTTCGCGCCCTTCCACTGGGCGAGCGCGAGCTTCAAGTCGGGGTCGTTTGGCACGCTGCTGAGCGGGTTGATGACGAAGTCGCGCACCGTGTTCACCGGAATCGTCACGCCGGCCCACTGGGCGAGCTTGAGTGGGCCGAGGTTCTGACCCGGTGCCGCCGTGTTGTACGGTCCGCCGTACTGGGCGGTGATGGTCGAGCCGTTCATCTCACCCAACGCGGTGGTGGCGAAGTCGATCGGGTTGGCGTTGGACCACGTCTTGATCGTGATCGCTCGCTCATCGGGCGAACCGAAGAGCGTGGCGAGCAGGACGACGAGCAACCCGACCACGATGACCGCGATGGTGCCTTCCCTGATGATGTCGTACGGGGCGTACTTGCCCTTGTACTCCGGTGCGTCGACGTCGGGGCGAAATGGCTTCGTACTCACTTGGTGGCTCCGGTCTTCTCTTCAAAGGGGGGCACGACGCCCTTGATTCGTACGAGCAGCACGTGGACGGCGGTGAGCAACACCGCCGCGAGGGGCAGCAACACGATGTGCCACATCAACATCTGTCCGAGATTCAGTACGTTGAAGATCGAACCAGCGCCAGTGGCGTTGATGCCGTCCTTGGCCTGCGTGGAGATCCACTGCGAGTCGAAGTTGGTCTGGGAGACGTACCCGGTGAAGGCCGCGCCGACCGAGGCGAGGAACGTCACGACACCGGTCATCCAGGTCGCGGTGCGGCCCCCGCGCCAGGCCGCCATAAAGAACTTGCCCCAGAGGTGCACGATCATCGCGAAGAAGAAGATCTCGACGCTCCACAGGTGCATGGAGTTGACGAAGTGGCCGATCGACGACGAGTGCCACCACTGCGGTCCACGGATTGACAGGATGAAGCCGGTCAGGATGACCAGACTCAGCGCGGCGAGCGTCGTGACGCCGAAGACGTAGATCCACGACGAGACGTAGGCGGGCTGGGTGTCCGGGAGCAACTTCTCCGGGGGTAGTTTTCCGGCGGCCCGCTTGCGCAGGCGCGTCGTCCACTGGCGTTCGATTTCAGTCGTGCTCACTGGTTCCCCTTTCGGCGGTTACGACCGGGGAACGGGAGGAGCAGCGCGGCGACGAAGGTCATGATCATCAACACGACGACGATGAAGTTCGCCACGGAGATATTGATCACACCCCAGTGGATGTAATGCCCGTAGTTATCCAGCGGTATGAAGGCCGCCAGGGACCAAAGAAATGCCATAACGGTCTCGTTTCTCCCAACTCGTTCCGAGGTGAATAGTGTCGCAGATCGGGCCGCGCGAGGGGTAGGGCCAAATGGCATACGGCCTGCAGTACGAACTTCTCACGCCACCGTTCTAGTACCTGGAACTCGGTCTCGCGCGGTTTGGCGTAGGTGGAACTGCGTCACGCCGATAGCCAGGGAGACCGCTCCCGCGATGTGGAGCTCGACCAGGACGACCGGCACGTGGGTCACGTACTGCGTGAAGCCGATGACGGCTTGCACGAGTGCGATGACGACGAGTCGACGTACGCCCAGACGTAGCGCGTCAGGAACTTCGGCCCGCCAGATGGCGATGACCAGTCCACCGACCAACCCCAAGAAGAGCACGGCGAGGACCGAGTGGACCCAGGCGGCGTCCGCGAAGGAGAACGGCAGCCGTCGGGCGACGAGTTGACCCTGCGCTGAACCGGCGTGCGGACCCGAGCCGGTCGTCGCGGTGCCCGCGACGAGCACCAAAGCGAAGGGGATCCAGAGCAGCCGCGCGATCAGGCGGAAGTGGGGGTCGCGCACGTCGGCGCGGGTACCTGGCCCGTAGACGTACTTCGAGCGGTGGTACAGGATGGCTCCAACCACGACCATGGAGAGCGAGAGGATCATGTGGAGCGAGACCAGCCACGGATTGAGCTTGGAGTAAACGACGAAGGCGCCGAGTACGGCGTCGGCGACGACGCCGAGAACGAGCAGTCCCGCGAAGGCGATGAGGTCGCGGCGTCGCTCGCTGCGAAGCCACGCCGCGACGAACGTCACCCCGGTCACGATGACGAGCAGGATGGTGACGATGCGATTCGTATATTCGATCAGGGGATGGATCGACCACGACCCCGCCAGTTGGTGGCCGTAACAGGTGGGCCAGTCGGGACAACCGAGGCCGGATCCGGTCAGTCGAACGGCCCCGCCGGTGAGCACGATCACGATCATCGAAAGGAACGAACTGAAGGCGAACCAGCGGAACTTGGGCGGGGACACGGTAAATCGGGGCGCGGAGGTCACCTCCGTAGCCTAGGTAAGAAGTCACTTCTAGACTGCCTCCTATGACCATCGCCACGTCGAGAGCCTTTTCGACCATGGACGTGATCAAGGGATACGTGGCTCTCACCAAACCGCGGATCATTGAGTTGCTACTGGTGACCACGATTCCGACCATGGTCGTCGCCGCCAACGCGATTCCCAGTCTCTGGCTCATCGTGGACACGCTGGTCGGTGGAACGCTCGCCGCGGCGGGCGCCAACGCCTTCAACATGGTGATTGACCGTGACATCGACGCCATCATGGAACGAACGAAACGCCGGCCGCTCGTACGCGGCGTCATGTCGCCGCGCGCGGCCACCACGTTCGCGGTGGCGTTGGAGCTGATCGCGTTCGCCGTACTCGCCATCTGGGTAAACCTGCTCTCGGCGTGGCTCGCCGTGGCCGCGATGCTGTTCTACGTCTTCGTCTACACGATCTGGCTGAAGCGGCGAAGCAAGCAGAACATCGTCATCGGCGGTGCCGCCGGTGCGGTACCGGTACTCGTGGGCTGGGCCGCGGTGACCGGGAATCTCACGTGGACGCCCGTGCTGCTGTTCCTGGTCGTCTTCATCTGGACGCCACCGCACTTCTGGGCGCTGGCCGTTCGATACCGCGACGACTACAGCGCCGCCCACGTGCCGATGATGCCGGTCGTGGCGTCGCTGCGTCGAACCACGCTCGAGATTCTCATCTACACCGTGATCATGTGGGCGCTCACCGTGCTCATCGGGCCCGTCGCGCACCTGGGCTGGATCTACGCGCTCGCCTCGATGATTCTCGGCGGCTTCTTCACGTTCTACGCCATGCGTCTCTTCCGACACGCGGTTCACGATCGGGCCGACGCCGGCGAGGCCATGCGCCTCTTCCACTTCTCCATTACCTATCTCACAGCCCTCTTCGTACTCATGGCGGTGGATGTCCTTGTCAACAATCATTGAAAAGTGGCGACGGGGCCACCCGTCGCCGATGATGTTCGTCTCGCTCGGGATCGGCACCACGATCGCCGTCGCGCTAATTGTCGTGGTCTCGCTTTTGACCGGCGGGCGGTCGTCGTCGGCGCCACCTTCGAACGCCTTGATCGGCACCGAGGCGAGCACCTTCAGTCTGCCCGGGCTTTCGGGCGGAGCGGTCACGGCACCCTACGCGAAGGGCCACCCGACGGCACTGGTGTTCATGGCGAGTTACTGCGCGCCCTGTCGAGCGGAACTACCCCACCTGGTCTCCTACTTACACGCCCACCCGACGAGTTCGGTTCGGGTCATCGGCGTCGACTCGAGCGATCAACGAGCCGCCGCACGCGCGTTCGTTCGTCACGACGGGGTTCCCTTCCCGGTCGCGTACGACTTGAATAGCACGGTGGCCTCGTCATTCCAGCTCCAGGCGATCCCCGACACGGTCTTCATCGACGCCAAGGGACGGGTGGCGAACATCGTGATCGGCAAGATCACGCCGGCGCAGTTCGCACACGACCTCGCGGCCATCGGCGGTTAATCGAATCGGAAGGTTCGAGCGGCGAGAAAGGGTGCACCGAGCGCCCAGACGAGCAGCGAGACCCAGTCACCGCCGGACGGACTGAGACCGAGTCCCAGGATCCGGTGGAGCGCCTCGGCGAGTGATCCCGACGGCAACCCGACGACGATTCGTCCGACCACACTCGGCAGTGACGTCACCGGGACGACGATTCCCGAGAGAAGCAGCAGGACGAGATAGAGCCCGTTGCTGGCGGCGAGGTTCACCTCGGCGCGGAGCCATCCGGCCAGGGCGAGTCCGATGCCGGCCAGCCCCGCCGAACCGAGCAGGATTACCAGCGCTACCTCCAGCGCGCCGCGACCGCCGCCGTGGGGCCGCCAGCCGAGGGCGAGCGCGACCACGGCGACCACGGCGACCTGGATCACCTCGGTGACCAGCACCCCGGCGATCTTCGCGCCGATGAGTCGGCGTCGACCGAGGGGCGTCACGTAGAGCCGTCGCAGTACACCGAAGGATCGTTCGAAGCCCGTCGCGATCGAGAGCGCCACCATCGAGGTCGAAAGAACCGACAGCGCGATGATTCCCGGCGCGATGAAGTCGACCCGGTGCGGCGTCGGACTGGTGGTCACGGCGGCGAGGGAGAAGAAGACGAGGAGCAGCACGGGAATGGCGATCGTGAGCAGGAGGGTCTCCCCGCGACGGATGGTCATCCGCACCTCGGCGCGGGTCTGGGCCCACCACGCCTTCACGAGTGGCTCCGCTCCTCGGCGATGAGCTCGAGGTACCGCTCTTCGAGCGAGGCGCGCGTGCGAAGTGAGACGAGTTCGACGTTTCGCTCGAGGAGAAACGCGCTGACCAGCGAGACCCGATCGGCGTTCGACGTGATTCGACAGTGCAACCGATTCGGCGACGGACTCGTGACGACGCACCCGAGGAGGCGCGCGAGGGCGTCGACGTCGACCGGACCGCTCGTCTCGATGATCAGCTCGGGCTCACCGGCCAGTTCGTCGAGGGTGCCCGCAGCGACGACGGCGCCACGGTGCATCAGCACGAGACGTTGGGCCATTCGCTCGGCCTCGACGAGCTCGTGGGTCGTGATCAGGATCGCGCAGCCCCGTTCGGCTTCCGCGGCGATGATCGATCGAATGACCTGTCGGCCTTCGGGGTCCACCGCGGTCGTCGGTTCGTCGAGGACGAGGACTCGCGGCCGGGCGATCAGGGCCAACGCGAGCAGCGTGCGCTGCTGCTCGCCGCCCGAGAGCCGTCGCCACGGCGTGGAGGCGCAGCGGCGCAGGTCGAGCAGGTCGAGCAGGTCGCCGGGGTCGCGGGGCGCGTCGTAGTACGTGGCCGTGAGCTCCAACACCTGGGACGGGGTCATGGGGAACCAGACGCCGCCACGTTGGAGCAGGGCTCCGGTACGGGCGACGACCTCCCCGTGGTCTCGGCGCGGGTCCAGCCCGTGGATGCGCGCCGTTCCCGACGTCGGATCGCGAAAGCCCAGGAGCGTCTCGACGAGGGTGGTCTTCCCAGCCCCGTTCGGCCCCAGCAGGGCGACGATTTCACCGTATTCAACCGTGAGGCTTACGTCGCGTACCGCGCGCAGGTCGCCGAAGTCGACGCGCAACCCGGTGACCTCGATGGCGTGACTCACAACCTACGAAACTAGACGTTCCGCGTGGGTCGTCGAACGGGCCTCGGTAGGCTCAGTGACGTGATCGATCTCGCTCAACTCCGTCGTGAACCCGACGTCGTGAAGGACGCCCTGGCCCGTCGTGGCGTCCCGCCGTCGACCCTCGACGACGTGGCCGCCCTCGACACCGAACACCGTCGGTTGCTCCAAGAGACCGAGCGGCTGCGCGCCGACGTGAAATCACTCTCCCGCCAGGTCGGTGAGGCGCGCCGCAACAAGGATTCGGCCCGAGCCGAGGAGCTCGCCGCCATCAGCCGCGAACTCGGTGACGAAGAGCGTCAAGCATCGGCCTCGGTCGAGCTCGTGGCCAATCGCCTGCGTGACCTCCTGCTGCAACTGCCGAACCTGCCCGCCCCCGAAGCCCCCGACGGCGTCGACGAGCACGACAACGTGGTTGTTCGCCACTGGTGGGTGGGGATGGATGACGGCATCGAATTTCCCACCTTCGGCGAGCACCAGCGGGTGCCCCACTGGGACATCGGCGCCGAGCTCGGCATCTTGGATCTCGAGTCGGGCGCCAAGTTGGCCGGTTCGATGTTCCCGCTCTTTCGCGGCACGGGATCGCGACTCCTGCGAGCGCTCGGCGCCTTCGCCCTCGACCAACACACGCCCGACTACGAGGAGATCCGACCGCCGACCTTCGCGCTGACCGAGACGATGGTCTCGACCGGTCACCTGCCGAAGTCGGCCGACGACATGTACGCCATCGAGCGTGACGGGTTGTGGGCGATCCCGACGGCCGAAGTGCCCCTGACTTCGATGCTGCGCGGCGAGATCCTCGACGAGTCCCGACTGCCGATCCGCATGACCGCCCTGACGCCGTGCTTCCGCCGGGAGGCGGGCGCGGCGGGGCGCGATACGAGAGGACTCCTGCGCGTGCACGAGTTCGACAAGGTCGAACTATTTGCCTACTGCACGCCCGAGCAGGCGTCCGACGCGCACGCCGACATCCTGGCTCGCGCCGAGGCGTTGCTGCGCGCGCTCGGGCTCACCTATCGGGTCCTCGATCTCTGTGCGGGCGACCTGGGTACGTCGTCGGCGAGGACCTTCGACCTCGAGGTCTACAGTCCCGGTGTCGACCGGTGGCTCGAGGTCTCGTCAGTGAGCTGGTTCCGTGACTATCAGTCGCGTCGGGCGAACGTCCGGTACCGTCGCGAGGATGGTTCGACGGCGCTCGTCCACACCGTGAACGGATCGGCGCTCGCCTGGGCGAGGATCTGGGCGGCGCTCGTCGAGACCTATCGTCAACCCGACGGGTCGGTGACGTTGCCGTCGGCGCTGGCGCCCTACCTCGGGGAGACGACGATCAGTCCTCGTCGCGGCTGATTTCGAAGCGGTAGCCGACGCCGCGCACGGTCGTGATGTAGCGAGGTTTTTTCGGCTCGGCCTCGATGAGGCCCCGGAGTCGCTTGATGTGCACGTCGAGGGTCTTAGTGTCCCCGACGTAGTCGTGTCCCCACACTCGATCGATCAGTACTTCGCGGGTCAGGACCCGCCCGGGGTTCTCCATCAACAAGCGCAGCAGGGCGAACTCCTTCTTGCGGAGCTTGACCTCGTCGGGGCCGACGTAGCAACGTCGCGCGTCGATCTCCAACCGCACCGGCCCTCGCTGGATCGTGGTCTCGTCATCGTCGACGTCGTTCGCGTGCTCGCGTCGCCGTAGCACCGCGCGCATGCGCGCCACGAGCTCACGTAATCGATACGGCTTGGTCACGTAGTCGTCGGCCCCGATCTCCAAGAGCAGGACCATGTCGACTTCCTCGCCCTTGGCGCTCACGATGATGATGGGGACGTCACTGGTGGTGCGGATCTCGCGACAGACGTCCAGTCCGCTCATCTTGGGCAGCATGAGGTCCAGCAGAACGATGTCGAACTCGCCCGCGGCGAAGCGGGCCGCGCCGTCGATACCGTCTCGCGCGACGGTTACCTCGAACCCCTCTCGACCGAGGCCGACGCTGAGCGCGTCGATGAACGACTCCTCGTCCTCGACGAGGAGCACGCGCACGACGGGCTGGCGTGACGCGGTCACTGGTTCACCGGTAGCTCGAGCGTGAACGTCGACCCCTCCCCTTCGCGCGACTCCACGACGACCGTGCCGCCGTGGTTTTGTGCGACGTGACGCACAATACTCAGCCCGAGCCCGGTGCCGCCCGTCTCGCGGGCCCGACCGGGATCGACCCGGTAGAACCGCTCGAAGATCCGTTCGAGGTCCTTGGCGGGGATGCCGACCCCTTGATCGGTGATGGCGATGCGCACGACGCGCGCCTCGACGACGCCGTCGTCGGTGAGCCGCTCCTCGTGACGCTCGGCGCTGATCGTGACGTGGCCGCCACCGCGCGAGTAGACCACGGCGTTCTCCAACAGGGCGTGCACGGCCGACACCAGTTGGCGACGATCGCCGACGATCATGATTGTGCTCGTTGGTTCGGCGAAGTCGATGGTGACGCCGTGTTGTTCGGCGGAGGTGCGGATACGCTCCATCGCCTCGGAGACGAACAACGCCACGGGAACCGGTTCGCGAACCGGTGAGCCTTCGCCCTCGATGCGCGACAGGTCGAGCAGGTCCTCGATGATGCGGTTGACGCGGAAGGCCTCCACGTTGATTCGCTCGGCTAGGCGCCGCGCGACCGAGGCGTCCGGTTCGAACTGCAGGGTCTCGGCGAGTAGTCCGAGCGCGCCCATCGGGGTTTTCAACTCGTGACTCACGTTGGCGATGAAGTCCCGACGGATGTCCTCGAGGCGGCGACGCTCACTCGTGTCCTCGATCACGGCGAGTACGCCTAAGGGCCGTCGGCCGTCGTCGATAACCGACGCCCGGACGCTCAGGGTGCGCCGCGGCGGTCCGTAGATGTCGATGGTCCGGTCGGCCACGCCGGTGGACCAACCCTCGCTCAGGCACTCGGTCACCGCCTGGGCGGCGATGGCCTCGCCGTATCGACTGGTCATGAGCGATTCGGCCAGGCTGTTCCGGTAGACGACCGCGCCGCCCTCGTCGCACAGCACGAGCCCGAGGGGCAACGAGTCCAGGGAGCGCCGTAACCGCGTCGACTCCGCGCTTGACTCACTCACCGCGGTCGTCGCCGTTCCGGTGACCTCTTCGAGGTACGCGAGCGCGGACTCCACCCGACCGGTGTCGCCGTGTGGTTCGACGCCGAGGCGCGCACCGAGCGCGTTGAGTCGTTGGGCGAGCGAGCGATGGTCGCGAACTCGATTGATCAGGTAGCCGAGCAGTCCACCGAAGACGAGCACCCCGACGCCGAGGGCGTACACGGCGGCCGGGGGCCAGAGGGCGACGAAACTGGAGGTGGCGGCAATGGTCACGGGTTCATTCTCGCAGACCTCGCCGTAGTGGCGGGGACCGCGACCGTTGCGAGGCCCCGGAAGAAAGGTCTCCGATGCGAATACTCGCCATCTCACTCAGTCCGTCACTGACGGCGCTGCCCGGCAGCGCCGTGCTCATGCAGATCGCCAACGGCCTCGCGGCCTGGAGCCTCGTCGGGGCGCTCGTCGCCTTGCTGTTGGGCGCGGCACTGTGGGCGATCGGCAGCCACACCCAGAACATGCACCAGTCGATGACCGGGCGCCGGGCGGTGATGACTTCGCTGATCGCGGCGCTCCTGATCGGCGCGGCGCCCCACCTCGTTGACTTCTTCTTCAAGGCCGGACAGTCGGTGCACTGATGGGCGTCAGCTGCTTGCTCTCGCCCCTGGGCTGCGCGACCAGATCGGTCGCCAAGGCGACCCTCGGAGATGTCTTCAACGCGATGACCTCGTGGGTGCTGGCCAGCGTGACGTGGATGCTCACCACGACGGGGCACGTCCTGACCTCGACCGGCGACCCGACGTCGGTGGTGCGAGCGGCCTCGAACGAGTACCTGACGCTGCTCACGTTGTCACCGGTCCTGCTGCTGATCGGTCTGGTCGTCGCCACCATCCACGGCATCGTGCACAACGACCCTGGTTCTCTGTGGCGCGTCTACCTCGGCGTCGCACCACTCGCCGTTTTCGGCGTCGTCTTCGCTCGTCCCCTGGCGCGGCTCGTTCTGACGGCGACCGACGAGATGACGTCGGGGGCGGCCGGTTCGGTCGCCCGGCACGTTCCGACCTTGGCCGCTCAGGTCAGCGTCCTGTCGAACTCCACCCCAGGATTCGGACTCTTCCTGGTGGCCATCGCCGTGGTGATCGGCGGGTGGCTCCTGTGGTGCGAGCTCGTCGTACGAGCGGTGGTGCTCACCTTGCTCATCGTGCTGGTGCCCGTCGTCGTACCGCTCGTGACGATTCCCGCCCTTCGACGAATTGGCTGGCGCCTCGTCGAGACCTTCTTCGCCGTCGCGGTGAGCAAGGTCCTCATCGTGATCGCCCTGAGCGTTGGATTCGACGAACTGCGCGGCGGATCGGCTATGGCGGTCGTGACCGGGGCCGTCACCCTCGCGCTGGCGACCTTCAGCCCGTTCGTACTGCTGCGCCTCGTCCCGCTCCTCGAACAGTCCGCGATGCAGAACGTCGCGGGGCTTCGCCAGCGCTTCACCCACTCGGTCCAGGCGCTGCCGTCGTCACCCGTCGTCGCCGCGGCCCGCGCACTCGGTCCCGAACCGCCGATGCCACCCGCGCCCGATCGCCCCGAAGACCTCGGGTTTGGGATGTGGGAGGGCGACGAAGAGTTCCCGATGCCGCCCCAGGACGGTGAACAGGCTAAGGCACCCGTCGGCCTGGCGCGGCGCCGTGGCGGCCACGTCGCGTACTACAGCGATGGCAAGGGCCCAGTCGTAGGGTGGCACTTTGACGAATGAGCCCCCCGGCCTCGGCCCCTCGGACATCGCCGCACGGTGGATCGGGGTCCGTCGGCACCAAGCGGTGCTGGCCGTTCTCGCGCTCGTGGGCACGAGCGACGGCCTGCTGCGAACGCGGTCGCTGGTCGAGGTGGCCGTGACCGCGGCGATCGCCGTGGCCGCGCTGCCCGTGGGAGCCGACACCGTCGGCAGTGCGGTCGTGACCGCTGGGAGGTACGCCCTGCGCCGACGGTGGTCGCGCCTCACCGTGGTCGACGTCGGTGGTCAAGTGATCGTCGAGAGTCGCGACGCGAGCGCCGTGCACGGATTCGTGCTCCAGCACCGCGGCCGTCTCGACCTCAACGGCCAAGATCATCGAATCGCTTCGCGATTGGCGGCGTTCGTCGACGCGGCGGCGGCCGACGGCGGGGAACGGGGCTACTCGATGCACGTCTGTCGTCGGGGAACGACCAAGTCGACGGTCCTGCTCGCCCCCGCTGGGAGCACCGCCCCCGCGGGCTGGGACCGCGACGACGGGGCCGTCTTCGCGGCGACCGCGGCGCGACGAGGTACGTCGTGGTGGCTCGAGCGGTGGTGGTATCTGCGCACCGACGACCACGTCGCCTGCGTGCTGCGGCTGCGCGACTTGAGGGTCTCGTCCCACGGGGCACTCCTCGCCGGTCTCCAGGACCTCGGCGAAACGGCCACGCTCTCGGTGCACGTGACCGCGGTCGGGGCCGACCGAGCGCGCCGCGTGGCCGAGCGCGCCGTGCACCGTCAACGCAGCGACCGAGCCACCACCGTCGCGGCGGGCTTTCGAACCACGGCCCGTCTCGAACGCATCGAGGCGCGGGCCCAACGTCGAGAGGTCGACGTGGCGGCCGGACGCGCGTTGATGCGACTGCGCGTGTACGTGACGTTGCGCGCCGCGTCGTGGCCGGCGCTGCGCGACGCGCGCGACGCGGCGGTACGGCGGGCGGCGGACGGGGGGCTCCGACTCGAGCGTGGGGGCGGTCGACAGTCGAACTGGCGCACCGACCAGCTCACCGGTGCGTCGCCTCGGTGGGCGACGCATTGGATCACGAGCGCCGACTTCGACGCGTTGCGGCTGCCCTCGCACGACGCCGGGAGCGGCCTGGACGGGATCCCGCTCGGTACGCTCGCCGGCGGTGCGTCGTTCGCCCTCGACCCCTTCGACCTGTACGGCGCCGGTCTCGTCGTCAACCCCAACGTCGTGGTCGCCGGCGCGATCGGGGTCGGCAAGAGCACCGTCGTCAAGATGATGGTGGACCGGGCGTTACGACGGGGCCGCCGGGCCGTCATCGTCGACCCCAAGGGGGAGTACGGCGCGCTCGCGTCGCGCTACGGCTACCGAGCCGTCGCCCTCGGTCGAGACGGGTGGTGCGACCCGTTCCTCGACGCCCAAGACGGGCGCTCGCTCGCTCGCGCGATGATCGCCTCGGCCCAGGGCCAACCCCTCACCGACGAACAGCACTTCGCCTTCGACGAGGCGTGGGAGACGGTGGGTCGAACGCGTCCGCGACGAGTGATGCGTTCATTGGCCGAAGCACTCCGCGGCTCGCTCGACGACCCGGCGTCGCCGGGTCGCTCGCTGGCGCTCACCCTGCGCCGCTTCGTCGACGGCGACCTGGCCGGTCTCTTCGACGGGGACGACGAACCTTTGACCCTCGACGGCGACCTCGTCGTGCTCGATCTCTCGGCCCAGTGGTCGGGCGACGCCATGGCCGTCGCGGCACTGAGCGCCGTCGCGGCGGCCCAACGCGTCGCCGCGGCGTCGCGGGCCGGGTACGTGGTGCTCGACGAGGCGTGGGCCCTCCTCTCGGATCCCCACGCCCTCGCGTGGCTCCGTGGGTCGTGGAAACTGGCCCGTGCTCGGGGGGTCAGTCACGTGCTGGTCGTGCACCGGTGGGGGGACGTGGCCGCCGTCGGTGACGAGGGAAGCGCCCAGCGCGAACGGGCTCGGGGTCTCCTACGCGAGTGCGAGACGACGTGGCTCTTCCGCCAGCCGCCCGACGAGGCGCGCGACGTGGCCGCGGCCCTGTCGCTCAGCGCCTTAGAACAACGCACACTCAGCGAGCTCGGCCGCGGCGAGGCGCTCGTGCGCTTCGGCGCGCACCGGTCAGTGGTGCGCGTCACGCCCGACGCCGACGACCGGCGGATCATCGACACCGACGACGCGATGCGGGTATGACGACGTCGCTTCGGCTCGGCCGACGGGTCGTCGCCGGTTTCGCGGTCGGCCCGACCGTGCGTCTGGACCCGCGCCACTCCCTGCTCGTCGTCGGGCCGACGCAGGTCGGCAAGACGTCCTCGCTCGTCATTCCGGCGATTCTCGCCTGGCCCGACGCCCTGGTGATCACGAGCGTGAAGCGCGACGTCGTGGCGGCCACCTACCCGTGGCGCGCCGCGCTCGGTCAGGTCCAGGTACTCGATCCCGGCGACGGTGACGGTCTCACCTGGGATCCGTTGGAGGGTGTCACGTCGATGCGCGTCGCGCTGCGCGTCGCGCGGGACCTCACGTTGCGTTCCTCGGGCCACGGCGACACCGAGTTCTGGAACACCCTCGCGGTGAAACTGCTCGCCGCGCTCTTCGTGCGCGCTCGCGAACGCGGCGCCACGATCGTCGACGTGGCCGTCGTCCTCGAGACCCGAGACTTTGAGTCGTGGGCCGACGGTCCGACGAGCCCGGCCGTGCGGGTCCTCTCGGACTTTCTCGGGCACGAAGCCCGCACGATCGACGGCGTGGTCACGACGGCCGAGACGATGCTGCTGCCGTGGCGCTTCGAACAGCCACGCGCGCGGGTCCGCGACGTCGTCGGCGGCCCGCACACCCTCTACCTCTGTAGTCCGCGCGGCGAGCAGGCTCACTACCAGTCGCTCTTCGCCGGCGCCCTGCGCGGGGTGCTCGACGAGCAGCAGCGCCGGGTCGACGAGGGGTCGGCGCGTCCGCTGCTCCTGGTGCTCGACGAGGCCGCGGTGGTTGCGCCACTGGACGAGCTGGACCAGTTGGCGGCGACCCTCGCCGGGCTCTCGGTGACGCTCATCACGGTCGTCCAGGACTTCGCGCAGCTGGTGGCGCGATGGGGTCCCGCGCGTCGACGATCGTGAACAACCACGCCACCCGTCTGGTCATGGCCGGACTAGCCGACCCGACGGCGGCGACCTACGTGCCCGAGGTCACCCCACCGGCCCGGCCGAAGGGGTCGAGGGCCGCGCCGAGGTCGATGCGCGAACGACCGCGGGGCACCGCGCTGGTCGTCGCCGGTCACCGTCGCTCCGTCACGATCCGGGTGCGGCCGTGGTGGCGTGACCGGCGGCTACGACCGCGCGGGGAGCGCAGCGAATAAGTACGATGCCCGGATGGCCAGCGCGAGTGAATCGACCGACGCGATCTTCGCCGTCGACGTCGGGGCGACCAACATCAAGTTCGCGGTCGTCGACGCGGACGGCGCCTTCCTCAATCCCGTCCGGCGACGCGCCACCCCCTACCCCCTCTCGCCGGCCCGACTCGTGCGACTGATCACGAGCCGCGCGACGCGCAGCGGTTGTACCCGGGTCGGCGTCGGGTTTCCGGGGAAGTTCAGTGAGGGGCGGGTGATCGCGCCGGGGAATCTCGCTCGGCCCGGCGGCGTCGGGACCGACGTCGACCCCGAACTCGATGGAGAGTGGCGGGGCTTCGCGCTGCAAGACGCGTTGCGCGCCGCCACGAACCTCGACGTACGGGTGGTCAACGACGCCACGCTCGCCGCGCTCGGCAGTTGCACCGGGGTCGGCGTCGAGGTGGTGCTCACGCTCGGGACCGGCCTGGGGCTGGCCCTCGTCGTGAACGGGGTGCCGACGCCGGTTCGCGACGTGGGCGCCGAGGTCCGCGCCGACGGTCGGACCTACGACCAGACGTTCGGGGAGGCAGCGAGGGCGCTAGACGAGGTCCGATGGCGCGATGACCTGGGCGGGGTCATCGCGTCGTTCGTGGCCGAGTTCGACGCCGGCACCGTCCACCTGGCCGGAGGCAACGCGCGCCGCGTCGACCCAACTTGGTTCGCGTCGTTGGGGGTCCCGGTGGTGATCGAAGGTAACGAGGCGTCGTTGCGCGGCGCGGCGCGGCTCTTCTAGCTCGCCGCGAGGGCGAGGGCGCTCGCGCTGAGTACGTGCGCCATGACGGGCACCGACTCGTCGGAGACGGCGAAGTCGGGTCCGTGGTGGGACCCGCTCGTGCCGTCGGCGAGTGCGCCGCCGACGAAGAAGTAGCACCCGGGAACCCGGTTCAGGAACTCCGAGACGTCGTCGCTGGCCGGCGTCGGTGGCATCTCCGTCACGAACGCGTCGCCCAGCACCGACCGAGCGCTGGCCATGACCGTTTCGTAGACCAGCGGATCGTTCACGACGGTCGGGGTGCTTTCGTTGGTCGACAGCGAACAGCGCACCGAGTAGGTGCGCTCGACCTCATCGAGGAGACCGCCCAGTCGCGCCATCGCTTCGGCGAACTGGTCGTCGTCGAAGGTCCGCAGTGATCCGCGTAAGAGTGCCGTGCGCGGTACCACGTTGTTCGCGGTCCCGGCGTGGATGACGCCGGCCGAGCACGCGCAGTTCACGCCGTCCAACGCGAGTCCCTCGATGACCTCGGTCAGTCGGCTCGCCAGATGACTCACGGCCAGCACGACGTTGCCGTCAGCACCGGCCATCGCACCGTGTCCGCCGCGGCCGGCGAGTTCGACGTTGAAGGCGGTGGCCCGACTCATCGCGATACCGGCGCGCGAGCCGACGAAGCCCGTGGGGGCAAGCGACGTGACGTGTCCGCCGATCACGGCGTCGGCCGGATGGCGGTCCAGCACGCCGGCCTCGATCATCGCCCGCGCCCCGCCGAGACCCTCTTCCGCCGGCTGGAAGACCAACGTGTACGTCCCGGCCAGGTCGGGGGTGTGCGCCAACACGTCGGCGACGCCGAGCAGGGCCGCGGTGTGCACGTCGTGTCCGCACGCGTGCATCACGCCCTCGTTCGTCGAGCGGTAGGGCAGATCGCGTTCCTCCTGCACGGGGAGCGCGTCGATGTCGGCGCGCAGCAACACTCGTCGCCCGGGTCGTGACCCTTGCAGGCTGGCAATCGCGCCGGTCTCGGTGGGACTCGGAGCCACGGTCCATCCGAGTTCCAGCAGGCGGTCGCGGATCACTGCGGTCGTGCGATGCTCGGCGAAGGAGAGTTCGGGGTGGGCGTGCAGGTCGTGTCGCAGGGCGACCATGGCGGGCGTGGCATTCTCGATAAGAGTTGCGAGTTCAGTGCGCTGGTCCATCTACGCATGGTAGGGCGGGTTCGGCGACGGGCTAGGATGGGTGGCCAGCATTACTGCGGCTGTAGCTCAGCGGATTAGAGCATCGGTCTACGGAACCGAGGGTCGGGGGTTCGAATCCCTCCAGCCGCACCAATGGTGATGCGTCGCGACATCGGCAATGAATGCGTCGCGACGAAGTCGTTCGTGCGCGACCAGCGCCACGGTCCCCGGCGATGATTGGGTCCGCGGTCCTTGGTCTCGTGGGCCGTGGCATCGCAGAACGCGTCGCCGCGTCATTTCGGAAGCTGCCCGAACACTCGGGTGCGCCGTTCGGTACCATGACGTTGACGACGTCGGGGCGTGGATGTTCGTGCACGCCACGAGGCGGGGGGACGGGAAGCGAGCTGATGACTTCGGGCGTTGGAGACGAGCCGTTCATTGAATTCCTCGAACGCCACCCCTTGACGTGGGAGCGGCTCTTGAACGTGCTGCCCGACGGGGTCGCGTTCATCGACGACGGGGGGATTATTCGCCACGCCAACGCGGTACTCACCACGTTGACCGGCTACGAACTCGACGACCTCGTCGGCCGATCGGTGGAGGATATCGTCCCGGTCGCCGCTCGCAAGAACCACGAGCACCTCCGACATCGATTCGTCGAAGAGGCACGATTTCGCACCATGGGTCGTCACCTCAACCTCTCGTTGGTGCGACGCGACGGGAGCGAGCTCGCCGTCGACATCGCCCTCGCCCCGATTGTGCTCGGTGGTCGGCCGTGGATCATCACGCTCATTCGCGACGACAGCGCGGAGCGATCCGCGTCGCGAGCCCGCGACGAGATCGAGCAGCGGTTCCGACTGGCCTTCGAGGAGAACATGGCCCCGATGGCCTTTACCGATCTCGACGACCGCTGTCTCGCGGTGAACGACGCCTTCTGCGCGATGTTGGGGCGGTCCCGTGCCGAACTGCTCGACTGCGACTCATCGCTGTTCACGCACCCCGAAGACCTCGGCATCACCGAGTCGGTGCACCAGCGCCTCATCACCGGCGAAGTGGAGCGCGTGCGCTACATCAAGCGGTACGTGAAGTCGGACGGCCGCGTCATCGTCGCCGAGATCTCGAAATCCACCGCACGCGACGAAGGGGGAGGCATCCTCTACTTCGTCAACTCCGAGCGTGACATCACCGAGGAGCTGGAACTCGCTGATCAACTCGCCCACCAGGCACTTCATGATCCACTGACCGGGCTGGCCAACCGGGCGCTCTTCGACGATCGGTTGGTGCAGGCCTTCGAGCGGGTCGACCGCTACGGCGGGTTCGGCGCGGTACTGCTGATCGACCTCGACGATTTCAAGGGGATCAACGACACGCGCGGCCACATCACGGGCGACGAGCTACTCTCCGCGGTGGCGGGGCGGATGCATTCGGTGACGCGGTCGTCGGACACGCTCTGCCGTTTCGGCGGTGACGAGTTCCTCTACCTCGCCGAGGGGATGTCGGGGCCCGGCGAAGTGGACCAGGTCGCCTCACGGATCCTGGGCGCCTTCGACGAGCCGTTCGCAATCGCCGGCACCTTCTTGGAGCAGCGCGCGAGCATCGGCGTCGTCGTCTTCGACGCCGGACGAGTCGATCGCGCCACGTTGGTGCGTGACGCGGACGTGGCGCTGTACGAGGCGAAGCGTGAGGGCAAGAACCGTCACGTCGTCTTCACCCCTTCGATGCACCAGCAGGCGGCCAGCCACTTCGAACTCGCGCGGGAGTTGCGTCAGGCGATGGGGGCGGGCGAGCTCGCCATGCACTATCAGCCGATCGTGGACTTGTCGACGCTCTCGGTGGTGGGCTTCGAGGCGCTCATGCGTTGGCGGCACCCGGTTCGAGGAGCCGTAGCCCCGTCGGTCTTCATCCCCCTCGCCGAGGAGTCGGGACTGATCGTCGAGCTCGGCGCGTTCGCGCTGCGCGAAGCGATCGCGACCGCGGCGACGTGGGCGCCCCGCGGCCCCTACCTCACGGTCAACTTGTCGGCTCGACAGTTCCACGACCCCGACCTCGTGTCGACGATCGAGCATGAACTCAAGACGAGCGGGCTCGCCCCGGGCCGACTGGTCATCGAAGTGACCGAGAGCGCGACGATGCTGGACGTCGCTGAGACGTTGGAAGTGATCGATCGCCTCGCTCACCACGGGATCGGCATCGCCCTCGACGACTTCGGGACGGGATTCTCGTCACTGCACTACCTCACCCTGGTCAAACCGCGGATTATCAAGATCGACCAGTCGTTCGTCAGTCCCACCCACGGCGATCAGCGGACGATGACGCTCCTCGAGACCATCGTCACGCTCGGCCAGAAACTCGACATCACCGTGGTGGCCGAAGGTATCGAGACCGACGAGCAGCTCGAGCACTTACGCGACCTGGGCTGCGATCTCGGCCAGGGGTTCCTCTTCTCGCCCGCGGTGACGGCGATCGAGGTTCCCGCGCTGGTGACCCGCAACTTCGCGCGTTAACGGCGTCACCCCGGGGCGACCTCGACGCGATCGCGCCCCTTCTCCTTGGCCTCGTAGAGGGCGCCGTCGGCTCGGGCCAACAGCGACTCCTGGGGTTCGTTCAAGCGACGTCGGGCGATGCCGACGCTGACGGTGACCTGGGGGAGGTCGACGGCGGAGGCGGTGACGTGTTCGCGGATCCGCTCGGCCGCCCGTCGCGCACTGGTGTCGTCGACGTTAGAGAGTAGGACGAGGAACTCCTCGCCACCGAGGCGGAATGAAGGGTCGCTGGGCCGAACACTCTGGACGATGGCGTGGGCGATCCGTTGGAGCAGCACGTCACCGGCTGCGTGGCCGAAGGTGTCGTTGACGTTCTTGAAGTGATCCACGTCGACCATGAGGGCCGCCATCTGGGGTTCGGGGTTCCGGTCGTCGAAGGCCGCGAGTTGGTGATAGCTGTCGGCCAATGAAGCACGATTGCGTAGTCCGGTGAGCGGGTCGTAAATCGCTCGGGTGTGCCAATCCGAGAGTTCGAGGTCGGTGGTGCGCCGGAGTATCTCACGCTCCAATCCGACTTCGACCAGTGAGATGATTTGATGGAGTACCACGATGGTGGCGTCACTCGGGACCCGACGCTCACGGAATCCCCAGACCATGGCGCCGTCGATGGTTCCAGTCGTCGGCGAACGCAGAGGCAGGATGAGCCGGTGGCCCGGTTCGACCAGCGCACCGTCGAGCACGCGGGCGACGTCACTGGGCGCGTCGTCGCGGTGACCGGCGAAGTCGTCGCCCTGTTCGAAGCGAAAGAGCACGCCACCGGTGCCGGCCCACAGCTCGAAGTAGTCCGCCCCCAGCGTCCGGACCGCGAGACCGGCGAGGTAGGCCGCCACCGTCGAGAAGTCGTGCTCCTTGACCATCGTGTTGATGACGCCGTGGATCGTCCGGTTGGCAGCGAAGAGGAACGAGAGGCCCGGGTCGTCGGGGGTGAGCAACAGGGCACCACAGTCGAGGTCGTCCAGCACGCCCATGGCGACAGGGACGAAGGACTCGGGTATCACCTGACCGTGCTGGGGCGCAAGCGTTCGTGGGGAGACGGAACGGATGGCGAGCAGGGCGTGGGCGAGCACGTCGTGACTCGGCACGGAATACTCGTGGAAGCCTTGGACGGCGTCCAAGTCGGTGGGCGACTCGACGAAGAGTGACCGATCGGCTTCGAAGCTACCGAAGAGGTCCGAGCTGAAAAGGGTCTCGGACCGTTCGTCGAAGGTGCAGAAGGCGCCGGCCGAACGCAGGTAGGGCGTAAGGAGGAAGTGCAGGCTGCGGTCCTCGAGCACGATCCGGTGGTGGTCCTCGTCGATGCTTCGGTAGGGGATGGTGAACCCCGCCCGTCGCAACGCGGTGTGGGTGCGCCAGTGCGTGATGATCATGACGTCGGGGTGAAGGCCCCGCTCGAGGAGCGTGGTGAGGGCCGCGACCTTGTCGACGTCCGGCTGGGAGCAGATGACCCAGCGGACCTTGGACAGGCCGACGACGGCGTTGATCTTGTCCGCGGTCTCGTCGGCGGTGAGAGTGGAACCGGGGTCGATCACGACCGACTGGTCACCCTGTTCGATGAGGTAGACGTTGCTCTGGTACGTGCCGTCGGGCATCGTCGCGCCGACCCACCAGACGCGGTCGGCAATCTCGGCACCACGGTCGTACACCTGGTCGCTCACGGCCCCCCGGTCCTCTCACACACGTCGCGTCCGCACGAAAGCGTCACGCTGCATCATTCCACCATCGTGCGCCATCGTGCGTCATCGCCTCGACCGCGGAGGTCCCCGCGGACGTCGTGGCGCGGTCCTACGGTCGAGAAGACGCATCAATTACCAGGTCATCTACATTTCATATACTTCTTCGAACTCTTGAATCCGAAAGGTCCACGACGATGTTCGGCTTCACCCCATCCCCACGACGGGTCCGCAGCGCCATCGTCTTCGTGACCTTGGCGGTGCTCGTGGTCGGCGTCGTGCTCGGGCTGCGAGCCCCGACGGTGACCCAGCCGTCCGTGGTCGACGGACTCCCGCACTCGAGTCAAGCGTGGCTCGCGTCTCAACGAGTCTCGGCGTTGCCGGGGGCGAATCGAGAGGTCGCGGTGGTGGTCTACCGCCGCGTCGACGGTCGTCCGTTGAGCGGCGCCCAGCGCTCGGCGTTGCGAGCGCTGACGAGTCGCCTCGCCGCGGCGGACGCGGCGGTGAGTCCGCGAAGCGAGTCGATCCCCCTTACCCCACTAATCGTGAGCCCCGACGCCACCGTCGCCTTCGCGTCAATCTCGGTCTCGATGGTGCCGAACCTCAACGTGGTATCGAACCGCATCTTCGCGATCCGGGCCGCCCTCAAGGCGCTCGTCCCCGCGGGAGTCGAGAGCGCCGTCACGGGTGCGCCCGCGTTCTCGGCCGACCTCGGTCAGGTGTTCCACGGGGCTAACCACAAACTCCTGGTGACGACGGCGCTCGTGGTGGCGCTGCTCCTGATCATCACCTACCGCTCGCCGCTGCTCTGGCTGGTGCCCCTCGCCGTCGTCGGATCGGCCGACCAGATCTCCTCGCACGTCGCAGCACTGCTCGCCCCGCACGTCGGCATCCGACTCGACGGTGCGTCGACGGGCATCGCCGACGTCCTCGTCTTCGGTGCCGGCACCGACTACGCGTTGCTGCTGATCGCGCGCTATCGCGAGCAGTTGCGTCAGGTCGAGGACCGATTCGAGGCGATGCGCATCGCGGTCCGGCGCACGAGCGAATCGATCATCGCGTCGGGGACGACGGTGACGATCAGCCTCGTCGTCTTGCTCCTCGCGTCGATGGCGGGGACCCGTGCCCTGGGCTTCGCCGGAGCGATCGGGATCATCTCGGCGATGGCGATGGTGCTGCTCGTGCTACCCGCGGCCCTCGCGCTCTGCGGTCGCAGGGTGTTCTGGCCGTTGGTGCCACGGGCCGGCGACACTCAACATCGCGACGGCCGAGTCTTCGCGCGTATCGGAGCGTTCGTCACGAAACGTCGCGTCATCGTGATCGTTGCGTCCTTCGCATTCCTCGCCCTGGCGTCCACCGCGAACTTCGGTCTGCGCCAAGGGCTTTCCACGACACAGCAGTTCACCGCCACGCCCGAGTCGGTCGTCGGTCAGCGGATCCTCGCGTCGGCCTTTCCCGCGGGAAGCGGTGTACCGGTCGTGATCGTCACCTCCACCCGGACCGCGGGCGCCACGCTGGCCGCCGTCAAGTCGGTCTCGGGGGTGACCCGGGTCCAGGAGACATCGGCCAACGCGACCTGGACCGAGCTCGACGCGACGAGCACCGCCGCGCCGGGGTCGGCGTCGGCCTTCCGAATCGTTGACGCGCTTCGCCGCGCGGTCGGCGCGGTGCCGGGGGCGCACGCGGTGGTCGGCGGCGACTCCGCGACGACGCTCGACGCTAACCGCGCGACGAATCGCGATACGTGGTTGCTGGTACCGATCATCTTGATCATCGTCCTCGGGGTACTGCTCGTCCTGCTGCGCTCGCTGCTCGCGCCGCTGCTCCTGCTGGCCACGGTCATCTCCTCATTCGCCGCGGCGCTCGGAGTGGCGTGGCTCGTGTTCACCCACCTCATCCACTACCCCGCCCTGGCGTCGGGAGTGCCCTTCTACTCCTTCCTCTTCCTGGTAGCGCTCGGGGTGGACTACAACATCTTCCTCACCGCGCGCGCGAAGCAGGAGCGCGACGCCCACGGCGCCGCGCAGGGCATGCTGCACGCGTTGACCTCGACCGGTGGCGTGATCACGTCCGCGGGGGTGCTCCTGGCCTCGGTCTTCGCGGTGTTGAGCGTGCTGCCACTGATCGAACTCACCCAGGTCGGCGTGATCGTCGGGCTCGGGGTCCTGCTCGACACGTTGCTGGTTCGCACGGTGCTCGTCCCGGCACTCGCGGCGCTCTTCGGTGAGAACTTCTGGTGGCCGTCGCGTCGCCGCACCGAATAGCCCCGCCGACCTCAACGTTGCCGCGGACTGCGGGTAGACGACGTTGAAACTTCGGCGCGGAGCGAGCGGTGGTGCTACAACGAGAGTCGGCGCAGCTCGGTCGTTGCGTCACGGGGGGGCACGATGGCGTTCGACGTCAAGCGGTTGAAGGGGATGGACCGGATCGTCGCAGTGGCCGGCGCCGTCGCACTGGTATCGATGTTCTTACCCTGGTACGGGCTCTCCGCGAGCGACCTGAGCGCGTCGGTGAACGGATTCTCGTCGGGCTACGGCTGGATCGGCGCGGTGCTCATCGTCGCCGCCGGTGTCTACACGGTGCTGGTGCGCTCGGGTACCGAACTGCGTCACTCGTCGCACGGTCCCGCGACGTGGGTCGCGGGACTCTCGGTGATCGGCACGGTGCTCGTCGCGTTGCGTTGGGTGTCGATGCCGAGCGCCACGCTCGGTGCGGCGTTGAGCTACGGCCCACGGATCGGCATCGTCTTGACGCTGCTGGCCGGACTCGTCCAGGTGATCGCCTCGGTCTGGCTCTTTCGGCGCTCCGGCGAGCGGGTGCCGTGGCGTTCGAACCGGTAGCGCCCCGTCGCCGTTGAGCGAGCGCCCGTCGCTCGTGCGAGGTCGTACTAGAAATGGGTCTGCGGCAACGACGCCGCCGGGAGGTAGCGATGACCGTGGGTACCGACGTTTCACTCGACGAGCTAGCCGAAGGGGCGTGCGATGTCGTGACGACGATGCTCGCGGACGCGGAGCGGCAACGCCGCCGGCGCGACCGCGCCGCGCGCCGCCGGTTCGTGGGGCTCTTTCGCGATCCCAACGCCCTCGACGTGACGATTGCGCTCACTGACGAGGTGATGCGCTTCACCTCCCCCGCACCGGCGCTACGCGTGTTACGCGCCTCGGCCGCGCGCGCCTCGGCGTTGGGACTCGGTCGGCTGAACGCGGTCGGCTTGCGACTGTTGGCCGCCCTCGGGCCGATCGCTCCTTCGACCGTCATCCGTCTGGTCCGGTGGCGGGTGCGGAGCCTCAGTGCCGACCTCATCCTCGACGCGGCGCCGAGTTCCCTCGGACGCCACGTGATGACGCGGCGCCGTCAGGGTCTCGGGGTCAACGTCAACGTCGTGGGCGAGGCCGTTCTCGGTGACGCCGAGGCCACCGAGCGGCTCACGCGCGTGCTCGACGTGATCGCCCGGCCCGACGTCACCTACGTCTCGGTGAAGGTCTCGTCGATCGTGAGTCAGTTGACGACCATCGATCACGAGGGCTCGCTCGCGCGCGTGGCCGAGCGACTTCGCGTGCTGTTTCGCGCCGCCCGTGACCACGGCGTCTTCGTCAACCTGGACATGGAGGAGTATCGCGATCTACGGCTCACGATCGATGCCTTTCGCACCGTGCTCGCCGAGGCGGAGTTCGATCACCTCAGCGCCGGCGTCGTGCTCCAGGCGTACCTGCCCGATTCGCACGGGGCCTTCAACGAACTGGTCGACTGGGCCGTCGAGCGCTACGCGCGCACCGGCACCGGGATCAAGGTCCGTTTGGTTAAGGGCGCCAACCTCGCCGTCGAGCACGTCGAGGCCGAACTACACGGCTGGCGGGCCGCGCCCTACGACACCAAGGCTGACGTCGACGCGAGTTACGCGCGGTTGATCGACGTCGCCCTGCGCCCCGCGAACGCTGCCGCGGTGCGTATCGGGGTCGCGAGCCACAACCTCTTCCACGTCACCTGGGCGCTCGCGGTCGCGCGGGCCCGTGGGGTCGAGGACCAACTCGACGTGGAGATGCTCGAGGGCATGGCCCCGGCCGAGGCGGCCGTGCTGGCCGCCGCCGGACACCGCGTCCTGCTCTACGCGCCGGTGACCAACGAGGACGACTTCGCGGCCGCGGTGGCGTACCTCGTTCGCCGACTCGACGAGAACACGGCGACGGAGAACTACCTGCGCGCGGCCTTCACCATCGCCCACGACCCCGTCGTCTACGCCGACCAACGGCGTCGATTCCTCGCGTCGATCGCCGATCGCCACGGGCTCGACACGGATCGTCGTCGTCGCCCCGAGGTCCACGAGTCGCGCCGGTTCACGAACGTGGCCGACGGCGACCCGACCGACCCGATCTTCGTCGCGGCGGTGCGCCGCGCGATCGACGACGTTCGCTCGGCCCGCGAGACGGTCGTCGGTGACGACTCGATCGTCGTGTCCGGTGAGACCGCGGACTGGGAGGAAGGCGAGGACCCCAATACCGGGGCCGCGTGGTACCGCTATCGGGTGGCGAGCGCGGCGGGCGTTGATCGTGCCGTGGATCGCGCCCACGTGGCCCAGCCCGGTTGGGCCGATCGCAGCGTCGACGAACGCCAACGCCTGCTCGACGCCGCCGCCGCGCTGCTCGCCGAGCGGCGCGACGACCTCATCGCGGTGATGGCCCGCGACGGTGGCAAGACGGTGGCCGAGGCCGATCCCGAGGTGAGCGAGGGCGTCGACTACCTGCGTTACTACGCACGCCACCAGGTCGACGCCCCCTCGACGCCCCTGGGCGTGGTCCTGGTCGTGCCACCGTGGAACTTTCCGCTCGCCATCCCGTTGGGCGGGGTCGCCGCCGCGCTGGCCGCGGGCAACGCGGTGATCTTGAAGCCGGCCCCGGAAGCGGTGGCGACGGGCTGGGCCGTCGTGACCGCGCTCTGGGAGGCCGGCGTGCCGCGCGACGTCGTGCAGTTCGTCCCCACGCGCGACGACGACGTCGGGCGCCGGTTGGTGACCCACGACGGGGTGGACGCCGTGATCCTCACCGGCTCGTTCGACACCGCCGTGCTCTTCACCACGTGGAAGCCGTCGATCAACCTGCTCGCCGAGACGAGCGGGAAGAACGCCATGGTGATCACCAGTGCCGCCGACGTGGACGTCGCGGTGAAGGACCTCGTGCAGTCGGCCTTCGGGCACGCCGGACAGAAGTGCAGCGCCGCGAGTCTCGCCATCGTCGATCGAGCGACCGCCGAGAATCCGCGCTTCTGGTCCCAGCTCACCGACGCCGTCAGCTCATTGGCCGTGGGCTGCGCCGACGACTTCGCCACCGCGGTCGGCCCCGTGATCCACCCGCCCGAAGGGGCGCTGAAGCGTGCGTTAGGCCTCGAGGCCGGCGAACGGTGGCTCGTCGAGCCCCGACCGGTGGACGCCGACGGTCGACAGTGGCGTCCCGGGGTGAAGACCGGGGTCTCACCGGGGTCGTGGACCCACCAGAACGAGTGGTTCGGACCGGTGCTCGGCGTGATGACCGCGCCGGATCTGACGACGGCGATCCAGTGGCAGAACGAGATTCCGTACGGGCTGACCGGTGGCCTGCAGTCGCTCGACCGCGCGGAGTGCGAGCAGTGGTTGAGTTCGGTCGAGGTCGGCAACGCCTACGTCAACCGCGGCGTCACGGGCGCGGTGGTCGGGCGTCAGCCCTTCGGTGGGTGGCGACGCAGCAGCGTCGGACCAACCGCGAAGGCCGGCGGCGTGAACTACGTGGCCTGCCTGCGGCGCTGGCCCGAGCTGGAGAACCTCGAGGCCGCGAACGCCTCGCTGCTCGCGTGGTGGGAGCAGATCGGTTCGCGGGCCTCCGACGAGAGCGGCCTCCAAGCCGAGCGCAACCTGTACCGGTATCGCCGCTCCTCGCGCCCGTTCGTCGTGCGCGTCGACGACGACGTCGACCCGACGGCGGTCGCGTACCTCTGGCGGGTGGTCGAAACACTCGGGGTCAATCTGCGCTTCAGCGCCGAGCGAGCCGTCGCCGCAGTGCCCGGCGCCATCGTCGAGACGGCGGCGCAGCTCGTCGAACGAGCGGACTCGATTGGTCGCGTCCGCTGGCTCAGCGCCGAACCGGCGCCCGTGGTCGACCTGGTGGCGCGGGGCGTTACCGTCGATCGGCGGCCGCTGGCCCAGGACGGGGCGGTCGAGGGGCCGCGTTGGTTGCTCGAGCAGAGCGTGGCGATCACCAATAACCGCTACGGCACGATCGGCGCCGGTCCGACGCCAGACTGCCCGGGCCTGGGCGACACGGGGAGGCACTGACCGGTGCTTTGGTAGTGTGTCGGGGTCATGTTCGTGACCCCGACCTCCCGTTCGCGGGATAACGCACGTCGTGACCGGAACAAAAGGAGCAGGGCGTGAAGGTCCTCGTACTGGGTGGTGACGGCTTCTGCGGATGGCCGACCTCGCTGCACTTGTCAGACATCGGCCACGACGTCACAATCGTTGACAACCTGAGTCGACGGGCCATCGACATCGAACTCGAAGTGGACTCGCTCACCCCGATTCGCCCCATCGGCGAACGGATCGCGGTCTGGCGCGAACTGACGGGCAAGGAGATCGGTTTCGTTCGTCTCGACCTCGCCCAGGAGTACGACCGTCTCGAAGCGCTCTTGCGTGACGAGCAGCCCGACGCCATCGTCCACTTCGGCGAGCAGCGCGCGGCCCCGTATTCGATGCGCAACATCGCCGCGAAGCGCTACACCGTGGACAACAACGTGCGCGGCACCCACAACGTGCTCGCCGCCATCGCCGAAACGGGCCAGGACATCGCGCTGGTGCACCTGGGCACGATGGGGGTCTACGGCTACGGCTGGTCGGGCTCGGCCCCGATCCCCGAGGGGTACCTGACGGTGAAGGTCCCCACGCCCGACGGCGAGATCGACCGTGAGATCCTGCACCCCGCGAATCCGGGATCGGTCTACCACTTGACCAAGACCCTCGACCAACTACTCTTCGCGTTCTACACCTCGAACGACCAGATTCGCATCACCGACCTCCACCAGGGAATCGTCTGGGGCACGCAGACCCCCCAAACGGTTCGAGACGAGCGACTGATCAACCGCTTCGACTACGACGGCGACTACGGCACGGTCCTCAACCGGTTCTTGATGCAGGCGGCCATCGGTCACCCACTGACCGTGCACGGGACCGGTGGTCAGACCCGGGCCTTCATCCACATCCGCGACACCGTGCGGTGCATCCAGATCGCCCTGGAGAACCCGCCGACCCGCGGGGAGAAGCCGAAGGTCTTCAACCAGGTCACCGAGACCTACCGCGTGCGCGACCTCGCGCAGTTGATCTCCTCGATGACCGGCGTCGCGATCGCCAACCTGCCCAACCCGCGTCGCGAGGCCGTCGAGAACGAGCTCAACGTCAGCCGCGACCAGTTCCTCGCGCTCGGCCTGGACCCGACCGTCCTCTCCGAGGGGCTCCTCGAGGAGATCCGCGACATCGCCGAGAAGTATCGGGGCCGGGCCGACACCACCAAGATCATCGCGCGTTCGACTTGGCGCAAGGGCATGGAGACCTCGCCGGACCTCGTCGAGCACTAATCCCGTGCGGCAGCGGTTGACTGTTGCGCGCGGGACGAACGGACGTGTGAGACTCCACCCATGAGCAAAATCTACGAGTACGTCCGTCACCCTCGGGCCGAGGAATTGCGCGCCAGCCGTCCGGTGCACACCCAGGACCTGCGACGCACCCAGCACTCCAACCCGGTCGTGCGCTTCAATGCGCGCTTCGGCCTGCGCATCACGCTCGTCGTCGGCACGATGTGGGCGGCCTACATCTTCACGGTCCTCGCGCTCTTCGCCCTGCCCTCGGCGATCACCCAGGGCACGTACTTCGTCGTGGTGTGGCTCTCGAGCAGCTTCTTGCAGTTGGTGCTCCTGCCCATCATCATCGTCGGCCAGAACATCCAGGCCGCCGCTGCCGACAAGCGTTCCGAGGAGACGTACAAGGACGCCGAAGCCGTGCTCAAGGAGTCCGAGGAGATCCAGAAGCACCTGCTCGCTCAGGACCAGGCGATCTCGGACATCGTGTCTCGACTCGAACGGCTCTACCAGCACCTCGGGGTGCCGACGACGCCCGCGGAGTCGTAACCGTGGGGGCTCTGGCCGCGCTGACGACGACGTTGCTCAACCCGCACCGTGGCGCCGCGTTGCCGGCGGCCCGGGTCGTCGTGGTGATGATCCCGCTCATCTTGTTGTCGATCTTTCTCTGGTTGCGCCGACGTCCGTGAGTGGCACCTCGGGGCTCGCACGCCACCATCGCGCCGCCGGCCTGCTCGCGCTGCTCTGCCTGTTCGGCGCTGCGTCGCCGCTCGGCGCGTCGCCCAACCCGGCGCTGCCCAACCCGCGCGTGACCCCGGGGGCGACGAACTCCGCCGTCACGCCGCGCACGATCCACGCAACGATCTGCGTCGTCGGCTACACGAGACGGATCCGTCCCGCCGAGTCATACACCGAGGCGTTGAAGTTCCGCCAGCTCGATGGGGGCTACAACCTGCGCGGTGATACCCGGGCGAGCGACTACGAGGAGGACCACCTCATCCCGCTCGAGGTCGGCGGCAGCGCGAGCGCCGTCGCGAACCTCTGGCCCGAGCCCCGCCACCTCGCGTGGGGCGCGTCGCGCAAGGACCAGCTCGAGAACGCGCTGCATCGACTGGTGTGCAGCGGGGCGGTGCCGTTGCGCGTCGCCCAGCGGGTCTTCGCGACGAACTGGATCGCCGGGTACCGTCGCTACGTCGGGTAGTTGGCGAGCAGGTCCTTGGCGATCGCCACGACCTGCATCTCGTCGGTCCCCGCGTAGATCCGCAGGACCCGAGCGTCGCGGCTCAACTGCTCGACGCGGTACTCGGTGACGTAGCCATTGCCCCCGAACACCTGGATGGCGTCGTCGGCCACCTGACAGGCGGCCTGGGCGGCGTAGAGCTTCATCGCCGAGGCGGCGGCGAGGCTCGCTACGACCCCGTCGCGGGATCGCTCGACGTGGGCGAAGACCATCTGGCGCACGTTCTGACGGGCGACCTCCATCTGGGCGAGCTTGAGCTGGATGAGCTGAAAGTCACCGATGGGCTTGTCCCAGAGGGTGCGTGATCGGGCGTACCCCACGGCCAAGCGCAGGCACTCCTCGATGACGCCCAGCGCCATCGCCGCGACGCCGGCGCGTTCGGTGACGAAGTTGTCGCGGGCGCTCGTGCGCCCCCCGCCGGCCGGTTCCTCGGTCTCACCGAGCAGGCGGTCGCGCCCCACGCGCACGTCGCTCAGGAAGACGTCGCCGGTCGGTGAGGCGTGTTGACCCATCTTGCGCATCGGGCGCGACAACTCGAGACCGGCCATGCCCCGGTCGAGCACGAACGTCAACACCTTGCGCTGGCGCCAGTCGGCGCCGGTTCCGTCATCGAGTTTGACGTAGACGACGATCGTGTCGGCGTAGGGGCCGTTCGTGATCCAGGTCTTCTGTCCGTTCAGCACGTACTCGTCGCCGTCGCGTCGCGCGGAGGTTCGCATGCCCCCCAACGCGTCCGAGCCCGAGTCGGGCTCGGTGATCGCCCAGGCACCCACCTTGTCGAGGGTCACCAGGTCGAGGCCCCACCGCTCCATTTGGGCCGGCGTACCGAGTCGGTTGATCGTCCCGGCCGCGAGACCCGTGGACACCCCGAGCGAGGTCACGAGTCCGGGGCTCACCCGGCACAGTTCGATAGTGGTCAAGAGACTCGCGGTGGCGTCTCCGGGGGGTCGCACCCCGGTCTCGCCCGTGCGTTTGCGCTCCAGGGCCCGCGCGAAGGACTCGGCGGCCAGTTCGCGCAGTCCGAAGGTCCGGTAGAACTGGCGCAGCACCTCGTAGGGGGGCTCGTCGCCGTGTTCGAGCCCGTCGAGCCGGGGGCGGACCTCGGCGTCGACGAAGCGCCGAACGGCCTCGATGATGGCCCGATGCTCGTCGGACCACTCGTACATCAAGCGTCCCGACTGACCAACTTCAGGGTATTGCGGTCGGTGTGCATGATGACGGTCGGCCACCTCTTGTGCTCGACCACCGTTGTCTCGTCGTAAGCGTAGGTGTCGTCGGTGACCGTGACCGTGACGTCAAACCGCGTCGTCTTGGCCACTTCGTCGAGGTACTTGTTCGAGAGGATGCCGTAGGTGTTCGAACCGAGCACGGCCTCGAGCTGGAAGGTGGTGGCGTCGGACTCGGCCGTGCCCCCGGCGATCAGCGTCGAGGCTCGCGGGACCATGAAGCACCGCATCACCTGCTTGGCGCCGCCGTCCCACATCCAGTAGCCGATCTCGGTGTGGAAGGGGTTGTCTTCGCCCTGGCGGTAGGCCGCCATGCGGTAGTCGAGGCCGTAGAGGCACTGCTCGCCGTTGTCGACCGGGCCGAACGGCTTGAAGGCGACCTTCTCACGGTAGACGGTCTCTTCGATCTTGCCGTCCTCGTTGTGGTACGAAACGTCCAGCCCGTCCCAACCCGACTCCCACGTTCCCACGAGGCCGCCGAGCGGGCCCCACTCTTCGTACGACATAGTTCCTCCGGTTCGTCCGTCGTAATACTAGAGGGCGACGCCGACCGATCCAATCAGCCGTTCTTCGAGCGCGCTCAGACTTGAGGCGTGCTCGACGGCGACGAACGCCGGCGCGACGACGAGCCACGGTTGCGCGTGGCCCCGCGCGACGAAGAGGGCGAGCAGGATGGCCTCGCCGACGACCCGTCGACGGCCGACGCTCGGGCCGTACAACCGGTGCGCGACGAGCGCACCGACGTAGAGCACGTTGACGCCGGGTAACGCGGCGAGGACCGGTCGTCCCCGCAGCGCGCGAGCGGTCGTCCCGTAGAGCACGGTGGCACCGATCAGCAGGGCCACCGCGAGGTCCGACGCACTGAGCGCGAACCACCGCGGCGCCGGGCGCGAGGTGCCGGGCCAGTGCGCGAGGGCCCCGACGAGCAGGCCCAGGCCGGCGAAGAAGGCGACGACACCGACGCGCGAGAGTCGGCGCAGGCTCGACAACATCGCGACGGTCACGGGGCCCGTCGCCCGCTCACCGAAGGCGCGGGTCAGCTCGGTCCAGTCACGCCCGTTCCACAGTCGCCACGATCTCGATCCGCCGGGGTCGGGGTACCAACCCGGGGGCACCGGTCGGTTCTCCGTCGGGGACACCGTTGTAGTCTCCCATAGTAAGGGGGTATCGAGTGCAATCACGGGGAGCCGCCGCACCGACGTCGGGACAGCAGGATCACGTCGTCTTGGACACCGCGTCACTCGATCAGGTGGTCGCGGACGTCCGAGCGCACCGTGAGGAGTGGGCCCGTTGCTCCGCGTCCGAACGCGCGGCCCTGCTCGCGCGGATCGTCTCGGACACCGTTGCGGTCGCCGAAGCGTGGAACGAGGCCGCCTGCCGGGCCAAGGGGTACGACCCCGATGGACCCGAGGGCGGCGAGGAGATCTTCAGCGGTATCGGGACCTTCGTGCGCATGGTCCAGGCGCTGCGCCACTCGATGCTCGACATCGCCAAGTCCGGTCGACCGCACTACCCGGGCCCCGTGCGCCACCGACCCGGCAACCGGATCAGCGTGCAGGTCGTGCCGGCGTCGGCCTTCGACCGGGTCCTCTACGCCGGGATGACCGGCGAGATCTGGATGGAGCCCGGCGTCGACGAGGCCGAGATGCGAGCCACCCAGGCCGCGGCCTACGCGGACCCGATGGCGCACGCGGGGGTCTCGCTGGTGCTCGCGGCGGGCAACGTCGCGAGCCTCGGACCACGTGACGTGCTCACCAAGCTCTTCGCCGACGGCGAGGTCGTCGTGCTCAAGGGCAACCCCGTCAACGACTACCTCATCCCCTACTGGGAGCGCGCCCTGGCCGCGCTGATCGAGCCCGGGTACCTGCGGATCGTGTCGGGTGGCGCCCAGGTTGGTGCCTACCTCACGGCCCACCCCGGGATCGACGACGTCCACGTCACCGGTTCGGACAAGACCCACGACGCGATCGTCTTCGGGGTCGGCCCGGAGGGGGCTCGACGCAAGGCCGCCGACGAGCCGCTGCTCGACAAGCCGGTGACCTGTGAACTCGGCAACGTCTCGCCGGTGGTCATCGTGCCCGGTGAGTGGAGCTCGAAGGAACTGACCTACCAGGCCCGACACGTCGCCACCATGCTCGCCAACAACGCTGGGTTCAACTGCCTGAGTCCGCGGGTGTTGATCACGCACGCGGGTTGGGCTCAGCGCGAGGCGTTCCTCGACGAGCTCGAGGCCGTCTTCGCGCAGTTACCCGCCCGACGGGCGTACTACCCCGGCGCGTTCGAGCGTCGATCCGTCTTCCTCGAGGCCCACCCCGACGCCCACCAGATCGGTGGGAGCGCCGACGGCGTGATGCCCTGGACCGTGATCCGTGGGGTAGACCCGAACCAGCACGACGACGTGAGTCTCAACGTCGAAGCCTTCTGCGCGCTGCTCAGTGAGACGGCGCTCGAGGCCGATTCGGTCGTCGAGTTCATCGACCGCGCGGTCGAGTTCTGCAACGACGTGGTGTGGGGGACCCTTTCGATGACCCTGCTCGTCGATCCGCGGACCCAAGCGGTGGGCCCGGTCGGCGCGGCGATCGACCGAGCGGTGGCGAACCTGCGCTACGGCTCGATCGGCGTGAACGCCTGGCACGCGCTGAGTTTCGCGTTCGCGACGACCTCGTGGGGCGCCTACCCCGGCCACCGCGCGACGGACATCCAATCGGGCCGTGGGGCCGTGGGCAACGCGTTCCTCTTCGCCCGTCCCCAGAAGTCCGTCGTTCGAGGACCGTTCGTCGTTTCACCGCCGCCGGCCTGGTTCGCGACGAACCAGCACGCGGGGTCCGTCATGCGACGGTTGCTCGCCTTCGAGGCCGACCCCTCGTGGTGGAAGGTACCGGGCTTGGTCCGCGCCGCCATGGCCCGCTAACCGCGGACCACCGCCGGAGGTCGCTCACGCGCGAGGGCTGCGTCGCCGTCTACCCTGGCGACGTGTCGTGGGTTGACGTCGTGATCGTGGGAGTAACGGTGCTCGCCGGGGTGCGGGGCTTCGCGGCGGGGGCGCTGCGCCAGGTGGGCACCGTGATCGGGCTCGTCGGTGGATTCGTCGCCGCCACGATCGTCGCGCCGACGTGGGCGTCGAACCTGACCCACAGCAACTGGCGACCGGCCATCGCCTTGGCCATCGTGTTGGCCGGCGCGCTCGTCGGCTCGTCCCTCGGGTCGTGGCTCGGTGGCCTCGCCCACGGCTCGGCGCGGGTCTTGCACCTGGGGACCGCCGATCGCGTGGCGGGCGCCGTTGCCGGTGCGGTGGGGGCGGTCATCATGTGCTGGCTGACCGCGGGTCTCGTCGCGACGGTCGCGTGGGGCTCGGTCGCGTCGGGTATCCAGAGTTCGGCCGTGCTTCGAACGTTGAACGGGGTGTTGCCGCCCGTTCCGGCCATTGAGGGTCGCGTCCAGGCGATCCTGCGCAACGCCGATTTGCCCAACGTCTTCGCCACGGTGATCGCGCCCAGCCTCCCGACGGGCCCGATTCGCCTCGGCGCGTTGCGCGCGCCGGTGGCCCGACCGACCTCGGTCGTGAAGGTACTCGCGTCGGGGGGTTGCCCGGTGAACCACGAGGGTACGGCCTTCGTCGTTGCCCGGCACGAGGTCGTCACCAACGCCCACGTCGTCGCGGGATCCAAGGTCGTGACCGTGGGGGGACTGCCCGCTACGGTCGTGCTCTTCGACCCCCGAGACGACCTCGCCGTGCTGCGGGTGCCCCGACTCGTGGAACCGGTGCTGACGCTCCGCGGGGTTCGCGCGGTGCCGGGTACGCCGGCGCGGGTGGTCGGGTATCCCCTCAACGGTTCGCGCACGCTCGCGCCGGCCCAGCTTCGCGGGACGATTACCGGCCAGGGGCGTGACATCTACAATCGCGACCTCATCACCCGGACTTTCCTGGTGGTCGCGGCGCAGATCAACCCGGGCAACTCGGGCAGCCCCGTCTTCGTGGGCACCACGGTCGCCGGCGTCATTGTCTCGAAGTCACTGAGCCAGTCCCAGATCGCCTACGCGATCCCGGCCGGGGTCGTGGCGAAGGCGCTGGCCCGGGTCCCGGCGCACGGCAGCGCCGGGACCGAGGGGTGCGTCCTTTAGCTCAGACCGCGGCGTGCACCGCGTCGGCCAGCACGTTCAGCCCATCCTCCAGCTGCGCGTCGGTGATCACGAGCGGGGGGAGCAGGCGGATCACGTTGCCGAACGTCCCGCACGCGAGGGCGATCACGCCCTGCTGGTTGCAGTAGTTGACGATCGACTTCGCCGCGGCCGCGTTGGGCTCGGTGGTGCCGGGGTTGACCAGTTCGATGGCCATCATGGCGCCGCGTCCGCGGACGTCGCCGATGATCGAGACCTCGCCGGCCAGCGCGTTCAGCCGGGTCGAGATTGTCTCGCCGATGGCCCGCGCCCGTGCTGGGAGGTCGCGGTCGCGCATCGTGCGGATGGTCGCCAGGGCGGCGGCCGCAGCGACGGGGTTGCCGCCGTAGGTGCCACCGAGGCCGCCCTCGTGGACCGCGTTCATCAACTCCGCCCGACCGGTCACGGCCGCGAGGGGCATGCCCCCGGCGAGGCCCTTGGCCGTCGTGACGAGGTCGGGGATCACGCCGTCGTGCTCGATGGCGAACCAGGTGCCCGTGCGGCAGAAGCCCGCCTGGATCTCGTCGGCGATGAAGACCGCGCCGTTGGCGCTGGTCCAGGCCGACAACGCGGCCAGGAATCCGTCGGCGGGCACGATGAAGCCACCCTCGCCCTGGATCGGTTCGATAAGCAGCGCCGCCACGTTGTGCGCGCCGACCTGGGACTCGATCTCGGCGATGGCCCGCGCGGCGGCCTCGGCGCCGTTCAGTCCGTCGCGGAAGGGGTAGCTCATCGGAACGCGGTAGACCTCGGGCGCGAAGGGGCCGAAGTGCTCCTTATAGGGCATGTTCTTCGCGGTCAGGGCCATCGTGAGGTTCGTGCGCCCGTGGTAGGCGTGGTCGAAGACGACGACCGCCTGACGGCCGGTGGCCAGACGCGCCACCTTGATGGCGTTCTCGACCGCCTCGGAACCCGAGTTGAAGAGGGCCGATGTCTTGGCGTGGGTGCCGGGGGTCAGCGCGGCGAGCTCCTCGCACACCGCGACGTACTCTTCGTAGGGCGCGACCATGAAGCAGGTGTGGGTGAAGTCCGCGACCTGTCGAGCAACGGCTTCGACGACCTCGGGGACCCCGTGACCGATCGAGGTGACCGCGATCCCCGAGCCGAGGTCCAACAGCAGGTTGCCGTCAACGTCGAGCAGGATGGCGCCCTCGCCGCGTTCGATGTAGACGGGGAAGCCCGTGGAGAGCCCGGCACTCACGACGGCCTTGCGGCGGTCGTGCAGCGCGCGCGACTTGGGCCCGGGCAACTCGGTGACGACTTTGCGTTCGGTTCCGATGGACGGCCTAGATGACGACACCACGATGACTCCTCTACTTGGTCTGTCGCCAGCGTAGTTCTGCCGGTTGTCGGCCACCAGACGACGAAACGGGTGACTTTCGTCACCCGTTTCGTCACGGCGGAGGAGGTGGGATTTGAACCCACGGTGCCCGTAGACACAGCAGTTTTCGAGACTGCCCGATTCGGCCGCTCTCGCACCCCTCCGTCACGCAGTCTACCGTTCGCGGGCGGTACGGTCTTTGGGCGAGGAGGTCGGTGTGGTGGCGGACAGGGATGGGCAGTTCATGGACGACGCGCTTGGACAGGCGCGCCTGGCCGGTGCGCACGACGACGTGCCGGTCGGTTGCGTGCTCGTCGCCGACGACGTGGTGATCGGGCGTGGCGAGAATCGTCGCGAGGTCGATCGCGACCCGACGGCCCACGCCGAGATCGTCGCGCTGCGCGAAGCGGCCCGGTACCGCGGGGCGTGGCGAATGGACGACGTGACCGCCTACGTCACCCTGGAGCCCTGCGTGATGTGCGCCGGGGCGTTACTGAACGCGCGCGTGGCGAGGGTCGTCGTCGGCGCGCTCGACGAGAAGGCCGGGGCCGTCGGGTCGCGCTACCACGTCCTGGCCGATCCTCGACTCCTCCACGAAGCCGACGTGACCTACGACGTGCGCGCCGACGAGTCGGCGGCGCTCCTGCGGTCCTTCTTCGAAGCGAGGCGCTGAGGTGACGACCCCGATCGACGTGATCTGCGTGGACATGGCCGGCACCACGATGTCGGACTTCGGGCTGGTGACCGGTGCCTTTCGGCGCACGATTGCGACCCTCGGCCTCGACCGGCCGAGTGCGGCGCGGGCCGAGTCCTACGTCCAAGCGACGATGGGCCAGTCCAAGATCGAGGTGTTCCGCGCGATCTTCGGGACCTCAGCGCCCCGAGCGAACACCGTCTTCGAGGGCGCGATCGCCGACGTCGCCCGCGAGGTCGGAGTCAGCGAACTGGCGGGCGTGCGTGAGACCGTGACCCACTGGCGCACCAGCGGACGGCGGGTCGCGCTCACGACCGGATTCTCACCCGAGACCCGCGAGGTGCTGGTCGAGTTGCTGGGGTGGGGCGACCTGTTCGACCTGCGGGTCTCGCCCGCCGACGCCGGGCGTGGCCGTCCGGCCCCGGACATGGTGTGGTGGAGCGCCGCGAAGCTCGCGGCGACCTCGGCCGATTCGATGATGGTCGTGGGCGACACCGCCGCCGATATCGAATCGGGTCGTCGAGCGGGGGCGGGGCGCTGCGTGGGCGTGCGAACGGGTAGCGACGATGACGCGCGACTCCTGGGGGCCGGCGCCCACGAGGTCGTGGACTCCCTCGTCGACCTGCGGGACCTCGACTAGGTCGATAGTCTCACCCGAGGGGGTGTCATGGCCGGTTGGGAGTTTGCGACCATTTTCGAGACGGTGGCCGATCGGCTACCGGACGCGCCGGCCCAGCGTCAAGGGGTGCGCACGACGAGCGCGCGCGCGTTCGACCGGCGGGCCGACGGCGTCGCCGCGTGGCTCTTGTCGATCGGCGTCGTCGAGCAGGACCGCTTCGCGCAGTACCTCTACAACGGGCCCGAGTACCTTGAGTCGGTCTTGGCCGCCTACAAGGTGGGTCTGGTGCCCGTGAACACGAACTACCGCTACGGCGCCGACGAACTCGCCTACCTCTGGGGGAACGCCGAACCGGCGGCGGTCGTCTTCCACGGGTCCTTCGTCGAGACCGTCGAGGTCGTGCGCGCCCGCACCCCCTGGGTGCGGGGTTGGCTCTTCGTGGACGATGGGACGTCGCCGTGCCCGGAATGGGCGACCGATTATGCGTCGGTGGCCACCACGGCGACGCACCGTCAACGGGCCCCGTGGGGGCGTGACGGCGATCAACTCTGCCTGCTCTACACGGGCGGCACGACGGGTCTGCCCAAGGGCGTGATGTGGCGCCAGGACGACCTGGTGGCGCTGATGCCCAAGACGGGCCCCTTCACCTTCACCGCCGAGCCCGACTACGACGGCCTCGCGCGCGCGCTCTCGGCAGCCGGCCAGGCGACGCTCGCCGCGTGTCCGTTGATGCACGGCACTGCTCTCCTGACGTCCCAGGCCGTGCTCGCCCAGGGCGGTTCGGTGGCGACGCTCACGACCCGCCGGTTCGACGCCGTCGAGCTGCTCGACGACGTCGTCGAG
>LMAD01000031.1 GCA_001443545.1 Acidimicrobiaceae bacterium RAAP-2
GTCGTCGAATTCGACGACGCCGTAGCGCTCGGGGTCTTTGACCTGGTAGGCGAAGATCAGGGCGCCGTCGACCTCGGTGTTCTGACGCAGGTGGGTGCCCAGGCCGGGGCCGTGGAAGAGGTTATCCCCGAGGATCAGGGCGCACTTGTCGCCGTCGAGGAAGGGCTCGCCGAGGATGAGCGCCTCGGCGAGTCCGTTGGGCTGGTCCTGGATGACGTAGTGCAGCGTGAGGCCGAACTGGCTCCCGTCGCCGAGCAGGCGTTGGAAGGCGGCCTGGTCGTGGGGGGTGGTGATGAGCAGGATCTCGCGCAGGCCGGTCAGCATCAGGGTGCTGAGCGGGTAGTAGATCATTGGTTTGTCGTAGACCGGCAGCAGCTGCTTGGAGACGGCCCGCGTGATGGGGTGCAGCCGGGTTCCGCTCCCACCGGCCAGGATGATTCCCTTCACCCCATTAGTATAAGGGGCCAGCAATCCCCCCTTCGAGGCCGAGGTAGACCATGCGCGTAGTCATCACCGGGGCGGCCGGATTCATCGGTTCGCGCTTCGCCGAGCTGCTGCTCGCCGAGGCCGACCGGCTGGGCTACGACGACGTCGTGCTGCTCGACGCGCTGACCTACTCGGGCCGGCGAGAGAACATGGCCGCGGCCCTCGCGGCCGGCGCGCGCTTCGTCCACGGCTCGATCAACGATCCCGCGGTCGTCGACGAGGTCGTGACCGGCGCGCACGCCGTGGTGCACCTGGCCGCCGAGAGCCACGTCGACCGCTCGATCCTCGGCGCGCGCGACTTCTTTACGACCAACGTGCTCGGCACCCAGCAGCTGCTCGAGAGCGCCCGGCGCGCCGGGGTCTCGCGCTTCGTGCACGTCTCCACCGACGAGGTCTACGGCTCGATCGCCCAGGGCTCCTGGCGCGAGGACCACGTGCTCGCGCCGAACTCGCCCTACTCGGCGAGCAAGGCCGGGTCGGACCTCGCGGCGCTGGCCTACCACCGCACCTACGGGTTGGCGGTGATGGTGACGCGCTGTTCGAATAACTACGGGCCGCGCCAGTTCCCCGAGAAGGTGATCCCGCTCTTCGTGACCAACCTGATGGACGGCGAGTCGGTCCCGCTCTACGGCGACGGTCTGAACGTGCGCGACTGGCTGCACGTCGACGACCACTGCCGGGGTATCCTCGCGGTCTTGGAGGGCGGCCGCCCCGGGGAGGTCTACAACATCGGCGGCGGCACCGAGTTGACCAACCGCGAACTCACCACTCGTCTGCTCAACCTGTGCGGGGCCGACGAGTCGAGCGTTCGACCAGTCGAGGACCGGCTCGGTCACGACCGGCGCTACTCGGTGGACTGGGGCAAGATCCACGCCGAGCTCGGCTACGAACCGCGGGTTGCGTTCGAGACCGGGCTCGCTGACACGGTCGCCTGGTACCGCGCGAACGAGTCGTGGTGGCGAGCGCTCAAGGAGTCGGTGGCGTGAACCTCGTGCCCCGGGCAATCCCCGGCCTCTACGTCCTCGAGTCCCCGGTGTGGGGCGACGACCGGGGCTACTTCCGCGAGTGGTTCAAGGGCCCCGACTTCGACGTCGCGGGCGTCGACTTCACCGTGCGCCAGGCCAACCTCTCCATGTCGGCGTGCGACGTCGTGCGCGGCCTGCACTACTCCCTCGCCCCCGAGGGTCAGGCCAAGGTCGTCACGTGCAGCTACGGCTCCATCGACGACGTCATCGTCGACGTGCGCGTCGGTTCACCGACCTTCGGGCTCGTCGAGGTGGTCTCGCTCGACGCCGGTGACGGTCGTTCGGTGTACCTGCCGGCCGGCGTGGCCCACGGCTTCTGCGTGACCAGCGATCACGCCGCGCTGACCTACCTGCTCTCCTCTCCCTTCCACGCGTCGCTCGAGTTGGAGGTCAACCCGCTCGACCCGGCCGTGGCGGTGCCGTGGCGACTGCGCGGGGCCGCGGTGCTGAGCGAGAAGGACGCGGCCGCCCCGACGCTGGCCCACCGGCTCGCCGCCGGTGAACTGCCCGCGTACCGCCCCTGAGCCTTCGCCGCGGCGACGGCGCGTTGCTAGCGTGGATCAGGTGACGACGACCCCACTGCGCTCGGCCGTCGGCGCCGAGGGCGCCGTGTGGTTCGCAGCGACCAACGCCGTGCCCCGCGTCGAGTCCGAGATCCAACTCCGCTCCATCCTCGCGAGCCTGTCGGGGGTCGACGCCGTGGGCGCCGAGGCCCGCGCGGCCAAGCTCGCCACCCGATCGATCAAGCGCGCCTCGAAGCTGGCCGCGCTCGACCTGGCGATCTCCATGGTCGACCTCACGACCCTCGAGGGCGCCGACACGCCCGGTCGCATCGCCTCGCTCTGCGCCAAGGCCGCGCGCCCGGACCCGAACGACCACGCGGTGCCCGCGGTGGCGGCCGTGTGCGTCTACCCCGACCTGGTCGCGTCGGCCAAACGGTTCCTCGGTGACGCGCCGGTCGCCGTTGCCTCGGTGGCGACCGCCTTCCCCTCGGGCCGGGCCTCGCTCAGCGTGAAGCTAGCCGACGTCGCCGAGGCGGTCGCGGCCGGCGCCGACGAGGTCGACATGGTCATCGATCGCGGCGCCTTCCTCTCGGGACGGCTGGGCCAGGTCTTCGACGAGATCGTCGCGGTGAAGTCGGCCTGCGGTTCGGCGCACCTGAAGGTCATCCTCGAGACCGGTGAACTGGTCACCTACGACAACGTGCGCCGGGCCAGCTGGCTCGCGATGCTGGCCGGGGCCGATTTCATCAAGACCTCCACCGGCAAGGTCCCGGTCGCGGCGACGCCGCCGGTCGCCCTGGTGATGCTCGAGGCGGCGCGCGACTTCGCCGAGTCGACGGGCGAGGTGGTCGGCGTCAAGCTCGCCGGCGGCATCCGCAGCGCCAAGGACGCGATCCGGTACTTGGTGATCGTGAATGAGACGGCCGGGTCGGCCTGGCTGACGCCGGAACGTTTCCGCTTCGGCGCCTCGTCGCTGTTGAACGACCTGTTGATGCAGCGCCTCAAGCAGCGCCGCGGCGCCTACGTGCGCCCCGACGAGTTCAGTGGAGATTGACGTGAACGACCAGCAGCTCGACCAGTCCCGACTCGGCGGGTTCGCCTACGACCCGGCGCCCGAGTCGGCCTCGTTGGCGCGGCTGGCCGACCAGTACGGCCTCTTCATCGACGGCGCCTTCACCGACCCCGCCGCCCACCAGCAGTTCGCCACGCTCAACCCGGCCACGGCCCAGCCGTTGGCGAGCGTCGCCCACGCCGGTCCGGCCGACGTCGAGCGCGCCGTGGTGGCCGCCCGACGGGCCTTTGACGGCGGGTGGTCGACGATGCCCGGTTCGGAGCGCGCCAAGTACCTCTACCGCATCGCGCGGATCATCCAAGAGCGCGCGCGCGAGCTCGCGGTCGTCGAGACCCTCGACAACGGCAAGCCCATCCGCGAGACCCGCGACATCGACGTGCCGTTGGCCGCGGCCTACTTCTTCTACTACGCCGGCTGGGCCGACAAGCTCGACTACGCCGGCTTCGGCCCGGCCCCCCAACCCCTCGGCGTCGCCGGCCAGATCATCCCGTGGAACTTTCCGCTGCTGATGGCGGCGTGGAAGCTGGCCCCGGCCCTGGCCGCGGGCAACACCTGCGTGTTGAAGCCGGCCGAGACCACGCCACTCAGCGCGCTGGTGCTCGCCGACATCCTCGTCCAAGCCGAGCTGCCGCCCGGCGTGGTGAACATCCTGACCGGTGACGGCGCCACCGGGGCCGCCCTCGTCGAGCACCCGGGCGTCGACAAGATCGCCTTCACCGGTTCGACCGAGGTCGGCCGATTGATCCAGCAGCGCCTCGGCGAGCGCGGGACGCACCTCACCCTCGAGCTGGGGGGCAAGGGCGCCAACATCGTCTTCGAGGACGCCCCGATCGACGAGATGATCGAGGGGGTCATCGACGGCATCTTCTTCAACCAGGGCCACGTCTGTTGCGCCGGGTCGCGGCTGCTCGTCCAGGAGTCCATCGCCGACGAGGTGGTGCGCCGACTGCTGCGTCGCGTCGAGCAGCTGCGCGTGGGCGACCCGCTCGACAAGAACACCGACGTCGGCGCGATCAACTCGGCCGCCCAGTTAGCGCGCATCGAGGAGTTGACGCGCGCCGGCGAGGCCGAGGGCGCCACGCGCCACGCCAGCTCGTGCGCCTTGCCGGCCGAGGGCTACTGGTTCGCCCCCACGGTCTTCACCGACGTCGCCCAGTCGCACCGGATCGCGCGCGAGGAGATCTTCGGGCCCGTCCTCTCGGTGCTCAGCTTCCGCACGCCCGAGGAGGCCGTCGCCAAGGCGAACAACACCAACTACGGACTGGCCTGTGGCGTCTGGAGCGAGAAGGGCAGCCGCACCCTGTGGGTCGCCCAGCGGCTGCGCGCCGGGGTCATCTGGGCCAACACCTACAACCGCTTCGACCCCACCAGCCCCTTCGGCGGGGTGCGCGAGTCGGGATTCGGTCGCGAGGGCGGCCGTCACGGTCTGGAGGCCTACCTCGATGTCTGATCGACTGGACGTGCGAAAGACCTACAAGCTGGTCGTCAACGGCGCCTTTACGCGCTCGGAGTCTGGACGCAGCTACGAGGTGACGAACGCCGCGGGCGAGTTCTGGGCCAACGTCGCTCAGGGGTCGCGCAAGGACCTGCGCGACGCCGTGCGCGCCGCGCGCGCGGCCCAGGCGAAGTGGTGGGCCGCGACGGCCTACAACCGCGGCCAGGTGATCTACCGGCTCGCCGAGATGGCCGAGTCGCGCCGGGCCGAGCTGGCCGAGCACGTCGCCGCCGCCGAGGGGATCGACCCGGCCGCGGCCGCGGCCAGCGTCGGACGCGGGATCGACCGCATCGTCTGGTACGCCGGGTGGACCGACAAGGTCACCCAGGTCTTCGGCGGCGCGAACCCGGTCGCCGGGCCCTTCTTCAACTTCTCGCTGCCGGTGCCCTGCGGCGTCGTCGGGGTCGTCGCGCCCGAGGACTCCTCCTTCGAGGGGTTCGTCGACGCCGTGCTCGCCCCCCTGGCGACCGGCAACGCCGTCGTCGCGATCGCGAGCGAGACCCGACCGACCCCGGCGATCCTGCTCGGCGAGATGACGACCACCGCCGACGTGCCCGCGGGTCTGTGTAACGTGCTCAGCGGTCGACGTGACGAGCTCGCTGCGGCACTGTGCACCCACGAGGACGTCGACGGCGTGGACCTCGCGGGCGCCGGTGACGCGGCGGGTGCCCTCGCCGTGCTCGCGGCGGGATCGATCAAGCGGGTGTTGCGCGCTCGCGGCCACGGCCGGGCGGGCGACGACGCGCGCCGGCTGCGCGCCTTCATCGAGACCTCGACGGTCTGGCACACGATCGGACAGTGATGAGCGACCCCTACGCCCTGGCCGAGCGGGCCGCCGCGCAGCTGCGCGAGCGCAGCGGCTTCGACCGCTACGACCTGGCCATCGTGCTCGGTTCGGGGTGGCGCGAGGGCGCCGACGCGCTCGGAACCCCCCAGAGCGACGTGGCGACGAGCGAGCTCGCGGGCTTCGTGGCGCCGACGGTCGCCGGCCACAGCGGTCGCATCCTCAGCCTGCGCTACGAGGGGGTGCGCGTGGCGCTGGTCTCGGGCCGGGTGCACCTCTACGAGGGGCACCGCGTCGACCAGGTCGTGCACCCCGTGCGCACGGTCGTCGCCGCCGGCGCGTCGCGCGTGGTCCTCACCAACGCCTGCGGGGGGATCGACCCCACGATTGCGCCCGGATCGGTCGTGGTCATCCGCGATCACCTGAACCTCACGGCGACCTCGCCGCTCGAGGGCCCGGCCCCGCCCGAGCCCTACGGGTCACGGTTCGTCGACCTCACCGACCTCTACAGCGCGCGGCTGCGCCAGGTGGTCGCAGCCGCGGCGCCCGAACTGACCGAGGGCGTCTACGCGGGCCTGCGCGGCCCCCACTACGAGACCCCCGCCGAGATCGCGATGGTGGCGTCCCTGGGCGCCTCACTCGTCGGCATGTCCACGGTGCTCGAGGCCATCGCCGCGCGCCACCTCGGGGCCGAGGTGCTCGGGCTCGGGTTGGTCTCGAACTTCGCGGCCGGGGTGACGCCGGCCCCCCTCAACCACCTCGAGGTCCTCGACGCGGGCCGCGCCGCCGCGGCCGCGCTCGGGGCGCTGCTGGCGCGACTGGTGCCCGTACTGTGAGCGACGAGCTGGTCTCGCGCGTGACGGCGTGGATCGCCAGCGACCCCGACGAGACCGATCGCCAGACCCTCGAGCGGCTCCTGGCCGACGGCGCGACCGAGGAGTTGGCGCGCCGCTTCGCGGCGCCGCTGCGATTCGGCACCGCCGGCCTGCGCGGGCCGGTCATGGCCGGTCCGGCGGGGATGAACCGCTACACGGTGCGCCGGGCCACTCAGGGTGTCGCGGCGTGGCTGCTCACCGGTCCCGTCGACGCGGGCCGCGGCGTGGTCGTCGGGCGCGACGCGCGACGCGGGTCCGAGTCCTTCAACGACGAGGTCGTCGCGGTGCTGCTCGGCGCGGGTATCGCGGTCTACGAGATGCCCGGGCCGTTGCCGACCCCGCTCGTCGCCTTCGCGGTTCGCGAACTCGGCGCGGCGGCGGGGATCATGATCACGGCGAGCCACAACCCCCCCCGGGACAACGGCTACAAGCTCTACGACGCCTCGGGCGCGCAGATCATCGCGCCCGACGACGAGGTCGTCGAGCGCTTCGCCGCCGCCGCGACGACCCCGAACCTCGGCTCTCGCGACGACCCGCGCTACCACCGCGTGCCCGCCACGGTCATCGAGGAGTACCACCGCCACGCGCTGGCGCGCTTCGCCCCTTCCGCCTCGAGTGGACTGCGCATCGTCTACACCCCGTTGCACGGCGTGGGGGGTGCGACGATGACCTCGCTCCTGGCCGAGGCCGGGTACCGGGCGTTCAGCGTGGTATCGGAGCAGTTCGAGCCCGACGGGCGTTTCCCGACGCTGCCCTTCCCGAACCCCGAGGAGCCCGGTGCGCTGGACCGCGCGATCGCGCGCGCCGAGGAGGTCGGCGCCGACCTGGTGCTCGCCAACGACCCCGACGCCGACCGGCTCGGCGTGGCGGTGCGCGGGCGTGCGGCGTGGCGCGTGCTGCGCGGCGACCAGATCGGCTGGCTGCTCGCCTCGGCGCTCTTGCCCGAGGCCGGTGCGAACGACGTGGTGGCGACCTCCGTCGTCTCGTCGACGATGCTCGAGTCGATGGCCCGCGACGCCGGGGTCGCCTACGTGACGACGCTCACCGGGTTCAAGTGGATCGCGCGCGCCGCGGGGAATCGGACCCTCGCCTTCGGCTACGAGGAGGCGCTCGGCTTCGCCGTCGACGCGCGCGTGGCCGACAAGGACGGACTGACCGCGGCCCTGGCGCTGGCGCGCCTGGCCGACGAACTGGCCGAGCGCGGCGAGACGTTGCTCGACCGACTCGACTCGATCGAGCAACGCTACGGCGTGCACGCGGTGGACCAGCTCTCGATCCGTGACGACGGGCCGGGCGGTCGAGCCCGCATCGTCGCCGCGGTCGCGCGACTGCGCGAGGACCCGCCGCGCGAGATCGGCGGGCTCGCGGTGCGCGAGGTCGTGGACCTCGCGACGGGCGGGCGCGGGCTCCCGCCGACCGACGGCGTCGTGCTCGTCGCGCCGCCGGCGCGGGTCGTCGTGCGGCCTTCGGGCACCGAGGCGAAGTTGAAGGCCTACCTCGAAGTGGTCGTCGAACCCGGTGACGAGCGGCCACTCGACGAGCGTCGTCGCAGCGCGAGCACGCTACTGGTGGCGATCCGTGACGATCTCGGGCAGCGACTGGCGCTCGCGCGCGACGCGGAGCGCTGACACGTCAGCGTCGCGCGACGTACTCGATGAGTTGGGACGAATCCGGGGTCGACGTCACCGTCGCCGGCGAGCGGGGATAGGACAGCGGGAGGTGCTGGCGGACCTCGCGGGCGGGCATCGCGGGCGCGAAGAGATAGCCCTGGCCGAGTTCACACCCGAGCTCCTTCACGTAGCGCAGTTGTCCCTCAGTCTCAATTCCCTCGGCGAGCACGGTGAAATCGAGTCGTCGGCAGAGCGAGACCATCGCTTCGAGCAACGCTCGGCGGGCGACGTCGTCTTCGGCCGCGACGATGAACGACCGATCGATCTTGATGATGTGGGGGTGCAAGCGCGTGAGGTGGGACAGTGAGGAGTAGCCGGTGCCGAAGTCGTCGAGCGCGAGGCGCACGCCGGATCGCTCGAAGTGCGTGAGCACGGTGGCGACCTGCGCGGTATCGGCGAGGGCGGCGCGTTCGGTGATCTCGAGGACGAGCCGGTTGGGCGCGAGGCCGCTCCGAGCGAGCGCATCGTCGACCATCGCCAACAGGGCGGGATCACGGAACTGGTTCGTCGAGAGATTGACCGACACGAAGGGAGGACGTCCCTCAAAGGCTCCCCAGGCGGCGGCCTCCATGGTCGCTTCGCGGACCGCGAACTCGCCGAGGCTGATGATCAGGTCGGACTGCTCGGCGAGGGCGATGAAGTCGTCCGGCGCGACGGCGCCGTGCAACGGGTGGCGCCAGCGCATCAGGGACTCGAAACCGACGACGTGGTCATTCGTCAGGTCGACGAGCGGTTGGTAGGCCATGGTCAACTGGTCCGTCCCCACGGCCGCTCGCAGGTCGCGCAACAACTCGAAACGCCGAGAGGCCCGATCGTACATGTCGTTCGTGAAGAGCACGACGCCGCCCTTGTTCCGGCGCTTGGCCTCGTAGAGGGCGGTGTCGGCGTTGCGCAGCAGCTCGTCGTTGTCCATCGAGTCGACGGCGGTGACAACGACGCCGATGCTCACGCGTTGCTCGAGATTAGTCCCGGCGACGTTGAACGGTTCACTGACGACCGAGAGGAGCCGGTGGGCGATCTCCTGGTAGGAACCCGTGAGCCCCTGGGCGAGATAGAGGAACTCGTCGCCGCCGAATCGGCAGAGTGTGTCACTGGCGCGGGTCACTCGTTCCATGCGACGAGCGAACTCGACGAGCAGTTCGTCGCCGACGCCGTGGCCGAACGTGTCGTTCACGTATTTGAAGTCGTCGAGGTCGAGGAGGAAGACCGCGTTGGAACCCCCGTCGCGTGCGACGTACGCGCGAGCTCGCGAGAGTCGGTCCTCGAAGAGCGTCCGGTTGGCGAGACTCGTGAGCGGATCGTAGAGCGCTTGATGCTCGAGTTCGGCGATCAACGCTCGTTCCTCGGTGACGTCACGGACCGAGACTACGAACGTATCGGGCGCACCGTTATCGTCGGTGATGCAGGCGATGGACACCTCGCCGAAGAGCACCCGTCCGTCGTCGTGGAGGTAGCGAGTCGAGTAGCGAACGCGAGCAACGTCGCCCGTCGACAGGCGACGATACTGCTCCAGGGCGAGCGAGACGTCGTCGGGGTGCGTGAATTCGAGTGGCGTGCGGCCGATCAGGTCGTCGTCGACGCCGCCGACCATCTCACAAAAAGAACGATTAACGCTTTTGAGACGGCCGTATCGGTCCGTCAAGAACATGCCCGACGTATTGCTCTCGAAGGCGTCGTGGAAGAGTTCGTCACTACGTGCGAGTCGCTTCTTCGATTCGCTCTCGACGACCAAGGCGCGCAGTTCGCTCTCGATCTTGGTTCGCTCGGCCTGGCGTAGCAGCTTGCGGTGTCGCCGCTCCACCTCGTACTGGTGGCCGACCTGGATTGCGACGATGAGTGTCGTGATGAGGACGGCCCACTCCTCCCAGACTTCGACGGCGCGGTGGTGCATGACGAGCTCCATGGGCACGGTCAGGGCGATGCCCGTCAGCGCCGCGCCCAGCGACCCCGCGAGACCGAAGACGGCGCCGCCGTAGACGATCGGGATGAAGAGCAGGAGGTCGGTCGTGGAGTCGGGCACCGACACGACCTGGTGGACCGGCCCGACGGTGGTTACGATGTGCACCGCGAAGACGGCGACGATCATCGCCTGAACGGCCCAGAATCGCCCCGCGGCGAGCGGCGGATGGGCGAGGTTGATGACGAGGTCGTGGACGGGTCCGCGCTCGCTCGCGTCGCGAGGTTCTGACGGGGTGCTCGCCCCAGCGGTTGGACCCACGGCCGCGACCTCTTCTACTACCCCCCGTTGAATAGTGGACTTTAGGGTGCTCCCGTCATGGGCCACGGGATCGGTCTAGGGAACTAAGGCCCATATTGTGCCCCGGGGCCCGTCGGGTCCGTAGTTCTACGCGGCCCGACCCGTTGGTTCTACGCGGGTCGAGCTCGTGGAAGGACGCGGCCGCCGTCCTCGCGGACCGAGAGGATTGCGGCCAGCAGCGTTTCAGTGGCCGGCGCGCAGCGCGGCGTAGCCGGGCTTGATCACCGTGTTGATGAGCGAGAGCCGTTGGTCGAACGGGTAGAAGGTGCTCTTCGCGGCGTTGAGTGTCAACCACTCCATGTCGTCGAGGGTCCAGCCGAAGGCGTCGGCGCAGGCGGCGAACTCACTCGAGAGGGTGATGCCGCTCATCAAGCGGTTGTCGGTGTTGAGCGTCACGCGGAACCGGAGCCGGCGTAACAGCTCGATGGGGTGGGTCGCGATCGAGCTCGCGGCGCCGGTGTGGACGTTGGACGTGGGACAGACCTCCAGGGGGATTCGCCGGTCGCGCACGTAGTTGGCCAGACGGCCCAGGCGGTACTCCCCGTCGACGTTGGTGAGGTCGTCCACGATGCGCACGCCGTGACCGAGTCGCTCGGCGTCGCAGAACTGCACGGCCTCCCAGATCGACGCCAGGCCGAAGGCCTCGCCGGCGTGGATGGTCATGTGGAAGTTCTCGCGCTGGACGAGGTGGAAGGCGCTCAGGTGCTGGGTCGGGGGGAAGCCGTCTTCGGGCCCGGCGATGTCGAAGCCGCACACGCCCTGGTCGCGGTGGGCGACGGCGAGCTCGGCGATGACCTCGCTCAAGGTGGCCTGGCGCATGGCCGAGAGGATCGCGCGCACGACGATGGTGCGGCCCTCGCGCCGCGCGTCGGCCGTGCCGCGGGCGAAGCCGGCGAGCACCGACGTGACGACCCGATCGAGGGTGAGCCCGCCGTGGGTGTGCAGCTCGGGGGCGAAGCGCACCTCGGCGTAGACGACGCCGTCGCGCGCGAGGTCGAGTGCGCACTCGGCCGCGACGCGCTCGAGGTGCTCGCGGGTCTGCATGACCGCGGTGGTGTGGGCGAAGCCCTCGAGGTAGCGCACGAGGTCGCTGCCCGGGGCGTCGGCGATGAACCACTGGGCGAGCGTGTCGGCGTCGGTGGTCGGCAGCCCGGTGTAGCCGGTCTCGCGGGCGATGTCGAGCACGGTCTGGGCCCGCAGACCGCCGTCGAGGTGGTCGTGGAGCAGGACCTTGGGCGCGCGGGTGATGAGGTCGGGCGTCAGCGTCGGGCCAGGCATGGAGTCAGGCTACTCGTGGCCAGTCGCGTCAACCGATTCGTTCGAACAGCAGCGGGGCCGCGTCGAGCGGCTCGTCGCCGATGATCACCGCGTCGCAGATCGTGGTGCGCCCGCGTTCGAGGTGGACCTCGTCGTCGGCGTAGAGCTCGAAGAGCGGCTGGCCGACTTCGACCTCGTCGCCGGCGACGACGAGGCAGCGGACCCCGGCCCCGGCGCTGACCGGGTCCTCCTTGCGCGCGCGTCCGGCGCCGAGGCGCCAGGCCGCGACGCCCACGTCGAGGGCGTCGACGCGCTGGACGACCCCGGCGCGCGGCGCGACGACGACGCTCACCAACCCGCTGGTCTCGAGGGCCGCGTCGGGGTCGCCGCCCTGGGCGGCGATCATGGCCCGGTAGACCTCGTAGGCCGATCCGTCGTCGAGCCGCTCGGCGGGGTCGACGTCGAGGCCCGTCAGTTCGAGCATCGTGCGCGCGAGGGCCAGCGTGAGCGCGCGTACGTCGCTCGGCCCGCCGCCGCGCAGGACCTCGATCGACTCGGCGACCTCGATCGCGTTGCCGATTGTCTGGCCGAGGGGCGCGTCCATGTTCGTGAGCTGGGCGACGGTCGCGAGCCCGTGGTCGCGGCCGAGGGCGACCATGGTGGCCGCGAGCTCCAGGGCGCGGTCGTGGTCCTTGATGAAGGCCCCGCGGCCGACCTTGACGTCGAGCACCAGCGCGCCGGTGCCCTCGGCGATCTTCTTGGACATGATCGACGAGGCAATGAGGGGGATCGACTCCACGGTGCCGGTCACGTCGCGCAGGGCGTAGAGCTTGCGGTCGATCGGCGCGAGCCCCGCGCCGGCCGCGCAGATCACCGCGCCCACCGACTCGAGCTGGTCGCGGACCTCGGCGTTGGTCAGGGTCGCGCGCCAACCGGGGATGGTCTCGAGCTTGTCGAGAGTACCCCCGGTGTGGCCGAGGCCCCGTCCCGAGAGCTGGGGCACCGCGGCACCGCAGGCCGCAACGAGCGGCGCGAGGATGAGCGAAATCTTGTCGCCGACGCCGCCGGTCGAGTGCTTGTCGACCGTGGGTCGCGTCAGCCCGCCCAGGTCGAGCCGCTCACCCGAGTCGATCATCGTCGCGGTCCAGGTGCGCAGCTCGCGCGCCGAGAGCCCGTTGAAGAAGACGGCCATCAGCAGCGCCGACATCTGCTCGTCGGCGACCTCGCCGCGGTCGTAGGCCCGCAGCATCCACGTGATCGCGTCGTCGTCGAGCGAGCGCCCGTCGCGCTTGGCCGCGATGACGTCGACGGCCGCGGTCACGAGCGCGCGGCGAGGTCGTCGGGACCGAAGGCGTCGGGCAGCAGGGTCGCGAGCGCGCGCGCCGGGCGGGCCGGGCCGTCGTCCACGAGCAGCCCGGGGCCGCCGTGTTCGAAGAGCAGCTGACGACAGCGCCCACAGGGCGCGAGGGGCTCTCCGTCACCGGCCACGACCGCGACCGCGACGAGTCGACCACCGCCGACGCGCGCGAGGTCGCTCACCAGCGAGCACTCGGCGCACAGGGTGAGCCCGTAGCTGGCGTTCTCGACGTTGGCGCCTTCGACGACGGTGCCGTCCTCGGTCAGCCCGGCCGCCCCGACGGTGACGTTCGAGTAGGGGGCGTAGGCGTGGCGCGTCGCGGCCACGGCGCGGGCGCGTAGCGTCCCCCAGGGGATTTCGAGAGGGTCATTCACGCCATCACAGTACACTTCGCACTGCGTGAACTCAGCCTTCGACCACCCATCGCTCGTCGTTCGCGACGAGGTCCGCGACGCCCTCGAGGGGGCTCGGCCCGTCGTCTCGTTGGAGACGACCATCGTCGTGCACGGCCTCCCGCACCCCCAGAACCTCGAGGTCGCCGCACAGTGCGAAGCGGCGGTGCGCGCCGCCGGCGCCGTGCCCGCGACGATCGGCGTGCTCGACGGCCGCGTGGTCGTGGGGCTCACGATCGACGAGCTCGACGCGCTCGCCGAGCCGACGCGCGACAGCACCAAACTCTCCGCTCGCGACCTGGGCCTCGCCGTCGGACTGGTGCGCGACGGGGCCACCACCGTGGCGGGGACGATCGCGGTCGCCCACCGGGTCGGCATCGACGTCATGGCGACGGGCGGACTCGGTGGGGTCCACCGCGACGCCGCGTACACCTTCGACGAGTCCAACGACCTCACCACGCTCTCGCGCACCCCGGTGCTGGTGGTCGCCTCGGGCGTGAAATCGATCCTCGACGTCGGGGCCACGCTCGAACGGCTCGACACCCTGGGCGTGCCGGTCGTCGGCTATCGCACCGTTCGGTTCCCCGGCTTCTACCGCGCCGACTCGGGCTTCAGACTCGACTGGTCGGTCGGCTCCGCGGCCGAGGCGGCGGCGGCCTTCGCCGCGCACCGGCACTTCAGCCCGACCGGGTGGTTGCTCGCCAATCCCGTCGGCGCCGAGGACGAACTCGACGGCGACCTACATGACGCGGCGCTCGCGAATGCCCTCGCCCACGCGGCGGCCACCGGCGCCACGGGCAAGGCCGTCACCCCGGTCCTGCTCGCCGAGTTCGCCCGCTTCAGCGCGGGCGCGAGCGTGACGACCAACCGCGCCCTCGTCGTCGCGAACGCCGCACTCGCGGGCGAGGTTTCGGTCGCGCTAGCCGCCCTGCGCCGGTGACCCCGCGCGTCACGCTGATCGGCGACGTCATGTTGGACGTCGTCACGCGCGCCCTCGGGCCGCTCGAAACGACCAGTGACACCCCGGCGGCGACGGTCGTCGGGCGCGGGGGCTCGGCGGCCAACGCGGCGATCCGGCTCGCGCGAGCGGGCTGCGCGGTCACCTACGTCGGGGCGGTCGGGTCCGACCCCGCGGCCGACGTGCTGGCCGCGCTCTTCGCGCGCGCGGGGGTGCGCACGCGCTGGCAGGTCGTCGAGGAACCGACGGGGGTCGTGGTCGGAATCGTCGACGGGTCCGGTCAGCGGATGATGCTCACCAGTCGCGGCGCGAACCAACGGCTCGCGCCGTCCCACGTCGACCTCGCGCTCGCCGAGCCGTTCGACCACCTGCACGTCTCGGGCTACACCGTGCTCGACGACGAGACGCGCGACGTCGCGTGCTCGGCGCTGCGTCTCGCGCGTTCGCGCGGGGTCTCGTCGTCGGTGGACGCCTGCTCGGTGGGACCGCTGCGCCACGTCGGCGCGGACCGCTTCCTCGAGGCGGTGGCCCCGGCCACGACGCTCTTCGCCAACGAGGAGGAGGCCGTGCTACTGGGCGGCGGCTCGCTCGAGGTCGCGCTGGCCCGACTGGCCGCGCGCTTCGACGAGGTCGTGGTGACGCTGGGTCCGCGCGGCGCGGTCGTGCGACGGGGGGCCATCGAGATCCGCGCCGCGGCGAGGGCGCGGGAAGTTCTGGACACGACCGGCGCCGGCGACGCCGCCACCGGCGCCTACCTCGGTGCCCGGCTGGGCGGGGCGAACCCGAGCGACGCGCTCGGGGTCGCGATGGCCGCCGCGGGCGAGGTCGTGGCCGGCCTCGGGGCCGAGGGCTAGTCGCGCCGGTAGGGCAGGCCGTCGGCCGCCGGGGGGCGGACCCGGCCGATCAGTCCCGAGACGACGGCGATCGTGATCACGTAGGGGAACATCCCGAGGATCTCGGTCGGCACCGGCACCTGGTAGGTCTGGAGGTTGTCCGCGAGGTAGACCGACATCCCGAAGATCACCGACGCCACGACGGCCCCCGACGGGCGCCAGCGACCGAAGATCAACGCCGCCAGGGCGATGTAGCCCAGCCCCGAGGTGTAGCCCGGCTGGAACTGTCCCTGGGAGGCCATGAAGGCGACCCCGCCGACCCCGGCGATCGCGCCGCCCATGATCACGTTGGCGTAGCGCACCCCGATCACCTTGATCCCGACCGATGCCGCGGCCTGGGGGTGTTCGCCGACGGCGCGCACGCGCAGTCCCCAACGGGTCTTGAAGAGCCCGAAGCTCACCAGGGCCACGAGGACGATCATCACGTAGAAGAACCCGGTCTGGTTGAAGAAGACGGGTCCGAGCACGGGGATCTTGGACAGCAGGGGGATCGGCAGGTTGGGCGCGAGGTTGCCCGTGTTGTACTGCGGGAACGGCGTGAAGACCTGGAGGTTCAGGTAGGACGAGAGGCTGCCGAGCATCGTGACGAGCACGACGCCGACGATGATCTGGTCCGAGAGGTAGCGCAACGACAAGAAGGCGAGGATGAGCCCGAGCACCCCGCCGACGAGCGCGCCGACGAGCGCGGCGACGATGAAGTCGTGCGTGGTGGAGGCGACCATCGAGCCGACGAAGGCGCCCCCGATGAACTGGCCCTCGATCGCGATGTTCACCACCCCCGCGCGCTCGCACATGACCCCCGACAGCGAGCCGAAGATGAGCACCATCGCCAGGGCCGAGGAGCCAATCAGCACCGCGGTGAGGTTGACGAAGTTGATCTGGGACGGTCCGGTCGTGCGGGCGGCCCAGAAGAGCAACGCGAAGAAGAAGAGGACGGCGACGAACCCGAAGCGCGCCATCACGCCCCGCCGGGGTAGGCGTACCGCGACGCCGAGGCCGAGGCCGATCATGACCAGGCCGAGCACGACGTTGGTCCAGGCCGTCAGCAGCGTGAGCGTGCCCAGACGCCACGGGGCGTTGGTCAGCGAGACGGGGTTGAAGGTGAGCGCCGAGTGGGCCGAGAAGCCCGAACCGACCCCGAAGACCAGGGCGGTGAAGAGGCCGATGACGAGCATGATGATCCCGATGCCCCGCGTGCGGCCCGTCGGAGCCTTGGGCGCGGCCACGGTCGTCGCGCCGGGCGTGGTGTCGAGGCTCACGAGCCCCACCCCTTGGTCGCCAGCTGCATCGAGGACGTCGGCGTCGTGCGGAGCCGGAAGATCTCCTTGACGAGCACCGGGGTCGCCACGAAGAGCACGACCGCTGACTGGATCACGGTCGCGAGGTCGAGCGGGATCCCCGTGGCGGCCTGCATCGCGCGTCCACCGACACCGAGCGCGGCGAAGAGCAGCGAGGCCCACACGATGCCGACCGGCTTGTTGCGTCCGAGCAGCGACACGGTGATCGCGGTGAACCCGATGCCGGCGTTGCCGACGAGGAAGCCGCCGTCGAGGGTCTTGTAGAAGCCGCCGAGCTCGGTGATGCCGGCCAGGCCCGCCAGGCCGCCGGAGATGGCGAAGACGAGGATGATCACGACCTTGGCGTTGATGCCCGACGCGCGCGCGGCCTGGGGGTTGGCCCCGGTCACACGAAAGTCGAAGCCGAGCGAGGACCGCTCCAAGAACCACCACGCGAAGACGACGACCAGCGCGGCGATGACGAGCCCGTAGTTGACCCGTAGCCCCGACGCCGTGCCGAAGATCGGCGCGAGCTGGGCCGAGGGGTCGAGCGTGCGCGCGATGTCGTTCTGCTGGCCGGGGGCCTGCAGGGCCGTCGAGAGCAGCGCGTAGAGCAAGAAGGCCGAGACGACGTAGTTGAACATCAGGGTCACGATGACCTCGTGGGCGCCGGTGTAGGCCTTCAAGAGGCCCGGGACCGACCCGGCGACGACGCCACCGGCGATCCCCGCGAGCAGGGTCAGCGGGAGGTGCAGCACCATCGGCAGGTGGATGAGGGTGCCCACGTAGGCCCCCGCGATGCCGCCCATCATGGCCTGACCGTTGGCGCCGATGTTGAAGATGCCGGTCTGGAAGGCGATGCCGACCCCGATGCTCGCGATGGTGAGCGGCGTCGCGTAGGTGAGGGTCTCCGAGATCGGGGTGAGCGCGTTGGTCCAGCCGTGACCGGTCGTCAGCGCGTGCCAGAAGGTGCTCGGACTGAGGATCGAGCCGGTGAACATGATCCGGTACGCGGCGCCGACGTTGTCGACCGTGACCTTGATCGCGTGGCCGGGGGCACCCCACCCGCTGAAGAACCCGCGCCAGGCGTCGAGCACCGGCGCGGTCGTCGTGATGATCACGACCGCGCCGACGACCAGACCGAGGACCAGCGCGAAGACCGTGACCACGAACGGGCTCTGGCCGGTGACCCTCGACCAGAGCGAGCGACGCGCAGTGGGCTCAGGCATCGGTCGACTCCACGTGCGCGCCGGTCATCAGGAGCCCGATGGTCTCGCGGCTCGTGCTCGGGGCGACGACGCCGCTGATCCGTCCGCCGTGGATCACCGCGATCCGGTCGCCGAGCGCGAGTACCTCGTCGAGCTCAGACGACACGATCAGGACCCCCATCCCCTCGTCGCGCTGGTTCACGATCTGACGGTGCACGTACTCGATCGATCCGACGTCCAGGCCGCGCGTGGGCTGGGAGGCGACGAAGAGATTCAGCGGTCGCGACAGTTCGCGCGCGACGATCACCTTCTGTTGGTTGCCACCCGAGAGCGAGCTCACGAGGGCCCGGGTCGAGGTCGTGCGGATGTCGAAGCGCTTGACCAACTGCTCCGCATTCTCGTTCACCGCCGCGAGGTTTCGCGAACCTCGCCGGGCGAAGGGCGCGCGACGGGGCGTGTTCAAGACCAGGTTGTCCGCAACCGACATCGACAGGACGAGCCCGTGCAGCTGTCGGTCCTCGGGGACGTGGCCGATCCCGGCGTCCAGGACCTGGCGCGGCGAGTGGTTCGTGATGTCGGTCCCGCGCAGGGTGATCGTGCCCGACTCCACGGGTCGCATGCCGGCAATCGCCTCGACGAGCTCGGTCTGGCCGTTGCCCTGCACGCCCGCGAGGGCCAGGATCTCCCCGGCGCGCACGCTGAGGCTCACCCCGTTGACGGCGGGCAGGCCCCGGTCGTCGCGCACCACGAGGTCCGTGACGACGAGGACCTCGTCGCCGGGGGTGACGACCGCCTTGTCGACGGTCAGGTTGACGTCGCGCCCGACCATCATCGACGCGAGTTCGGCCTCGGAGTCGCTGGCCTGCGCGGTGCCCACGACCTCGCCCTGGCGGATCACGGTGATCACGTCGGCGATGGCCCGCACCTCCTTGAGCTTGTGGGTGATGAAGAGGATGGACTTGCCCGAGGCGGCGAGCGAGCGCATGATGGTCATCAGCGCGTCGATCTCCTGGGGGGTGAGGACCGCGGTCGGCTCGTCGAGGATCAGCAACTCGGCGTCGTGGCTGAGGGCCTTGAGGATCTCGACGCGCTGCTGGAGCCCGACGGGCAACTCCTCGACGATCGCGTCGGGGTCGACCTCGAGGTTGAACTCGCGCGAGACCGTGCGGATCTCCTCGCGGGCGCGCTGGCGGTCCAGTCGATCGAACGACTTGGTCGGCTCGAAGCCGAGCACGACGTTCTCGGCGACCGTGAAGACGGGCACGAGCATGAAGTGTTGGTGGACCATGCCGATACCGCGGCGCACGGCCTCACCGGAGTTGGCGAACCGGGTCGCGACGCCGTCGATGAGCACGTCGCCCTCGTCGGGCTGGAGCAGTCCGAAGATGACGTTCATCAACGTCGACTTGCCCGCGCCGTTCTCGCCGAGCAGGCAGTGGATCTGACCGGGCTCGACCGTGAGGTCGATCCGGTGGTTGGCGGTGAAGGTTCCGAACCGTTTCGTGATGCCCCGGAGCTCCAAACGCATAAGCGCCCATCGTAGCCACGACGAAGGCCCGGGCCATGATGGCCCGGGCCTTCGTCGTGGCGCGTTGCGCTAGCGCGAGCGAAGCCTCAGCTCGCCGGGTACTTGTTGGGGTTGACCGAGATCGTCCCCGCGATGATGCCCTTGGCGATGGTGGCGATGGTCTTCTTCAGCGACGACGGCACGGTGATCCCGCCGTACTCGAGGGCCGTGCCCTGGTTCTTCAGCGTGCCGAGGTAGGTGCCACCCTTGAACTTGCCCGAAGCGGCCGCGAGGACCGCGTCGCGCACGGAGGGCTCGACGCCCTTGGCGACGGTGCCGATGAACCACGAGCAGTCCGCCTTGTCCGAGACGCAGCCGTTGCTGTCGACCCACATGATGCTGTGGCCCTTACCGGCCTGCTGGGCGGCCGCGACCGAACCGAGACCGACCGACCCGGCGACCGGGAAGACGATGTCGGCGCCGGCCGAGAAGTCACCAGCGGTGAGGGTCTTGCCGGCGGTCTGGTCGGTGAAGTTGCCGACGAAGGTGCCCGTGCCGTTGCACGCGGCGAGCGAGCAGGTGCCCGGGGCCGGCGTCCAACCGAGGACCTTGACCGATGTTCCCTTGGTCTTGTTGTAGTAGCGAACACCGGCGACGAAGCCGTTCATGTACATGGTGACCGACGGGAACTGCATGCCGCCGTAGGTGGCGACGGTACCGGTCGTGGTGCTGGCCGCGGCGAGGTACCCGCCGAGGAAGGCCGCCTGGTCCGTCTCGTACTGCAGCGCGAGCACGTTGTGGTGCTTGAGCTTCTGGGGCGCGTCGTCCACGATCGCGAACTTCTGGCGCGGGTTCGCGTTCGCCGCGGCCTGCGTGGCGCTGTCCATGAGGAAGCCGACGGTCACGATGATGCCGCAGCCCTTGTGGATGAAGGTGTTGATGTTCGGCACGTAGTCGGCCGCCGAGGTCGAGGACAGGTACGAGATCTGGATGTGCTTGTTCTTGGCGCGCGCGTCCTTCATGCCCTGCCAGGCCGAGGCGTTGAACGACTTGTCGTTGATTCCACCGGTGTCGGTGACGACGCAGGCCTTGAACGTCTTGGCCGTGGCCGCCGAGCTCGTCGCGGCGACGCCCAACGTCAGCGTGCCCAGGACCAGTGATGCGGCCCCGAGCAGCGTGCCGACGCGACGCGCTACTTTCTTCTCTCCCATGTACATGTGTTAACCCCTCCAGAGGATTCGTGGTTCGCGGCCAGCCCCCATTGGTCTCGTCGCACCCACCGTTCTGTCATCGGCGAGACTACTCCGCGAGACTCACGAGCGGTGGGGCACCGTCGGGGGTCGTCGGACGGCCGTGGGGGACGGCGAGACTGACCAGCAGGGCGATCAACGTGATGCCGGCTGAGAGGTGGAAGGCCCACTGGTAGCCGTTCACCAGGGCCACCGGCGAGGTCGGGTGGGCGAAGGCGGCGCTGCGATCGGCCGCCACCGTGCCCAGGGCGGCCAGCGCGAGGGAACCGCCGACCTGACGGCTGGTGTTGAGCACGCCCGAGGCGAGGCCCGCGTCGGCGCGGTCGACCCCGCTGGTCGCGGCGGTCGCCAGGGGAGTGAAGAGCAGCCCGATCGCGAAGGCGCACAGCATCGAGGGCACCAGGATCGCCGCGACGTAGCTCGAGTGCACGCCGATCAGCGCGATCCACGAGAAGCCGACCGTGGCGCTCGCGGTGCCGATGAACAGCAGGTGTCGCACGCCGAAGCGGCCGATGACCCGCGAGCTGAGCTGGGCCCCGGCGATGATCGCGATCGCCATGGGCAAGAAGGCGAAGCCGGTCTTGATTGCGCCGTAGCCCAGGATGTACTGGTAGTAGAAGGTCAGGAAGTACCACATCGTGAAGAAGGACCCCCCGACGAGGAACATCACCAAGTTGGCCGTCGAGACCGCTCGCGAGTGGAAGATCCGCAGCGCCACCAGCGGGTTGGTGGCGACGCGGGCCTCCCAGACGATAAAGAGCGCCACGCCGGCGACCCCGCCCCCGATCCAGGCCAGGGTCGCCACGTCGCCCCACCCGGTCGTCGCGGTCGTCACGACGCCGTAGATGGCCGCCGCGAGCGAGGCCGTGACGAGCAGCGCACCGGTCAGGTCGAGCTTGTGGCTCGCCTCGCGGTTGCGCAGCTCGCGCAGGAAGGTGATCGCGAGCAACGCGGCGCCGATGCCGAAGGGCACGTTGATGAAGAAGACCCAGCGCCACGAG
>LMAD01000032.1 GCA_001443545.1 Acidimicrobiaceae bacterium RAAP-2
CAGCTCCGGCGGGAATACTCGGGTCAACACGCCAATGGAGATGTGATCGGAAAGGCGCTGATCAGTCTCCGGCTTCACCCACCCCGCGCGCGGCATGTCCCCAGAATACCACTTCAGTTCTTAAGTAAACGGTATTGGAACTAATCCGAATGATTCGACTCGCCGGGAACGTGCACGACGTGGGCAAGATGGCCGTGCCCGCGGAGATCCTCAACAAGCCCGGACGACTCACCGCGATTGAGTACGAGATGGTCAAGACCCACCCGCAAGTCGGCTGGACTATCTTGAGCGAGGCCTCCCTGCCCTGGCCAATCGCCGAGGTGGCCCTGGCGCATCACGAACGCCTCGACGGCTCGGGCTATCCCTATGGGCTCAGTGGTGACGCGATCATCCTGCCCGCGAGGATCGTCGCCGTCGCCGACGTGGTCGAGGCCATGGGCAATCATCGCCCCTACCGGCCAGCGCTCGGCATCGAAGACGCCCTCGCCGAGATTGTCAAGGGCCGTGGTACACACTACGACGCCAGCGCGGTCGACGCCTGCGTCGCGGCCTTCGAAGAGGGCTACACCTTCGCCGGCGATGTCGAGTCAGTTTCGATTCTCATTCCCCCAATCTGAACTTGTCATTGACGAAGTGCGGCGGCGCACAACCCAGGGTGAGACCAACCGCAGAGCAGATGTCGGGCCGATAGGTGCAAGAACGTGTGGAACTAGTGCAGACCTCATACTCGGCCCCAACTGGTGATGACGAGCCATTTAGAAATCATGCGATGGACAGGGCCACCCATTGGGTGGACTTGGAGGGCTGGGCCGGTGGGGACCGAACCCACGACCGAGGGACTTCAACATGGTGGTTCTAATTAGCCAGCAACGATGCCATCTATTCGACAGCACCCCGTGGAGCGGGTGACGGGGATCGAACCCGCATGGCCAGCTTGGAAGGCTGGAGCTCTACCATTGAGCTACACCCGCGCGCCCGGTGGGGCCGCATCAGTCTAGAGCACGAGATTTATCCTGGCTGCGTGGAAGAGTCACTTTACGATCAGGTGGGCGGGGCGACGTTCTTTTCCGATCTCGTTGATGCCTTCTACGTCGGAGTAGAAGCGGATCCAATCCTGCGCGCAATGTATCCCGATGATCTGTCCGAGTCGAAGCAACACCTGACCTTGTTCCTGGCCCAATACTGGGGTGGACCATCGACGTATATGGAGTTGCGAGGTCATCCTCGCCTTCGGATGCGACACGAGCCCTTTCGGATCAACCGCGCGGCGCGCGATTCCTGGTTGGCTGCCATGCGCGCCGCGTTGGATTCGGTGGCGACCCAACTCAACAGCGAACAGGCCGCATCACTCTGGTCGTACTTCGAATCAGCGGCCAACCAGCTCCGAAACGTCTAATCGGTTCAGCAGTTCGCCAGATTCACTCCGGCGAGCACGAGGCGCGCAGCGTAGGTTCGCGCGTAGACGTCGTCACCGTTAGCGGAATCGGGCTGAGTAGCGGATTGAACTCGCACACGTATTGAATAGAGCATCGTGCACCACGGTCCTTTGGAGGTGCCTCGAGATGACGTGATCGTTTGGAACCGAGGTGTTGACGCGACGTCGCGCCGTGAAACGCCCCAGCCACCGACGAAGCACTGACCGGTCAACGTTTCGGCGAGCATCGGGTCGTGCGTAATCCATCGGCTGAGTTCTCGTGGACGGGCTCTGATTCGCGTTCCGTGAGGCCCCACACTGTGACATTGACCTCGTACGCTGTAACTGTGCGTCGGCGACTCGTTCTACGAGATGGAGAGGAGCGGGTCATTTCGGTGACCCCGCTTTCGCGTGGCGTTGTTCGACCGGCGGTTCTCGCGTTGGCGATGTCGGCGACGATCCGATACGCCGTGGATAACCTTCACGGTCTCGATCGTTTCCAGACGCCGCTCTACGTGGCCCTCGTTGGGCCGGTTCTATTGCTTGTTACGACGCGAATCTGGCGGTGGCGGGCACACAAGATTCACGTCACTTCGCAACGGCTGGTGGTTGAGTACGGGGCCACCCGACGTGTTCGGACGAGCATCGAACTCGGCGACCTTATCCTCATCCGTACCCACCAGGGCGTTGGCGAGCGGATGTTTGGTCGAGGCGACGTCGTCATTGAGACCATCGCGGGCCCCTGGCTAGTTGGTCGGGTACGTCATCCAGCGGCGCTAGTTCGACTGATCGAGGCCGAACGATCCCGTCGTCACGAAACGCCGTGGGGCTATAACGACGTGGTTGAGGCACCCCATTCGTGGCGCGAGGCGGACGCGGGCGGGTTCGGCTGGGATCGGTCGTGACGCGACCACCCGGTTCAACCGGTACCGTGGTGGGGTGACTACTCGTTACCGCTGCACGGCGTGTGGCAACCTAACCCGGTTTGACGTCGTTGAGACGACGTCGGTTCGCTCGTTCCACCACTACACGGTGGGCGGCGAGTTGACGATTGAAGAGCCCGAAATCATTGCCACCACGGTCGAGTCCGTGACGTGCCGTTGGTGCGGACACGGTCGCGGCGTAGAGGCGTTCGACGACGCTTCGGTCTAGTTCGTCGTGGGGTTGCACTCCTTCGACCGGTTCATTGAACGCCCGGCACCGTCGGCACTCGTTGGCGTTGATTCCGTCGGCGCTCCAGTAGGGATTGTCTTTAGGCGGCGAACAGTCGTGATTGCCGTGAAACCGAACTGCGACGGCTGTCGGGATTTCCTTGGGGGACCGTTGCCAGAATTCGACGGACTCGACGTCGTCCTGGTCAGCGCCACTGCGATGGTCGATGATGCCCCGGGGACCAATCCCGTCGTGTTGGCGGCCGAATGGATGAGGACTTCCCTCATGGTGGCGGCACCTTCCTATATGGTCATCGACCCAGCGCGCGGTCGGGTGTTGATCGAAGGGGTTGCGTTCTCACCATCCCAGGTGGCCGCAGAGATTGCCCACCACCTCGTCTGATGTCACAGGCACACGCCAGTGTGAACCCGTGGAAGGGATCAAGATGAACAGTGATGTAGAACTTTCGATTAGCTGTCGCGACTGCGTGCGTCGAGGAACGCCCGACTGCTCGGACTGTCTTGTCAACTTCGTGTTGGGAGGGGATCCCGAAGAATTGACCATGACCGCCGACGACGCGGCAATCGTGCATCTCTTCACCGCCGAGCGCATGATGCCACGGCTACGGTTCCGCAGCGTCTCGAAGTAGACCCGGTGGCCGTTCGCTAGCGTAGAGCAATGGCCCGCCACCTCTTGGTGACCAACGATTACCCGCCGAAAACGGGGGGCATCCAGGTCTACCTTCACGAACTATGGCGGCGACTGGAGCCGGGTCGGGCAGTTGTGCTGACCGCTTCCTCGCATCCCGACGCCCGCCCGTTCGATTCTGAGAGCGAGGTCGTCGTTGAACGCGTGGCTGGTGGCACGCTGTTCCTTCCGACGCTGGGTGCCCTGGCCGCCATCGAAGCAGCAATCGCGCGACATCAGCCCGACCTGGTGCTGATCGACCCAGCGTGGCCGCTCGGACTGCTCGGACCGCACCTGTCGCGACCGTACGGCGTCGTACTGCACGGTGCCGAAGTGACAATTCCGGCTCGCGTTCCGCTGGTCGCCTCGTCGCTTCGCCGGGTCCTTCGGCACGCGTCGGTCGTGGTCAGCGCCGGCGGGTACCCCGAGGCAGAAGCCCGACGCAATACCGCCGAATGGATGCCGCCGGTCATCTCGGTCCCTCCAGGCGTCGATCCGGTCCGGTTCGCGCCCGTGACGGCGCAGCGGCGTAGCGAGATTCGAGCATCGATGGGCGTCGACGAGGACTCGTTACTCGTCAGCTCATACTCGCGGCTCGTCCCAAGAAAGGGCATGGACACCTTGATCGTGGCGGCCGCTCAGTTGGCGCCGTCGTGGCCGACGCTGCAGGTCTTGATCGGGGGTGCCGGGCGCGATCGAGAACGACTCGAGCGCCTCGCGGCTGCCCGACGGGCACCCGTGCGTTTTCTCGGCCGAGTGCCCGACGACGACCTAGGGGGTTGGCTCGCGTCGAGTGATCTCTTCGTGATGGACTGTCGGCACCGATGGTTCGGGCTCGAGCAGGAGGGATTCGGCATCGTCTTCTTGGAGGCGGCCGCGTCGGGGATCGCCCAAGTCGCTGGCCGATCGGGGGGGAGTCACGAAGCCGTGGTCGATGGATCGACCGGCGTCATCGTCGATGCGCCGGGCCGGGTCGCAGACCTGGCAGCGATTATCGGTGACCTCCTGGCGGACCCAGAACGGCGCTCGTCGATGGGGGCCCGCTCTCGCGAACTCGCCGAAACGAGATTCGATTGGGACGTGCTCGCCACCCATCTCTCCCGGTCTCTCGCGCGGTTCGATCACTTCGAATTCGCCAGTGAGCTGGCGTAAGGTGTCTTGGAGGAGGCTCGGTGAGGCAGCACGCAACAGAATCGATAGTGGTGCACGCGTCGCCGGAAGAGGTCTACCGAGTGGTGATCGACGTTGAGCGTTACGTTGAGTGGGTGAACGAGGTCAAGAAGATCGAGGTCGTCGAGCGAGACGCGGCCGGGCGGCCACTCGAGGTCGAGTTTCGCGCGGCGGCCTTCGGCCGTTCAACGACGTACGCGTTGCGCTACGACTACAGTCGTGCCCCGACTGAACTCAACTGGTTCCAGTCGGCCGGTGACATCACGGCCGAACTACGAGGTCAGTACCGATTCGAGCCGACGGACGATGGCACCCATGTGGTCTATGACCTAGAGGTCGACCTCGCCGTTCCAATCCCCGCATTCGTGAAGGCCCGAGCCGCCCAGCGGATCCAGTCCGAGGCGCTACGCGAATTGAAGGCGCGGGCCGAGTCATTACGATGAGCGACGTCGCGATCGGCATCGACGTCGGCGGAACCAAGGCGTTGGCCGTAGCGGTCGGAGCCGATGGTCAGGTGCTCGGCGAATTACGGAGTGGCACCCCGCACGATCGCGACGCCGATCCCGGGTCGCGGGCGGCTGAAGTCATCGCTGACCAGGTCTTGGAGTTGAGTCGACGGCAGGGCCTCGACGCTCGTCAGGTCCCGGTCGGCATCGGCCTTCCCGGCATGATGCGTCGAGACGGTCGCCTCGCCTTTGCGCCCAACCTGCAGAGTGCGTCGGGGTCGGACCTCGGTGCGCTGCTGCGCGAGCGGCTGGACAGTACCTCGGTGGTGGTCGAGAATGACGCGAACTGCGCGGCGTTGGCCGAGCACCAATGGGGCGCGGGACTCGGTATCGATGACTTCGTCATGGTTACCCTCGGCACGGGAATCGGTGGTGGGGTCATTGCGGACGGAAAACTGGTTCGGGGCCGAAATGGGTTCGCGGGCGAGATCGGGCACATGGTCGTTGACGCCCACGGGGCTCCCTGTCGTTGTGGGGGTCACGGCTGTTGGGAGCGATACGCGTCGGGTGGCGGGTTGGCGCGTCTCACGGTCGAGGCGGCGCGGGCCGGGCGGCTGCCGATCCTCGTTGAGCGCGTCGGCGACACCGAGCGTGTCCGGGGCGAGGACGTCACCGCCGCCGCCGCCGAAGGGCTCGACGAGGCGGTCGCCGTCGTTGACGAGATGGGCTGGTGGCTCGCCACGGGCCTCGCCAACCTCGTGGCGATCCTGGACACCGGCCACTTCGTGGTTGGTGGCGGACTCTCGGAGGTCGCGGATCTGGTCCTACCGGTAGCGCGCCGGTATCTCGTCGAGCTCGTTGAGGGATACGCCGATCGCGCCTTTATTACCGTTGTGTCGTCGACCTTCGGTGTCCGTTCTGGGGCCATGGGTGCCGCACTGGTTGCGTTGGGGACGAGGTCGTGAGAGTCGGCGTCTTGCTGCCCACCTTTGAGTCCAGCGCCGAACCGGCCCGCGTAGGGGCCCAACGGGCCGAGGACGCTGGGCTCGACGGGGTGTTCGCCTACGACCACTTGTGGCCAATGGGCTCACCGCAGCGTCCAGCGCTCGCCCCGTTCCCGGTACTGGCGTCGATTGCCACGCGACATCAGTCCCTGGTGGTGGGCACGCTCGTCGCCAGGGTCGGGTTGGTGGGTACCGACCATCTCGTGGCGGCGTTCACGACCTTGGCCGAGGTCGCACCCGGGCGCGTGATTGCGGCACTGGGTACCGGTGATCGGCTTTCGACGGCCGAGAACGTGGCCTACGGAATACCCGAGCTCGACGCCCAGTCGCGACGGACACTGTTGGGCCAGACCGCGAAGGCGCTCACGGCGCTGATGCCGGTGTGGTTCGGTGCCGGCGCACCGGCGACGAACGCCTTGGCGCGCGAACTCGGCGCCACGGTGAACATGTGGAACGCGTCGGCGGATGCGGTACGCGATGAAGCACGTCGCGGTCCCGTCTCGTGGGCCGGACCGGCACCGGCCCCGTCCGAAACGGCGCGGCTCCTCGACCAGTTGGTCGACGCCGGGGCCACGTGGGCGGTGTTCGGCGCGAATCTCGACCTGGACGCCTTTCGTGAATGGCGGACGTCGTACTGAAAAAGTATGGTTCATCAATGGAGTTTCGTCGCATCAACGGGTTGCCCCCGTACGTCTTCGCACAGATCAACGGTCTCAAGTCGACGGCGCGGACCGCCGGCCGTGACGTCGTCGATTTCGGGTTCGGCAATCCGGACCTGCCGAGCCCCGACGTCGCCGTAGAGAAACTGGCCGAAGCGGTGCACAATCCGAAGAACCATCGCTATAGCGCGAGCCGGGGCATACCCAATCTCCGGGCCGCCATGGCGACGCGATATCGCGAGCTCTTCGACGTGGAACTCGACCCCGAAACCGAAGTGATCACGACGATCGGGGCCAAGGAGGGACTGACGCACCTCATGTGGGTCCTACTCGGTCCCGGCGACAGCGCCCTCGTTCCGACGCCGAGCTACCCGATCCATCTCGCGGGACCCGGATTCGCCGGGGCGACCGTGATACCGGTCCCGATCGTCGATCCCGCCTCGAGTGATCGCGACCCCGGGGACGACTTCTTCGACGCGTTGGCCGAGGCGTGGCAACGAGCCGTCGTCAAGCCCCGCGTCGTGATCGCCTCGTTCCCCCATAATCCGACGAGCGCGTGCGTCGACCTCGCCTTCATGACGCGGTTGGTTGACTTCGCCCTCGAACACGACATGATTATCTGCCACGATTTCGCCTACGCGGACCTCGGATTCGACGGCTATCAGCCCCCGTCGATCCTCCAGGTCCCCCGAGCGAAGGAGTGCTCCGTCGAGCTCTACACGCTCACCAAATCGTTCTCGATGGCCGGTTGGCGCGTCGGGTTCCTCGTGGGTAACGCCGCGGTGGTGGCCGCGTTGACCAAGCTGAAGAGCTACCTCGACTACGGCACCTTCCAACCGGTTCAGATTGCGGCGATCGTCGCGATGAACGAAGCGAAGGACTACCCCGGGACCCTGCGAACGATCTATCAGTCTCGGCGTGACACGCTCATCGAGGGGCTCGGTCGCATCGGGTGGCCGGTGGCGCCGCCGCGTGGTTCGATGTTCATCTGGGCTCCGATCCCCGAGCCGTATCGGGCGATGGGGTCGTTAGCCTTCGCCACGAAGCTGATCGAAGAGGCGGACGTCGCGACGAGCCCCGGCGTGGGATTTGGCGATGGCGGCGACGGCCACGTGCGTTTCGCCCTCATCGAGAATGAGGCCCGGACGCATCAGGCCATCCGATCATTGCGTCGGGCCCTACCCGAGTTGCGCGGGGCCTAGTTCTGCCCGGTCCCGGGTACGTCGACGTTGACCGCCTCGATGGCACCGAGGCGGGCGTCAGCCACCTTGAAGCGGTCGCTCGTTGGCGCGGTCATCACGAAGAGTGTCGTGCGGTCTGGACCGCCGAGAGCGCACGCGAAGGCGGTCTGCGTGGTGGTTGCCGACGCGGTGATCTCGCCACCGGGTGCGACACGTTGACAGGTGTTCGTGAGGGCATTGGCGAACCAGACCTGACCCTCGGAGTCGAGGCAGATGCCATCGGGGGCGGCAAACTCGAGCGGTGCCCAGACTCGACGATCACGTAGCGTCCCGTCTTCATCGACGGTGAAGGCCGTGAGCCGCATGGCCATGGTCTCGGCGACGATCAACGTCGATCCGTCGGGCGTGAGCACTGCGCCGTTGGGGAAGGCCATCTCGGGCACCACCTGACGCACGGCGCCTTCGGGGTCGAGGACGACCAGATTGGTGGTCGGAGGCGGCGACGCCAAGAGACCTTCGACCCCGACCTCGGCGAGCAGGCGGTCGAGGTCGAAACCAAAATTCCCGACGTACGCGACGCCGCTCGCACCCGTCGTCAGGTCGTTGGCCCAGAAGCCGCAGTACTCGCTGATGTCGGCGTGCACTGACGTGCCGTTCGCGCCGACGCGCAGGACGCGGTGGTCGGTCATCGAGACGCAGAGCTGATCACCGTCGGGGAGCCAGGCGAGGCCCGAGGGTTGTCCCGAGACCTCGTACTCGAGCCGCTCGTCGGTTCCGTCGGGCGAGACGGTGAAGACGCCGCGGCGGTAGAAGTCGCTGTACCAGAGACGTCCCGCACGCCAGCGGGGGCTCTCGCCGAAGGCCAGACCTTCGCGGATTCGTGTCGTCTGATACGTGTTCATGGTTCTCCTCTTCGCTCGATGTGTTCGTTATGCGCAGTCCACCGCACGGCGCCAAGACCGGTACGAATCATCGATGGTCGCCGACGATTCCGGCGCGAATCGACGGTCGGCGCGCCACAGCGTGCTCAACTCCTCGAGCGACGACCAGAGCCCCAGACTGAGACCGGCGAGGGTGCCGACGCCACGGGCCGTGGCTTCGAGCGTCGCACTGCGCACGACGGGCAATTGGCAGTCGGCGGCTTGCAGCTCCATCAGCAGATCCATGGTGGCTGCCCCGCCGTCGGCGCGTAGTTCGGTCAGCGTGAGACCGGACGATTGGAACGAATCGATCATCGCGCGAACTTGATGCGCCAGGGCCTCGACCATCGCTCGAGCGATGTGCGCACGGCCGACGGCTTGACTGAGGCCGACGATGGCGCCGCGGGCCTCGGCGCGCCAGAACGGAGAACCGAGCCCGGTGAAGGCGGGCACGACCTGGACCCCCGCCGCATCGTCGACCCGCCGAGCCAGCGGCTCGAGCTCGTCGGCTACGGCGATGAAAGCCAACTCGTCACGTAGCCACTGGATCGCGGCGCCCGCGACGAAGGCTGAACCTTCGAGCGCGTAGGTGGTGGGGCCAAAGGCGCCGAGGTCCCACGCGACGGTGGTGAGCAAACCTTCGGCGACGTCGGGGACGGTGGGACCGGCGTTCGCCATGACGAACGATCCGGTGCCGTAGGTCGCCTTGACGACGCCCGCGGAGAAACCGGCCTGGCCGAAGAGCGCGGCCTGTTGGTCACCGAGCATGGCCGTAATCGGTACGTCGGCGAGCTCCGGCAAGACCGCGCGGTCGACGACGCCGAAGTGCGAAGCGGAGGGGCGGATGGGCGCGAGCAGGTCCAGGGGGACTTCGAAGAGCGCACCCATGGCGGTGGACCAGTCGAGGGTTTCGAGGCCCATCAGGAGCGTACGAGCGGCGTTGGAGGGCTCGGTGGCAAAGACGCCGCCGTCCACGTTGCCCGTCAGCCACCACAGCAGCCACGTGTCGATCGTGCACAGCGCGGGTGCCTGGGCGCTCGCCACGGCGCCGTGATCGAGGAGCCACGTCATCTTGGTCGCCGAGAAGTACGGGTCGAGGACCAGCCCCGTTGTCGCACGAACGATCGGCTCGTGGCCGGCGGCGCGTAGGGCGTCACAGCGCTGCGTCGTGCGTCGGTCCTGCCACACGAGTGCGCGATGCGCGAGTTCGCCGCGCTCGCGATCGAAGGCCACCGTGGTCTCGCGCTGATTGGTGATCCCCAGAGCGACGACGTGGCCACCCTGGGTGTGAACGTCTCGGGCGACCTCGCGCAGGGTGTCGACGGCGAGGGTCGCGATCTCGCCGGCGTCGTGCTCGACCTCGCCGGGGGTCGGGAAGTGCTGGGTGAGCTCTCGGTAGGCGCTCGCGACGACATTCGTCGCGGCGGAGAATGCGACCGTACGCACCCCGGTCGTACCGGCGTCAAGGGCGAGAACGACGTCCACCTCGGTCAGGCTAGCCAGCCCGGCCCGGCGAACGGCGCCGGCGCCGGTGGCAAAGACCAGTAATCACACGGCCGTTGGAGATAAGAGAAAAATTGAGTTGACGTGATGTAATTACAGTGCTGTAATAACACAGCATCTTGCGTCGAGCAGTGGAGCAACCACAACATATTGTGGTTGAGGGGGAATCGAGAGACGAACCCATTCCCGGCGGCGTCGAGGTGCGTGGTGTCGGAAACGTACAGGAAAAGAGTAAGTGACATGGCTATCGCTCCGCAACGGCTCGGAATTGGACTTCGACGGTTCTTCACGACTGATGACCGTCATCCCTACGACCAGGTGGTGTGGGATCGTCGCGACGCGCGCATCTCGAACTTCCGCGACGGATCCGTGGCCTTTGAGCAACTCAACGTCGAGGTCCCGTCGACGTGGTCGTTCAACGCCACCAACATCCTGGCGCAGAAGTACTTCCGGGGTACCCTCGGGGCCCCGGAGCGCGAGACGAGTCTCAAGCAGGTGGTCGATCGGATCGTCGATACGATAACCGACTGGGGGGTCAGTGGAGGGTACTTCGTTGACGATGAGGAGACCGAGGCGTTCCGCGCCGAACTGAAGTATCTCCTCATCACGCAGCGGGCCGCATTCAACTCGCCGGTGTGGTTCAACATCGGGGTCAAGGGCGTGCCCCAGCAGGGCAGCGCCTGCTTCATTCTCGCGGTGGAGGACTCGATGCGTTCGATCCTCAACTGGTACACCGAAGAGGGGATCATCTTCAAGGGCGGCTCGGGTGCGGGCGTGAACCTCTCCAAGATTCGCGCCAGCGCGGAGTTACTCGAGGGCGGTGGCACCGCGAGCGGTCCGGTCTCGTTCATGCGCGGGGCCGACGCGTCGGCCGGCACGATTAAGTCGGGTGGCAAGACCCGCCGCGCGGCCAAGATGGTGATTCTCGACGTCGACCACCCCGACGTGCAGGAGTTCATCTGGTGCAAGGCGCAGGAGGAGAAGAAGGCGCGGGTTCTTCGCGACGCCGGGTTCGACATGGACCTAGACGGCAAGGACATCAACTCGATTCAGTATCAGAACGCGAATAACTCAGTTCGGATCTCCGATGAATTCATGCAGGCCGTTCTCGATGACGCCGACTGGCACCTGACGGCCCGCGGCGACGGCTCCGTGATCTCCACCGTGAAGGCTCGCACCCTGTGGCGCGAGATCGCCCAGGCCGCCTGGGAGTGCGCGGACCCGGGTCTGCAGTTTGACACCACGATCAACAAGTGGCACACCTCGCCCAACACGGCTCGCATCAACGGGTCGAATCCGTGCTCGGAGTACATGCACATCGACAATTCGGCGTGTAACCTCGCGAGCCTCAATCTCATGAAATTCCTGGGCGAAGACGGTCGGTTCGACGTCGACGCCTTCAAGGCGTCCATTGAGGTCCTCTTCACCGCCCAGGAGATCATCGTGGGCGCCGCGGACTACCCGACGGAGATGATCGGGGCGAACTCGCGCAAGTTCCGCCAGCTCGGTATCGGTTTCGCGAACCTCGGTGCGCTGTTGATGGCGTCGGGCCTCGCGTACGACTCCGACGCGGGTCGGGCCTGGGCGGCATCGATTTCGGCGTTGATGACGGGTCACGCCTACGCGACGAGCGCCCGGATGGCCGGCCGACTCGGCGCCCACGATGGCTACGCCGAGAACGCCGAACCCATGATCAACGTGTTACGGATGCACCGCGCCGCGTCGCACCAGATTGACGAATCGCTGGCGCCAAGCGAACTGCTCCAAGCGGCCCAACAGTCGTGGGAGGACGCAGTGGAGATGGGTCAGCACTACGGTGTGCGCAACGCGCAGGCTTCGGTGCTCGCCCCTACCGGCACGATCGGTTTGCTGATGGACTGCGACACGACGGGAATCGAACCCGACCTCGGCCTCGTGAAGTTCAAGAAGTTGGTCGGTGGCGGCAACATGTCCATCGTCAACCAAACCGTCCCGCGGGCGTTGTCGGTCTTAGGGTACGACGAGGACACCGCGGCCGGGATCGTCGCTTACATCGATGAGCACAAGACAATCGTCGGTGCGCCGGGACTCAAGGCCGAGCACCTGTCGGTCTTCGCGTGTTCGATGGGTGACAACGCCATCCACTACCTGGGCCACGTCAAAATGATGGGTGCCGTGCAGCCGTTCATCTCGGGGGCGATCTCCAAGACCGTCAACATGCCCGAGGAGGCGACGGTGGAGGACATCGAGGCGCTGCACATGGATGCGTGGCGCCTCGGCGTCAAGGCCGTCGCCATCTACCGAGACAACTGCAAAGTTGGACAGCCCCTCTCGATGGCCAAGAAGGACGACGCCCTGAGCCCGGAGACGATGGCGCAGGATACGGCGACGGCCGACCTCTACGCCCGCATCACCAAGCTCGAAGCGGCGCTCGAAGCAGCCAAGACCGAGACGTCACACGTGGTGGTCGGGGCCGTTCGCGAGCGATTGCCACGGCGTCGAGTGTCGACGACCTTCGCGTTCCGGGTGGCCGACTGCGAGGGCTACGTCACCGTCGGGGAGTACGAAGACGGCCGGCCCGGCGAAGTCTTCATCAAGGTCTCCAAGCAGGGTTCGACTCTGGCGGGGATCATGGATGCGTTCTCGATCTCAATCAGCCTGGGGCTTCAGCACGGCGTACCGCTTTCAACGTACGTGCGTAAGTACGTGAATATGAAGTTCGAGCCGTCCGGCATGACTGATGACGCCGACTTGCGCATCTCGACGTCACTCGTGGATTACATTTTCCGACGTCTGGCTCTCGACTACCTCGACCCGAGTGAGCGTGAAGAACTCGGCGTGCTTTCGACGAGCGAACGCCTCCAGCCCACGCTGCCAGAGGTCGCCGAACAGGCGACGCAGTCGTTCGGCGTCAGCGTCCAGCCCTCATTGATCGGTACCGCCAATACGACCGTGGCGCCGGAGGTGCCCAAGGCACCGGCACCCTATCGACGTTCGGAGATGCGTGATGCACCGATGTGCTACCAGTGCGGCAACGTGATGCAGCAGGCCGGCTCATGCTTCGTCTGCTCCAGTTGTGGGGCGACGAGTGGGTGTTCGTGATTCCCGGTATGTCGAGTGACATCGAAGTTGCAGTGGGATTGACTCCACAATTTCAGTGAAATGACATCGAGTTTGCAGTCGGTGACATGATATTTCAGTACGAGCACAAGCCGTCGGGGACTGCCAAGGTTCCCGGCGGTGCAGTCTGTGTCTGAAAAAAGGCAGCCGGACCGTCGATAAATGCGGGTTGCCGTGTGTCGCGATAATCAGGTGCGGGTTCACGTCGGGCCCCCAACACCAACACTCACCGCCCTCGACTTATTTAGTTTCGGTGATGAAGCGTCCGAAGCGCGAACCGGTGGTTTATTGCGCACGCCAACTTCTCGCGACAGTATGCCGTCGATCGAATGTGAAGTACCACAACTGGGACAAACGGCCACCACGATCTCTAAACTAAATGTTTCTTGCAGACCAGATTGTTACCCTATTTAGTTGTTGAAATGTGGCGCTCATGAATGGTTCAAGTATCGCTTCGTCCCTCTCCACCAGAGTCCGCAAGCGCCTAAGCACGCCATTTCCTGACCGTCAGCAACGAGAGCGCCAGGAACGTTGCAGCTAGGGCGAGGTAGATACCGGCGACCCCCCATTGTGAAAGGGGATAGCGCCCGTTGGTGTTGGTATTGATGGATATCATGGCAAACGCGATAAGTGGCAGGAGCAAGGCTCCTGCCGCAGCGATGGAAACGATTCTCAGTCGTGCACCGACCCACGTTCCAAAACTGAGTGAGAACAGTGCAATGGCGACCGGGGAAACGCCGGTCAGATCAGTTGGAATCGTGGTGGTGACACCGGCCATGGGAACGAGATAGACGTGAGTGGCCCACCACTGCACGACGAGTTGCAACAGGGCCGTCGCTACCGCTGCTGGTACGGCCAATGTTGCCCAGGACACTAGGAGCCACCTGGACCTCGTAACGCCCTGCGACCATGCGAGACGGTTGGTCCTCGTTTCAATTTCAGATGCAACGAGCGGCGCGCCGATGACAAGTCCAATCAGAATGGGCCACAGCATCAATCCCAACACGAAGGTTTGGTCTCTGATCTGCCACCGACCCTGGGTCGAGCGACATGCGCTCTGCCTCGCGAGTTGGTGCGTGACGTGAGCGCAGGCGATTGCTGCGCTGTGGTACTGACGTTCGGTGACGACCATCACGGTAACCAACGCAAGCCAAATCAGCGTTAGCGTCAGAATGCCGATGCGGTGGCGACGCCACGTAAGCCACATCATGAACGGCCTCCATAGTCTGGTCGTGGCGAACTGCCTCGTCGTCGGTCGCGGCACTTGTCGAATCCACGGAAGGCGCCAACGCCAATCACACCCTTGCGACCATGGTTCACTGTTCCGGGGACTATCACGCGCGCCATCGGCTCACCATCCATACCGACAAGCCCAGCAGTGCTGCGGCGAGAACTAGGTAGATGCCGGCTTCTCGCCACTGCAGTATCCAGTAGTGGCTTTCTGGCTGGTAAAAGTTGATGGCTTGCACGTGGTTGATTTGCAGGCACCGCATGTAGGAGGAGTTGCCAGGCAGGGTTTGTCCTGCGTTGGTGGTTGTAGCGCAGTGTTGGACGATCCAGTTTGTCGAAGGAGTGCTCGTCGTTGCGTGAAAGCCCGGGCTTCGCCTGAATCCGTAACCGACGTAGCGAGGGTCGGGACCCAGTGCGCTGGGTAGAGCGGTGTTTGTTCCGTATTCTGTCGCGGCAGTGGCCATCCGGGGAGCCAGTGTTGGAAATACCTTGACGTAGATGAACTCCACTATGGCTGCGAGCGCGATGAACGTTCCTAAGTAGGGGGAGAGGAAGCGTCGGAAGGCTATTCCGAAAAAGGTGCCGCAACTCAAGGCGAGAACTGAGAGGGCGATGGGCGCAACACCCGAGATGTCAAATGCCGTGTTCTGGATCAGGCCAGCGCCGAAGGCGCTCGACGTGACCACGTGACTGGCCCACCATTGGACAATGATTCCAAAGAGCGACATCGCAATCACCACGGGAACGGCAATGGTTAGCCACCCGGAGAGTAGCCACCTAGTTCGAGTAACGCCCTGGGACCACGCGAGACGATTGGTCCTCGCGTCAATCTCAGAAGCGACGAGCGGCGCGCCGAGCATGAGTCCAACGAGGAACGGCAGTAGCCCGATTCCCATGGACACGTAGTTTGCGTGGCTCTCTGCCCGGTGGACGGTCCTTGCGCAGCCGGTTTCCGGGAATGACATTCCTGCTTGGGCGCCGCACTTGGCCACCGCATCGTGATAGCCGTGCAGGGTCATGATCATAAAGAAGACCAAGATGAGCATGAACAGCCCCAGCACGATGATGCGAGTGCGGTAACGGCGCCACGTGACCCACGTCATGAACGTTCCTCGTCAGGACTCGTTTCGCGAACCCCGGTGGCGCGGTAGCGCGTAGCACTGGATTTGGCGAGGTAGCCGAGAACGATCTCATTGAGATCTGGTGAAAGAACTCGCCACTCACTCGAGAGTGGTCCAGGATCGCCTTCGATCAACAGCGTTGCCTGACGGCCCGCGGTACTCGATGCGATCACCTCCACTGAATCGAAGCGGGCGGAAACCTCAGGTCCGATGAGGACGCGATGGTTCGCCAGCAAAGACTCGACGGTCCCCGATTTCTGGACCGTCGACTTCGAGAGAATGATGAGGTGATCGCAGATCTCTTCCAACTCGTCAACGATGTGCGAGGAGAGGAGCACCGTGGTTCCGCGCTCGGTCACTGAGTCGAGCAGCATCTGCTTGACGCCGCGACGTGCCAGGGGGTCGAGGCTGGCCATCGGTTCGTCGAGCAGCAGAAGGTCGGGGCGCTTTCCCATGCACATGGCGAGTGCGACTTGCGCCTGCTGGCCAGCCGAGAGCAGACTGACCTTCCAGTCAAGGGGAATCTCCAGTTCAACGAGCCATCGGGTCGCGCTCGAATTATCCCAGGATGAATTCAGCTTCTGTCCGAGCTTTAGCATCTCTTCGACGCGGAAGTTCTTGTAGAGGGGCCGGTCCTGGTCGAGGTAGCCGACGCGATTGAGAAATGCAGTCGAATTCTGATTCGCCCGTTGTCCGAACGCGGTCACCGATCCTTCAGACGGTCTGGAAATGCCCGCGGCGAGGCGCAGCAGCGTCGACTTTCCGGCTCCGTTGGGACCGACCAGTCCGGTGATTGAGCCTTCAGGTACTTCTAGCGTGCAGTTGCGTAGTGCCCAATTCATCATGTAGCGCCGCCCAAGGTCCACGGTTGCGAGTGCGATCGTCATAACTACTCCACTTCCTTTTGTGCGTGCATTGCTTCGGCGAAAAGTGCTTCGATCGCTTCGGTGCCCAGCCCGGCTTCGTGGGCTCTGCGAATCCATGTTTCGAGTTGGCCCGCCAACTTGGGCTGTTGAGAGGGAACTTCGGAGAGCGACTGGCACACGAAGGTGCCGCTACCGGTTCGGCCCTCAGTCAGGCCCTGCAACTCGAGTTCCCGGTACGCCCGGTGCACGGTGTTGGGATTAATGGTGATCTGGCGAACGACTTCACGAACCGTGGGTAGTTGGTCGCCGGGCCGAAGGATTCCAAGTCGAATGGCGTGACGAACTTGGTCGATGATTTGGCGATACGAGGGAACTCCGGAGTGACGATCGAGGCGAAACTCAATCATCGGTCCTGGCGTCATGGTTCGAATGTACTAGGAAATTAGTACAAAGACAAGTCACTTCAGTCCTTGATGTTTGACGGTGACTTGCCCTTGGTGGGTCGGGACCGCTGAAGGATTGCTTGACACCTCGCCCTTCTTGACCCACCCAGTGCGAGGGTTCTGGTCAACTAATGGTCGTCAATCCGCGGTGAACAGGTCTCCAGCTAGTCAGCTCCTGCGCGAACCGGTGTCAGGAACCGTGACTTGATACCACGTGCGTCCGCCGTTTCGCGTACTCATCACGATGTAGCCGTTACCGGTGAACCAACTCATCCATCCGAACGACGGCGTCGTGAAGTTCAACGTCGCCGGTGCACCCGAGTCGTAGCGCTGCGATCGTCGAACCACCGACGATGAGAATGCGTCGTCGCTTAGTCCCGTCCACGACGTGCCGGCATCGTTCGTGAAGAGAAGCTGGTTGCGATACGCGAGTCGCCAGACGGTCGGGCTCACGATGTCCACCGCCCAAGGGTGCACCGGGCCGGGTGGGTAGACGGGCGTAAAGGAGTGGCCGCCGTCGTGGGTGACATAGACGAGACTGGCCGTGCCGTCAGCGAAGGCCACGGCGCCAGCTTTACCCGACAGCACGACCGGACCGGTGAATTCGGCGCCGCCGGGTAGGACCGGGGAGGGCTGTGTGAGTGTGACGGCCGACCAGGTGCGGCCCGCGTCAGGGCTGCGATAGAGGATGGCGTAACTCGCGTTGCACCAGAACTTCGCCCAGACCACGTTGCCCGCGGTCATTGAGAATTTCTTGTCACAGGTATAGGGCAGACCCCCGTCACCGACGTAGGATCCCCCGCCTGCGAAGCCCCCGGTGTTGTCAAAGGTCTTGGTCCACGATCGGCCGCCGTCGTCGGTCACATACAGCGCGAGCGGTGCCGCATTCCCCGCACCGAGGGAGGACGCGCAGATCCCGGTGTTGGCAGAGGAGAAGCTCACGGTGCACGACGTCGAAGGCACCGTACCGGCGACCGACCAGGTGCGTCCTCCATTGTCGGTTGTGAGAAGTCGAGCGCTCGGTTGATTGGCACTTGTTGTCGAGCCCACAACCACCCACGCACGCCTCGCTGACAAGGCGATGAAGCCGCCTAACGGACGTTGGCCAACGGTGGTGCCGTAGCCCGAAGGTGTGGCGTTGCGCCACGTGCGACCGCCATTATTGCTCCACTCGACGACCTGGGTGTTTCTAGTCAGCGACGTCACGTTCATCGTGAACACCCACGTCGTCTCTCCACCGACAGGCCACACGGACTGGACCGATTGACCCCCGGGAACAACCGGTGTCACCGCATTGTGGCTGCCAGAGACACCGGACCTCGACGATGGCTGGGACCGAGCCGTCGTCGCCTTCGGCGGATTCTGCTTGCCGCCACCCACGATCGCCAGTGTCACCGTGATGACGGCCAGCAGAATAAGACCAATGGTCCATCGACGTCGCCGAGCCCGTTTTCGAGCCTCTTTGATCAGAAGCTCTTCGTCTCGAGATGACACGGTGTCTCGACTCGGTGTCTCGACTGTTGCCATTCGTCTCCTGCGTCGGTGAGCCGTAGTTAGCACTACGTCGGATAGTACTATGTCGGATAGTACTATGAACTTTCGCAAAGTCAACAAGGTCGAGTCCATGGCGCTCTACCAACAGGTGGCCGCCGAGATTCGCCGAGCCATCGCCGACGGCGAGATCATCGAGGGCGAACGTCTACCACCGGCCGTGGATCTCGCAGCCGTTCTCAAGGTGAACAAGAACACGGTCATTCGCGCTCTCCATACTCTTCGCGATGAGGGGATGCTCGATTTCACGAGAGGACGCGGGGCCCGGGTGGTGGGAACACCCCAACACGGCGCCGTCCTCTCTCAGATTGACGAGCTACTTGACTTCGCTCGCCGTCAAGGGATTCGCCGAGACGACGTCGTCGAACTCATCCTCACGCGCCCCGTAACGTGATCACGGTGACGGCCACTCGGTAAGCGGTTGACGGTATTACCCCCGCCCCGGCAGGACCCGACTGGCGAACTCTTCAAGCGGTGCTTTGTCGAACGTTTGCCCGAACGGCTGAGGGCCATTTGTCCCAAACTCTTTGGAAAGGGGCTCACCGAATTTCTGTCACCGCTGTCCCGGCTAACGATTCGACGCAAGCCACCGACGCGTTCACCGCCGCAATCGCCACTGTTCACAGGCGTCTCGTGCGAACCCAAAAGCACCCATGAGACCCGGGGTTAGCCTCGACTCTGCAAGGGGCAGCTCACAACTCCAATGCCAACGACACCGCCTCCGGCGGTGACTCGACCCCGATTCGTACAGCGCACTGAGGTCAAAGGACCTGACGAACCCCGAATGACAAATCGCCACTCGGGCACACCGGCATTGACGACGCCGGTGACGGACTGGATCGCGTCGGAGCCAGTGACGGGGAAGAACTGAGCGGCCCACTGCCGAACGTCAACGAGCGTCGGCGCGCCGTGACCCGCGGCTTGCACGTCGCTCAATGCGAGTTGAGCGACGAATTGCGCTTCGTTTGACAACGACTGTGTTGTCGTAAGTTGATTCGTTAAAAACATGGCAATTGAGTGGGCAGCCTGGATCTGTTGCGAGCACCAGGTTGGCAACTGTCCGGAACTCGACGAACTCGCGCAGATTACGTCGGGCGCGGTGGACTGGTCGATCGTCATCGTGTGACTGACGCCACGACGTTCGTACGTCACCCGCAGCCCCTCGACTGCGTAAGCGTGATGCAGCATCGGTGCGCGCAGGCCCAGCCACAGGACGTTGGTGCGCGCCAGGGTGACGGTCGCCCCGATCGCCTGCACCAAAGAGGCGTTTCCTTGAGCCTGCACCGTTATACCCTTCGGGAGCCGGACCGGCCAGCCTCGCCCATTGACTAAGTCGCTCGCGTGAGGTGCGAACTCGACGCCGACAACCTCGGGCATGAGAAAGCCCCGAAGTGGTAGTACCGCGACCGACGTGATGCGAACCACCGTACGCGAACGAGTCGAAAAGTTGATCGCCACATCGTTGACCTGGCTCGGTTGCGCGAGGAGCCCGACGCCCGTCACGCCACCGTCGCCGCTGGTTATGGCCACCGGCGCCCAGTAGTGCGTTAGCCTGGAACCACCGTCGGGGTAGCGAACTGAGGGTCTGACCATACGCGAAAAAGGTGCCTCCATCAGGTAGAATTTGAGTTGCGAAACAACAAATTCACCTATTGAGGAAGGCACCTTTTCGATGACTACTCTACACAGCCCTTCTCGTCTGTCGGTGGCATTCGACGACGACCATTCCGTGGCGAACGCGGGGCTCGCGTTGGTGGGTCTCTTGAGCGAAAAGCTCGGCCTTCAACAATTGGCCGAGGAGACAATTTCGATTCCTCCGCTGCCCGGCAGGCGGGTGGCGACCCTGGTGCACGCAATGGTCGCGGGTGCGTCGTGCATCGATGACGCCGACGTGTTGCGCTCGGGTGCCACCTCGTCGGTCCTCTCACA
>LMAD01000033.1 GCA_001443545.1 Acidimicrobiaceae bacterium RAAP-2
GTCGTCGAATTCGACGACGCCGGTCTGGTGATCTCGATCGAGGAGAAACCCGCCGCGCCCAAGAGCAGTTACGCGGTGCCCGGCATCTACTTCTACGACGAGCGCGCCAGCGAGTTCGCCCACCAGCTCGCCCCCAGCGAGCGCGGCGAGCTCGAGATCACCGCGCTCAACAACGCCTACCTCGAACGCGCTGAGCTGCGCGTCGAGGTGCTCTCGCGGGCCACGACGTGGCTCGACACGGGCACCCACGAGTCGCTCTACGAGGCCGGTGGTCTGATCCGCACCCTCCAGCACCGCAGCGGCCTGCGCATCGGCGACGTCGAGCAGATTGCCCGAGACCAGGGCTGGATCTAGCCGACGCCCGCGTCGGCGTAGCATTGCCGAAAGTCTAGGGAGGTCGCATGTCCACCATCACCGTTTCGAACCCGCGTCGCGTGCTCGCCGACGCCGTCACCTCGTCGCGCACGGCCGACGCCGTGCTCGTCGTGTCCGGCGCCGCCCTCGTCGGCCTGCTCGCCCAGGTGACCATCCACCTCGGCTTCACACCCGTGCCGATCACGGGTCAGACCCTCGGGGTGTTGCTCGTGGGCACCGCGCTCGGCTGGCGCCGCGCCAGTCTGGCCATGGCGCTCTACGTCGTCGCGGGGGTCGTCGGGGTGCCGTGGTTCGCCGGCCACTCGAGCGGCGTGCCGATGGCGACCTTCGGCTACCTGCTCGGCTTCGTGGTCGCGAGCGCCGTGCTCGGCTGGCTCGCCTCGCGCGGCGCCGACCGCACCGTCGCGCGAGCGGTCTCGTCGATGGTCATCGGTGAGGTCATCATCTTCGCCATCGCCGTGCCGTGGCTCGCGTTCAGCCTGCACGTCGGTCTCGCGACCGCCATCTCCTACGGGTTGACGCCCTTCATCACCGGCGAGGTCATCAAGGCCTCCCTCGCCGGCGTCGCGCTGCCCGCCACGTGGCGCCTGGTCGACCGGACCCGGCGTTAGCCGATCGGGAACCCGAGGGTCGCGGCGATCTCGCCGTAGGCGATGCGCTTGTGGTGGGCGATGACGCCGCGGTCCTTACCCGCGTTCGACGCGGCCACGTCGACGGCCACCTCGAGCACCGACCCCTCGGGGGCCATCGCTTCGACGATGCCCGCCGAGCGCGCCGCCGGAGCGGCGAAGCGCCGCGCGGTCAGCATCGCGTCGATGGCGGTGGCGCGCGGTAGGCGGTTGAACAGGATGGCCGCGAGCTTGTGGTCGAGCGGGAGCCCGATGTCGGCTTCGTTCATGCACCAGAACCCGCGGTCCTCGCGCATGACCCGGTAGTCGAAGGCGCAACTGAGCAACGCCCCGCCGGCGAACGTGTGGCCGTTGAGCGCCGCGACGGTGTAGGCGGGGAACAACAAGAGCCGAACGACCGTTCGGTGCAACTCGGTGAGGATGTGACCGAGCCCCGCGGGGTCGGCACCGTATCGTTGGAGGTCCAGGCCGTTCGAGAAGAACTTCCCCTCCCCGCTCAGCACCAGCGCCAGTGGGCCGTCGCGCTGGTCGAGCTCGTCGAGCCGGGCGTGCAACGCCTCCAGCGAGTCGTCGTTAATCCGGTTCTCCCCGTCGCGCCAGGTCAGCACCGCGACGGGTCCTTCGAAGTCGAGCGTGATCTCCATGCCACGACACTACGACGTCGCCGCTCGAATCACGGGCGGTAGATTGAGCCCATGAGCGATCACTCCGTCCCCGAACCCGACGTCTCGGCCGAGCACCCGATCTCCGAGCACTGGGTGTGGGCCGGCGGCCACCGGCCGGCGGTGCCCCGGGCGCTGGTGGACGCGATGACCTCCGACTGGGCCCCCGCGACACCGAGCACCGACGTCCACCCCGCCGCGAGCCACGCCGCGAGCCGTCGCGAGCGGCTCGCGATGGCCTTTCCCGGCACCACTTTGGTAATCCCCACCGGCAACCCCAAGGTCCGCGCCAACGACACCGACTATCGGTTCCGACCCGGCACCGACTTCTTCTACCTCACCGGCTGCGTCGAACCCGACTGCGTGCTCGTCATCACCCCGGGGGCGGGCATCAGCCACGCGACGCTCTACGTCCCCGAGCGGCGAGACGCGCGCACGCACGAGTTCTTCACTGACTCTCGCTACGGCGAGCTATGGGTCGGCGCGCGGCGCGGCGTGAGCGAGGCCGCGCAGTACTACGCCATCGACACCGCCCCGCTCGAGGACCTGGCCAAGCACCTGGCCGAGCTGCGCGACACCAAGATGGCGATCGTGCGCGGCTTCGACGCGGCCCTCGACGCCTCGCTCGAGGCGAGCGAGGACGACGACCGCCTCGCGGCGACCCTCGGCGAGCTGCGACTGGTGAAGGACGAGTTCGAGCAGCGTCAGCTCGAGGGCGCGGTCGCCCACACGGTCCGGGGCTTCGCCGACGTCGTGCGCGCCCTGCCCCAGGCGCTCGGACGCAGCGAGCGGGTGATCGAGGGTGTCTTCAACCTGCGCGCGCGCGTCGAGGGTAACGACGTCGGGTACGACACGATCGCGGCCAGCGGGGCCAACGCCACGGTGCTGCACTGGACCCGCAACGACGGGGCCGTGCGCCACGGCGACCTGCTGCTACTCGACGCGGGGGTCGAGTGCGACCAGCTCTACACCGCCGACGTCACGCGCACCATCCCGGTAAGCGGCACCTTCACCCCGGCCCAGCGGCGCATCTACGAGCTGGTGCTCGCCGCCCAGGACGCCGGCATCGCCGCCGTGGCCCCCGGGGCCGACTTCGCCGATCCTCACGACGCGGCCATCCGCGTCCTCGCCTACGGCCTGGCCGAGCTCGGGATCATCGACGACCCCGAGGCGTCGTTGCGGCGCGACCGCCAGACCCATCGCCGCTACACCCTGCACGGCGTCTCGCACATGCTGGGCCTCGACGTCCACGACTGCGCCAACGCGCGCAACGACCTCTACCGCGGCGAGCTGCGAGCGGGCTACGTGCTCACCGTCGAACCGGGCCTCTACTTCCAGGTGAACGACCTGAGCGTCCCCGAGGAGTACCGCGGCATCGGGGTACGCATCGAGGACGACATCCTCGTCACGGCCGACGGATCGCGCAACCTCTCGGCGGCCCTGCCGCGCGAGCCCGACGCGATCGAGGCGTGGATGGCCGACCAGTGGCGACTCGCCACCCCCAACCTCGGGCTCTGAACCCGCGACTCGATCAGGTGTCGCGGCGGATCATCAGGTAGCAGCCGGCGCCGAGCAAGATAATCGCGTAGAGCGCGAGCACCGCGAGCCCGACCGACGCGCTGAAGACCGGGACGTCTTGGAAGCGTCCCGGCGGTCGAAGGGCGAAGACGGTCGAGCCGATGTTGGCCGGCAGGTACCGGCTGACCGCGTCGATGATGGCCTTGGGCATGGCGCTCACCAGCAGCGTGAGGATGAGGACCGCTCCGGCCAACGTGGCGATCGAGCCCGCCGAGTTGTGCAGCACCGTGGCGATGCCCAGGCCGATGAGCCCGAGCAGGGCGAGGTAGAGCCCGCTGTCGATCAGCACGCGCAGGACTCCCGGCGAGCCGAAGGCGACGTGCGATGGCGTGCCCGCGAGCATCGAGTCGCCGACGAAGAAGGTCACGAAGGCGAGGACCTCGCCGACGACGAGTCCGACCGCGCCCATCACGATCGCCTTGGCCGCGACGACCACCGGTCGACGGGGCATCACGGACAGGGTCGAGCGGATCTGGCCCGTGCCGTACTCGGCGCTGATGAAGAGCACGCCCAAGACCCCGATGGCGAACTGGCCGAGGTTGAAACCGACGAAGATCCGTCGCATCGGGTCCGGCACGCCGCCGGGTTGGCTGTGCAGCGCGTGGGTCGACAGTACGCCGAGTCCGATCGTCGCCACGATCAAGGCGAACAGGCTCCAGGCGGTGGAGCGCACCGACCAGAACTTGGTCCACTCCGCGGGTATCGCCTGACGCAGCCCGGCGCGGCCCTGGGGCTCGTCGACCACGAACGTCCGCTCGCTCACCGGGTTCGCGCTCACGCGACACCTCGATACTCGACGGTGGCCCCGGTCAGTTCCATGAAGGCGTCCTCGAGGGAGGCCTGGGCCGACAACTCGTAGATGGCGACGCGCGCGGCCAGCGCCGCGTCACCGATTCCCACCGCGTCCACGCCCGTCACCGTCATCGTGCCGTCGGCGTTGGTGACTACGTCGCCGCCGATCGCCCGGACCGCGCCGACGAAGGCGTCGGGCGAACCGACGCGCGCTAGGAAGGACTTGGTCGAACTGCGCGCCACGAAGTCGGCGACGGACATCTCGGCGATGAGCCGGCCCTTGCCGATGACCACGAGCTGGTCCGCGGTGAGCGCCATCTCGGCCATCAGGTGGCTGGAGATGAACACCGTGCGGCCCTCGGCGGCGAGCGACTTGCACAGGGTGCGCATCCAGCGGATGCCCTCGGGGTCGAGCCCGTTCACCGGTTCGTCGAGCAGGATCACCGCCGGATCGCCGAGCAGGGCCGCCGCAATCCCGAGCCGCTGACCCATGCCGAGCGAGAACTTGCCCACGCGCTTGGACGCCACGTCGCTCAGACCGACCTGGTCGAGCACGAAGTCGACGCGCGAGACGGGGATGTCGTTGTAGATCGCGAGGCTCGCCAGGTGCGTACGGGCCGAACGACCGGGGTGGATCGCTCGCGCCTCGAGCAGGCCGCCGACCTCGCGCAGCGGCCAGCGCAGGTCGTGGTAGCGCCGGCCCCCGATCGTGACCGTGCCGGCGTTGGGGTGGTCGAGGCCCATGATCATCGCCATCGTCGTGGACTTGCCCGAACCGTTGGGACCGAGGAACCCGGTCACCAGACCGGCTTGGACGTCGAAGGTGAGATCGTCCACGGCGAGCACGTCCCCGAACCGTTTGGACAAGCCCCGCGCTTCGATCACGGCTGCAGCCTACCGAGGGCGTTCGCCGGCGAACCCCGTGCTCGATAAGTTCTGCGTAATAGCTCGTAGCGCGCGGCGACGATCGCTAGCCGACTCGGATCGGCAGGTGGCGCGGCCCGCGGACCTGGCCCTGGGACCACGTGACGGCGTCGGCGTCGATGAGCTCGAACTTCGGGTAGCGCTTGATGAACTCCTCGATCGCCACGCGTAGCTCCATGCGCGCGAGGTTCGACCCCGCGCAACGGTGGATCCCGAGCCCGAAGGCGAGGTGCCGGTTCTCCAGGCGGTCGATGATGAACCGGTCGGCGTCGGGGAAGACCGACGGGTCGCGGTTCGCGGCCGGGAACCCGAGCAGTATCCAGTCGTCGCGCTTCATCGGGCAGCCGAGGAAGTCGACGTCGTCCTTCACGAGCCGGGCCATCGTCACCGGCGCGTAGTAGCGCAGGAACTCCTCGACGGCGATCGGCATCAGGTCGGGCTCGGCGACCAACCGGGCGAGGTCGTCGGGGTGGCTCGCCAGGTGCCACAGCGAGGCGCCGATCGCCGACCAGGTGGTGTCGATCCCCGCGATGAGCACGAGCACCATCGTGCCGCGCACGTGCTCGATCGAGAGGCGTTGACCCGCGACCTCCACGCCCAAGAGGTAGCTCGTCAGGTCGTCACGCGGGTTCGCGCGGTGGTCCTCGATCTGGGCGTCGAGGTAGGCCTCGATGGGGGCGAACTCCTCGATTCGCTCCTCGACCGGGTGGTTGACGCCCTCGAGCACCACGTGCACGAACTCGCGGAACAGCTCCTCGTCGGCCTCGGGGAACCCGAGCATGCGGATAATGACGGCCGGCGGGATGAACTGGGCGTACTGGGTGGCGGCGTTCACCTCGCGCTGTCCGGCGAGCGCGTCGAGCAGCCGGCCGCACAGGGCGCGGACCATCGGCTCGAGGTCGCGAACGGGACCGGGCGCGAAGACGGGCAGGACGAGTCGCCGGGCGATCTGGTGGAAGGGCGGGTCCGAGGTGATCGGGGGGGCGACGCCGATCGGCGCGGGCGGGGCCTCCTCCGTCGGCCGGCCGTTGCCGATGACCACGGTGCGGCTGGTGAAGTGCTCGGTGTCGGTCGCGACCGCCGACACCCCGGCGTGGGTAGCGGGGAACCAGGCGCCGCCGTAGCGCTCGGTGTGCGCGACGGGGCAACGGCCCCGCAGGTCCTCCCAGATTGGGTAGGGGTCGTGCACCCAGCGCGGGTCCGTGTGGTCCCAGTCGACGGCGAAGTCACTCACCGATTCGTCGGTCATCTCAGTCGTCCACCGAGATCGCGTGCTCCGGGCAGTTCACCTGCGCGAGCCGCGCGAGTCGAATGGTGCGTTCGTCCTCGGCCGACTCCACCAGCACCACCCCGTTGCCGAGGTCGTCGAAGCCGAACACGTCCGGGGCGAGATTGAAGCAGCGCCCGTGACCCTGACAACGGTCCCCGTCTATCGAAACCCGCACGTCCCCTCCTACGCTCAGGTATCGCCGAACATACCACCGGGCTCCTCGGTCGCGACGTCAACCCGGTCCCACCCGGCGTGCGTCGCCGCGTGACGAGCGATCACGTCAGTGGCCTCGTCGGCCTCGCGCAGCTGACCGACCGCGGGGGCGAAGTCGTGCCACGGGCCGCGCCGCGTGCGAACCGTGACCTCGGAGTCCGTCGGCGCGCCCAGGGGGGTCGCGTCCGCAGCGAGCAGGTCGTCGCTCGCCCCGACTTCCACCGTGGGGGCGATCCCCGCCCACGACGCGCGCAGCGGTGAGACGAGCGGTGACGAGCGGCCGCCGGGAGCGTAGGCCCGCGCGCAGGCGTCGAGCCACCCGGCCGAGTGCTCGAGCAGTTCCGTCACGTCCTCGACGGCGGCCGGCGCGCGGTACTCGGGAGCGAGGCGATCACCGAGGTCGCGACGGAGAAGCGGACGCGTTGGCGTTCGAGTGGTACCGACGCCGAGAAGATGAGCCGACGCAACGACGCCAGAGCGGCGCGCCGCTCGTCGAGCCCGGACCCGGCCACCGGTTAGTCCGCTTCGATCTCTTCGCGACTGATACCGAGAAAGTAGAGCACCGCGTCGAGGTAGGGCACCGAGAGCGCCGCGTCGGCGTGCGCGCGAACGACCGGCTTGGCGTTGAAGGCGATGCCCAGGCCGGCGGCCGAGATCATGTCGATGTCGTTGGCGCCATCGCCGACCGCGACGGTCTGCTCGAGCGGAACGCCCACCTCGTCGGCGAAGCGGCGCAGGGCGCGCTCCTTGCCGGCCCGGTCGACGATCTCACCGACGACGCGACCGGTGAGCCGGCCGTCGACGATCTCTAGGTGGTTGGCGTCGTAGTAGCGCACGCCGAGCTCGTCGAGCAAGGGCGCCAACACCTCGACGAAGCCACCCGAGACGACGGCGGGCACGTAGCCGAGCCGCTGCAGGGTCGTGAGCAAGGTGCGCGCTCCGGGCGTGAGGCGCAGGCGCGCGCGCACGTCGTCGATCACGCTCGCCGGCAGGCCCTCGAGCAGCGCGACGCGTCGACGCAGGGATTCGGCGAAGTCGATCTCACCGGCCATCGCCGACGCCGTGATGGCCGTCACGGCCTCGGCCCGACCGCAGGCCTCGGCCAGCAGGTCGATCACCTCCTCTTGGATGAGCGTCGAGTCGGCGTCCATGACCACGAGGTGCTTCGCGCGCCGGTGCAGGCCCGCGCGCTGGACGGCCAGATCGAGCCCGACGGCGTTGGCGGCGTCGGTCACGCCCTGGCGCAACGCGTCGTGGTCGAGGCCGAGGACCACGAGTTCATAACAGTCGACCGGGTAGGCGGCCAGGTGCACGATCCGCTCACAGGTCGACCCGCTGGCGGCGATCGCGTCGAAGACGGCGCGCAGCTGGGTGGCGCCGATCGTCGGGGCGAGCAGGGTCACCAGCAGGCGACGTCCGCTCGCGTCGGCCGAAGCGTCGACCGGCTCGACGTTGACCGAGATCGACCGGCCCGCGACGTCTCGCGTCGCGATGACGGCCTGAACGGCCTCGAGCGTGAGCTCGTCGCCCGAAACCTCGGCGCAGAGCACCAGTGCCCCACGAATGGTGATTTGGCCGACGTCGCTCAACGTCGCCCCGCCGGCCTCCAGGTCCGACAGCGCCGCGAAGAGCTCGGCCCCCACCCCGATCCGGTCGGGGCCGCTCACTGTCACCAAGTACGCATTCGTCACGGATCGAGCGTAGAGCGTGGGATTATCCCCCGTCGCCCTCGCCCTCGCGCAGCGCGCGCACCTCGGCGACGTGGCGGTCGGTGCGCGCGTCGAAGGCCCACAGTTGGGGCAGGGCCGCGACGACGACCGCCACCGAACCGGCGCTGGCCAGTCCACCGACCGTGAGCGAGAACCGCAGCGAGGTCCACGCGGTCATCAGACCCGACCGGAACTGACCGGCGGTCGGTCCGAGCGAGTACGAGATCAGCTCGACCCCGGCCATGCGACCGCGTACGTCGGGCGGGATCGACTCGTTCCACATCGTGTTACGAAAGATCCCGCTCACCGCGTCCGCCCCACCGGCGACGACGAGTCCGAGCAGGACGACCGCGAAGGAGGTCGAGTAGCCGAAGACGGCGATCCCGACCCCCCAGGTGACGGCGGCCGCGACGACGGCGCGGCCGTAGCGGTGGACCCGCCGGGTCCACGTCGAGGTCAGCGTCGCGAGCAGGGCCCCCGCGGGCAGCGCGAGGTAGAGCAGGGACAGCGCGTAGTGCTCGGGGAAGTGCGCCGCGACGAAGGGCAGCATCACGACCGGGTAGGCCAGGGCCATCGCGAGCAGGTCCACGACGTAGGTGCCCACGATGTCCGGGCGCGAGCGCGCGTAGCGCAGTCCCACCAGCAGCGAACTCATCGACGCCCCGTCACCGCCGCCCCGCGCGACCGGCGCGAGCGTGAGGAGCAGCCCCAGGGAGAACACGAAGGTCACGACGTTGATCGCGTAGACCCACCCTGGTCCCGCAGCCACCGCGATGAAGCCACCGAGTGCCGGACCCACGATCGAGGCGAAGGTCCCGCGCACCATGTTGAGCGTGGCGGCGTCGCGCTGGAACTCGTGGCGCACCAGTCGCTGGTTGAGCGCGGCCAGGCTCGGGCCCTGGACGCTGCCGGCGATGATGATGACGGCGTCGACCACGTAGAGCACCCAGGCCTGGGGCGAGGGGCGCGCAGCGTTCACGACGAGCGCGACGGCCGTGAGCAGGAGCACGAACTCCGTGAGCAGGACCAGGCGGCGTCGGTCGAAGTGATCGGCCAGCACTCCGCCGTAGAGGCCGAAGACGAGCAGTGGCACCACCTCGACGAGCCCCAGTGCGCCCACGGCGATCGGCGAACGGGTCAACTGCTTCAGCTGGTACGCGGTGGTCACGTAGGTCGCCTGACTCCCGAGCGCCGAGATGAAGCCCGCCACGTAGAGCCGCCGGTATTGGCGCGAGGATCGCAGGGGACCGAGGTTCACACCCAGGCTCACGACGCAGGACCCGCGAGCCAACCGCGCTCGGGGTCCAAGTGTCGCAGGACCTTGGCGGGGACCCCGCCGAGCACCACGTGGCTCGGGAAGGTGCCGCGCACCACCGCGCCCGCGGCGACCGTGGTGTGCTCGCCGAGATCGGTCCCCGGCAGGATCACGACGTTGGCGCCCAGCCAGCTCCCCGACCCGATCCGCACGGCGGCCTCGGTCGCGGTCTGCCAGCCGATCGCCACGTCCGGGTCGTCGTAGACGTGGTTCTGGTCAGTGATGTAGACGTAGGGGCCGGTCTGGATCTCGTCACCGAGTTCGATGCGCCAGTGGCCGATGATGTGCGAACCCCGACCGATCACGCAGCGCCGCCCGATGGAGACGACCGGCGTGGAGAGCATCGTCTGGTCACCGTTGATGCCTGCGGTCAGGCAGACGTTCGGACCGATGAGGGTGCCGTCGCCGATCGAGAGGTACCGCTCGTTGTAGATGACTCCCTGCGGGGCCATCAACGCCGCGCCCGAGCCGAAGTAGTGGAAGGCGTCGGCGTAGTGATCGTGCGGACCGACGATCGACACGTCGTTGGCGTAGGCCCGTACTGCGCGAACCGCTTCACCGAGAAGTCGTCGAATGTGGCGGCGAAGATGCATGGAGGTCACGCTACCGCTGACGTCGCTCGAGACCACCCCGACCGGACGACCCCGCGGCCCGGGACCGCGCGACGACCACCCTGGTCATCGGACGATCGCCACGCCGACGTGAACGCCAGCGGCGGCCTCAGTCGAGCGTGATCGGTGAGTCGACGTCGATCACCTCACCGATGACGTCGGGCGCCAGCGCTTCGGCGAGGTGCGTTCGAACCCGCTCGTCGATCTCGGCCATGAGTTGGGGGCTCTCGCGCAGGAAGTTCTTCACGTTCTCACGCCCCTGGCCAAGTTGCTCGCCCTCGTAGGTGAACCAGGCACCGGCCTTCTTGACGAAGCCGAGCTCCACGGCGACGTCCAGCACCGACCCTTCTCGACTGATGCCCTGGCCGTACATGATGTCGAACTCCGCCTGCTTGAACGGCGCCGCGCACTTGTTCTTCACGACCTTCACGCGCGTACGGTTACCGACGATCTCGGTCCCGTCCTTGATCGACTCGATCCGACGGATGTCGAGACGGATCGACGAATAGAACTTGAGCGCACGGCCACCGGGCGTTACCTCGGGAGAGTTATGGACAACTACCCCGTCGACGAGGTAGTTGTGCGACCCCTCGACCTCAATGTCGAAACGTCGCATGGACCGAGTCGGTGGCTTCTGATGAATATCGACAATGGGCATGGCCATCAACTCGTAATGGGTCGGCACGAAGACCGGTTCGACGGAGAACTGACCGCGGAATCGAGGCAGCAGCTTGTAGTCCATGCTCGGGTGCACGTACGGAGCGATGAGGGCCTGCAGTTTGGCGGACTCGCCCGTCGAGAACTGAAGGACGGCCTGGCGCTCGGACCCTGGGGCGGTCAGGTCGGCTCGAATGTGCCACGTGTCGTTCAGGTAGGCAACGAGGCGTTCGCGCGTGGAGGGTTCCATCGACTCAACGCAGATATTGACACGTCCGCTCCCCCCTTCGGTACGGGTCTGTAGGCCCTTGGACCGAAGGGCGAAACTCGCATCATCCATGTACCACAACGCGAGGGACAGTGGCGTCAACCCTTTGAGGTAGTCGTCATCGAAGATCTTCTTCCCGCCGACGTACACCGACTGGCGAAGCGCGGCCAACTCGGGCAACGGCTGGAAGTCGTAGGTGACGACTCCATCCTCTCGGACTGCGTGGCTGCTCTTCACGTTCGCGAAGAGCGACGCCTTCCAGGCGGCGTACGGTGCCTGCTTGGGCCCGTGCGAGTAGCGAAGTCGTGCGCCGAGCCCGCTCTTGGTTGGCGAGATTGCACCGTCACCCATCAACGTGCCGCGAATCACTTCCAGTTGGAAGTCGGACAGGTACACGGGAACCGCCTGCATGACATTCTCGCCTACCACGAGGTCCTTGGCTTCCTTCCATCCGGCGGGCGTACGAACGAGATGATTCGCGGTGGCCGCGAATTGCGCCCGCCCGTTTCCCCTCGGCTTGGCCACGGTGACCTGAAGGAAGCTGTCGGCATTCCCGTTATCGAACCAATTCACGACTCGCTTCGGGACCACCGCACCGAGCTTGGAGTCGTACGACAGCACCTCGACGGGTAGTCGCTGATTCACGATCTTGCCAATTTGCTCGGTCGTTCCGTCGGCGAGTACCACGCGGGTCCCGTACGAGAAGCATCCGTAGATGACACCGATCTTTTCGCGCAGTTGGTTGATGAAGATGGCGATCGTGTTCGACTTGGACAGCCCGCCGGTGAGCTTGCGCAGCGCCTGACTCATGAGCCGGGCCTGCAGACCGACGTGCGTGTCGCCCATGTCACCCTCGATCTCGGCGCGCGGGGTGAGTGCGGCCACCGAGTCGATCACGATGACGTCGAGCGCCCCGGAGCGGATCAGCATGTCGGTGATCTCGAGGGCCTGCTCACCCGTATCGGGTTGGCTGATCAACAGGTCGTCGACGTTCACGCCGATGGCGCGCGCGTACACGGGGTCCATCGCGTGCTCGGCGTCGATGTAGGCGCACACGCCACCGTTGCGCTGCGCTTCGGCCACCACGTGCATCGCGAGGGTCGACTTACCCGACGACTCTGGTCCGTAGAGCTCGACGATGCGTCCGCGCGGCAGGCCCCCCACCCCGAGCGCCATGTCGAGGGCGAGCGCCCCAGTCGGGATCGTCTCGATGTTCATGTGCAAGTTCTCGCCCATGCGCATGATCGACCCCTTGCCGAACTGCTTCTCGATCTGGCCGAGTGCTGCATCAAGGGCCTTGCTGCGGTCATCGGTGGCCATGGTTCTCCTTCGTCTACGTCGTCGGGGCACTGTAGGGTGCCCCTCTGACATCGGTCGGGCTACGCCGACACCGTACTACGAACAAGTGTTCGCTTCAAGGATTTTCGAGGTGTTCGTCGTCCGGTCCTTGAGCGCGGTCCCAGGAAGTCAGTCGGTCAATGCTTGGTAGACCAGCTGCTGGAGCTCGCGACGGATCGGGTGGGTCCCGCTCGGCAGCAACTGAGTGTAGAAGCCGACGGTCAACTCCTCGACCGGGTCGATCCAGAAGGCCGTCGAGGCCGCGCCGCCCCACCCGATCGTTCCCTCCGAGACCAGGCTCTTGTTCGCCCGTCGGTCGATCATCACCGAGAACCCGAGGCCGAACCCGACGCCCGCGTAGTCGGTCTCGGAGAACGTATCGCTCGCGAAGCTCGCGAGGTCCACGTCGCCGGGCAGGTGGTTCTCGCTCATCAGCGATACGGTGCGACTCGAGACGAGCCGCACCCCGTCCAGCTCGCCCCCGCGCAGGATCATCGTCATAAACCGCTGGTAGTCGGCCGCGCTCGAGACCAGCCCGCCGCCGCCGCTCCAGAGTTGGGGCCGGTGCGTGGCCGCGCGCGCCAGGTCGGTGGCGGGCGACGACGTCCCGTCGACGGGCACGTAGAGCATCGCCAGGCGGTCGCGCTTCTCCTCGGGGCAGTACCAATCGGTATCCACCAGTCCGAGGGGCTCGATGATGCGCTCGCGGAAGAACTCGTCGAGCGGCTGACCACTCCAGATCTCGATGAGTCGGCCGAGGACGTCGGTCGCGACCGAGTAGTTCCACCGGGTGCCCGGTTGGAACAGCAGGGGGCTCGTGCACCAGTCGTCGACGGCACGCGCCAGGTCCGCGCCCTTGGCCCACCCGAAGTCGTACCCCTTGGCCCGGTAGATCGCGTCGACTGGGTGGAGGTAGTTGAACCCGTAGGTGAGACCACTGGTGTGGCTGAGCAGGTGATGGACCCGCACCGGCTCGACCGCCGGGACGGTCACCGGCGCGCTCGGGGTACCCGACACGTAGACCCGGGGATCGGCCAGGGCGTCGATCCACCGACCGACGTCGTCGTTCAGATCGAATCGGCCCTCCTCGTAGAGCATCATGGCGCCAATCGTGGTGAGGGGCTTGGTCATCGAGTAGATCCGCCAGAGGGTGTCGTCGGTCACCGCCAGGCCGGCCTCGCGATCGCGGTGGCCGCCCGATCCGGTCCAGACCAGTTCGCCGGCGCGCGCCACGGTCACGAGCCAGCCGCTCAGGCGACGATCGGCCACGTAGCGCTCGAAGTGGGCACCGATGCGCTCGAGTCGAGCACCATCCATCCCCATCGCCGACGGATCGGTTCGAATCTCCAACGATGACATCAACGCCTCCCGTGGTCTCCCCCGAGATTACGTGGCGCGGCTACGCCAATCGGTCAAGGGTCCGGCGTAGGGCGTCCAGCGCACTGATGGCGCTGTAGGCGCGCACCCGTGGCCGGTCCCCGGGCAGCCGTAACGCCACGTGCTCGAGGGTGCCACCGATCGCGAGGCCGACGAACACCGTCCCGGCACGCTGTCCGTCCTGCTCCTCGGGGCCGGCGACCCCCGTCACGCTGAGCCCGATGTCGGCGCCGAGCAGTCGGACGACGCCCTCGGCCATGGCCATCGCGGCCTCGGGGCTGACGACCGGGCCACGCGCCACTCCCAACAGGTCGAACTTGACCTCGGAGGCGTAGCTCACGACGCCACCGCGGAACCACGTGGAGGCCCCCGAAACATTGACCAGACGGCTGGCGATCAGGCCGCCGGTGATCGACTCCGCAACCGCGAGCGTCGCGCCGCGGGCGAGCAGACGAGTGGCCACCGCGTCCTCCATCGTCTCGGCGTCGACGCCGAAGATGATGTCCCCCAGGTTCGCGTTGATCAGTTCGCGGACTCGGATCTCCTCCTCGTCGAGCAGTGCCGTGGCGTGCGCGGGGTCGGTACCTCGCGCCGTGAGGCGGACCTTGATGCCTTCGATGCCCGACGCGAGGAAGGCGATGGTCACCCGGTCGTCGTCGACGAGCGCGTCGAAGCGCGACGCGACCGCTTCGGCGAGCGCCGACTCGCTCGCTCCCCAGGTGCGCAGCACCCGACTCGAGATCGTCGAGCGCTCGCCGGTGGCTGATTGGCGTTCGAGGAGGTCGGGCCGGATTGCGCGTTCGAACATGTCGGTCATCTCGTAGGGGACGCCGGGTACGGCGTAGACGACCTTCTGACCGACCGGGCAGATCAACCCCGGCGCGGTGCCCCTCGACTGGTCGATGATCACCGCCCCCCGCGGTACGTCGGCCTGCAGCAGGTTGTTGTCGGGCATCGTCCGACCCCGCGCCTCGAAGAATCCTCGGATCGTCGAGACGAGCTCCGAGTGGCGTTCCAGAGGGACGTTCATCACCTCGGCGATCGCGGCGCGCGTGATGTCGTCCTGGGTCGGGCCGAGTCCCCCGCACACGATCACGGCGTCGCTTCGCGCCAGGGCGGTACGCAGGGCCAGCACGATCCGTTCGTGATTGTCGCCCACGTGCTGGTGGAAGTGTGAGGCGATACCGCTGGCGGCTAACTGTTCGCCGAGCCACTGGGAGTTCGTGTCGGCGATCTGGCCCAGGAGCAACTCGGTGCCGACGGCGACGACCTCAACGCGCATGACCCCCCAATCGTCGTCCGTCGACGAAGTACTGCCACCCCGTGTAGATCGTCATCACCGTGGCCACCCAGATGGTCGCTTCGCCGATCCAGGCGAAGTGGGCGAACACCGGGATAATGCAAAAGGCGATCGCCCAGTCTTGGACGAAGGTCTTCCACTTGGCGAGTTTGCTCGCCGGGATCGAGATGCCGCGCCGGGCGGCCCGCGATCGATAGACGCTCATCCACGCTTCGCGCAACGTGATGAGCACCGAGGGCACGATGAAGGAGGTCAACCCGTGGGGCCGGGCGAGGATCAGGGCGTAGAGGGCGCCGAGCACGAGCACCTTGTCGGCCAACGGGTCGAGGAACGCCCCCGACCTCGTCGTTCCGTGACGGCGAGCGACGATGCCGTCAAAGTAGTCGGTGGCGGCCGCGAGGAAGCCGACGATCGTCGTCCACCACGAGATGCGGTGCACGACGATCAGGTAGATGAAGAGCGGTGCCACCAGCAGACGGAACGCCGTCAGCATGTTGGCCGGCGTCAGCAGTGCGGACTCCCCGTACGTTCGCTGTCCGGTGGTCATACCGGCACCGCCTCCAAGTCCGTCCCGCGGCTCGCGACGATCTCGCCGTCGAACAACGTACCCACCTCGATCGACGGGTCCACTATTACAATGCCATCAATCTCGGGGCACTCGCGAACGCTGCGGGCCACCCCGGGCGCGTCGACCAACAGTCGCTGGCGCGACCCGACGAGGGCGTCACGTCGTCGCGCCGTGATGGTGTCTTGGATCTCGCTGACCTCGCGCAGGCGCTCAAGGGCCAGCACGTGGGGGACCTGGTCGCCGAGGGACCCCGCGACGGTGCCCTCCTCGGGGGAGAAGGTGAAGAATCCCGCCCAGTCCAGCTGGGCGGCCTCGATGAACTCGACGAGGTTGCGCTGGTCGTCCTCGGTCTCGCCGGGGTAGCCCAGGATGAACGACGAGCGGAAGGTCGCCTCCGGCGCCACGGAACGTATCGCCTCGATCCGGTCGAGGAATCTCTCGCCGTCACCCCAGCGGCGCATCCCGCGAAGTAAGGGCCGCGACGAGTGCTGTAACGAGAGGTCGAAGTAGGGCACACCCGTCTCGACGATGGCCTCGATGAGTCCGGGCGTGAGGCCCGAGGGGTAGAGGTAGAGCAATCGGACCCGGTCGACTTCGGCGGCGAGCGCCCGGGTCAGCGCGATGAGTGGCTGCGGGTCGCCGTCGTCGAGTGCCTCAATCGGTTCGCCGCGACCGGCGCGACGGCGGTCGTGTCCCCAACTCGCGAGGTCTTGGGCGATCAGCACGAGCTCGCGCACGCCGCCGGCTACGAGATCGCGGGCCTCGGTGACGATCTCGTCGACCGATCGCGAACGCTGGTCCCCACGGAACGTCGGGATGGCGCAGAACCCGCAACGTCGGTCGCACCCTTCGGCGATCTTGACGTAGGCCCACGGCGCCGTGGGGCGCGGACGAGGCAGGTTCAGTAGGTCGAAGTCTGAGCTCGGACGACGACCGAGCGTCACCGGCGTCGACGAACTCACCGGGACGAGATTCTGGCCGAAGCCGGCCACCAGGTCGACCTCGGGCAGCGCGGCCGCTAACTCCTCACCGTAGCGTTCGGCCATGCAGCCGGTCACGACTAGTCGAGCGCCGTCGCGTTTGCGATCGGCCAACTCGAGCACGGTCTCAACGGACTCCTCGCGAGCCGCTTCGATGAACGCGCAGGTGTTCGCCACGACGAGGTCCGCCTCGTCGACTCGCGTCGTCGGTTCGTAGCCTTGGGCGACGAGCAGACCGGCCAACTTCTCGGAGTCGACGTGGTTCTTCGGGCAGCCCAGCGTCTCGATGAAGTACCGCACCGTGTCTCCTCACGTGGCGACACCGAGCGCTGGGCGCTCGGTGTCGGTGGCGGAGAGGGAGGGATTCGAACCCTCGGGCCCGCGTTAACAGGCCGCATTCTTAGCAGGAATGTGGTTTAAACCGAACTCACCCACCTCTCCAAGCACTGACATCCTACAACGTGCGCGTCTAATCCACGTAGCGTTCCTCCCGTGACCGCGCGAGACGATGGGCGGCTCCGAGCACGGACCGACCGGCCAGAAATACCCCCACGAAGTAGAATTCACCCACCATGCCCCACCATCGGATTCCGTCGAAACATCGGCGGATCACGACGTGGGCCGTCGGTTTCTCGCTGCTCGTGACGCTGCTGCCCCTCGCGGGGACGACCGGGGGGGCCGCCACTTCGAGCACGTCGATGTTGTCGCGGTGTCGCGTCGAGATGCCCGCATTGGAGTACCGACCGGGATGGCTCACCGTCGCCACTGATAATCCCGCCTCCGCACCGTGGTACATCCAGAACCACCCGTCCAACGGTCAGGGCTACGAGGCCGGCGTGGTCTACGCCGTCGCGAGCAAGCTGGGCGTAGCGCGACGGCGCGTCACGTGGGTCGTCCAGCCCTACGCGACGAGCTACCTCGCGGGTAAGAAGCCGTTCGACTTCGACGCCAACGAGGTGACCTACTCGCCGACGCGGGCCAAAGCCATCAGTTTCTCGACGTCCTACTACGACGTCCACCAGGCGATTGTCGCGCTGAAGGGCAACCCGATCGTCGCGAATCACACCCCGCAGCAGTTGCGCACGTACCGGTACGGCGACCTCGCCGGTACGCCGGGCCTGACCTACATCACGCGCTACATCCACCCGCGAACACCGACCCAGTCGTACGCGACGATGGACGCCCTCGTGGCGGCGCTGGAGAGCGGGATCATCGACGCCCTGGTCATCGACACGCCGACGGGCAACTACATGACCTCGTCCCAGTTGGTCGACGCGAACGGCACACCGTTCGCCACCCTGGTCGGTCAGTTCCCCTCGGTCGGGGACCACTACGCCCTCGTGTTCAAGAAGGGTAACCCGCTCGTTGGCTGCGTCGACCTCGCGCTGGCCACGCTGCGCGACAACGGCACGATCGCGTCGCTCGCGAAACGGTGGCTCGGCGCTTACGCGCAGCTACCGACCATCACCCCGTAGTGGCTCAAGACGCCTGGGTGCGTACTTCGGGCAGGGTGAGCGCGACGTCGAACAACTCTTGATCTCGGTCCCACGTGAGGTGTTCGCGGACGCGCTCGAGGGGCAGCCAGACCAAGTCGTCGACTTCGTCGTTGGGCGCGAAGTCGCCACCGTCGACCACCATGAGGTAGTAGGCGACGATCTTCGGGCGGCCCTTTCGGTGCGTGTAATTCGTCGTGCCGACGAAGCGAACGACGCGGCAGTGCATCGCGGTTTCTTCGAGCACCTCGCGCAGCGCGGCCTGTTCGAAGGTCTCACCGGCGTCCAGCTTGCCCTTGGGGAACGTCCAGTCACCCCGCGCCTCGCGGTAGATGCACGCCACTTCGGTGTGCCCCGTCGCGGTGAAGCGGATGATGATGCCGCCGGCCGCCCGGATCAAATCGCTCGGGGCGTCGTGGGGAACGATCAACTCGCCAGTCATGAGGTACACGTCGCTAACGGTAGAGCACACACGATGCCACCAACGGTATTACACGCGGGGGCCGGAGGTGACACGCAAAGCACCTCCGTAGAGTAGTGAAAATGGTCTCGGTCTCCCTCGCGCTGCCGTGGCGACTCGTCGTCTACCTCGTCGCCGGGGTCGCCGCGGGAATGGCCAACGGGATTGCCGGCGGCGGGACGTTCATCACGTTCCCGACCATGCTCGCCCTCGGGGTCGGCGCCCTCCAGGCCAACGTCTCCTCGACCGTCGGGGTGGTTCCCAGTTACTTCGGCGGGATCCGAGGCTTTCGCCACGAGATTCGCCGCCACGCGACCCTGGTTCGTTCACTGGTGCCGGCCTGTCTCGCCGGGACCATCGTCGGTACGGCCCTGCTCCTGCTCGGCTCGCCCCGAGCCTTCGAACGGATCATTCCGTGGCTGATCGGCACCGCGACGATCGTCTACGCCCTTTCGCCGCGCATCACCGCCCGTCTGGCCCACCTCGACCACCGCCACCCGGCCCGGCGACGGGTCCTGTTCGTGGGCATCTTCCTCGCCTCGGTGTACGGCGGCTACTTCGGCGCCGGGCTCGGCATCATCTTGCTCGCGATCATGGCCGTGGCCTTGCCCCTCGACCTCGCCGAGTTGCAGGGACTTCGCAACCTGCTCTCGCTGATCATCAACGTGGTGGCCGCGGCGATCTTCCTCGTCCGTGGCCACCTCGCCCAGGAGGCGATCTACATGATCTTGATCGGAACGCTCGTGGGCGGGTGGTTGGGGACGGTCGTGATTCGCCGACTGCGACCCAACGCCGTGCGCTGGCTCATCGTTGCCATCGGAGCGCTGACCACCATCCACCTCGCCGTCGGGGCGTGAGTAGCAAATTCATGATAATTCCACGTAACTGTTCAGGTGCCCCTTCGAAGGAAGTGGCTTAGGGACTGGTGCCTGACGGTGCAGGCATCCACGGTTCACCGATGAACAGTTGCTGCAGTGCCTCAAGTCGGTTAACGCCCTGCTT
>LMAD01000034.1 GCA_001443545.1 Acidimicrobiaceae bacterium RAAP-2
ACGACCCCCGCGCCGCCGGGTTCCACAGTGACGCGATTGGTTGCGGTAGCGTTCATCTCAGAAGTGCCCTTCGTGTTTTGGAAAATTGTTGTTTCAGCAACTCCAGTTTCCCTGACGCGGAGGGCATTTTTGCGGATAGCGGTCAGTGATTCATGCGGCCTCGTGAACGATCGGGGCTAGTTTCTACAGACCATTTTTGGATAGATCACTGTTGAACCTAGTTATTGCGTTAACAAGTCTGGTTGTTTCAGTCTTAAACATGCCTGTACTGCCATTCGAATCTAACGTGATATAGCCAATCCATGCCCAGGCATTGCCAAGTCGTGCTATTGAAAAAATGTCGGCGCTAATAGTCGAATTGAACGAAGTCTCGAAAGTAGCAAGCGGGATACAGTCCCTGCTATAAGCGACAAACCCAGCCTCGGCATTCGTCGTGTTGTTTGCTTTTATCGCAGCCACGATGTGTTTATAGTCATTCTCCAACGCGGTCCAGGCGTTGAGCAAGTGAGTTCGATTAGACGCAGCACTTGCAGATCCGGCATTCACTAACAACGTGCCAGTCATGGTCCCAACAAGAACGAGTGTTACGCCACACTTTGTGAGTGTTCTCATGTTTCACCATCAACTTTCCGCCTCGATTGTCAGGAATTTGCTGACTCGTTTTGACCATACCATCACGGTCTGACACTTTGGATCGTCAAGGTTGGAGCTCGGATTCCATGAGGTTCGGTCCATCCGCGACGGAATTGTATTCGTCAAGTAACGACTGGAAGTAAACAGCTCCTGGATGGCGTGGAGCCCAGAGGTCAACTACCCAATACGGCGACAAGGTGAATTAACCCCTCAGCCAAGGAATCTTTGCTTAACAGAGCGAGTGGCCGCGAACTGGAGGCCCCTTTCAAAGAAACTACGAACGAAGTCCCTCGAGGAAGCGCGAGACGTCACGCGACGAATTCAGCTCAACGACGGCGGCAGCCTGGCCGTGCACGCGAAGAGCCTCGTCCAGTAGTGGACGGCTGTCCTTCGGGTAGCGCCACAGCCACCAGAGGAAAGTGACGTCGATGCGTTCTGGACACCCGTCCGCCTGGACAGAACGACCGTGATTGGTGAGCGACCGGCGGATGGCACGTGAAATGCATCGCCATCGCGGAAGGGCCAGAACGATGATCGTGTCAGCCCGTGAAAAGCGGATGTCGAAGGTTCCTGCGTAGTTTCCGTCGGCGATCCACTGATCGCCTTCCAACTTCTCGCTGAGCACGTCTCGCCACTCGTCGCGCGGCGTCGCTACCCACCCGGGCTTCCAGTAGTGGCGATCGAGGTGGACGACGGGCAGCCCCGTGCGACGCGACAGCGCTCGGGCAAAGGTGGTCTTGCCCGCACCTCCGGAGCCAACGACCGCCACGCGCTGCACTCTTCGAATGTACTGGAGGCTCTATGGATTGAACTTGTAAGTACCCGCGAGAAGGCATCCGTGAAGAATTTTTCAGGCTTGATCTACGGAGTGGTTACGGACAATCGGCATTGTCCAATAACGTCGTAATTTATCCGAATATGGGGTCTGCGCTTCTGGGCGCTTTGATCGCGAACCAGCTACGCCAGCACCGCTTGTTCAACCACCTGTAACCGATGGAGCGGGAACTACAATTCGCTCGCCGCCAGCTCTACGCCGCGTAAACAAGCGTGTCCGGAATCTGGGGGAAGAGTTAACACTAGGAAAAGAGGCAGCGGTGTCGACCTATACCCACGTGCCACACCCACGTACTGTTGAGCGGCTGGAACACAAGGATGAAGTGATAAAGGCCGCCGACGATGTGAACAAGAATGTCGCTTCAAAGTTCAACTCGTGGCTGGCAGTAAAGATCACGAACGGTGTGGGCACAATGTGGTGTGCCTACATCTTTGCAATTGTCGCGCTCATAGGATTGCCTCCCGCCCTCAAACCCGGTGGAGAGGGCATTATGGCCTGGATCGCTCAAACCTTTCTCCAGCTCGTTTTGTTGTCAATTATCATCGTTGGACAAAACATCGCCGCTGCAGCGTCGGACAATCGATCCGAAAACACATTCAAGGACGCCGAGGCGATTCTGAGCGAGGCGATAGAGATTCAAAAACACTTGAAATCCCAAGACGAGGAGCTGATCATCGCTCTACGAGAAGCTCTCGCGAAGCTCCCACCGGCCTGACAGTTCAGCGATGTCGGTATCGTCAGCGACGTCCGTCGATACGCCGTGGCCGATGCGTCACCGAACGTGGTGGTCGGCTCATCGGCCGGGAATGAGTCAATCTCCGTCGCGATTGTTTCGTTCATCAAACCGCGAAACCTATTGGCTACTGATGTGTCGGACTCTTCCGGGTCGACGAATTGGTCGTGCGGAGCGAATCGGTCCCACGTGCGCTCAATAGTTTCTCAACAACTTCATCGTCAACCGATTCGACGTTGGGAAATGACGTGTCGTTCACTGCGTCTCTCCTTGGTTCAGAGAATTGACCAAGGTCCTGAGTGAACCGCACTGGAGTTGTTGGAGCGAACAACATCCGGTGCAGGTCACGTGGCTAATAAAAACCGATGCAGGTCGAATCTCCGCAATACCGAGCCGGTTCAACGCACCGAGTTACCTGCGTCGCCGGTCAGCGCCGGTAGGTTGATCGGTGGGGCCGTCTAACTCGTAGGTCTGGCTGGAGTCGAACGATGTTGCGCTACCTGAGAGAGCACGTTCGCTGGAGCGGAGCCATTCTCACACTGGTCGTTCTGATCCTCCTCGCGATATTGGTTGGTACGACGTCCCGGGCTCGCACTGCCCAAGCCACTCCAACCGCGCACCGCGCCTGCCGGGCATCGCAGATCGTAGTGTCAGCCGGTGCAACGTTGTTCAACGCGACCTATCCCGTACGGACGATGACGGGCGTGCACCAGGAGTCGGCGTATGAAGCGGTGCCGCTCTACTTCTACAACCGAGGTGACACCTGCCATCTCCTCATGGGCGCGCCCGCCATCGGAGTGGTCCGCGACACGACCAACGTCACGAGTCTCAAGACACTGAAGTTGCGCGACCTGTCGGTAGGGGTCTCCGCCGAGAACACCCGGCGTCCGGTGGTCGCTCGCCACCAGAAGATTGCGGCCCTCTTCGTGATCGTCAGGCCCGTCGGGCCGGCCTTCAAGGGTTGTGACCCAGTGACCGGCTCCGGCCTCCTCGTACAAGGCTACGCCAACCCCATCGGCACCTTTCACTTCGTCGTCCGCCGACTTCGTAACGTCTGTTTCGATTCTGGTGTCGGACGAATTGTTCTCGACTACGGCGTCGCCTGGCCCTCGGCGTAGTGTCGGCAATCGAAGTCGCCGTGGTGAGCAATGCGCTTCAGTCAAAAGCTGCTGGTTCAGACGGCTCTGACAATCCCGGCGACACGGACTAACCCCACTTCCGCGCTCTTCAAGTTCGCCAGCCCGATGGGATGAACGATGGGCAGGTCCCGCTCACCTGAAGGAGACCGCGTGCCGATGGGCGGCCCGATCATCACTCCTCGCATTCGCGCTCAGCACGGGTACGTTAGAAAGTATGGCGAGTTCAACGACGATGGAGAGCTCACCAGAGTTCGTTGCCCACGAAGATACGAGCGAGGTCGCTCGGTCGGACTGGTTCCGTCGATTCAGGCGCTCGTTACTCGTTGGCGGAGCGGCTCTCGTCGTCGTGCTGTTCGTTGCGGCCAGCCGATATCAGCCACTCTCGATTACGCCCGGTTTGGCGACGTGGAGTGACCGGAGCAACTCGACCGAGGCGACCGTGGGTTTGAGTACCACCCTGTCGAACAGCGGCCCCTTCGGCGTGGACGTCATGGCGTTTCATCCCAAGGTGTACGCCGACCCACCGCTCGCGGTCGCGCCACTTCAGCCGTGTTTCGAGTACTTCAAGGGCCAGCCCTGGTGCCCCCAGGACAAGAACGGGTACCCCACGGGCAATACGTTCCATCCTTTTGTCCTCACTGGTGGCAACTCGATTCCCGTGATCTGGCGGTACTCGTACAGCTGCCTGCCGTACGCCGGCAGTGGAGGGTCACTTGCGGGACCGGTTGAGGTACGCGTGAACTACCGGTTCGGATTCTTCACCCACGAAGTACTGCTGGTGCTGTCCGACAACCAGGCAGTGCCGCCCGGCCCGAATGGACCCTGCGCGCCGGCCGGGTAGGCGTCCAAGGTCCCACGCCAGAGGCCCCTTGCGTCCTCACGCTCGTCGCGACGACGGCAGCACCCGAGGTGCCAGAATCGGCCCGTGGGTTTCTTCTCTGATTTCGAACCGCAGGACGATACTTTCCGTGAGCCCGAGCCCCGGCGCGTGAGGTGGCGAGGTGAACCCGATGACACCGTTGGCGTTCCGGTCGCTGTCAGTCCCCTCGTGATTCAGAACGAACAGGTGGCCATCATTGTGTCGGGCTTCGTCGCCTATCCAGCGGGTTTCACCTTCTCACTCGTGATCATCAGTCGGCTCAACCCCGCTCCACTGCCGCTCGGTCATGGCCATCCAGGGATGCAGAGTCGGCGTGACTCCGCTGGCGAAGAATTACGTTTCGGGCTCGGCTTCGCTGACGGGTCCAAGGTAGTGAACCCGTTTCCGCACCCACGTAATGGCGCCGCGGCACCGACCAGACTGCTGCGTTCAAGGGGTGGTGGTGGAGATAGCCGTAAGTGGTCCCAGGAGTACTGGTGTGAACCGCTGCCTCCGACGGGTCCGATGGTCTTCGTGTTCGAGTGGGGAGACTATGGAGTGCTCGAGACGTCCCTCGAGGTCGACGCGACAGCCATCCTCGACTCGGCCGCTCACGGTACGCCACTATGGCCCGAAGACGTCGACCTGCCCGACGATCCCGATTCATCATCAGGGCGGCCGGGACCGGGATGGCGCTCGAGCTCCTATGGTCGGATGCGCGCCTAACCGACGAACCCCGCGACAAATCTCGTTGTGCGCACCGGTGGCACCGACTCCTCCTCGGGCGATACCACCTGCGGCCGGAGGGACCGAGCGGTGAACGCAACGTGAGCGAGTCCCGCCCCCATGGGTCCGTAGTCGAACGAGTCCTCGTTGATCCCCTCACCACGATCTTCCTCGACCAGACGCGCCGATGGCCTCTCCAAGTGGGACGTACTGCTTGGTATCAAGTCATTGGCGGTTTCGAGCAGTCTCGTGTCACTCGGGCGTCCCCTCGAAATGGTCGGCGGGCAGGGAGCCACTCCCGTTGCTGGCCTCCACTGAAGCGTCGATCTCGGCGCCCAGCAGAATTGCCAGACCCGATAGGTACAGCCAGAAGATGAGGATCGCGACACCGGCGAAGGCGCCGTAGGTTGATCCGTAGGAGCCGAACTTGGACGTGTAGATCGAGAAGCCCAGCGACACCAACGCCCAGGTCGATGTCGCGACGACGGTGCCCACGCTCGTCCACCGCCACCTGGAGCGACGATTGGGTGCGAGAAAGTAGAAGACCGACAGCAGCAGATTCATGAGGAACAACGCGATCAGCCATCGCAGCACGTCCCAGGGGACCGTGAACAGGGCCCCATGGATCGGCACGACGTCACGGAACAAACGGCCCAACTGCGAACCGAAGACCGCCAGCGCGGAGGCCGCGCCGCCGAGTACTACCGAGCTCGCGAGCAGCGGAAGGGCGATCAGCCGACGGGCGAGGAAGGTTCGATCCGTCGACAGACCGAAGGCCATGTCCAGGCCCTCCTCCACGACCACCATGCCCGACGTGGCGCTCCAGAGCGCGACGACGCTCGCCACCGCCGTCGTGACGACGCCCGCACCGGCGTGGCGCTGAGCACTCGCGAGCGACTGGGTCAGGACCGAGGCCGCGCCCGACGGCAACGCCACCGTGACGCCGTGAATGAGGTTCGTGATGAGGTGATGAGGGATCGTGACGAGTGACGCCACCCCCAGCAACGCGATGATCAACGGAAAGATCGACAGGAACCACCGGTACGCGAACGCACCCGCCGCGACCGTCACCCGATCGGCCCTCATTCGCGCGAACACGAGCCGCGAGATCACGACCACGCGTCTGGCTCGCGTTTCGGCTTCTGCGCCGATCTCGTCATCCACGTCGTGCCCGGCTGAGTACCGTGACGTGCGACGAGTTCACTCGGAGACGCGACATCGGCCATCCCCTCTCACAATCGAGTCACCCTAACGTCCTGCGGCGCCCACGCAATCATGCACGCCCGGAGGGTGTCCGCGTCGGGCGAAGGCGCGACCGTACCGCGAGTCCGACGAGCGTGCGATGATGCCTACCGAGTCGCGTCGGGACGCTGGTCACTCCGGTGCACCGTAGAGCCCACCGCTCGAGGCGCGGTCGACCGATTGGCCGAGGTGGTCTCCACGGTGACAATCTTGTTGCAGCCCGTCTTCTTGACCGAATACATCGCCGCGTCGGCCTGAGCGAGCACCTCGTCGGTCCGGCAACCGGGACCCTCCACGACGGCGATCCCGATGCTGAGCGTCATATGGAAATCCTCACCGTTCACCTTCACGGGTTCGGCGACGATCGACTGGAGTCGCTCGGCCATCCGTGGGGCCGCCGCGAGCGGGTCGGGCAGGTCGCCGAAGATGGCGACGAACTCGTCGCCCCCGAAACGGGCGACGACGTCCTGCGGGCGCATCTGCGCGGTCAGTCGGGACGCCAGCTCGACGAGCACCTCGTCCCCACTCGCGTGCCCGTACGCGTCGTTCACGTCTTTGAAGTTATCGACGTCCATGAAGGCCACGACCAATCCCCCCGGACTGCGGGCCAATCGCGCAATCGCGCGGTCGAGCCAATCGATCAGCATCGCCCGATTGACCAGACCCGTGAGCGAGTCGTGCAGCGCGAGGTCCGATAGCCGCTCGTAGAGGAATTTGAACTCGGCGTCGAACTGCTTGGCCATGAGCACCAGGCTCGAGTTACAGCTCCGTACCACCATGTCGCAGGCTTCGTCAAGCGAGTCTCGGCTGATCCCCAGGGAAGCCGCCTCGTCGGCCAGCACCGCGCGGGTCGCCTCGCTCCACCACAGGTTGAGCCGGGTGATGAGCGCGACCGATAGCTGGAAGTCCAGATCCATAAGCGGGTTCGGTCGAGAACCGGCCTCCCCGTCGGGCGTTCCACCGACCCGTGCCGAAAGTACGTGGAGCTCGCGCTGTTTTACCGCCGCCGTTCCCAGCGACGCAATCTGTTCGCGGTCGAGTCGGCCGGCCGACACGCCGCTCTTGAGCCAGTTCGCGATCGAGTGCACCGCCAGGGCGGTGGTCTCCCACGCGGACGTCGGTGCGGCCACCTCTTCGAAGCTGGCCCCGGAGTGTTTCGCGAAGGCCATCTGGCACGTTCGAACGATGTCGTCGGCTCGACGTTCGAGGGCGGTCCCGAGGGCGAGACGTTCGCCGTCTCGTTGCGTTGACTCCGTCAACCTCCCCGTACCATCGCGCGACGAAGATCCACCGAACGACACGGGCGATTCGGCGCCGCTCGTCATGAACCGAACGATCGTCTTCGCAGCAGTACTCGCGAGAAAAGCCCCATCAGGCTGCAGGCTATATCACCCGCCGTTCGCCAACACCGCCAGCACCACGGCGAGTCAGATGTCGCACGGTCAATGCTTTCGTCCAAAGACGAAGGCGGCACCGACGACGAGGGCGACGAGGACTCCAGCGACCACCCACGTTCTCTCACCCGTTCGAAAACTAGTGGGATTGACCAGGTCTGCGATCAGCGACAACGAGACACCTCCGTCGGATTGGTAGTCACGTACCCGTCGACCCCTCAGGATAGGTCGACGTCGTCAACGCGAAAGTCCGGAGTCACCAGTTTCCAGTCGTGCACGTCACGCCGAGACGGGCCGCCCGTGTCGCCACGCCGCAGCGTCCACGACAACCGCGACGACCCGCGCTCATCCCACGCCCGACGCCGGGGGTGGTACGCCACCGTGGGCCGGCCCACCCGGGTTCTGACCCTGGTGCGGCCGACCCGGTAGCCCGTTCGGGGCGACACCTGGTCGACCGTGGCCACTGATGGCGCCGCCCGAGGTCATCGATTCGAACGAGAACACCGCCGCGGCGACGAGCGCGACGAGATCGAGGAACACCTGGGGAACGTGGTCGCCGGGCGACTCGACCTCGCCACATCCCCGATGGTGTCGGCCCGGGGACGAAAGCCCGCCGGTACGGACGAGTGGACCGACGCGCCACGTCGGGCAACGTCGGGCGACGAGTCTCGTACCGCCCGTCGCCTCGCTCGCTCCATCGGTGCGACGCGCGATGGAGAACTACCGAACCGGTGACCCCGAGGTCCTGTTGTCGACCTTCGTGGCCGAAGCCATGGCGCGAGACGGCATCGTGGTCGACGCCCTGCTCACCGACTCACGCTGCATCGGCGTCACCCACGCCGAGGACCTGCCGCTCGCGCAGTTCCTCGTGCGCGAGGAGATCAAGGCCGGCCTGGGCCCGGAGTACGCCCTCCCCCCGAGGTCCTAAGCGGTCCAACCCCTAATGGGACGGGTCGTAGATGCGCTCGCGGTAGTCGCTCAGCATGCGCGCGGTGCTGTAGGCCGGGGCCAAACTGCGCAGTGACGCGCGGATCATCGCCAGCCACGCGACGGGGATCCCGTTCGCGTCGCGCGCGAAGAACATCGGGCGCACCTCGTGTTCGAGCAGGTCGTAGAGTGCGGTCGCGTCGCGTTCGTCCTGGGCGGCCGGGTCCTCGAGCGTCGTGCCGTCGATGGCCCACCCGTTCTGACCGTTGTAGCCCTCGCTCCACCAGCCGTCGAGGACGCTCAGGTTGAGACAGCCGTTCATCGCGGCCTTCATGCCACTCGTGCCGCTGGCCTCCATCGGCGGACGAGGCAGGTTGAGCCAGACGTCGCAACCCGCGACGAGTCTCGGGGCGACGCGCATGTCGTAGTCCTCGAGGAAGACCACGGTGTTGGGCAGGCCGAGTCCGCGGTTCTGGGTGAAGACGTTGCGCGCGACGTTCTTCGCCTCGTCGTCGAGTGGGTGCGCCTTGCCAGCGACGATGAACTGCGCGCCCTGTTCGTGGTCGATGATCGTGCGCAGACGGTCCGTGTCGTGGAACAGCAGGTCCAGGCGCTTGTAGGTGGCCAGGCGCCGCGCGAAGCCGATCGTCAGGTTCGCCGGGTCGAAGGCGCTGTCCGCGGATGCGGCGAAGTCGACGTCCTCGCCGCGCGCCAGTCGGTCCACGACCGTGCGGCTGCGGACCATCTCAATCAACCGCAGGCGCATCGCGCTGCGAGCCGCCCACAGGTCGACGTCCGAGATCTCGTCGACGTGACGCCACAGGCCTGGATCGTTCGCGTGCCGCTCCCAGTCCGCCCCGAGGAAGTCCGACAGCAGACCCCGCATCGTGGGCGACATCCACGTGGGCAGGTGCACGCCGTTGGTCACGTAGGTGATCGGCACGTCGGGCTCGCGGCGATCGGGGAAGAGCGGATTCCACATCGCGCGGGCCACCTCGCCGTGTCGCCGCGAGACCCCGTTGGTCGAGCGCGAACAGCGGATCGCCAGCGGGGAGAAACCGAGTGGTTCGTCGTTCGAGGCCTGGTCCACCCGGGTCTGCGCCCCGATCTGGTCACGCGAGAGCCCCATCGAGTCGATGGCGTGTCCGAGGACTGAGAAGAACTCGTCCGACGTGTACGTCTCGTTCCCGGCCGGGACGGGCGTGTGGGTCGTGAAGGCGAAGCGCTCACGCACCGCGTCGATGCGGGTCGCCAGGTCCGCGTCGGGCCTCACGCGGCCCTCGGGCAGACGCGAGGCGACCTCGAGTGACGCGAGCGCCGGGTGTCCCTCGTTCAAGTGGAAGAGGCCCGGCGAGATGCCCATGGCGTCGAGCGCGCGCACGCCGCCGATGCCGAGCAGGGCGTACTGGGCGAGTCGCACGTCGTGGCTCCCCTCGTAGAGCCGGGCCGTCACCCAGCGCTCCAGGGGGCTGTTCTCGGGCAGCTCGGCATCGAGCAGGTAGAGCGGCGTGCGCCCGACGTTGACCCGCCAGACGTGCGCCGCCAGGTCACCGTCCCAGATGGGCACGCGCACCTTGATCGGCAAACCGTTGGCGCCGCGCACCCGCGCGGCCGGCAACTGACCGGTGTTGGCCTCGAGCCAGTACTCGTGTTGCCAGCCCGTCAGGTCCATTCGCTGATGCACGTAGCCGCGGCGATAGAGCAGACCCACGCCCACGACGTCGAGCGCTTGGTCCGAAGTCTCCTTCAGGTAGTCCCCGGCCAGCACGCCCAGGCCGCCGGAGTACACCGGCAGGGACTGGTGCACGCCGAACTCGGCGCAGAAGAACGCCACGGGTCCGTTAGCCAGTAGCCGCGTGGTCGGCCGGGCAAGTTCGGCCTCCATCCGCGCAGCCACCCCCGCGAGGACGTCGAGGATCTCGGGGCTCGTCGCGGCGCGCAGCAGATCGCGTTCGGGCAGATTCGAGAGGAATCTGACCGGATTCTCACCGGCCATCGAGAACCGGTGGTCGTCGATGAGCCTAAAGAGGTCCTCCCCGCGTGGAGTCCACGACCAGAGGTAGTTGTAGGCGATCCACGCCAGGTCCTCCAGGGACTCGGGCAGGCGACGAGCCAATCGTTCCGTCGCGCGCCGCACATCTCGAGAACCGTCGAAGCGCGTATTCATTCGGTCAAACCTAGTGGCTGATCGACGCGTCGCTGGCCGGTGGACCCGGCGGCGCCAATCCGACGGCGGCGGCGAGGCCGACCAGCTCGGGCCAGTGCCCGTCGGCGGGGCGAGTACGCGCCATGGCCCACAGGGCCCGACGAATCGCGGACTCCCCGATCGGCGTGACGTACCGCGGCGCGCACGCGAGGCTCGCGAGCACGATCTCGTCCTCGAACGTGGCCGGGCGCGACAGCAGATCGGCCGCCAACTCGTTGAGCGCGCGATCGACCTCGCCGTGCGCCGTCCCGAGGAGTTGGGCGGCCGCGAGTCGCGCAACGACGTCGTCGCCGAAGTCCTTCGTCGCCAGCTCGACCGATCGGCCGTCCGAATCGACGGTGACGAACCAGCCGAACGGCCCCTCGCGACGAACCCGCACGTCGAACGTGCGCCGCCGCCGCGTCGTGGCGTAGACCGTCGACACGCGTAGCGCGTCGCCACGCGCTTCGAACTCGAGGTCGTAGCGTCCCCGCCGGCGAGGCGCCGCGTCCCCGCCGGCAACGAACTCCGCCGCCGCCGCCGCCGCGACCCGCTCGTCGTCGAATCGCGACCCGTCGCACGCGCGGGACCACAGTTGCGCACCGGCGACCCCGTAGTGCGCCGAACGGACCTCACCCAGTCGCTCGACGAAGGCCGCCTCGAAGTCTTCACCCAACAGTCGACGGACCCCTTCGAGGGCGACCGCCGCGTAACGCAGCGCGATCGACGTCTCGATCTCGCCGGGGTCGGCGAAGAACCAGGCGCAGCTGGTGAAGCTGTAGAGCAGGTTGCGGTAGGCCTCGCAGAGTTCGAGCACGGCGGTGACGTCGTCGTCGTCGGGCGGGCCGGACGCCTGCGCGAGCGCGAACGTCGCCGGATCGAGTTCGCCGGCGATCACCCGTCCGTAGTCGCGCAACGTGGCGTCTACCGAGGCGACCCGTCCGGCCAACTCGCGCTCGACGAGGGACCCCACGGTCTCGCGCAGCCAGTCCAGCGCCTCGCGCAGCGGCGCGCGCCAGTCGAGTGACCAGCCGGGGCGCTCGCCGGTGACGCACCCGCAGTCGCTGCGCCACCGCTCGACGCCGTGCGCGCAGCTCCAGGCCGACGGTTCGGCGAGCTCCACCTCCCAGTTCGGTGACTGGTCCGCGAGCCACGAGCCGAGGGCGGTCGCGACGCCGTGGTGGCGCTCGAGTCGACGCACGGCCCAGGACAGCCCGAGGTCGCCGAAGTGGTGGTGATGGCCGTAGGTCTCACCATCGGCCACGACGAGCACGACGCCGTCTTCTGACCCGACGGCGTCGGCCATGACGTCGGCCAGGTGGACTCCGTCGTCGATGAGCCCGCCGAAGGCGACGCGCTGGGAGAGGTCGTGGTGACCGAAGACGATGGTCAGACGACGCCCGTCGGTCAGTCGGACGAAGTACGGCCGCGAGGTGTCCAACGTGTCAGCGCGCACCGGCACCCACTCCCCTCCCGGGGGGCGCACGCGTACGGCCTGGCCCGCCATGAGCACGGTGTAGGTGATCCCCTGGTCGGCGACGATCCCGAGGGTGGTCAGGTCGACCGCGGTCTCGGGCAGCCACATGCCCCGTGGCGCCTCGCCGTAGCGGTGGCGGAAGTCTTGGATGCCCCACGCGACGAGTCGCTCCTGGTCGACGGGGCTCGCCAACGGCATGATGGCGTGCACCAGCGGGGCCGCGAGCACGAGAGCGCCGGCGCCGCCCGGCGCCCGGGTGACCTGGCGGCGAAGGGCGTCGCCGACGTCGGGCGCCTCGCGGTCGAGCCAGTGGTGCAGCGTCGGGCCGACGTCGACGCTCGAACGCGCTAGCGGCTCGTAGAGCTCGACCGCACCCTCATCGCCCGCGAGGGCCACCGCGACCATCGCGCGGTAGCACTCGGCACTGATCCGCTCGTTCCAGTCGTGGAATGGCCACGCGCTCCACTCGTGCGTCGACAGCCCCAACCACGGGTTCTCGCGGGGTGGTTGGTAGAAGTGGAGGTGGAATCCCGCGACCGGCGCCACCTAGGACCGCCGTTGGAGCACCACGAGTGAGAGTGGTGGCAGGGACATCGCCAGCACGTTACCGCCGTTCGCCCCGACGTGCGCCACCAAGTCGTCCCCGACGGCGTAGCCGCTGCCACCGTAGTGACGGTCGTCACTGTTGACGAGGACCGACCACGCACCGGCGCTCGTGACGGGGAACTCGTAGCGCTCCCGCGGCACCGGCGTGAAGTTGGCGACCATCACCAGCTCCCGCTCGCCCTCGCCGCGGCGCCACACGAGCACGCTCTGGGCCGCGTCCTCACACGAGAGCCAGTCGAAGTCGACCCACGACGCGTCGTCGCGGTGCAGGACCGCCTCGGCTCGGTAGAGCGCGTTGAGCCGCGCCACCCAATGGCGCAGTGCGGCGTTCCCCGCTCGCTCGAGCAGGTGCCAGTCGAGTGAACGCTCGTGGCTCCACTCACCCCACTGGCCCAGTTCGGCCCCCATGAAGAGGAGCTTCTTGCCGGGGATCGTGAACTGGTAGCCCAGCAGCAACCGCAGGTTCGCGAGTGCCTGCCACTCGTCGCCGGGCATCTTGGCCACCAGCGAGCCCTTGCCGTGGACGACCTCGTCGTGCGAGAGGGGCAGCATGAACCGCTCGTGGGCCGCGTAGACGCCGCGGAAGGTCAGTTCGTCTTGATGGAAGCGCCGGTGCACGGGATCGCGGCCCATGTACTGGAGCGTGTCGTGCATCCAGCCCATGTCCCACTTGAAGGTGAAGCCCAGTCCCCCGTTCGCGGTGGCGCCGGTCACGGCCGGCCACGACGTCGACTCCTCGGCGATGAGCATCACGCCCGGGAACGCGGACAGCGTGGCGTCGTTGCACTGGCGCAGGAACTCCACCGCCGTCAGGTCCTCGCGGCCACCGAACTGGTTGGCCACCCACTGACCGGGTCCGCGCGAGTAGTCCAGGTAGAGCATCGAGGCGACGGCGTCGAGCCGCAGCCCGTCGGCGTGGAACTCGTCCAGCCAGAAGCAGGCGCTCGAGATCAGAAAACTTCGCACCTCGTTGCGGCCGTAGTTGAAGGTCCAGCTCTGCCAGTCCGGGTGGACGCGCTGGCGTACGTCGGCGTGTTCGTAGAGGTGCGTGCCGTCGAAGAGTCCGAGCGCGTACTCGTCGGACGGGAAGTGCGACGGCACCCAGTCGAGCAGGACGCCGACACCAGCCTGGTGGAGCCGGTCGACCAGGTGCTTGAAGTCGTCGGGGGTGCCGTAGCGCGACGTGGGCGCGAAGTACCCGGTCGTCTGATAGCCCCACGAGCCGTAGAACGGGTGCTCCATCACCGGCATGAACTGCACGTGCGTGAAGCCCATCTCCGTGCAGTAGGCGGGGAGTTGCTCGGCCATCTCGCGATAGGTCAGCGAACGGTCGTGCTCTTCGGGCACCCGACGCCACGAACCGAGATGGACCTCGTAGACCGACACCGCGCGCTCCGGGGCCCGGTACGTCGTCCGCTCGGTCATCCAGCGCTCGTCGCCCCACTCGTAGCCCGTCGACCACACCCGGGTCGCCGTGCTCGAGGGGACCTCGAAGTAGCGGCCCATCGGGTCGGCCTTGTCCACCTCGTCGCCCCCGAGACGCGAACGGATCCGGTACTTGTAGGCCGCGGGCGCCGTGGCCCCCGCCACGAACCCCTCCCAGATGCCCGAGGACTCGCGCGGCGTCAACGGGTGCGCGGCCGCGTCCCAGTCGTTGAAGTCGCCGATGACGGCCACCCGTTCGGCGTTGGGCGCCCACACCGCGAAGTAACAGCCCTCCACCCCGTCGGCGATCATCACGTGACAGCCGAGGTGCTCGTAGAGACGGAAGTGACGACCTTCGTTGAAGAGGTGGAGGTCTTCGTCGCTGAGCCGGGTGACCTGGGAGGGCCGATGGCGGTGTGACCCCGAGGTCGCGAAGCCGCGGCGCGCGCGCAGGGGGGCGAGGGCGTCGGCCACCACGCTGGAGGATCCCATCGCCTCGAGGCTGAGCGAAGTCCGCTGGCTCCAATTGGCTCGCTCGAGGTCGGTCCCGGGCAGGTTGACCGCCGTCGTGGATCGCAAGATGTCCTCCACCTCGACCATCACCAGACCGGCCTCGCTGTCGGCGAGCGCGACGTAGACCGCGTCGAGGACGACCTGGGGGTCGGCGTCGGGATCGAGTCCGACGGCGCGCACCAGTCGGCGCCGGCGCTCGTCGCGTTCCGCTCTCGCGCCGGGGGCCTCCGCGGGCGCCAGGTGGCCGACCGCGACTCGTTCGTCGATGTCGGCGCCGGTCCACCACCCGTAGAACGTCGCCGTGTCGTGGGTGTCGAAGGAAGCCATTGCACCGGCGGGCACGGGGTCGAGACCGTGTTCCCCGATCGAGAACTGGGTGACGTAGCTGCGCCGCAGGCCCTCGTGTTCGATGGCGTCGCGCAGTTCGGGATCGACCGTGCCCAGGTCCTCGCCCACCACGTCGACGCCGTGTCGTTGGGCCTCGATGGCGATGACCCCGAGCAGCTCCCGGAACGGCATGGACACGTAGACCCCGTCGCTCGCCGACGCGCCGTCGGGCACCCAGAAGAGTCGCTGCAGACCCATGACGTGGTCGATGCGCACCACGCCGGCGACCCGCATGTGCGTGCGCAGCGCCTCGCGGAACTGGAAGTGGGCGCTCTCGCGGCCCCGCGCGGGGTTCGGCGGCGGCGCGCCCCAGTTCTGGCCGTCCAGGGCGAAGTCGTCGGGGGGCGACCCGATGGCCATGGAACCCACGAACTCGTCGGGACTGCGCCAGACGTCGTAGCCGTGTGGGTGGACCCCGATGGGGATGTCGAGCTGGAGCGTCTGGCCGCGCTGGGCGAATCGCGCCGACAGCTCCACCATCTGGCGGTCGATGATCCACTGCGCGAAGAGGTGGTAGCGCACGAGCGTCGGGTCGACGTCGTTCCAACGCAGGAGTCCACTGCGGGCAGTGGAGGGCCACTGGTGGAAGTCGCGACCGAATCGCTCGCCCGCGGCCCGGAAGCGCGCGTAGTCGTTCACCTCAGGGTGGTTGGTGACGAAAGCGCGCAGTCCGGTCTCGTGCTCGACCATGAACTCGCTCTCGGTCGCGGCCCACGCCTGGATCACCGATCGTTTCGCCGCGAAGGCGCTCGCCCCGTCGACCACGTCCACGTGGCTCCACGTCGCGCGTCGACCCGCCGGATACGTCTCGTTCATCAAGAACTGGGCGGCCGGCGAGTGCGCGAGGTCGCTCACCTGATCGAGGGCGATCCAGCGGTCGTGCCAGAACCGGCGGCTCACGGGCCGATAGGGACTCGCCTCGAAGCCGTCGGGGCCGAAACTAGCGAGCAACGGCAAGGTCGCGACGACCGTCGCCCCCTGGTGGGCCACGAGCCGGGCGAATTCGTCGAGGTCGCCGACGTCGCCGCTGCCCCAGCTGCGCGCCGAGTGCAGCGAGAAGATCGGCGCTTGCACCGCGTAGGCGCGCCAGTCGCGCCCGAACCGGTGCGTAACGCCTCGCACCGGTCGAACCATGATCGTGCTCCACGCGATGCGCTTGCCGACGAGCACGCAGAGGCGGTGGTAGCCGATCGGGAGCGCGGGCACCCGTACCCCCCACGCCCGATCACCCTCGACGCCCGTATCGAACGCGTTCAGCTCATCGGCCCGTACCGACCACGAGGACTCGCCGCCGAACTCGAACTCCACGCGGCACTCCAACGGGGCGACCCGGCGCGCGAGGTGCACGGGCACGCGAGCCTCGTGTCCTTCGTCGACGAGGTACACCGGCTCGAGCATCCGATCGACGCGAGCCTGGCGGAACTGGCGTAACGCCCGCGAGGCGTCGCTCGGCCCCCCGATCTCCTCGAGATCGCCGAATCCGTTGAGGACGCGCACCAGGCTCTCGTCCGAGACCACGTGCGTGCGCCCGCGACCGTCGACGTGCGAGGTCTGCACCCCGCGCAGCCGGGCGAGCGTCGCCAGGTCCGCCTCGCCAGTGCGGTCCGGCCCGCTCACGATGACCACGCGATCAGACCGGGCAGGGGCTCACCGTCGGTGTGCATCGTCGACGGCACGACCCGGGCCACGACGATGGCGGGGGTCGATCCCGTCGGGTGCACACGAGCCCGGTAGTGGCTCCGCGGACCATCACGGTCAACCAGGGTGGCGTCGACGGCGCGCGGGGCGCCCGTCGCGTCGTCGACCCACGCCTGCACCCGAACGTCGGAAGGCTGAATCACCCCCAGGTCGACGCCGATATCCACCGTCTCCACCCCGTCGTCACCCCGCGCCCGCCCCGTCACCTCGACGACCAGCGCCGGCCACGTCTCGCGCATGCGTCGCAAACCCGCGGAGCGATTCCGCGCCGAGCGGGCGCCACCGGCGCGCAGTTGGGCCGAGCGGACCAGGCCCGGTAAGTAGTACGTCTCGGTGTAGTCACGAGTCATGCGCAACGAGTCCCACGTGGGCGCCAGGGTGGACATCGCCTGTTTGACCGACGCCAACCACGCCCGGGGGATGCCCTGGGCGTCGCGATCGTAGAAGCGTCGGATGATCTCGTGCTCGAGCACGTCCAGCAACGACGTCGCGTCGACATCGTCCTGGGCCTCCTCATCGCCGTAGTCGTCGTCCGTACCGATCGTGAACCCGATCGGGGGCGCGGCGGGGTCGGCGTCGCGCAACGCTTCGTCCCACCACCCGTCGACGGTCGAGAAGTTGAGCGAGCCGTTCATGCCCGCCTTCATGCCGCCCACGCCGCAGGCCTCGAGCGGCCGACGAGGGGTGTTCAACCAGACGTCGGCGCCCTGGGCGAGGGCCCGGTCCACCGTGGTGTCGAAGTCCACGATGAAGACGACGCGGTCGGTCACGTCGTATCGCGCCGCGAATTCGATCATGTCCTGGAGCAGTTGCTTACCCGACTCGTCGTTGGGGTGCGCCTTGCCGGCGAAGACGATCTGCACCGGACGGTCGGGGTCCTTGAGTAGTCGCGCGAGTCGTTGCGGGTCTCGCAACAACAGCGTCGGGCGCTTGTAGGTCACGAACCGTCCCACGAACCCGATCGTGAGCCGGTCGGGGTGCAGCACCGACACCGCCGCGACCCGCTCGGTCGGCGCGTTACGACGCGCGAGGTCCTTCAGCGCACGACGGCGCGCGAACTCCACCAGCTGGGCCCGGGCCGTGTTCTTGACCCGCCAGAGCTGGGCGTCGTCGGCGTTGCGAAGCGTCGACCACATCGTCGGATCACCGGGCGTGGTCCGCCACTGGGCGCCCACGGTCGTCGTGAGCAGGTCACTGAAGAGCTCAGTCGTCCAGGACTCGAGGTGCACCCCGTTCGTGACGTGTCCGATCGGGACCTCGTCGATTGGTAGACGTGGCCACAACAGTCCCCACTGATCGCGGGTGACCCGGCCGTGGAGGCGACTCACTCCGTTTCGGCTGCCCGCGAGGCGCATCGCGAAGACCGTCGGACAGAACGAGTCACCGAGCCACTCGGGGTTCACCCGGCCCAGGGCCACCAGCGACTCCACCGACACGCCCAGCTGCGTGGCGTAGGGACCGAGGAACCGGCGGGCCAATTCGGGGGCGAAGTAGTCGTGCCCGGCCGCGACCGGCGTGTGCGTGGTGAACAGGACACCCGGTCGCACCGCGGTCAGCGCCTCGTCGAAGCTGAGGCTCTCCTCGGCCATGACGCGACGGGTCCGCTCGAGCAGGGCGAAGGCGCAGTGACCTTCGTTCAGGTGTAGGACGTTGGGTTCGATGGACAACGCGGCCAACGCCCGGACCCCACCGACCCCGAGGATGAGCTCCTGGGCGAGCCGCGTCTCGACGTCGCTGTCGTAGAGCCGCGTCGTAAGGGTCCGATCCGCCTCGCTGTTGGTCGCCACGGCGCTGTCCAGCAGGAAGAGTTGGTTGCGACCGACCTGGGCGCGATAGACCGCGACCTGGACGTCTCGACCGGGCAGGTTCACGGCGACCTGGACGGCGCGGCCCTGCGCGTCGCGGGCCAGCTCGATCGGCATCTTGCCCGGCGACATCATGTCCCAGGCCTCGTGTTGGCGCCCCTCGCGGTCCAGCCACTGATGCGAGGTGCCGCGGTAGAGCAGGCCGACGCCCACCAGCGGGACACCGAGCGCGCTCGACGCCTTCAGATGCTCGGCCGCGACGGTCCCGAGTCCCCCCGCGAAGATGGGCAGCGAATCGGTGAGGGAGTACTCGGCGGCGAAGAAGGCGACGACCATGTCCCGATGTTCGCGGTGGGTCGTCGAGAACCACGTCCGGGCCGTGGATCGCTGGTACGAGCGAAAATCGTCGACCACGCGGGAGGCCAGTTCGGCGATCTGCGGATCACCCTCGATGAGCGCCGTCACACGGCTGCGACCCAGACCGAGCAGGAGCTGCTGGGGCCACTCGAGCGCGCCCGGACTCGCCGTTGGGTCCAACTTGGCGAAGAGACCGCGGGTGTCAATCTTCCAGGTCCAGCGAAGGTTCAGGGCGACGTCGAGGAGGTTCTCGTAGGTCGCGACGGGTTTCTTGGCCGCTCCGCCCGACGTACCGTCCGACACCTCCACCTCCCGTCTCACCAGACCGTGCGCTTATCCCGTGAGAAGAACGACTATGAGATTCGTAGCATAACTTGAAGCCCCCGCGGCAAAGTTGGTTGGCGAAGGAGTAAGGCAAATGTCGCACCTCTGGGCGATACTGATCGC
>LMAD01000035.1 GCA_001443545.1 Acidimicrobiaceae bacterium RAAP-2
GTCGACCTCGAGGTCGACGGTGGTGTCGATGAGCGCACGGTGCCGGTGGCGGTGGCCGCGGGTGCGAACGTACTCGTCGCGGGTTCGGCGATCTTCGCGCGACCGATTCCGCTCGAAGCGGCACGGACGTTGCGCGCTTTGGCGAGCGCCTCGTGATCCACGTGGACGAGCTGATGGCGCTCGCGATTGAAGAGGGTGAGAAGGCCCGGTTCCACGCTCCACCGAATCCTTGGGTGGGTGCGGTGGTGGTCGACTCGCGTGGTGCCGTTCTCGGGGTCGGCCATACGCAGGTTCCCGGTGACTCGCACGCCGAAGTGGTGGCCCTCCGTCACGCCGGCGAGCGGGCGCGTGGCGCCACCCTCGTGGTGACGCTCGAACCCTGTGGGCACACGGGTCGAACCGGGCCCTGCACCGAAGCGATAGTCGCCGCGGGGATTTCGACCGTGGTGATCGGCACTCTCGACCCCGATCCGCGCGTTTCGGGAACGGGCGCCGCGGCACTGCGTGAAGCGGGCGTCACCGTCACCGTCGGTGTCGGCGAAACGCTGGTGCGCGAACAGTTGACGGCGTACCTGTGGCACCGAACGACCGGTCGACCTTTCGTCGTGCTGAAGGTCGCGTCGACGCTCGATGGCGTGGTAGCGATGGCCGACGGTTCGAGTCAGTGGATCACCGGGGAAGCGGCTCGAATCGACGCGCACGTCTTACGCGCTCGGAGCCAGGCGGTCATCGTCGGTGCCGGAACGGTTCGCCGAGACGACCCTCGCTTGACCGCTCGACTCGACGGGGTGGTCCTCGAACCACTACGCGTCGTGTTGGGTTCGGCACCCCAGGGGAGTAAGGTGCGCCCCTGCTGGGAACGGACCGGCGATCTGGGACCGATTCTCGACGAACTCGGCGCGAACGGGGTCCTTCAGACCCTGGTGGAAGGGGGACCGACGACCGCGAGCGCCTTCGTCGCGGCGGGGTTGGTCAACCGAGTCGTGTGGTACGTCGCGCCGGCCGTGGGTGGCTCGATCGGGACGCTCGGCGCGCTCAGCGAACTCACGACGACGTCCATCGAGGCGTTGCGACGAGGTCGATTGGTCGACGTTCGCGCGGTCGGCGAAGATGTTCGTATCGAATTGGAGGTCTAGTGGCGTTATCGACGATTGAAGAAGCGGTACAAGCGTTACGCGATGGTGGCATGGTCGTGGTCGTTGACGACGAGGACCGAGAGAACGAAGGTGACCTGATCATGGCCGCCGAAGACGTGACGGCGGAATCGATGGCCTTCTATCTCGAGTACACCTCGGGCGTCTTCTGCGTACCGCTCGAGTCGGCTCGGGCCGACGAACTAGACCTACCGCTGATGGTTGTAGCGAATACCGAGGCCCAACGTACGGCGTTCACCGTCACCGTCGACTACCGACACGGGACGACGACGGGTATCTCCGCACACGATCGCGCGGCGACGATCCGCGCCTTGATCGATCCCGAAACGCGTTCGACCGACTTGAACCGACCGGGCCACATCTTCCCGCTCCGGTACCGGCCCGGTGGGGTCTTGAAGCGAGCCGGGCACACCGAGGCCACGGTGGACCTCTGTCGGCTCGCCGGCAAGGCGCCGTCGGGGGTGCTGTGTGAGATCGTGAGCGCGGACAAGTCCGACATGGCGCGACTGCCCGAGTTGGAGGCGTTCGCCCAGCGCAATCGTCTGCCGATCGTCTCCATTGCGGACCTCATCCGGTACCGTCGCCACCACGAGAAACTGGTCAAGCGAATCGCCGAGGCGACGCTACCGACTGAGTTCGGGAACTTTCAGGCGGTGGTATTTGAGTCCATCCTCGACGGTGAGCAGCACCTCGCGCTCGTCTACGGGGACCTGGCCTCGACTCCGAACGTACTCGTGCGAGTGCACTCGGAGTGTTTGACCGGCGACGTCTTGGGCTCGCTGCGATGTGACTGCGGACCGCAGTTGCAGACGGCGATGATGAAGATTGCGGCCGAGGGGGCCGGTGTGGTCGTCTATCTTCGCGGCCACGAGGGCCGCGGGATCGGACTCGGGCACAAGATTCGCGCGTACGCGCTGCAAGAGAACGGTCACGACACCGTGGACGCGAACCTCGAACTCGGTCTGCCCGTCGACTCTCGAGAGTACGGGATCGGGGCGCAGATACTGGTGGACCTCGGCGTCACGTCGATGCGTTTGATGACCAATAACCCGAGCAAGTACGGGGGGCTCGAAGGATTTGGACTGAATATCGTTGAGCGAGTGCCGATCGAAAGTCAGCCGACCCCGTACAACATCGACTACCTACGCACCAAGCGTGAACGCATGGGTCACATCCTCGGGGGGCTCGATGACGTCGAGTAGTGAGACCGAATTCGATCGCGCTCGTGGTGAGGTTATCCGGTCGATGGTCGGCGACTACCTCGAGGGCGGCCACGATGGGCGGGGTCTGCGCATCGCGATCGTGGCCAGTCGATTCAATGGTGGGGTCACGACGAGACTGATCGACGGCGCCCTCACGACGCTGGAGGAAGCGGGCGTGGCGCGCGCGGATATCACGGTCGCGTGGGTGCCGGGTGCGTACGAGATCCCGATGATGGCCCTCGCCTTCGCCGATGGTCCACTCCCCGTGGACGCGGTGATCACGCTTGGCGCGGTCATCCGCGGCGACACGGGTCACTACGACATCGTGGCCGGCGAGAGCGCGCGTGGCGTCCAGGACGTACAACTGACCACGGGGGTGCCCGTGGTCTTCGGCGTGCTGACGACCAACACCGTGGAACAGGCTCTCGAGCGCTCATTGCCCGACGAGACCAACAAGGGTCGCGAATCGGCGTTCACGGCACTGGAGATGGTCTCGTTGCTGCGGCAGCGGTCTGGCCGATGAACGTCACGGGGGTCGTCGTCGACTTCGACGACGACCGAGGAGATGGTTGGATCGCGGACGACGGCGCACGGTGGTACTTCCACTGCGTTTCGATCGCCGACGGTTCGCGCCACCTCGATAACGGGCTCGTCGTGACCGGCGTTCGATGTGTTGGGCATCTCGGCGCCGACCAGGTCCGCGACGTGCGAGTTCGCAGCTAGGGCTGTTCGGGCGCGCTGCCGGCGGCTCGAACGTAGACCTGTTGCACCTCGGCGAGGGCATTGCGGTACAGGCCAACGTGCTCACCCAATCGCTCGCCGCCGGCTTGCACCATGGCACTGACCACGTCGATGGCGAGCTGGGCCGCGGGCAGGTTGGGTGGCGAGTCGGCCAGGTGAACGGCGGCGAGTTGAATCATGTGGAAGAGGTGATTCCCGAGAATGACGTCGATGGGGGTGGACCTGATCCACGCAATCTCGTTCGAGGAGTCGGTGTCGTCGCTCATGGTTCTACGGTAGCGGGCGGCGTCACTGCCGTTCGGGCGCTGACCAGCGGATGAACGTCCGCGGTGGCCCGTCGAGGACCGCCCCAGTGTACTGAGCGGCGATGATTGCGACACCGCCCTCGGAGACGATCGAGGGGCGTCAACGTGGCCGAAGTCCCAGCAACAAGCATCCACTGACCCCGTGGACGTCGAGGCGCTCGGACGGGATTATGGAATTGGCCCCTCGGTGGCGAGGAGGGTGGGTTCGATTGGCGAAAGAGCGATGACGTTACCGACGGTGGCGGCCAGGCCCTTGCAGAGGGCGAGGGGAGTCGCCAACGTGAGAACCTTGGAGCGGTAGCGCGAATCAGGGAGACGTACGGCGATTCGGCGCCCCAACACTCGGTAGCCCGTGTAGCACGAGATCTGGGCGAAGAACACGTAGGCCGACGACCGGGGAGCAATCGTAAATGTCCTGGGCACTCGCGTGGCCATGGGCCAACCGCCCGTAGCACGGTGGGTGAAGGTGAAGGGCAGCTCCTCGTCGCGCGGCCCGTAGGTGACGAAAGTTGCGTAACCGTGCAGCTGGCACGCCGTCAGACTCGTATTCGTGATCGTAATTGAGTGGGCCTCTTCCTGGGTGGCTCCGCCGACGTAGGGTCCATTGGCGATCGACACATCACCGGGCTCGCAATTACTGGCCGCGGCTGCGGAACCACCGGCATGCCCCGTCGTTGAGGCGACCCACAGGATTCCCGCGACGACGAGAACGAGGGTCACCGCGAGCGCGACCATCGCGGTCGACCACCGGCCTTGGCCAACCCGCTCGTTGGCGCCGGCACCGAGAAGTTCAGTGGGACCTAGCGCCTTGGTTGCACCGCTATTCCCGATTGACTCGCCCACGGGGACTCCTCGCTCACGGTAACGACGCGCAGCGCTGCTCATCGTGAGTGTACGACGTTGCCCCCGCGGCACTACCAGAAGTCGGAAGCCAGGCTGGCCAGAGCCCAGCAGGCGGCCTCTCGTCGCTGCGGACCTCGCAAGGGAGTCGCCCCCCTCGAACCGGTGGCGGCGCGCGAACCAGAGAGTCCAAGCCGTCCACGCCGACATCGCCAACGCGAGGAAGAATCTCATTCACAAGACCACCACGACGCTCGCGAAGAGCTACGACCGCATCATCGTCGAGGACCTCAACGTCAAGGGCCTGCTAAAGAACCACTCGCTCGCCAAGCACATCAGCGACGCCGCGTGGGGTGAGTTCGTCGCAGCTCGAGTACAAAGCCCCGTGGTACGGCGCGACCGTCGTCAAGGCCGACCGTTTCTTCCCGTCAAGCAAAACCTGCAGCTCGTGTGGGGCAGTGAAAGCCAAACTGCCCCTCGAGACGCGGGAGTATCACGGTGAGGCCTGTGGACTCACAATCGGCCGCGATCACAACGCGGCCGTCAACCTGGCCAGGTGGACCAGTCAACCCACCTCCGCGGGGACACGCTCCGTGGCTGGACGTCGAGGGGAGGTAGGACCACGACGGACTCGTTCCGTCACGGCTCGCCCCATTGAAGCGTCAACCGAAACGCTGACTCTCGTTGGCGCGTAGGAGAAACCACGGGTTGGAAGTTGCACGGTGGAGGCGGTTATTTGCCTTACTCCTTCGCCGACCATCTTTGCCGTGGGGGCGACGTTGTTTCCCCGGGTTGGCGGTGTGGGTTCGAGACGGTGGGTCGCTCGAAGGATAAAGAATCACTCGTAATCAGGAAGAACACAGTGAAAAGGCAGCGCGGTGGTCGTGGGAGAACGGCTGAGGGCGGTCGTGGATGGCGCGCAGACTCGCCTCGAAGGCGGCCCCGGGACGCGCGCATCCTGCGCGATGTGCCGGCGTCGCTCGGCGTCGCTGCACCCAACGCTCTGCTAGCCTTATCGGGCAGTTCACAGCAAGTGAGGTTGGCGGCGCCAACTTCCACCTGGTTACGCACAGTACACCGGGTTAAGAGTCTCCGCCTCGCTTGCCGTGGCGACGCCACGGCGTCGCGTAGAGCAAGGAGATGCTTATCGCAACAGGACCTGGAGACCACCGCGTCAATGAGCGTATTCGGGTAGAGACCGTACGGCTTATTGACAACGAGGGAAATCAACGTGGCGTGATGTCGAGCCGAGAGGCACTGGCGTTAGCGCGAAGTTTGGACTTAGACCTCGTCGAGATCGCGCCAACCGCGAGTCCGCCGGTATGTCGCATCATGGACTACGGCAAGTTCAAATTCGACGAAGCGCAAAAAGCCAAGGAGTCTCGTCGAAAGACGATGAACGTTGGTGTCAAGGAGATGAAGTACCGGCCGAAGATCGGTCCGGGGGACTTCGATACCAAGACTCGTCTCGTTGAGAAGTTCCTGTCCGAGGGTCACAAGGTGAAGGTCACGATCATGTTCCGCGGTCGTGAGTCCGCGCACCCCGAATTGGGGCGCAAGATCCTGGACCGAATCGTCGAGAAGTTGGGCGAGTCCGCGCGAGTGGAGTCGGCGGCGAAGATCGATGGTCGCAACATGATCATGGTTCTGGGCCCGGAGAAGCGGGCCAAACCGAAGAGTGCCGATGCCGCGAAAGTCGAGGCGTCGGTGGATGGGTCGGGGGACCCATCGAACCAATCGACAGAGGAGGGCTGAGATGCCGAAGATGAAGACCGACAGTGGCGCGAAGAAGCGCATCAAGATCACTGGCACCGGACGCTTGCGACGTCGCAAGGCGTTCCGTGGTCACATCATGGAGAAGAAGTCATCGGTCCGTTCGCGCCGGCTTGGTCGCGAAACCGATATTTCGCCGGGGATCGAGAAGAACATCAAGAAGATGTTGGGCCTGTAGAGGACGAGTGAGGAGACACTGATATGGCACGAGTAAAGAGGGCGGTCAACGCCAAGAAGCACCACAAGGCGATTCTCGAGCAGGCCAAGGGTTACTACGGTGACCGTAGCCGCACGTTCCGCGCGGCGAACCAAGCGGTCCAGCACTCGGGCGTCTACGCGTTCCGTGACCGGCGGGCACGCAAGGGCGAGTTTCGCAAGTTGTGGATTCAGCGCATCAACGCGGGCACTCGCCTCCACGGCGTGAGTTACAGCCGCTTCATCGCCGGGTTGAATGCGGCGGGAATCGAAGTTGATCGTCGCATTCTGGCCGACCTCGCGGTGAACGACCAGGCCGCGTTTGGCGAGTTGGTCGCCCAAGCGTCGGCGGCGTTGGCGAAGTAGGTAGTCCTGCTCGAATCGGTCGGATCGTCACACCAACGAGTCCGACGTCTCCGTCGACTCGTCCAGAAGCGAGCCCTGCGCTGGAGTGAGCACATCTGTGTCCTCGAGGGCCCCGATCTCGTGATCGCGGCCCTCGAGGCGGGTACCGAGCTCGAGGCCCTGTACCTCGATGCCTCGTTAGCCGATCGGCCCGATCTGGTGGCGATCGTCGAGCGGGCCCGGCAACGCGGTGTTCGCGCCTACGGTTTGGATCCGGGTGTTCTGGCCAAAGTGGCTGAGGCGCAGACGCCCCAACCAGTGTTGGCGGCGGCTCGGTTCGCGGCGCCCGAACTGACCGGGATGCCCGACGGTGGGCTCACCCTGGTCCTGCACGATCTGCGCGATCCGGGCAACGTGGGCACGATAATCCGTTCGGCTGACGCCGCGGGGGCGAGCGGGGTGGTGTTGACCGGTCAGAGCGTCGATCCGTACAACCCCAAGACGCTTCGGGCCACCGCCGGTTCGATATTCCACCTCCCGGTCACCGTGTCGGAACTCACCGCGACACTTGAGCACTACGAGTCACGCGGTTCGCACACGTGGGCAACCATCGTGCGCGGTGGCGCGGACCTGTTCGACTGCAATCTCTCGGGGCCGTCGGTGGTCGTGATCGGCAACGAAGCGGAGGGGCTCGACGCGGGGACGGTGCGTCGTTGTCAGTCGACCATGAGCATCGGGATGGCCGGCCGCAACGAATCGCTGAACGCGGGCGTCGCCGCATCCCTCATCGCCTTTGCGTCGTACTGGCAGCGAAGCGGCCGTGTGGTGCCCTCGAATGCCCGTAGCCTTGGAGAGACATGAACCTGAACGATGAACTGATTGCGACGATTACCGCGGAGGCGCTGGCGGCGCTCGCCGCGGTGGACACGATCGAGGAACTCGACGAGCGATTCCCGTCGATCGTGGGGAAACGGTCGGCGTTCGCGTCGATGCAGAAGTCATTCGGTTCGCTCGACCCCGAGCAGCGGCGTGAGCTCGGAGCTCGACTCCAAGATGCGCGGCGAGCGGTGGAGGCTTCGGTGGAGCTTCGTCGGATCGACCTCCGCGCGGCCGCTCGAACGACGATGTTGGAGGCGGACCGATTGGACCTCGGCGACGTCGTCGTCGCATCGCAGTCGTGGGCCGTGACGTTGGGCCACGCCGGTCTCGTCGGCTCGACCCAGGCCGAGCTCGAAGATGTCTTCGTCGCCATGGGCTTCACCGTCGCCGACGGACCCGAAGTGGAGAGCGACTGGTACAACTTCGAGGCGCTCAACATCCCCCCGGCCCACCCCGCCCGCGGAATGTGGGACACCTTCTACGTCGACCTGGGAGAGCCAGAGACGGTGGTGTTGCGTACGCACACCTCGCCGACGCAGATCCACCTGATGGAGTCGGCCGTCGCCAATGACTCGTTACCGATCCACTCCGTCGCGCCAGGCCGTTGCTACCGACGCGACACACCCGACGCGAGACACCTCGCGGCGTTCCATCAGATCGAGGGCCTGGTCGTCGATCACCACATCACCTTCGCGGATCTCGCGGGCACGATCGAGACCTTCACGCGCGCCTACTTCGGCCCCGACATCGAGTCGCGGCTGCGACCGGCGTTCTTCCCCTTTACGGAGCCGTCGGCTGAATTTGAGATCACGTGCACGATTTGCCACGGGGCGGGATGTCGGACGTGCTCGAACACCGGGTGGATCGAACTCGGCGGATGCGGCATGATCGACCCGGCCGTCTTCGAGTCCGTGGGCGTCGATCCCGACCGCTGGAGTGGGTTCGCGTTCGGTTTTGGCATCGACCGGTGCGCCCAGATGAGACACGAGCTCTCCGATATGCGCGCCCTCATCGAGAACGACGTTCGTTTCCTGGGGCAGTTCGCGTGAGGGCGCCGATCTCGTGGCTGCGTGAGTTCGTCGACCTGCCCGAATCCGTCGACGACCTTCGCACGGTTCTGGACGACCTTGGTCTGGTCGTCGAAGGGATCGAATTCGTCGGCGAGGGACTCGAGGATGTAGTCGTGGCTCGCGTCGACGAGATTCACGCGATCAAGGGCGCGGACCGCATCCGTCGCATCGTGGTCGACGCCGGCGCGGGACCGTTGGAAATCGTGTGCGGTGCGTGGAATTTCGAAGTGGGCAATCACGTCCCACTGGCCCCCGTAGGCGCCGTTTTGCCTGGGGGATTCGCGATCGAGAAGCGGTCGATGCGTGGTGTCGTGAGCAACGGCATGCTCTGCTCGGCCCGTGAACTGCGCTTGAGCGACGACCACGAGGGACTGATGGTCCTCGACGACGTCATCACGCCACGTATCGGCCAACCAATCGTGGAAGCGCTCGGCATCGAGCCTGACGTGGTGTTTGACCTCTCCATCGAGGGCAATCGTCCTGATGCCTGGTCCATCGTCGGGGTCGCCCGAGACCTAGCGGCGCGCTTTGGCCGTCCCCTGCGCGAGCCCGAATACGCGTCGCCGACTCCCGGTACCCCGACGGCCACCGTGGCGAGCGGTGAGATCGACGCGTCGGACCTCTGTGGCCGATTGACGGTGTCGTTGCTGCGAAACGTACGTGTTGGCCCATCGCCGTCCTGGGTGGTCAACCGACTCGAGCGTGCGGGAATGCGTTCGATTTCGAACGTGGTTGACGCGTCAAACTTCGTGATGCTCGAGTTGGGCCAACCCACCCACCCTTACGACGCCGAGCGAGTCAACGGAAGCACACTGCGAGTGCGCCGGGCCAGGACGGGGGAGTCCTTGGTGACGCTGGATGGTGTGACTCGAACGTTGGCCAAACCCGGACGTGGCCTCGGCGACACGGGGGAGGACTGTGTGATCGTCGACGGGGCCGATGAGGTACTCGGTCTGGCCGGCATCATGGGGGGTGAATCGAGTGAAATCGGTCTATCGACGACGACGGTACTCCTGGAGGCCGCGTACTTCGACCCGATGACGATCGCCCGTTCGTCCAAGCGCCACGGACTTCGCAGCGAGGCGTCTCACCGGTTCGAACGAGGTGTCGACCCGGAGTTAGCGTTGCGGGCTGTCGCCCGGTTCGTGTCGATCTTGCGCGCGAGCGTTCCGGACCTGGAGTGGCTCGACGGCCCGATCGACGTCCGCGGCGACGTGCCGGAACCCTCGATGGTGTTGCTTCGCCACGACGACGTCGAGCGCAGCCTCGGCACCGCGTTGCCGGTGGATGGCGTGGTCGCCAATCTCCGAGCGTTGGGTTTCGCGGTCGCCCTCGCCGACGCCGGTGACCTCGTGGTGACGGCGCCATCATCTCGACCCGACATCCGGACCGGGGCTGCCGGTCGCGCCGACGTGATCGAGGAGGTCGCACGGATACACGGATATCGTCGCTTGGTCCGCCGCACGCCGACGTGGCCACAACCGGGTGGGTTGACACCGCGACAGGAGCTTCGGCGACGGATTCGTCAAGTGATGGTCGACCTCGGAGTCGACGAGGCGTGGACGCCGACGTTGGGTAGCGAGACGTCGTTCGCACTGACGCACGACGGTTCCACACCCATCCGAATCACGAATCCGCTGGCGTCTGATGAGTCCATCCTGCGTCCAACGATGCTGTCCGGTCTCGTGGCCGCCTGGGGACGTAACATCGAACGCGGCTTGCTCGACGTACGCCTCGGTGAGATCGGCGTGGTATTCACGCACCCGCGAGACGCCGCGAGCGCGCGTCGCACCCGCGGCGGAGCGGGCGGCAAAGTCGACCTCGACCTGCCGTTGGAGAACGAGCGAGTGACCGTGGTCCTCGGGCATCGTTCCGATGACGCAACGAGCGCGGCGACCCTGTGGACGTTGATTGCCAATCGATTGGGACTCGCGGACGTCGTGATACGGGCGGTCGAGAATCCGGGGGCGGGCGCCCATCCGACACGCTCGGCCGCGCTCGTCGATCGCGCGAGTGGAGTGGTTCTGGGAGTCGTGGGTGAGGTCGATCCCCAGGTGATTGATTTGGTGGCCGGCGTTCAGGGCCGTCGATTGGGGCTGCTCGATATCGACCTCGACGTCCTGGCCGACACCCAGGCCGTGAGGCGTCGTTCTCAGCGCGTCGCCGTTCCCGGTCGATACCCGAGCGCCGTCATCGACCTGGCGTTCGTCGCACCGTTGTCGTTGCACGCCGCCGATTTGGGCCACGCGCTCTCATCGGCTACTCCGTTGGTGGAGTCCGTGATCCTCTTCGACGTCTACCGTGGTGCCAACCTGGCCGCCGGGACCCGAAGTCTCGCCTACACCGTTCGGTTGAGTTCGGCGGATCGGACGCTCGGCGACTCCGAGGTCGCGACGCTTCGCGATGAGTTGATCGTCGTCGCGGGCCAACACGGGGCCACGCTGCGATAACCACGCGCTGGCGTAGGGTTGACGGGTGGTGACCGAAGCGGAGTTCATCGACCCCAATGCCGACGGGCGGCGATTCAGCTCGAGTCGACTCGTTCGACTCAGCGACTGCGGTCCCGACGGCTGGTTGCGGCCCGATGGATTGGCCCGCTATCTCCAGGATGTGGCCACGGACGATTGGGACGACACCGGCTTGGTCTCAACCGACTCGTGGTTGGTTCGTCGCACGACAATCCGCGTGGTGCCGGGCGAGACGTGGCCCCGTCTGGGCGACCGGGTGACGTTGACCACGTGGTGCAGCGGTTCGGGGGCGGCCTGGGCTGAACGTCGAACGGACGTCACGAACGATGGTCGCGTCGTGCTTCAGACCGTCGCACTGTGGGTGCCGGTCGGCCCGTCGGGGCGGCCAGTGCGCGTGGGTCCACTGTTCTTTGACGTGTACGGCGAAGGAGCGCGACGCAAGATATCGGGTCGCGTCGAACTGTCGTCGCCGACTCTCAACGCCGAGCGCCGAGCGTGGCCATTGCGGCGAACGGACCTCGACATCGTGGGTCACGTCAACAATGCCGCGTTGTGGACGCCGCTCAGCGAAGTAGCGGGCGGCCCGGTACGCTTCGCGTCGGTCGTCTATCACGGTTCAGTCGAAAGTGGCGATGCGGTGACCCTCGTTTCTGACGCCACCCGATGGTGGTTAACCGTGGATGAGCTCGTCCGAGTCGCGGGAGAGTTTCTCGCGTGACGATGACTGGCTCGTCGCGATGACGCTGCCGACCAAGACGAGTGGGAAGCCGATGATGATGCCTACCGTCAGCGGTTCGTGGAGGAACGCGACGCCGAGGACCACGGCGAGCGCCGTGTTGACGTAGGTCACCACGACGCTTCGCGTGGACCCGACTTCCTTCACGAGTTCGAAGAAGGTCACGAACGCGGCGGCCGTGCAGACGACGGAGAGAACCCCGACGGACTCCCAGGTCTGATGGTCGACGTGGCGTGGCCAGTGGGCGATGCTCCACGGCAGCCAGGCGAGGGCGACGGTTCCCGTAGCGCCAACGACGACGGCGATCCCCGGTACGGAAGTGAGCTTCGTGGCCAGGATTATCGGGCCCAGCGTGTAGCCAACCGCGATGATCAGCATCAAGCCGATCCAGCGGATGGAACCACCGTGAATACCCAGTCCTACCAGGAGTGCGACACCGAGTGCGCCAAGGGTCAGCCCGGCGAGGCGTTGCCGGCTGATGTGCTCTTCGGTCCGTCGCACGCGCTGGGCCACGACCGAGAAGAGCGGCACCGCACAGATCAAGAGGCTCGTGAGGGAACTGGTGATGTGCTTCTCCGCCGTAGCCATCAGGTACCACGGCACCCCGAACTCCACGAAGCCGAAGACGATGATCCACCAGAAATGGCGAATCATCGCACGGAACTCGCCTCGCCAGATCACCACCGGCAGCAACAGCAGCGCCGCCGGTCCGGTACGACCCAAAACGAGCACGCCGGGGTCGAGCTGTCGAACGGCCACCCTGATCAGCAGATACGGAATCCCCCACATGACCGCCATGCCAAGAAAGAGCAGCCAGCCGCGCCGAGTCATGCCGATAGCCTACTGGCTCGCTATCGACTTGCATAATTACGCCTGTGTATGCATAAAATGTCACTATGCGGGTTGGAGTCGTTGGAGCTACGGGGTACGCCGGGGCGGAGGTGCTGCGCCTCTGTCTGACCCATCCCGAGATGGACGTCGTGGTGGCGACCGGCGAGTCCAACGCTGGTAAATCAGTGGCGAGTCACGTGCCCGCGTTGGCGGCGTTGGCGCCGAGGATGACGTACGCCCCCACGGAGGCGGTATTCCGCGAACTCCTCGACGTTGCCTTCGTCGCGTTGCCCCACGGCCACAGCCAGCGAATCGTTCCCGACCTGCTCGCGGCGGGGGTGATGGTGGTCGACCTCGGCGCCGATTTCCGGTTGGTCGACCCCGCGCTCTACGAACGGTGGTACGGGAAACCCCACCTCCAGCCCGAGTTGCTGAGCCGTGCTCGGTACGGTTTGGTCGAACGGCACCGGGCGTCGCTGATGGGCGCTGACCTCATCGCGGTACCGGGCTGCTATCCGACGGCGACATCGTTGGCGCTGGGGCCATTCATCGACGCCGGGGTCGTCCATCGGCGGGGCATCGTGGTCAACGCGTTGAGTGGCGTCTCGGGAGCGGGCCGGGGGACGAGTGATCGATTGCACTTCGCGCGTCTGGCGTCCAACGCCGAGGCGTACGGACTGCTTGATCACCGCCACACGTCGGAAATGCAACAGGAGCTCGGCGCGGAATTGTTGTTCACCCCGCACCTGATCCCCGTGAGTCGCGGGATGTTGGTGACGGCGTACGCCCCCTTGGTCGACGGTGCGTCGGTCGATCCGATGGCGTTACTGGCCGAGGCCTACGCCCACGATCCGTTCATCGTTGTCTCACCCGAGCCGCCAACCCTCAAGGACGCGCTCGGGAGCAATCTCTGCTTCGTCTCGGCGAGGGTCGACGAGCGAACCGGCTGGTTGCTGGCCATGAGTTCCTTGGACAATCTCATCAAGGGCGCCGCCGGCCAGGCCATCCAGGCGTGGAACGTCGCGACCGGGCACGACGAGGCACTGGGTCTGCCACGGAGCGGAGTGACGCCGTGAGCCCCATCGTGGTCAAGGTCGGCGGACACGCGCTACATCGCGTGGACGCTTCGTCGCCGGTGCTGTTGGATCTCGCCGATGACATCAAGTCGCTACGGTCCACGACGTCGACGGTGGTAGTGCATGGGGGCGGTCCTCAGATCGCCTCACTACTTGACCAGGTTGGACTCGTGAGCGAGTTCGTCGACGGACTTCGCGTGACGAGTACCGAGACGATGCAGTACGTGGCGATGGCCCTCGGGTTGGTCAATCAGCAGATGACGGCGGCCCTGGGGCACGCCGGGTTGGCGGCGGTCGGACTGAGCGGTATCGATGGGTCTCTGAACCGCGCGACGCCCCTCGGCGGACGACTGGGCCAGGTCGCTGGAACGGTGAGAATCGACGACCGACTCCTTCGGACCCTGATCGCCGACGGTTGGACGCCGGTGGTTGGCCCCGTGGCCGGCGACGACTCGGGCGGGTTGGTCAACTGCAACGCCGACACCGTCGCGGGGGCGCTCGCTCGTGCCATCGACGCCGAGGTGCTGGTTCTGTTGAGTGACGTTGATCAGTTACGCAGCGATCCCGATGACCCCGCCACCGCGTTGGGCACCGTGACGGGCGACCAGGTTCGTTCGATGATGAGTGAGGGATCGATCCGAGACGGGATGATTCCCAAGATGCAGGCGGCCCTCGACGCACTTGACGCCGGCGCCACGCGCGTCGTTCTGGCGAACGGGACGCGACCGCACGCACTGCTCGAGGTGTTGAGCGGGACGGGATCGAGTACGGAGGTAACGCGATGAGTCGACAGGTCGTGACGATTAGTGAGTTGGATGACGATGATTTGGGATTGATTTACGAGTCGGCGCGCGCGCCAATCGATGATTCCCTGTTGAGCGGACAAGGCGTGGCGCTGGTGTTCGAGCGGCCGAGTCTTCGCACGCGCGCAGCGTGCTCGACCGCGGTCCACGAACTCGGCGGATACGTGACGTTCTTCGGTGACGATGAGATTGGATTGGACAGCCGAGAGTCTGCCGAGGACGTCGGACGCACCATCGACGCCCTGTACTCGGTCTGCGCGATGCGAATACGCCATCACTCAGTATTCCGACGGATTCGCCGCGCAACCTCGGACCGATTGTCGCTCATCAATCTGCTCAGCGATGTCGCCCACCCGACCCAGGCGATCGCCGACGTGCTGACCATCGCCGATCATTTCGGGGGTGGTGACGTGTCGCAGCTGTCTGGGCTGCGCGTCGCATACGTCGGTGACGCGACCAACGTGACCCGGTCGCTCGCCGTGGCACTGCTTCGCCTCGGTGTCGAAGTGGTGGTGGGCGCTCCGGACGGCTATCAATTGACGCCCGGAACGGACGAAGATCCACTGGCCGTTGCGGGGGCGAAACTAAGAATCACGACGTCGGCCGTCGACGCGGTTCAAGGTGCTGACGTGGTGTACACCGACGCGTGGGTGTCGATGGGTTTTGAGGAAGAGACGAGCCGACGTCGCGTCGACCTGGCGTCCTTCCGGGTCGATGAGGCGCTGCTCGCGTCGGCGTCCTCGGAGGCGGTCGTGTTGCACTGTCTGCCGGCCCATCGCGGCGACGAAATCACCGACGAAGTTCTGGACGGCGCTCGGTCGTTGGCTTGGCGGCAGGTAGCGCACCGGCGTTCGGCGATGATCGGTGCACTGCGATGGATAAAGGACGGTGAATGATGACCAAGACGCAACGACAGCACCGGATCAACGAACTGATCGAACGCGAGGTGTTCTCCACGGCGGCGCAGTTGGTGACCCGGTTACAGTCCGAAGGGATCACGGCGACTCAGGCGACGGTGACGCGAGACCTGCAAGAGTTGGGCACGATCAAGGTCCGTGACGAACACGGGTCTCGGCGAATCGTCGTCGCCAGTTCACCCAAGGTGAGTTCGCCGCCCCTCGACCATCTACGGCGGATGATGGGTGAGTGGGTGGTGTCGGTCGACAGTTCTGCGAATCTCGTCGTGTTGCGTACTCCGCCGGGTTGCGCGCACGTGGTGGCCTCAGCCCTTGACCGCAGCGCCCTCGAAGGTGTGTTGGGCAGCGTGGCGGGTGACGACACCCTGTTGGTAATTGCGAGCGATGAGCACGGCGGATCGGCGATGGCGCAGAGTTTCCGCGATCTCGCCGGATTGGAATGAATGACGGTATCGAGAAAGGAAGAGTAATGGCGAAGCGAGTAGTTCTGGCCTATAGCGGAGGGCTCGACACCTCCGTGGCGATTCGCTGGATGATGGAGGAGTGGGACGCCGAGGTGATCTGCGTCTTGGTTGACGTGGGGCAGGACCCCGATAGCTCCGAGAGCTTTGAAGACATCAAGCATCGGGCCATCGCCGCTGGCGCAATTGACTGCGTGGTCGTCGATGCCCGCGACGAGATGGCCGAGGCGTTCTGCGCACCGGCCATCATGGCCAACGCGCGCTACGAGGGCAAGTATCCACTGGTTTCGGCACTCTCGCGTCCGGTCATCGTGCGTCACCTCGTCGACCAGGCGCGTAAGTTCAATGCCACGGCCGTTGCGCACGGTTGCACGGGCAAGGGGAACGACCAAGTTCGCTTCGAGGTCGGCACCCACGCGCTCGCTCCGGATCTCGAGGTATTAGCACCGGCGCGCAACTGGGGCATGACGCGAGCCGATTCGGTTGACTACGCCGAGAAGTGGGAGATCCCCATTCGCGCGACGAAGGAGAAGATCTACTCGATCGATGAAAATCTCTGGGGCCGCGCCATCGAGTGCGGTGAAATGGAAGACCCCTGGGCCGAACCACCGAATGAGCCCTACACGCTGACCAAGGTGACGAACCTTGAGTCAGTGGAGATCACGATCAGCTTCCGTCAGGGGGTCCCGGTTGCGCTCGACGGGGTGGTCATGACCTTGGCTGACCTCATTCGAACCCTCAATCACCGCGCCGGCGCGACGGGTTTCGGTCGCCTCGACATGGTGGAGAATCGTCGAGTGGGCATCAAGAGCCGCGAAGTGTACGAATGTCCGGCGGCCCTCGCCTTGATTGCCGCGCACGCCGACCTCGAGGACCTCAATCTGGAGCGCGACGTGCATCACGAAAAGGCGCGTTTGGAGCCGCGTTGGTCCGAACTGGTCTACGACGGGATGTGGTTCTCGCCGCTCAAGGAGGCGATCGATGCGTTCGTCGCTGAGACACAGCGCCACGTCTCGGGTGACGTCCGATTGCGTTTCGAGGCTCCCGGCCTGATGCGAATCATCGGTCGGCGCAGTGACGAAGCACTGTACGACTATGGCCTGGCGACCTACGATGCGGCCGACACCTTCCGCCACGCTGACTCGGAAGGCTACGTTCGGATATATGGGCTAGGACTCAAGACGTGGGCCGCTCGACAGGGGGCGAAGAACACGACGCCGGGTACCAAATGACTCTCTGGCACGGCCGTTTCGACACGTCAATGGCGAATTCGCTCTGGCGGCTGTCGGAGAGTTACCCCTTCGATCACGTGCTCTATCACCACGACATCGTTGGTTCGCGCGCCCACGTTGGCGGACTCGTGCAGGCGAACCTCCTGAGCGACGTGGAGGGTGAGGTACTGCTGCGAACATTGGACGAAGTCGAGAGCGAGTTCGATCGAGGGGTCTTCGTTCGGGCGGGCAGTGACGAAGACATCCATATGGCCATCGAGCGTCGCGTCACCGAGTTGGCCGGTGCTACCGGAGCCAAGCTCCACACCGCACGAAGTCGTAACGACCAGGTGGCGACGACGGCTCGGTTGTACGTTCGAGATTCACTCGTGGAGATTGCGGAGCGAGTTTTGGCGCTCGCCGAGACGTTGTTCGCGATTGGCGAGCGCGACCCCGGTCGGTACCTGCCCGGTTACACCCACCTGCAGCGCGCTCAGCCGGTGCTGTTGGCCCACCATCTCGCGGCGCATGCGTGGTCGCTCACCCGAGATATCGACCGCCTACTCGACACACGTCGTCGGCTCAACGTCTCGCCCCTCGGCGCCGGAGCGTTGGCTGGAACGTCGTTATCGATTGACCCGGGTACGACCGCAGCACTGATGGGTTTTGACCGAGCGTTCGCGAATTCCATGGATGCGGTCAGTGACCGTGACTTCGTGGCGGAGACACTCTTCGAT
>LMAD01000036.1 GCA_001443545.1 Acidimicrobiaceae bacterium RAAP-2
ACGCTACGCCCCCTGGTTTGAGAACGCCCGGCGACTACGAAGACTGGTGAGTGAACTCAAGCAGCTTTCACTGCGGGCGGCTAACCAGAACGAAACCTGGGAGTCGCCTAAATAGCGAGATATCGCTCACTTGACGTGCGGAAAGGGAGCTCAAAATTGGCTTCCATCAATTTACAGGCGTGCCACTATTCATCACTAAGTAGCGGATTTCTATTTGAATCCAGAGCCCGTTCCGCTACATTACTCCTCCAATGTTTCGACCAACCTCGAGCTACGGAGATCTCGGCGGCTCCCATTGCCGCCATTCCAGCAGCTAAAATTGGATGAGTAGCAATATTAATTGGTTGCCGTAAAATCAAACGCATGCGCTGATATCCCGAAAAACAGAGCGCAGCTCGTTCTGGATGGCGGAGCTCAAATTCGGGAAAACTCTTCGAATAATGAGTCTTCTTCTGCATCAATTTACCGAGGTCGGTACGGCCTTCATTGTGTTCAATAAATGCGGAAATCTCGCGAACATCTCCGAACTGCCGGATACGCTCGTCAAGGTCCCAGTCCTCGGGCCCAATTAAACCAACGTCAAATCCACCGATTTCTACGAACTGCCTCTTTCGAAAACAGCGCGCAGCTTGCAGCCACCACACCCCCTCGTAGAATGTTCGTTCAAATCCCCGGACTTTCGCCCAATAACTCTCTCCGGTAAACACTTCCGGAATAACGAGTGCTGCATCGGAGGTCCGAAAATTCTGAACACAGTCTTTCAGAACTTCTGGGCTCAATCGCATGTCCGAGTCGATGAAAACAACGAACTCACCGAGTGCGTGCATTGCTCCAGCGTTGCGCTGAACGGACCGGTTCGCATCGGCATGAACCACGGTTGCTCCTGCTGAAGTCGCGATGACAATCGTGTCGTCCGTACTGCCACCGTCACAAACGACGACATTCTCAGGGGCATGGTTCTGGCGCTTAAGACTAGCCAGACAATCTTCGATGACTGACGCTGAATTAAAGGTTGGTATTACAACACTAATTGTCCTCGGTGAAATATTCTCCATCTACAATCATCAACTTGATTTAGAAGTACGAGACCGAGCGAAGTCCTTCAAGTGGCCTGCCACATACCTCCCACCTCGGGAGACGATGTAACTGAAATCGTCTTTACTTCGAATTGAGGCGAGCTTGCGTATTACAAACTTGGGGTTGATAAAGGACGTATAGAGGCTTCTCGTGAGCGCGAGGAGCTTCTCATCGGGAATCGGTGAGACAAGAATTGGTTCACGCATGTCGTAGCGATCCCAATCATTGGTACGCAACCAGCCGCTCTCCTCAGCTTCGCGAAACAGCGCTGTTCCAGGATACGGCATCACAATCGTCGCTTGCAGCGTGTCAATCGACCCCGCTTCGAACAGTTCCTTAGTCAAATCAACGGTCCGCTTGGCCTCCTCGTAACTTTCCCACGGATAGCCAACCATGCACGTTACGTGCGGTTCGAGGCCAGCGTTCTTCGCCCAGCGCGTCGCCTGCTTAATGTCATCCCACTCCGTACCCTTGTTCAACCTGTTGAGGGTGGACTGCGTAGCGGACTCCAACCCATAGAGGATGAACCGAAAATTCGCCTTTCCCATGAGTTGATACTGTGCCTCGGTCAGGGCGTCCGAACGCATGTTGCAACCCATCGTCACTTTCTTGTTGTAGCCACGTTCAATCATTCCGTTACAGAACTTTTCGAGCCACGCCCCACGGGGGAACGTGCCGGTGTCATCGAAAATCTCACGGACACCAAGTTCGATTAACTGCCCGACCTCGTCCAAAGCCCGCTCCGCAGTGGTCACGCCAAACTTGGGGAACGTGGTGGTCCAAGAACAAAAGGTGCAACCACCGCCCCGCCGCCACCAGCAGTCCCGACCGAACATCGTGTACGTCCCTGGCGTGTACTTGAAATTCCCGTTCTTGTAGGCGTAGAGTTCCCACTTCGTGAGCTTACGATCTATGAAGGGCACACTCGCGAGACGCGTCAGAGACTCAAACTTCCCAGTATTACGAATGTCGTCGCCATCGCGATAGTACAGGCCGGCAGGTGGTCCACCGCCGGAAAGGTGCTCGACGAGACCGAGCAGACTGACATCAAAGTCCCCACCCGTCATAACGAAGTCAACGTTCGAGGAGGTCATCGATTCCTCGGGGAGGGCCGTCACGTGATCGCCCATGAGCGCAATCCGCATGTCGGGAAAACGTACCTTGAGATCGTCAATGATACGCCAGTAGGCCTTTACCGTAGGAGTCTTGGTTTCGATCGCCATCAGATCTGGCGCGAATCTATCAACTTCGTCCACGAACTCGGTGTATGACTGTTGGCTCGCGATGCCGTCCATCCACGCAACTTCGTGTCCAGCGTTCGCCACGACCGTTGCGGCGGTCGCGGGAAGTACCGGGTAGATAAAGGTCGGGTTGTTGAAGTATTGAAACTGTCGGTTTTGAGACAGTAATGGCACACCTTTTGGTGAATCGATGGGCGGATATGCAACGGCAACTCTCATAGCAATTCGTCCGATCTCTCAGTTCATCATTCTTAACGGTTTACGGTGCACCAGCATCCTAATGGGCGAGTTCCTTCGTCAACATCCCCCTAATATATGAAATCCCATAGGTGACGTGCGTCATAAAAGTACCGCCGACGACCAGGGTAGTCAGAACGAAATCACGCTCGTGGTACCAGACCCAAAGAGCGGTGGCGCCAAGACCAGCGACGTAAAGGGCGAGCACGGACAGGTAGAGCACCATCCCCAGCTGCGAGTAAAAAGAAATAAGTGGACCGGCGACAAGCCCTAGGGTGAAGAGGGCAGGAACCGCATAGGAGATGTGACGGGAATTTCCCGAGAACCGTCGAGCAAAATGTCCACGGTGCAAGCCGTAGCGCGCCTGTTGGCGAAGGTGGCCCCGAAACACCCGGCGCCGGTGATGGTAGACGAGTGCGTTCGGCTCGTAGATGATTCGGCGCCCCGTTTCATTCACTAGCTTGCGGCAGAAGTCCGAGTCTTCACCGGGCCAATAGCCAGAGTCAAAACCATTTACCGCATTGAAGTCAGACTTTCGCACCAGCAAGTTCATCGACGGGAAGTCGTCGACAACGCGCCTCGTGCCCGGTCGAAAGCGGTACGTGCACCAACCGCTACCCAGGAAACTCGCGAGGATCCAGCCGGAGGCTCGCTGATAACGATCGTTGGACGGAGGCGTGACACCGGGGCCCCCAACGGCGGCGATGTCATCTTGTTCGAAGTGGACGAGAGCCTCCTCGAGCCAACCCTCGCCGGGGTACGCGTCATCGTCAAGAAAGGCCAAGATCTCACCACGTGCGTGATGCGCAGCAAGATCGCGCTTTCTGCCTGGCGCAATTTCTGGCCACGAAGGAATCACCGTGACTCCCGTCAGTTCCTCAAGAGTGTTGTGATCTGGGATGACCATGATCTCGCTGTCCGGGTAGAGAGAGCGCACGCATCGTACGGCCTCTCGCGCATAGTCGTTTATCTCCTTGACCGGAATGATTATCGAGACCGTTCTCACTGTCGACTCCGGCGACGTGAAGTAGAAATCCGATTACGGCTTCGAGCGAAGCGGTTCATCGACATCAGCCAATACCGCTTCTCATCAACGCTGTTAGCACAGTACTGCCTGACCGTTGGCGGACACGCGGTCCGCCAACCCCCTTGACCGGTAGCACCTGACAGCGGTCTTCGTTCGTTCGTCAACGAACGACTGGTATTTGTGGTTGCCCTCCTACCCCTGAAGCGCGAAGACGAGATCGTTTTTCTCACACTCTCAACTGAGAAGATGACCATGTCCGATTCTATGATCATTCCCGGTCCCTACCATCTTGTTGACTGAGTTCGATAACGTGGGTGTCGATTGCCACTACGTCTCGGTCGTAATAGTGGACAATCCGCAAGCGGTAGAAAATTGCTGCAGTGTCCTGCAGCGTCCGCCACACCGAACGAATTGAAACTGTACTCGTTAAACGTTCGCCAATGGTGACGGGCATTTCAGCGAAGTCCGTGAACCCCTGGCGCATGGCTACGACGAATAGTTCAAGATCAAAAGCGAACCGCTTCTCCACCATCCTTGGAAGAACGCTCACCAACACGTCGCGGCGCATCACCTTCACGCCCGTTTGCGTGTCGCGCACCGGAAGGTGGAAGAGCCACCAGTTCATCTGTTGGTACATCCACGAATAGATGCGCCGTAGCGGCGGATAGACGACTCGCGAGTCGCCGTGACGCTTGCTCCCGTAGATGATATCGGGGTTGTTCACAACGATGCACTCGAGATATTCGCGGAGGATGTCGCCAGGGATGTCGCCATCACCGTCGATGAATCCGAGGTATCGACCACGACCACGCGCAAGTCCCACGCGCAGTGCAGATCCCTTGCCGCTGTTCTCAGAAAGTCGAATCAACTCGAGGGCATCAGAACTGATGCTCTCGAGTTGATTCTCACTACCGTCGGTCGACCCGTCAGAGACGGCGAGAACCTCGTAGGTAACGCCCGATTCCGATAAGACGGCAAGTACTTTTTCGATATGTGCGCCGAACCGTCCACCCGGGTTATAGAACGGGATCACCAGAGTAAAATCGAGGTCAGCCGGTGCGAGATCTCCGGCGGCGAACGTAGTGGCCGACGCTTGGGTTCCTGACATGATGACCGATTGGACGGCGGGCGCTGCCATGACAACTACGAGCGCAATGACGACGAGCAGAAGGATTGACGCGACGACGCTTGGTGAACGATGGTCGAACGCGACGAGTATCGCCGCGATGACGAGGCCGATCCACGTTCCGAGCGCCGTCCATGAGCGTCTCGCCAGATGGAAGTAGACGAGCACACTTAGCACGCCGAGTGCGGCTGATTCGAAGGCGAGCGTGCCGAGAACAACGTTGGACCCGCCGTAAGCCGAACCGAAGAGGATATGGACGACAAGCGATCCGAACGCGGTGAGCACGACCGCGACTAACGCCCCAATGAGTGCGACGACCCCGAGGGTCTGCACGAACGCGCGGCGACTCGCCGCACTAGTGCCGTCGCCAGCGACCATGTGAGGAAATGCGACCGTCGTGACGGCGCCTGGCACAAACAATGCGATGCGAGCGGCCACCGCGCCGGCAGAGTACTGACCGGCGATCGAAGGCGTGAAATAGTGCCGAGCGAGCACGGTGTCGACGCCCATCAACGCCGTCAAGCCCGTAAGCGCTGCAATCGAGAGCAACGTATCGCGACTGGTCGTGCGTAACGACACGAGATCTTCAGCTCGACCGAAGTACGACCGGGCGATGACGGCGAGGATACCGGTCGTCACGATCTGCGCGAACAGGGTTGCGCTAACCGCCCCCGCCACACCGCCGCCAGTTTCAGCCAGGAGAACCCCGACGGCGAGACGAACAACAGCGCTACCCACGAAGGTCGCGATAGCGACGGCGCGGAACCGGTATTCACCAATCATCGCGCCCGTGAGCACCGCACCAATTGTCGCTACGGGAATCCACGTCGCGATTAGAAAAACGGGCACCCACGAACCTAAGTGAAGAAATCGGTCTATCACGGGAGTGAATGCAAGAACGACCCCCATCGCGATGAACCCGTAGACGGCACCGAGTCCGACCGACCGACCGAGTCCGATTGGCTCATCTGCGTCAACTCGTCGCGCAACCGCTTGGGTAACCGCTAACTGCACCGCACCAAGTGGCACCGCCAGTAGTGCGACAATGCTCAACATTGCGCTGAGGGCGCTGTAGTGCGAAGGGCCGAGCAGTCGGCTCACGACGACGTGAAATAGAAAATTGAAGGCATTGACGCCCGCCGTCGCGAGGAGGAAAGACATCGCCCCACGACTGAATATGCCGTGTGAGACCGTCCGCCGTAGTCCTGCTATCCATCGGCTTGCGCGTCGAGCTCCCATGGTCAAATCGAAAACTCAGCCGATGGAACGCTGCCAGTGGACCTTTGGTGGAGTGATGTACATGCACGTTGATGGTGAATGGTCGATTCACTCTCATCGTGAGAGCGACACAATCTAAAAATACCGGAGTGAATTAAACCGACGGTGAAATCGTCGACATCATGAAAACACCGGTCGTCACTCGCGCCGACTCGTTTCGTTTCCATCACCATCCTCTAATCAACTGCCCATCGCACGGCGCCGGGTCAACGTGGATACTCACCTTGGCGCGCTGATCTAAGTTACCGGCAATAGCAAGTCCCCCCTGATTGATACGCGGTCTTTCTCTTCGAATGATATTTCTAAATAGCGTTTCACCTCCGACGTTTAATCGTCATCGTCGGCGTAGTCCTAGCCCACCATGGCTTCAGGACCTAGGATGACCGATTATCGTGCCATCGGACCATCACCAACGCCGCGACCAGCACTTGACGTTGCGTGTCAACGGTCCGACCTCATTATTCCTTCGCGCCTCCGCAAATCCCAATTCATTGACAACGATTGTCTCGATAATCGTGGCGATTGCAGTTGCCGCCCCCCTGGTGATCGGCGGCCGCGTCTATCTGCTCGACTGGTCTCTTGGCCCTATTTCCCCCCTCGTCTCGGCGGCGACACTCGGATTGAACGGTGGGCTCACCGCCAGCATGGGTGGGTCAATTCTCGCCGCCGTATTGAATTCCCTCGTCGGCGCGGCGATGACGTGGCTGCTGGTCTTCGCGTTCTTCCCGATTGCGATGCTCGGTGCTGCACGACTAGTTGACGGGACCCAGTGGTCACGCCTGGCCGCCGCGACGCTCTACGCCGTCAATCCGTTCGTCTTTACCCGACTCTTCGTTGGACACTTGCTACTCCTCATCGGCTACGCACTGCTCCCTTACGCGGTGAAATCAGCACTCCGTTCTCCAACCGCTCCGAGACTGACCTGGGTCGTTCCGGCTCTCTGGTGGGCTGTGCTCACGTCGCTCAGTCCCCATTTCGCTTGGATCTATGGCGTCGTGATTATCGGTGTCGCGATCGTAGCGAAAGGGATCGGCTCACGTGTGCGAACTCTCTGGTTCGCCACCCAAGTCGCCCTGTTCGGGTTGATGAACTGCTATCTCTGGCTCCCTCATAGCGCCACGTCCTTACCGACCCAGGTAGGTTCCGTGAGTCTGGACCTCTACCGGACGCTTGGCGATCCGAGTCTGGGACTCATTCCCAACGTCCTCGGCCTTTACGGCTTCTGGCGCCTCGGTCCGGGCCCCGAACTCCCCAAACAAGTGGTCACCGGATGGCCCTACCTCATGGCGGTCATGCTGTTGATCGTGCTCGCAGGTGCTTTGCACGCCCTGTGGCGACGTTCAAAACTCGATACCGGCTTGTCCCCGACCACGTCAGCCGGCGACGCGACGATACCTGAGGTTCCCTCACCGACGGCGACGGCCGAAGAGCCCTCGCGCCGAACACTCGCGTGGTTGCTCGTCTTCATCGGAGTGGCGGGGTTCTTCCTCGCACTCGGTGATCAGGGCCCGACGGGGCAACTCTTCCTCTGGGCCTACGACCACGTGCCGTTCTTCCCCATCATGCGCGAGCCCCAGAAGTTCCTCATGCTGCTCGCCCTCACCTACGCCGTCTTCTTCGGCTGGGGCATCGACTACCTGCGTAATTCATCGTCCTTCTTGTTTCGCGGCGGTCAGTTCACCGCGACGTGGCTGCTCGCCCTCGCGCTGCCGCTGGGGTACACGCCGACGATCTTCTTCGGTCTCGCCCACCAGATCGCCCCGAGTAACGTGCCCTCGTCGTATCAACAAGCCGATACCCGAATGGGCACCGGGCCGGGGCTCGTCCTTTCGCTGCCCTGGCACCTCTACCTCACCTACCCCTTCACGAACGGCCGCGTCGTCGCCAACATCACCCCGGGTGAGTTCCGACGCGGCGTGATCGCCGGCGACAACGTCCAATCCGGCAACGTCAACAGCCAGTCCACCTCACCGCGTTCGGCCTACCTCCAGGACCTCTTCAACCTGGCTCCGACCACCCACGAGTTTGGTGCTCTGGTCGCCCCCCTCGGCGTCAAGTACGTCGTGGTCTCCAAGACCGTCGACTGGTTGCTCTATGACTGGCTGAACCAACAGCGCGACCTACGCCTCGTGATGAATACCTCCGCACTCGAGCTCTGGCGCAACCTCGACTACCGCGGCGTCGGCGTACGCGCGAGGGCCCTCAGCCCCGTCACCTCGCTCACCCAACTGGTGACGCTCGCCAATGAGGGACGGCTCCGCGGCCGACTACCCGTCTTCGGCACGACGGCCAGTCTGCCCGCGAGTGCACCGTCGTCACTCAACCGCACGGTCCACCAGATCTCGCCGATCACCTATCGGATCGGTCCCGGCCCCGCGGGCTGGGTTTCGGTCGACGCCGCCTACCAAGAGGGGTGGTCCTTCAACGGCAGCCCCGCCATCGAGTCAGCGACCGGAACGGTGCTGGTGCACGTCGGAGCGGCCGGTGGCACCCTCACCTTCACGCCGTGGCGACTCGTGCGACTGGGCTACGCGATCTCCCTCGGACTCTTCCTGCTGCTCGTCGCCGTCGCCATCATCGGGCGGCGACGAACGCGACGACCTCAACTGCTCGACGGGTCCGACCCCAACGGACCGTAACCGGGGGACACGTTCGCGGTCGAATGCGTCATCAAAGAACTGGCATGGTTCCGAAGTAGCCCCTCGCCCTCAAACCACGACCGGCGGCTGGCGTCGAGGTGGTCGCTCACGCCACAATCACGACCATAGGGTGGTGCTTCACCAATGCGTCGACAATCCCGGACGTCGCTCGAATCGTGAACTGGAATCACATGACTGGTTTCGAGAGGTTCGTAAGGTCTGTAAACCCGTGCGCCGCACCGGTTTTGGCTAACACCCCTCGGTAATTGCGTGGACGACGGCGTCGCCAAGCCGAGCGCCATCGATGGTTATAGCGCGGCGCGTTCGGCAACGACGGTACGGCGTTCCATCGTCCCGTTCCGAGTTCAGTCGGCCAGCCACGGGGCCCTCTCGACGAGCGTCTCGAGACGGCGTCGCATCGCTTCGGGAATCACGCTGTTGGGATCGTGCAGGTCGCCGAGCAGCTCGCGCACCCCGACCAGGGACGCGTACAGCGGCGGGCAGGTGGCGCAGTGCTCGAGGTGTGATTCGAGGTGACGGCGTTGCTCGACTTCGAGCTCGCCGTCGAGGTAGTCCGATACCAGGGACCTCGCCTGCGCGCAGCCCAGTACCACGTCTTCGTTGGCCATTCGTCGCTCCTCGGCGCTCGCGAGACTGCTCACGAGCATCATGCGTCCCCGTCGCAGTCGTTGCTTGGTCGCCGGAACCGACAACTCGAACTGCTCGGCGATCTCGGTGGTCGTCATGCCTTCGGCGTCGTGCAGCACAACGACGCTTCGGTAGTGCACTGGTACGTGGACCAGTGCTTCCAGTAGTCCCGCGCGGGTCTCGGCGCGCTCGAGCACGACCGACGCGTCCACGCTGAACTGTTCGTCGCCCCAGCTGCGCTCGACGTCCTCGACGGACAGCTCGTGGCTGGCGTGACGCGAGCGGTCGATCGCTCGGTGGTGGAGGATCTGATGTAACCAAGTCCGCAGCGACGACTCGCCGCGGAACTGGTCGCGTCGCTCGAGGGCCCGGAGCATCGTGTCCCCGACGAGATCCTCGGCTTCGGCGCCCTCACCGACCAGCCAGCGCGCGTAGCGGTAGAGCCCGTCGATCTCGGCGGCAACGGCCGAGGCGAACGCGTCGTCGCGCCCGTCAATCGTCGCTTCGACCATTGCGCGAGACTACCGCCGAGCTCAGTGCGCGCTCGCGCCGTGACGGTGCTGGTCCTTCTCGCCGTTCGTGCTGAGCCCAGTCGCGCTGTAGATCGGGCAGTAGCCGCTCGAGGCCGTGACGACCATGACGGCCGCGACGATGACGAGCACGATGCCCCAGACGCTTCCGAACCCGGCGATACCGGCGACGACGAGGGCGACGACGGCGATAATGCCTCGTACGATCTTGTCGGTTGATCCAACGGTCTTGTTCATGATGGTCCTTTCGGTTTCGTACCCCATAGACGCACGAGGGACCGCGAAGGATACAAACCGATCCCTCGGAGTCGTTAGGTCCACCGGTAACACGTCATCCGCGACGGTCCCGGTCGCGAGTCCTCGAACGTCTACTCCCAGCCGCGAACGCCACGCCCCGACGGCGGCGAGATGACGCCCAGCGATCGGACGTGCCCGACCCCGCAATGGACGCCTCGGCCCCGGTGACCATCGACACGGTGCTCGCGCCGTCGTTCGGGGTCGACCCTCGCCGAGTACCGGAGAATCTCGTTGCTGCGCCGGCGTCCCTCCGGGGTATCACCGACTCCCGCGTTGCCGTTGGTCACTCGGTCGAGGTTCACGTGCCCGACGTTGGTCCCGGCACCGGTTATCGGGTGCGGGACGAGCCTGAAGCGTGGGAACACGCCACCGAACCTCGGCGTCTCTCCGTGGCTACGATTCGCTTGGTGGTGGCGCTACGGGGGTGATGACATGGGGCCAGGTCAGCACTGCACAGGGAATGGCGCCTCGCGGGCGCCGTGACCCTCCTCGAGCGCGAGGGCGCTCAAGCAGCGATCGCCGCGGCGCTCGATCGCGCCGCGGCTGGGGCCAGTGCGACGCTGTTCCTCGTCGGCGAGGCGGGGATCGGCAAGTCCACGCTGGTCGAGGAGGCCTGTACCCGGGCGCGGTCGCGCGGCTTCGCCCTTCACTACGCGCGATGCGCCGACGTGGAGGCGTCGATCCCGTTCTCCCTCATCGAGCGCATCTTCGATGGCGCCAGCGCACTGGCGACGCAACCTTCCGCACGGGGAGGTTCGCCGACCGACGTGCTCGCCACCCGCTACGTGGGCCTCGTCGACTGGCTCCGTCACGACGCACCCCGACCCCTGCTGATCGCCGTCGACGACCTGCAGTGGTCGGACCCGGACTCCGCGGCCCTGCTCGCGGCGTTGTGTCGACGGCTCTCCGGTGTGCCCGTGGCCGTGGTCGCGGCCACGCGACCCTGGCCATCGATCGCATTCGAACACGCGCGTCGACTCATCGACGACGGCCTGGCTTCCGCCCAGTACCTCCACTCGCTCTCGAAGGACGCGAGCCACGCTCTGCTCGAGGCGCACGGCGGCGGCGAACTGTCGCCAGAACTGACCAGACACGCCCACGAGCGCTGCGCGGGGAACCCGTTGCTGCTGAAGGAGGTGGCCGCCGCGTGGGCGCGCGGCGACGATCTGCTCGCCTCGCCCGCGTCGCTCTCGGAGCGGATCTTCCTCCCGCGTTTCGCCGGGGTCGGTCCCTCGGCCATGCGCTGGGCGAGAGGGGCTTGCGTCCTCGGCACCCGCTTCCACCCGCTCCTGGTCACCCCGTTGGTGGGTCAGACCGACCTGGAGGCATCAGCGGCGCTCGAGGCGTTGTGCGACGCGGGGATCGTGCGCGCCACCGGTGACGCCGACGCGGAGTTCGTGCATCCGCTGCTGCGCGACGCGCTCTACGACGACCTGGCGGTCCCCGTTCGTCAGGGCCTCCACGCCCGGGTCTTCAAGCTGCTTCGTGATCGTGGGGCCCCCGACGCCGAGATCGCCGTGCACGCGCTCGCCGCCAACCTGCGCGGCGAACCGTCCGCGATCGACGCCGTGGCATCCGCCGCGCGCGCGGCGCTCGGCGCCGGGGCCGTCGCGACGGCCGTCGATCTGTTCACGGGCGCAATCGATCTGGCGGGCGCGGCGGCGACGTCGGACCTGTGGCTCGAGCTCGGACGAGCCTGCCTACTGATCGGGCGCGTGGAGCAGGGCGAGCGCGCGACGCGACGGTTCCTCGCCGAGGAGGAACTCGACGGAGCCGGGCGCGTCGCGGGGATGCGCTTGCTCGCCCAGATCCTCATGACGTCGGCGCGCCAGAACGAGGCGCTCGACTGCTTCGAGGAGGCGTCGAGGCTCGCTGAGGGATTTGACCCGGCGCTCGCCGCCGAGATCCTCCTCGATTCAACGTTCGTGGGCTGCGTCTACCAGGGCCCGCGCCGAGTGCGCGCCACCACCCGTCGAGCCTTTCAACTGATCGAGGAGTACGGCATCGAGAACGGGGGCCTGACGCGGGCGGCGACGAGCGCCGAGTCCTACCTCGCGTGCATCGGCGCCGAGCGCGTCGACGTCGCGGAGATGGCCGGTGTCCTCGAACGACTCGTGTCACGCCCCGACGTCCACGAGCTGCGCACCTCGTGGAACTGGGACCCCGTGTTCGGCTACGTCCGACTGGCCAAGATCTTCGAGCGCTTCGACGACGAGCTGCTCGCCTATCCCGTGCTCGAGGACCTGACGAGGCGCCAGGGTTCGACCGTGACCTACCTGTCCTACACGGTCAACCACGCCGACACCCTCTGGCGGCTCGGCCGACTCGACGACGCCTACCGGTCACTCCACGACGGGATTGCGATGGCCACGATCTTCCCGACCATCGCGCCCTACGCGTCGATCGGGCTGGCTTACCTCACCCACGAGCTCGGCCGGCGCGAGGAAAGCGCCGCCTGGGCACAGCGGGTTAACGACCTCATGGCCGCCCAGGGCGAAACCGCGTACTTGCGCCTCTGGCTGCTCCTCATCGCCTGTCGCGACGCGCTCAGTGACGGCCGCGTCGGCGAAGCGGTGCATTCGGCCGAGCTCGCCGAGGCGACCGCCGCGCAGTCGGGAATCCTCGAGCCCTGCGTCGTGCCCTGGCACGGCGCCGCGATTGAGGCCTACGTCGCGGCGGGCCAGCTCGACGCGGCGTGGGCGCTGGCGACGTCCCTGGACGCGATGGGCGAACGACTGCCCTGCCGCGCCCCCCGGGCCGTGGCAGCCGCGGGACGCGCCAGCGTCCACTGGCGCCGCGGCGACGTCGAGGCCGCCGAGGCCTGTTACGACGAGGCACTCAGCCACAACGCGGCCGTGGCGATGCCACTCGCCGACGCCGAGACGCGCATCGCCTACGGGCGCTTCCTTCGCCACACCAGACGCACCACGCGAGCCCGCGTCGCGCTGCACGAAGCACTCGACGTATTGGAGCCGACGGGGGCGGGGCGACTCATCGCCGTCGCGACCGAGGAGTTGGCCGCCGCGGGGGGACGTCCGTCTCGACGGCGGTACCGTTCATCGACGGAACTGACCGCTCAGGAGTACCGCGTCGCCTCCCTCGCCGCGACGGGGCTCACCAACAAAGCGATCGCCCAGGCGCTCTTCGTCTCGGCCAAGACCGTCGACCACCATCTGTCGGCCACCTACGCCAAGCTCGGCATCCGCTCGCGCCGCGAGCTGATGCGCGACTGGCTCGACGTCGCGCGCGTCAATGACTCAAGTCGTTCCTAACCGCTCGGTGCCGCGAGGGTAACGATGGGGCAACCGCCCGATGCCAATCGGCGTCGCGCGTGCCAGGCTCACCACGTGCTGCGTGACGACGCCTCGAGCCAGCGAGCGGGCCACGAGGCGACGACCTCGACGAGTGGGGGCCAACGATGACGGGTGACACCGTGGTGGTGACCGTGACCATCGAAGCTGGCGAGCCATTCGCTGGCACGCTGCGCGTCGATCCCGATGAGCCGGGCCTGGTCTTTAGCGGGTGGCTCGGGTTCATGGAGGCGATCGACGTAATGCGGCGCCGCGAGCTCGGTCGAAATATGGGGAGCCTTCCCGATGACATCGCGGGTGCTACTTCGTAGGGTCGGCCGAGACGACAGTTGGGGGGCACGTGATGCGTAGGGCGCGAACGAAGGTGTCAAGTCGGATTTGGGCGACCATCGTGTGCTCGAGCGTCCTCACGAGCGCGGCGTTGTCCACGCTGGACGTCCCCGTCGCCTCTGGCGCTACCCCGTGGACGGCGAGCACCGCGCCGCTCGGTGGCATCACCACATACGCCAACCCGGACGTGACCTTCGGCAAAGTCGTTCCTGGTGCAACCAGTGACCCGGAAGCCTGCCCGAGCACCACGTGGTGCGTGGCCGTGGGGTCCTACGACGACGCCAGCGGGCACCTCCAGGGTCTGATCGAGACGTTCTCGGGTGGGAACTGGATAGCACAGACGGCGCCGCTCACTAACCTCGGCCCGACGCCAGCGAGCAACCCAGGCGTGTACTTCTACGCCCTGTCGTGTCCGAGCACCACGTCGTGCGTGGCCGTGGGCAGCTACGACGACACCTCGGGAAACCAGCAGGGTCTGATCGAGACGTTGTCGGGTGGGAACTGGACGTCACAGACGGCGCCGCTCACCAACCTCAGCCCGACGGCAGCGACCGACCCGATGGTGACGCTCACTGGTCTGTCGTGCCCGCTCGCTACCTCCTGCGTCGCGGTCGGCTCCTACAGTGGCACTCGCCAGGACGCGCTCATCGAGACACTGTCGGGACAGACCTGGACGTCGAGCACCGCGCCACTGACTGGGCTGAATCCCGACACCATCCCCGACTCGAAGCTGTTAGGGCTCTCGTGTGCCACAGCCGGCTCGTGCGTGGCCGTGGGCCAGTATCAGGACATCACTAACGCCTACCAGGGTCTGATCGAGACCCTCTCGAATGGGTCGTGGTCGCCCAGTGAGGCGCCGATTGGTGGACTGAACCCGGTGTCGGTGTCGAACCCCATCGTGCTTCTAACCAGTCTGTCGTGCCCGCTCGCTACCTCCTGCGTCGCGGTCGGGTTCTACGATGCCGCCACCGGTGAGCAGGGTCTGATCGAGACCCTCGCCAACGGAGGTTGGGCGGCGAGCACCGCGCCAACGAGCGGGCTGTCCCCGGCCGCGGCCGACCCCCCCGCTGACCCCCTCACGAGTGTTTCGTGTTCGAGTGACGCCACCTGTGTAATCCTCGCGTCCTACACCGACACCTCGGGATACCAGCAGGGCCTCATTGAGACCCTCACCAACGGGATCTGGGCGGCGAGTACCGCGACAGCGAGCGCTTCGCTGAGCCCGGCGGCCGCCACCCTCAACGATCCGACCGTGAGTCTCACTGGTCTGTCGTGCCCGAACACCGCCTCGTGCGTCGCGGTCGGCTCCTACGTCGACTCCTCGAGGAACCAGCAGGGTCTCATCGAGACCCTCGCCAGTGGGACCTGGACGGCGAGCACCGCGCCGACGAACACGACGTTGAACCCGGCGGCGGCCACGAATCCCGCGGTGAGCCTGGCGGCCGTCTCGTGCCCAGTCGCCGGCACGTGCACGGCCGTGGGCACCTACACCGACGTCTCGGGGAATCAGCAGGGCCTGATCGAGAGCGCACTCGCCACGACGCCCCCGACCCCGACCACCTGCACCTGGACCGACGCCAACGGCGCCACCAACAACGACTGGTCCAACGGTGGGAACTGGTCCGGAGCCGGCTGCACCGGTACGGGCGGTCCCCCGGCCGGTGCCTCGCTGGTCTTTCCCACCCCGATCCCCAACGGCGCCACCCCGACCAACGACCTGGCCGCCGATACCGTCTTTGACAGCCTCACCATCGATGACGGCTACACCATCTCGGGTAACGCGATCACGCTCGATCCCGCTTCGGGCACCGGCATCACCGTCACCGGCGGGGCGACGGTGACGATCAACACGCCGATCGTGCTCGGTGTCAGCCAGACGTTCTCGGCCACGAACACCCCGACCCACCTCTTTGGCGCCATCAGTGACGCCAGCCACGGGTACGGCCTCACCTTGAGCGGCGACCTCTGGAACGTGGACCCACTCAGCGGCGGTGGCGGCGCGGGGTCGAACACCTACGGCGGCGGCACGACGATTGACGGCAACGGCTACACGAGCCTCGCCACCAACGACGGGTTCGGTGCGGGAACCGTGACCATCACCTCGGGGTCGACCCTGCTCGTGGACTCGAGCGTGACCCTCGCCAACGCCGTCACGGTGAGCGGGAGCGGTATGGGTGGCGACGGTGCGATCGCCCAAGGTGGTGGCGTGGCCGGGTCGACGTTGTCCGGCCCGGTCACCCTGGCCGGCGACACCACGGTGATCTCGCCCAACCAGGGACAGGCCCTCGCCTTCACCGGCGGGATCTCGGGTGGCTCTCAGTTGTTCGTCAACCAGACCAGCAGCGACCTGGGGACCGTCGTCGTCGCCTCGGCTGGCACCTTCAGCGGCGGGACCACGGTGGCCGGTGGCATCCTGCAGATCACGAATGGCTCCGCACTGGGCACGGGCCCGGTAATCGTCGACAGCGGCGCCACGATCCAAGAGTCGAGCGCCACGGGTATCACGGTCGGCAATCCGCTCACCCTCAACGGCGCCGGGGCCACGGGGGCGGGGGCCAGCGGCGCCCTCGAAGCCCTCGCCGGCACCGATGGCTGGGCGGGGTCGATCGCCCTCGGCTCGGCGTCGACGGTAGCGACCGACGCCGCCACCGCGACCCTGCTGCTCGTCTCGGGGGTGAGCGGTACCGGTCCACTGACAATCAACGCACCGGCCGCGGGAGACGGCGTGGTCGAACTCCTGCAGTCCGGGACCTTTAGCGGTGGGACGATCGTCGCCACCGGCGCCACCGCCCGCATCGCGAACGCCCAAGCGCTCTCGAGTGGGTCCGTGACGGTCCAAAGCGGGGGCGAACTCCAGGTGAACGCCGTCGCCAGTCTCGCCAACGCGCTCCACCTCGCCGGGACCGGCGTGCCCAGCGCGACCCTCGCCGGCGCACTCGAATGGTTCGGCGCGAACCTGACGCTCACTCAACCCCTGACCATGGACAACTCGGCGAGCGTCGTCAACGTCGGTAGAGACGGTCACACCCTCACCCTGGCCGCGGGGGTCACCGGCACGGGCACGCTCTCGACCGCGGGCCCGGTCGTCCTGCCCCCTGGGGTCGACGCCAGCAACAGCCTGGGACTCGCCGCGCTCGCGGGGACGCTCCAGGTGGACGGCACCGTCGCCGACCAGACCTCGGCCACCTCCTCTACCAACGCGACGATCGATGGCGCGGGCACCAGCGCCGGTCTCACCGTCGGCTGTGACGCCACGCTGCACGCCGGCGACGGCGGACCGGGGACCCTCACCACGACCTCGGGACTGTCGCTCGGGTGCGCCAGTGGACCCGTCGCGCTCGACGTCGCCATCGACGGGACTACTCCGGGCAGTGGTTACTCACAGGTCTCGGTGCAATCGGGCGCCGTCGCACTCGGCGGCGCCGCGCTCTCGGTGCACTTCGGGGCCGGGTTCACGTCGGCCCCCGGTGACGTCTACGACGTCATCGTCAACGGGGGCGGCCACGCCGTCACCGGTGAGCTCACGGACGGGGGCGGGTCGCTGAGCGAGGGGTCCACGCTCACCGTCGCCGGCCGGACCCTGCGGGTCAGCTACCTCGGCGGGGCGAGTGGCCACGACGTGACCCTCACCGACGTGACGAGCCCACCACCACCGGCACCGGTGCCGGT
>LMAD01000037.1 GCA_001443545.1 Acidimicrobiaceae bacterium RAAP-2
GATGCCGTCGCGTCGCGCTAGGGCCTGACGCAACGGGCGAGCGCTACCAATCTTCTGCCGCCACGGCGGGCCGCCAGCCAGCCCTAAGTTGCTGACATGACAGATGTGTCAATCTACACTGACACCACGGATCGCCACACCAGATTGTCCAGATCACTGGTCTGCAGTGGCGCCCCTCGACGGTTCAGCCGCTCGGCGCGTGATTTCGCGAGTTTCTAACCGGGATCAATTCCGATGTGCGTGATGGTGTACTGCCCCGCGACCATCTCAACGGCCGCCCGACATGGCCCCGCCGGCTCACCGCACTAATGGAACTGCAATCGTCGCCGTTCATCCAACGATTCAGGTCAACTCCCGCTGGACCAGATGGCTGGCGACTTCGGATCGGGCCAACCGCTCGCACCCCGACGTCACCCACTAGGTTTCGGATTCGCCCCCGATTCGAGTGCGGGTGTACCAGAGAAGCGTGATCGGACTCCGCACATTGGTCGCCGAAGTCGTATTCTGGCCGTTGGCGAGGGGTGAGCCATGGATTCCAATCAAGCGGGAACAGTACTGGACGCAATCGGGGCGACACCCCTGATCGCCATCGATGGCGTCTACGTCAAACTCGAGTACCTGAACCCCTCCGGCTCGATAAAGGCGCGGATGGCGCGATACATCATCGAACGGGCCGAACGCGAAGGACTGCTGCATCCGGGCGACACGATCGTCGAGGCGTCCAGCGGCAATACCGGTAACGCCATGAGCATGGTCGCGGCGGTGAAGGGCTACCCGATGCTCGTGATCATGCCCGAGGGGCTGAGCAGCGAGCGTTCCGCAATCTCATCGGCCTTCGGTGCCGAACTGCGCACGGTCGGTACCTTTCACGTGAACGACGCACTCGCCGAAGCCGATCGACTCGGGGAGCAGCCGGGCTACTTCGCGCCCCACCAGTTCTCCAATGAGTGGAACATCGAGGAGAACCGGACGTGGTTGGGCCCCGAAATTCTTACCCAACTGCCCAACGATCGACGCCCCGACGCCTTCATCATGGGTGTCGGCACCGGAGGCACGTTGATCGGCGTCGGTCAGGCGTTCCGATCCGTGAACCCGTCGGCACTGGTCATCGCCCTCGAACCGAGCGAATCGAGCACGATTGTGTGTGGCGATATCGCCCTGCACCGCATCGAGGGAATCTCCGACGGTTTCGTGCCACCGATCTATCAGCGAAACGCCGACCTCGTGAGCCGGGTCATCGCCGTCCACAGTGACGACGCAGTCGCCGAGATGCGCCGGCTCGCGCGAAGTCACGGAATCCTCGTCGGGCCAAGTTCCGGCGCGAATCTCGTCGTCGCCCGCCAAGTACTCGCCGAGCTACCCGACGGGTCGACGGTCGTGACGATATTTCCCGACGAAGGAGAGAAGTACCTCAGCGAGTACTTCAATCCCGAAAGCTCGGCGCACGGCAATTAGAGCGGCGTCACGTACGCGGCGCCGATCCCGCCATCGACCAGAAACGTCGAAGACGTGATGAACGACGCGTCGTCACTCGCGAGGAAGAGGACCGCACTGGCGATCTCTTCGGGCTCCGCGAAACGGCCCATGGGGACGTGAACCAGCCGTCGGGCCGCACGCTCGGGGTCCTTGGCGAAGAGCTCCTGCAGCAGCGGCGTGTTAACCGGTCCGGGACAGAGGGCGTTCACACGGATCCCCTGCCGGGCGAACTGAACACCGAGCTCACGGCTCATCGACAGCACGCCACCCTTCGACGCGGTATACGAGACTTGCGACGTCGCCGAACCGAGCATGGCGACGAACGACGCCGTATTGATGATCGAGCCACCCCCTCGCTCGAGCAGCAGGGGTATCCCGTACTTGCAGCAGAGGTACACCGAGGTGAGGTTGACGTCCTGCACCCGGCGCCAGGCGTCGAGGCCGGTGGTCAGGATCGAGTCATCGTCAGCCGGTGAGATACCCGCATTGTTGAACAGGACGTCGACCCCGCCATACACCTCGACGACCCGGTCGTACATCGCCCGCACACTGGCCTCATCGGCGACGTCCACGTGCACGTACGTGCCGCCAATCTCGGTCGCCAGCGCCGTACCGACCTCGTCGGCGAGATCCGCAACCACGACCTTGGCTCCCTCAGCGGCGAATCGCCGAGCCGTCGCCAGTCCAATCCCACTCGCGGCGCCCGTGATGATCGCTACTTTGTTCTCCAACCGTCCCATCATTCCTCCGTTGCTATGAATACGTTCTTCTCTTCGCTGAACGATCGAAGAGCGTCCGGACCGAGCTCGCGTCCCAGGCCTGATTGTTTGAACCCCCCGAAGGGCGTGGCGTAGCGCACCGACGAGTTCGAGTTAATGGAGAGCGTGCCCGTCTCCACGCCACGGGCCGTGCGCAGCGCGCGACCGATGTCGCGGCTCCAGATCGACCCCGACAGTCCGTACGGCCCTTCGTTCGCGATGGCGATCGCTTCGGCTTCGTCCTCGAAGCGGACCACGGACACCACTGGTCCGAAGATCTCCTCGCAGTACGAACGTTCGGAACGATCACTTCCGTCGAGCACCGTCGGCGCGTACCAGAATCCCGGACCGGACGGCGCCGTACCACGGAAGGCGACGGTGGACTCGTCCACGTAGGCCGCGACCGTGTCACGTTGTGCGGCCGTGATCAGGGGGCCCATCTCACTGGACTCCTCACGGGGATCCATGACCTTCACCTTCTTGACCGCCGCCTCGAAGTACTCCATGAAACGGTCGTATCCCGAAGACTGGACGAGTAGTCGGGACCGCGCGCAGCAGTCCTGACCGGCGTTGTCGAACACGGCGTACGGCGCCATCGAACCCGCCTTCTCGAGGTCCGAATCGGCGTAGATGATGTTCGCGCTCTTGCCTCCGAGCTCCAGGGTGAGACGCTTCACCTGCGCCGCGCAGCCTTCCATGATTCGTCGACCGGCCTGATTCGACCCCGTGAAGCAGATCTTTCGCACCGCGGGATGGGTGACGAATCGTTCGCCAACTGTGGACCCCTCCCCCGGGATCACTTGAAACACCCCGTCAGGGATGCCCGCCTCCAGAGCGAGTTCGCCAATCCGTATCGCGGTGAGTGGCGTCAGCGAAGCGGGCTTGAGCACGACCGTGTTGCCGGCCGCCAGTGCGGGCGCCAGCCCCCAACCCATAATCGGCATCGGAAAGTTCCACGGCACGATGATGCCAACGACTCCGAGGGGCTCGAAGAACGTCATATCCACCCCACCGGCCACTGGAATCTGGCGACCGCTGTGGCGCTCCGGTGCTCCGGCGTAATAGTTGAGTACGTCACGCACATTGCCGGCTTCCCAGCGCGCATTCGAAATCGTATGACCCGAGTTCGCCACCTCTAACTGAGCCAACTCCTCCACGTGGGCGTCGACTACCTCGGCGAATCGACGCAACAGCCGCGCTCGATCGGCCGGCGCCACCACCCGCCATTGCAACGCCGCGGTCGACGCTCGGTCGATGGCGCGGTCAGTCTCTTCCACGTTGAGCATGGTCACGGAGGAGACCGTTGCCTCCGTCGATGGGTTGACAATCGTCAGCGTGTTCATAACCTCTCAAATCCTCGGAATCGTTCCCAATCGGTCACGGCGGCGTCAAAGGCCGCCACTTCGACTCGAGCCGCGTGCACGTAATGGTCCACGACTTCATCGCCGAAGGCTTCTCGCGCCACCACCGAGGCCTCGAAGAGTCCGACGGCCTCACGCAGCGAGGTCGGTACTCGCGGCGCGTCGGCGGTGTAGGCGTTGCCGACGAACGGCGGTGCGAGCGTCAAGGACTCATCGATCCCACGTAGCCCCGCCGCCACCAGTGCGGCCACAGCTAGATAAGGATTGACGTCGCCGCCGGGAATCCGGCACTCGACTCGCACCGAAGGACCGTGTCCGACGACGCGGAACGCGCACGTTCGATTGTCCAATCCCCAGAGCAGTGCGGTGGGCGCGAACGAGCCCTCGACGAATCGCTTGTAGCTGTTGATGTTGGGCGCCAACATCAACGACAACTCTCTCGCGTAGGCCATCTGCCCCGCGAGGAAGTGCTCGAACAGAGGTGAGAATCCGTGGGGCCCATCACCGGCGAAAATTGGACGCCCATTCACGTCACGAAGCGATAGATGAATGTGGCACGAGTTGCCCTCACGTTCATTGAACTTCGCCATGAACGTGAGGCTGTACCCCTCCTGGGCCGCGATCTCCTTGGCCCCAAGCTTGAAGAGACCGTGCTCATCGCATTTGTCGACCAGCTGTGCATACTGGAATGCGATCTCGTGCTGACCGAAGTTACACTCGCCCTTCAACGACTCCACGACCATCCCGGCGCCGCGCATCGACCGCCGCACTCGTCCGAGGAGCGGCTCGATACGCGACGTGCCCTGAATGGAGTAGTCGACGTTGTACTGATTGACCGGCGTGAGGTTCCGGTAACCCGCGTCCCACGCCGCTTCGTAGCGATCGGTGAACACCAAGAACTCGAGTTCCGTACCGGTGAATCCCACCCACCCCCGCTCGGCGAGTCGATCGACTTGACCCCGCAGGATCTGCCGGGGTGACACGGCGACTGGTTCTCCGCCCACCGTGTGGACATCCGCGAACACGATTACCGTGCGGTCGTGCCACGGCACGGACCGCACCGTCGAAAAGTCCGGCACGAACGCGAGGTCCCCGTAGCCACGCTCCCACGAGGTCAGCGCGAAACCGTCAACGGTCCGCATGTCGACGTCGGAGGCCAGCACGTAGCTACACCCCTCGACCGCGCCTTCGGTGAACGCCTCGGCGAAGAACCGAGCATCGACTCGCTTCCCCTGGAGCCGACCCTGCATGTCCGTGATTGCCAGGATCACCGTATCTACCTCGTCACGGTCGATAAGACCGAGAAGGTCTTCTCGAGTCAATCGGCCCGTCGTCGTCGTCATGGCTCCTCCGCCCGCGCCGCGTTAGCGGCGCGCTGGCTCCTCACGTTATCGGACCGACCGTGTCCGACTCCACTACCGAAGTCACCGCCATCGCCGAGGTTCCTTGGTTTCGTCGCGGAGTTGACTGATCGATGGACTCGTACTATCGCCGCGGCTGACGCGGTCCTCGTACCCCCACCGACTGGGAGGGGCACTAACCGGGCCCCTCCGGCCTTCGACGCCTCGCGCCAGTTCGCTCACCCGGACTCGCTACCATCGATTCGTGCGCGAAACGACCGATGATGTCGAGATCGCCTTCGACTGGGCCGCCGAGCTGTTCGGCGAGGCGAGTCCTTTTCACTTCTTCACGGACCCCGAACGCTTCGGTGGCGCACTGCGAACCAGCGACTCGATCTGGATGACGGCCAACCGCGAGGAGTCCTTCGGAATGAGTAGCGGTCCCGATGCGTCGCCACTCCCCGAATGGCGAACGTGCCTGATCATTGACTCGATGTTCGGTGAACACGCCGGCCCCCTGGCACGCCAGAGCCAGTGGGACTTTTACACGCGCCGAACGCAGTCGCTCGACGAGGACGTGCCGGTGGTTACTGACGCGACGGCCATCACCGAACTGCTGGAGCGCGACGCGCCACGCTCGTCGGTGTGGCCCGGTTCTGACACCGTCGTCGACTGGTTCGGTATATCGGAAGGTCCGCGGCTCGTCGCGGTCGCGGCGCTCACGCGATGGCGTTCGGGTCAGTTCGTCGTCTCGTCAGTCGCCACCGCAGCCGATTTCCGTGGTCGCGGACTCGCTCGTCGCGTCATGCGCGGCGTCATCGCTGCGGCGAACGCCCGCGGCATCGAATGGCTCGGGCTCGGCGTCGCCCACGCCAACGTCGTCGCGCAGGGGGTCTATCGCGATACTGGATTCGTCGAACGAGCTCGGTTCTCCCGATACGGGCTACCCGAGGGCTAGCCCTCGGGGCGGAGAATCGGCCTTAACGCATCGAGGGTCGCGGGATTGTCGATCGTCGAAGGAACCGGCATGTCGACGCCGTCGGCGATCGCGCGCATCGACTTTCGAAGCACCTTGCCCGAACGAGTCTTGGGCAACGCCCCCACGATGTCCACCTGACGAAGGCTCGCGACCGCTCCGAGTTGATCACGTACGAGCTGGACCAGCTCCGCGGCGATGGTGTCGTGGTCACGGTCGACCCCGTTCTTGAGCACCGCGAGTCCACGTGGGATCTGACCCTTCAGCGCGTCGGCGACACCGATGACGGCGCACTCCGCGACGTCGGGGTGCGACGCGATGATCTCTTCGATCTCGCCGGTCGAAAGTCGGTGCCCCGCCACGTTGATCACGTCGTCGACGCGACCCATCACGAAGAGGTAGCCGTCTTGGTCGAAGTGTCCACCATCCCCCGTGAGGTAGTAACCCGGTGTGTGGCTGAGGTAGGTATCAAAGAACTTCTGATCATCACCCCATACGTTGACCATGCACGCCGGCGGCAGTGGCAACTTGATCAAGATGAGGCCTTCGGTGTCCGCTGGCGCGGGTTCGCCAGACTCGGAGAAGACCTGCACGTTGAATCCGGGCACCGGCACCGTCGGCGAACCGGGCTTGACCTTCATGGCTTCGAGCCCCATCAGATTCGCCGCCACCGGCCATCCGGTCTCGGTCTGCCACCAGTGGTCAATCACCGGGACACCGAGTTGGTCGCTCGCCCAGGTGTAGGTCTCCGGATCGAGTCGCTCCCCGGCGAGGAACAGGTATTTGAATCCCGTCAAATCGTACTGTCCGATCAACGAACCGTTAGGGTCTTCACGCTTGATGGCGCGGAATCCCGTGGGGGCAGTGAACAACGTCTTCACACCCCATTCGGCGATCACCCGCCAATAGGCACCGGCGTCGGGGGTGCCGACCGGCTTGCCTTCGTAGAGCAAGGTCGTGGCGCCCGCCAGCAACGGGGCGTACACGATGTACGAGTGCCCCACGACCCAGCCGACGTCGGACGCCGCCCAGAAGACCTCGCCGGCGTTCGTGTCGTAGATGTTCGGCATCGACCACGTCAGAGCGACGGCGTGTCCCCCATTGTCGCGAACGACACCCTTAGGCCGACCAGTGGTACCGGACGTGTAGAGGATGTAGAGCGGATCGGTGGCCAGCACCGGCACGCACGGCGCCGGAGCGGCCGACGCGGTCAGGTCGTCCCAGTCGTAGTCGCGTCCGGCCTGCATCGTGGCTACGGCCTCGGGCCGCTGCACGATCACGCACGCGTCGGGGTGGTGACTCGCCTCGGTCAGTGCAGCGTCGAGCAGCGGTTTGTACTCGATCACGCGGTTGACCTCGATTCCGCACGACGCCGAAACGATGACCTTGGGCGCCGCATCGTTGATGCGCATGGCCAGTTCGTGGGCGGCGAAACCACCGAAGACGACCGAGTGGATCGCGCCGAGGCGAGCGCACGCGAGCATCGCCATCAACGCCTGAGGAATCATCGGCATGTAGATCACGACTCGGTCGCCCTTGGTGACGCCCAGCGTCTGGAGCGCCCCGGCGAAACGTGCCACTTCGTCGAGCAGCTCGTCGTAACTGTAAACCCGTTGGACGCCCGTGACGGGGCTGTCGTAGATCAACGCGCGCTGGCTACCTCGGCCGGCCTCAACGTGTCGGTCGATCGCGTTGTAACAAGTGTTCATCACACCATCGCTGAACCAGCGGTAGAGCGGGGCCTTCGAATCGTCGAGTATGACGGTCGGCTCCTGGTACCACGTGACACCTTTGGCGGCCTCACCCCAGAACTCATTCGGACTTTTGATGCTGCGATTCCACGCATCGCGGTATGAACCCATGACCCCCCACATCCTCTGTTTCCTATGGCTTATCTAGTAGAAGTTCTGGGTCGACCACAACTATGAGGTAGGGCCATTAGTCCCACCGTAGGAAGGAGTTACAAAACTCCTGATGGAGAGGGTACCGACGCGCACTGCGCGAAGGGTTCAGCCGGTGACGATGGCGCTGTAGGCAACCAGCTTGGACTTGGCTGGCGTGGGAATCTTGAACGACTGGCCCCATCGCGTGAACGTCGTGGTGCCGCTCCCGGTCGTGCCCGATACGACTTCAGAGATCGGCAACGACTTCTTACCCGACGAAATCGTGAGCACGCTCGTCGTCTTGGCGGTCGTGGTGGTCGCCGCCTTGGTCCACTTCAGTACGTAGTTCTTGTGATGGTCGAAAGACAACGAGACGCCCGATTGGCTCGGCAGGAAGGTCGCAAAGGCCGAGACCGTCAGGTTCGACTGAAACGTCGTGTACTGCGACGTGCCCGCCTTCATGACGATGACCTTGTTGCCAACCTTTTTCTGCTGCGCGGCCGTCAATCCGACCAACGTCGTGAGGCCTTTCGCGTTCCCGCTCAGATACGCGTCCTTCGCGGTGACTTGAATCGCGACACTGGCCGTTCCCGACGTGAAGTACTCCTGGCCGCCCGATGTGCCGAGGTCGGCCTTCACGTGATTCACCGTCGCGCCCGACTTCGACGCCACGACGATGTGCACCGACTTCTCACCAACCATCGCCTTCTTGGCCGCCGCGAGCACCGTGGAGACCGACACCTTGCTTGCGGCTTGCGAAGCGGCGGGCGTAAAAATGACGGCGCTCAGCGCGATGATGGCGACGACGAAGGAGCGCGATGGACGAATTGACATCTGCCCAGCCTACGGGCTGGCGAGCGTCATTCCACCGCGGGCCGATGGTTCACGGCGCTCATACAACGTCCGCGAGGGCGAATAACAGTGATTGGAGTACCTGAATCTCGCCGCGAACGGCGTCGTCGGCCTCTTCCATGCGCGATTCGTCGATGAGCCCGTGCGCGCTCGCCGTCGCCCGAAGTGCGACCTGCAACGTGCTCAACCACGCCCACGCCTCACCGTCGTTCAAGAAAGGTTCATCCACCGTCACCAGCGCGAGCTCAGCGTTCGAGCTCATATCGTGTTGTCTGGCCAGCGTCAACAGCGGGTCGTCTTGATCCCGGCTCGGATCAATTGGGCCGTTGAGCGTCGTACTCCACTCATCGTCGAGGTCGTTCTCCGCCGCCACGACTCGTCGAAACGCGACGCGAACGACGTCGCGCCCGGCTTCGTTGAGTCGCACCTCGATCCGGCCGTCGCGACGGCGGACGAACAGACGAGGCGCCACTAGGCCGCCTCTTCGATGGTGCACTGGAGGCCTGCGACCTGAATCTTCACGCAATACCCCTCGGCTCGCTCTCGCTCGCCTGACCAAACCACGGCTCGGCCCTCGTGGTGGACGGTCAGCATCAGTTGGGTGCACTTGTTATTCGAGTACCCGAAAATCTTCTTAAAGATGACCACGACCACGTTCATCGGCGTGACCGGGTCGTTCCATACGATGACGCTCCAAGGACGTTTCGTTTCCGTCGTCGTTTCACTTAAGACTTCTGAATCAGTCGCCACCTCGGCGTCAGTGCGTTGCCGACGAGTCGTTTGAGCCATCCTCCAGTGTCTCAGAGTGACGAACGAAATGAAAGGAGCCCTAGACTTTTCCAGGGGGATAGCGGAGGAGGACGTCGCGGTGCCCAATCTGATCGCCCAGATTCCCCATCGAATTCGAGCACGAGCCAACGAGTCGATTCGAAACGCCGCTGGACTGACCCACGAACCACCGCCCGCTTGCCTCGATCCCGTCGAGTCCTATCAACCGGTTGATGGAGTGGCACGGCTCGTTCACGGGGATTTGGCGGCGATGCTGATTGGGGGCATCGGCTCGTTGTTCTTGGAGATGCTCCATCCGTATTCGATGGCGGGCGTCGCCCAACACTCCCGATACCGCGAAGACACCCTCGGCAGGGTCCTCCAAACGGCGAACTTCATCGGTGACACCACCTACGGGTCACGAGCCGCCGCCTACGCGTCCATCGAACGCGTCAAAGCCATCCACGTCGCCGTTCGCGGCGTCGCCGATGATGGCGTGGCCTACGAAGCTTCGGACCCGCACCTGCTGTCCTGGGTCCACGTCGCTGGCACCACCGTCTTTCTCCAGTCCTATCTTCGCTTTGGCCCCCACCGGCTCTCGCCCGAACAAGCCGACCAGTACGTCATGGAGATGGCGAAGGTGGCGAGCGACCTCGGCGGCGAGACGCCTCCGACCACCGTGAACGAACTGCACCGACAACTCGGTGCCTTCCGTCCGGAGTTGCGACTGAGCGCCGATGGCGTAGAAGCCCGTGACTTCCTCGCGGCCGGCGTCGGTGGCGGATTCGTCCAACGGTTCGCGTACCGACTACTCGTCGAGAGCGCCTACGACCTGCTCCCTCGTTGGGCCCTCGAACTCCTCGGCGTGGCCCAACGACCACGGTGGCAGCAGTTCGCGATGCGGCACGCTACCGGCGTCTTGAACACGTTGCTGCGCGTCGCGGTACCGCCGACCAAACCGGTCACTGCATCAATGTAAGACCGCCATCGACCACGAGTATCTGACCGGTGATGTACACGTTGTCCACGAGCGCCTCCACGGCCGACGCCACATCTTCAGGTGTCGCACTTCGACGCAGCGGCGCGACTGACTGGACGTGACGGCGCACCGCGTCCCAGTCCGCCGTCCATAGCGTGTCCACCAGGCCCGGGGCCACGGCATTGACGCGTACTTCGGGACCCACGACTTTGGCCAGCAGCGCGGTCACGTGGTTCAACGCCGCCTTGGACGCCGCGTAGGGGATCGACGAGCCGGTTTGACGAATCCCGGCGATCGAACTCACGTTCACGATGACGCCGTTAGCGGCGCGAAGCGCGTCCATCGCGGCCACCGACACCGCCCAGGTGCCGAACACGTTCACCTCGAAGATCGATCGCCAGACCTCGAGCGTCGCGGCGGCCAAGTCCCGGTGGTCGATGACCGACGTGGTGCCAGCGTTGTTCACCAAGACGTCAAGTCGACCGAACCGCTCGAGCACCTGCCCGACCAGTCGCTCGGGGTCCCCGGGTACTCCGAGTGACGCCTGAACGTACATCGAATTCGGGGTACTCGCCGCTAACCGCTCGCCGGCCTCGACGCTGGTCGCCGAGTTGAACACGACGACGTCACCGCGCGAGGCGAATCGAAGGGCGGTCGCGGCACCGATGCCGCGCGTGGAACCGGTGACCAGTACGACGCGACCGCTCACGAGAGGCGCCTCATTCGCCACGAACCGGCCCAGTGTTGACCGGGCTGCAGTACGACGAGGTCCTTGCCACTTCGCAGGGCGTCGGGTGGACACGTCATCGGCTCGACCGCCACCGAGGTGCGTCGCCGACCGTGGCCGAGTTGATCACCGGTGTAGACCTGCACGTAGGGGAAGTTTCGGTCCATGCTGAGTTCGACCTGTCCCCCGTCCTTATCGGCCACCGAGACGGTCGCCATCCCGAAGTCGTCGCGCGTGAGTTCGGTGTAGGTGACGTCGAGCTCGTGTCCGTTGACCGACTTCGCACTCGTGAAGTCGAGCGGGTTGTTGGCCACGGGCAGGATTTCACCGGTCGGCAATTGGCGGTTGTTCATCGCCACGAAGGCGCGCGCCGGCACGATGAGCGTCGATCCCTCGATCGTCGGCGTGGTCACCGCGAGGTAGGGGTGAAAACCCAAACCGAACGGTATCGCCACCTCGTCGAGGTTCTTCACGGTCGTCGTCACCGTAAGGCCCATGGACCCGAGATGGTAGGCAACCTCAATCGACGACGAGAAGGGGAACGCTGGCGAGGGGTGCAGCAGCAGCGACAGTGCGCAGCGGTTTTGGTTGACCGACTCGACCCGGAATGGCCGCCATCGGACGAGGCCGTGAATGGCCGTCCGTTGGTCAACTATGTCGACGCCAGGGCTCGCCACACGCTCCGAGAACATCCAGGTCTCGGAACTGAGCCGATTCGGCCAGGGGTAGAGAACCTGCCCGTGGGCGCCGACCGGCACCTCTTCGCCGGCGTATCCCTCCACGACAGCCACGCCACCTTGGACGTAGGTTCGCAGCGTCGCACCGACTTCGGTGATGACGGCTCGTTGGTCGCCGTGGGCAATCGCGATCTGTTCACCGGAGGGCAGCATGGGCCGGTTCCTCTCTCATCACTGATACGTAACTTACGACAGTTAGGGTACGACGTATGCGAATTCTGATCACGAACGACGATGGCGTCGGTGCACCGGGCATCGCGGTGCTCGCGCGGGCGGTGGCTCGTTGGATCGAGGAGGGCGGTGACGATGAGGTCCGCGAGGCGGTGGTCGTCGCGCCCCACACCAACTACTCCGGGATGTCCGCCGCCGTCGGCGACGTGTTCGATCACCCGACGGTCGCGTACCGTCGCCACACCATCGTCGGTGCCGAATCGATTCCGACCTTCGGGCTCGAGGCACCGCCAGCCCTGTGCGCACTGCTCGGATCGCTCGGCAGCTTCGGCGTCGACCCGGACATCGTTCTCTCGGGAATCAACGCCGGCGCCAACGTGGGGCGCAGCGTCCTGCACTCGGGAACAGTCGGCGCGATCTTCACCGCGGCACAGCTCGGCGTGTCCGGACTCGCCGTTTCGGTGCAGTGGGGTGAAAACGTGCACTACGAGACGGCGGCCGCGGTGGCCCTCGAAGTTGTCGACGAATTACTGCGGGCGCCTTCACGCACACTGCTGAACCTCAACGTTCCGAACCTGCCGGCCGCACAACTACGAGGCGTGCGGCGTGGACGCATCTCGTCGGCGGGCATCGTCAAAGCCGCCGGCCCGCGGGCGGGCGGCGAACCGCTCGGCGACGAGGGCGAGCTTCCGCTTCGACTCGGTGCGGCATCGCCAGAACTGGGCGACGTGAGCGACGAATCTTCCGACGATGACGGCGCCCTGCTGGCCGCCGGCTACGCCTCGCTCACGCCGCTGCGGGGCCCACACGAGGATACCGACGAAGCCATGGATGGCCCCGTCGCTGCCGCACTCGAACTCATCAGTCGCCACCTCGCGAGAGCCAAGTAGTCAGTCGTCCTCGGTGCTCTGTCGAATGCGTTTCTGACGTCCCCGTGCTCGCTTGTCGTCAACCCGACGGATCCGCGACGCGGTGGTGGGCCGCGTCGCCCGACGGGCCTCGGGTGGAACGAGAGCCGCGGCGAGGCGACGGCGCATCTGTTCCAGCGCTGCCTCGCGATTTTGTCCCTGCGATCGAAACCGACTGGCTGACGAACGAACGACCGGACCTAACTCCTCGACGAGGCGCGCTTGGTCGTTGGGTCGCAATGACGTGACGTGGGCCAGGTGCAAGGTGGCCACGATCCTCGTCCGAGCGCGATTGGCGTGTTGACCACCGGGGCCCCCGGAGGTTTCGGCCCGAATCGAGATCGCGTCACGCGCGATGCGCGCACCCCGGCCGATGACGAGCCACCCACTGGCGGGCGACTCGGCGCTCACGAGTGGGTGGGAAAGCGCACCATCGCCAACTGACTCGATGACGCGACGAGCTCCCCACGCTCGTCGAAGAGTTCGCAGCGCTCGTCGACGAGCCCATCGGCGACCACGAGGCACCACTGTCGAGCTCGCAACCACTCGCCCACGGGGATCCGTCGAACGTACGAGGTCAACTGCAGTGTGGGCACCCAACCCGATGAACCGAGCGGGAACGTCGCCGGTGGCAGTGCGTCACTGGCGAATAAGAGCCCCGAGGCGTCCCAGCCAGCCGAGCCGTCGTCCAATCGCAACCAACCTCGGACCTCACCCACGTCGCTGGTCTTACCGACCGACCACCCCGAAAAGTCCGGGTCCATACGCAAATCAACGACGCGGGCGATATTGACGTCGTCGCCACCAGTCGAACGCCGGCACGACGACAGCGGCGCGACCGCGGGAGCCGAGACACCGAGATACCGAGCTGGACCGTCGTGCAGCGTGCCCACCGTCACGAGAGATTCAGTGGTGACGGTGTCGTCTTGGATCAGTTCGACGTGCACGTACGACACGCCACGACCGACCTTGCGGACCCTGGTCTCGAGGACCGCCGATCCGACCGACGGAGCCCCGATGTAGTTGGTGGTGATCGCCGTGGCGTGCAGGTGCGTTGAGCCGTCAAGGGCGGCGGCGGCCAGCGCCGCATTGGCCATGACGACCTGGAGATACCCCCCATTGGGGTGATTCATCACCGTATAGAAACGTGATAGTTCGACGGAAAACCGACCGTTCCCGAGGGGGTCAACGGCCGCCGCCTCGCGCAACGTCGGCGGAGAACTTTCAGCGTCCATTCGACAACCCTAACGGCCACCGAATTGGTCACCGGATCGTCCGCCGTAAGATTGGCGTGAGAAAGAGGACCCATGCCAACAGTTCCCCACGTCATCAATGGTCAACGACGCAACGCTGAGGGGGTCTCTCCGATCTTTAACCCCGCGACCGGCGCGGTTACGGGCGAGGTGCCGGTTCCCGCCGCCGCCCTGATCGACGAAGTCGTCGCATCGTCTCGCACCGCGTGGTCGTCGTGGCGCAACTCAACCTTGTCGCAGCGCACGAACATCCTGTTCGCATTCCGTCACCTCATCGTGCAACACACCGACGAATTGGCGGCGATCATTACCGCCGAACACGGCAAGACAATTGCGGACGCCAAAGGTGAGATTGCCCGCGGTCTGGAGAACGTTGAGTTCGCCTGCGGCCTCACCGATCACCTCAAAGGGGAGTTTTCGAGTCAGGTCGCCGACGGGGTTGACGTCCATTCGGTGCGCGAATCGCTCGGCGTCGTCGTGGCCATCACCCCGTTCAACTTCCCCATCATGGTGCCACTGTGGATGGCGGCGAACGCGCTCGCCACGGGCAACGTCGTGATTCTCAAGCCCTCTGAGCGTGATCCATCGGTTTCGGTGATGGTGGCCGAACTCCTGCGCGAGGCTGGGCTTCCCGACGGCGCGTTCAACGTGCTGCACGGCGACGCGACGACCGTCAACGCGCTTCTCGAGCACCCAGGCGTCGACGCGATCAGCTTCGTCGGCTCGACTCCGGTCGCGCGTCACGTCTATCAGGTCGGTACGGCCAACGGCAAACGCGTCCAGGCGCTGGGCGGCGCAAAAAATCACATGGTGGTGCTGCCCGACGCGGATCTCGACATCGCCGCCGACGCCGCGATCAACGCCGGATTCGGTTCAGCCGGTGAACGATGCATGGCGATCAGTGTGGTCGTAGCGGTCGGCGACGTGGCGGACCCGCTCATCGCCAAGATCACCGAACGGCTCGATCGACTCACCGTCGGGGCCGGCGATGACCCCGCGAGCGACTTCGGCCCGTTGATCACCGCCGCGCACCGCGACCGGGTCACCTCGTACGTGACCTCCGCCGGCGCCGACGGGATCACGGTGGTCCGCGACGGGGCGACCCTGCGCATCGGGGACGGTTTCTTCGTTGGCCCATGCCTCCTCGACGGCGTTCGTCCGGGAACCAAGGCGTACGACGACGAGATCTTCGGCCCCGTACTGGGCGTCGCGCGCGTCGCGTCGTACGACGAAGCCGTGTCTCTCGTCAACGCGAACCCCTACGGCAACGGCACGGCCATCTTCACCCGCGACGGCAACGCCGCTCGGCTGTACTCCCGCCAGGTGAGCGTGGGGATGATTGGCGTGAACGTTCCAATCCCCGTCCCGATCGCGGCGTACTCGTTCGGCGGGTGGAAGAACTCCTTATTCGGGCACGCCCACATCTACGGACCGGAGGGCTTCGCCTTCTATTCGCGCGCCAAGGTGATCACGACCCGCTGGCCCCAGCCGTCAGAGTCCCAGATCGACCTTGGATTCCCGGCGACGCGATAGATGACTTCCATCGTCACGTCAATCGCGGACTGGATTGGCGTCGGACTTCGCGAGAGTGCCGCCATGGTCTGGATGACGTGGTGGCCCCTCGTGCTCGGCTTCACCCTCTCGGGGATGGTCCAGAGTTTCTTGCCCCGTGACGGGCTCCGCCAGCAGTTGGGCACGACGACGCCCGGCAACGTCGTCAAGGCTTCCCTGCTCGGGGTCATCTCGTCATCGTGCAGTTACGCCGCGAGCGCAATGGCTCGGGCGCTCTTCGCCCGAGGTGCGTCGTGGACCAACTCGCTCATCTTCATGATCGCGTCGACGAACCTGGTCATCGAGCTCGGCATCGTGCTCTACCTCTTGCTGGGCTGGCAGTTTCTCGCCGCCCAGATCGTCGGAGGCGTCATCATGATCATCGGCCTGGCGCTCCTGACCGGGTTCGTGTACAACCGGCGGGCCCAGTCAGCGATGTACGAACGCGTTTTGCAGGACGCTCCGCCACCGACTCAGCCGGCTACTTCCACCTGGCGCGAACGGATCGCGACGAAGCGACACTACGCGTTGGCCGCGCGATTCACGCTCGGCGATTTCTCCATGTTGCGCAAAGAACTACTCGCCGGCTTTCTCATCGCCGGGTTCATGAGTGTGCACGTACCTGCGACCTGGTGGTCCCACATCTTCTTGACCGGTCACGGATGGGTGACCGTCGTCGAGAACGCGATCATTGCTCCGCTCATCGCGGTCGTCTCATTCGTCTGCTCCGTGGGAAACATCCCCCTCGCCGCGGCGCTGTGGACCCACGGCGTCGCCTTCGGCGGCGTGATCTCATTCATCTTCGCCGATCTCGTGACGCTGCCATTGCTGTTCATCTACCGCCGCTTCTACGGATCCCCCATGACCCTGCGGCTCTTCGGTCTCCTGTGGTTCGTGATGTCGGCTGGAGGTCTGGTCGTCGAGGTGCTCTTCCGGGCCGGTGGACTCATCCCCACGACCCGCCATACGCCAGCCATGAGCGGACACTTCCCGCTCGGCGGCACACTGGTGGCCAACTTCGTCGCGGTAGTCGTGGTCGTCGTCCTGATGGTCCTCGCCCGTCGTCGAGATGACGAAGGGGGCCAGAGCGCGCGCGACCCCATCTGCGGCATGAACGTGGACGTAACCGCCCCGGTTGCGGTTCGCCAGCGTAACGGTCAGACTTACTACTTCTGTTCCATGCGATGCGCCGAGCGGTTCGACCGCGGAGAGGAGTCAACCCCCATGCAAGAAGACCTCAACGGAGACGCGATCGACCCCATCTGTGAGATGCGGGTCAATTCGGCCGACGCGCTCAGCGCGGTCGGCGCCGACGGCGTGACCCACTACTTCTGCGGGGCCGGCTGTCG
>LMAD01000038.1 GCA_001443545.1 Acidimicrobiaceae bacterium RAAP-2
GAGCGCCATTACAAGTGATGACTCAACGATAAGCCCGCTACGCCTGAATGAAGTGGACCCTCGCCAGATGGGGACCTGAACAGTAACCAATCCACCACCCAATGACTTTCCCTGATGGGCGACGACCGCGATCTTCGTCACGGGTTCGCGCCTTGAGTTGGACTCGCGACCTGACCGTGCTCAGCGTTGAGCACCGAATTTGGCGTCCCCGGGTTGGCTCGGACTACGCGGATGATGAAGACTGCCGACCACAAGGAAGCGATGCCGAGAAGTGCGCCGGCCACGACGTCGGTGACGTAGTGGTCACCGCGGTAGACGCGGGAGAATCCGACCGCTACGGCAAGTAACACGACAATTGTCCACGAGAGAATCCTCAGGCCGCATCGCGACGTCAGAGCGCACACGATTACCGCGATGCCCCCGTAGAGGGCAATGGTGGCGGCGGTGTGACCCGAAGGGAAACTGTACGTGGACGGCGTGCCGCCAAGGTGGCGAACGTGCGGACGGGGCCGCTTCACGATGGTGTTAGCGACGAAGAACACCGAGAGATCGATTGCCAAGCTCGTCGCGATCAAGAACGACTGGCGTCCGAAGTGCCGAACGAGAAGAACGAGCGTGAGGACAACTGCGACTCCCGCCACCTCGAAGGTATCGGCCACCAACGTCACGTCACCGGTGAGTCCGTTCCATGGCGGGTGTCCGTGGACACTAAACCAGAGACTCATCTGGTGATCCCATGTCCCGATTGATCCGCGTTCAATCACGTGGGTCACGAAGATTCCTAGACCCACGAATATCACCGAAAGGGCAACGATGGCCCCGATGAACATGACCTCGTACGCGACCAAGGCGTTCCGATGACCGAGTGACTTTCCCCATCGTTCAGCCACGCCGCCCGGTCGTGGCTCTAGAACGCTGCCTCCTCGTGACGGGCCGTTGGCAGAATCTCTAGTCACAGTCAGGTCGATGCGTCTTCAAGTCATCCACTGCCCTCTTCATATTCGCGCTGAGCGAAATGAATTCTTGAACTAGGGGCTTTCGCGGTGGAATCATCCTCTGGACGAAGAGCGCGCTCAGCCTGAGACTACACCCGACGACGTCCCGGCACGACGCTCAGAAGCGGTTCTTCATCCGCAGCGCTATGGGACGCCCATCCGGGTCAAAGATCAAGTGATAGGCGATTCGGGCCCACGGGCGAGTTGCTCGGGGGACAGGGGCGATGGCGTGGGCTCGAATCCGACCCGACGTGCGGACCTCGCGGTCCTCCGAATTCGGCCCGAGGTTGCGTGCGCGCCCGACCGCTTCCCATAGATCTGTGGAACCGGCCAGCGGCAGAAGGGCGGGATCGTTCGGTGAGCACCCGAGGTGTTCCGCCCAGAGCGCGAGACGCAGGTCGCGAGCGAATTTGCGACTTCCGTCACCCATACCGGCCGGGTCGAGGGGTTCACGGGCGTCGCGCTCGCTGTCAATCACAGCGCAAGAGAGTTCCGAATCGTGCGTCCACGAGCGACGGTTGAGGTTGTCCGAACCAACGGTCGCCCACACGTCATCGATCACGCAGACCTTGGCGTGGACGTAAATTGGTGTTCCCGCTTCGTTCTGGACGTCGTAGACGCCCACCCGCGAACCCCCCGCGGCTTTCACCACCGCCAAAGCTCGGGCCTGGGCGAGGCGACTCGGTGGTCCGGAGAGGCGCCCGTCCTTGTCCGGAAAGCGCGGGACCACTGCGATGAGCTGGAGCTGCGGCTGTCGGCGCAGTGCATTCGCGAGGATCTCCGCGATCTCCATGGACCAGAAGTACTGATCTTCGATGTATATCAGCGAGCGAGCCCGCTGAACCGCCTTGGCGAATGCGCGAGCCACGCTGCGCTCGCCGGATGGAGCGAACGGGTACGGGGGCCTGCGCGCCGGGTACGTGCGCAGCACCTGAACGGCGTGGCCACCCGGGGCGGGCGGATCGGGCAGCGCGTCGGGCAGCGGACCTGCGATGCGGTCTCTCGACAGGACCCGCGATGTCCACGACCGCGCCAGACCCGCGTGGTTCAGTGGTGTGGGGTCCTCCCATCTCTCACGAAACGTCAGGTCGAGATCGCTGATTGCCGGGCCCCGCACAGCGAGTTGGACGTCGTGCCAAGGCGGACGCGGACCGTAGCGTTCGTCCAGAATGATTGCCTGGTCATTCCCGCGGTGAACGCCGTCGTCACGACGACCGTGACAGAGATCGATACCCCCGATGAACGCGACATCGCACTCGGGCGACGAAGGGTGGCGCAGCAATACCGCCTTTTGGTGATGCGACCCACCGCGGCGAACCCGCTCGTCGAGTAGGACCTGTCCGCCCGCCTCGGTGACTTCCGAAGCGAATCGTCGGTTCTGCTTTGCGCTGAAGGCGAAGCGGTCACTGTGAGATCGCCAGAGCAGTCCACGCACGTCTACTCCTCGGCGGCAAGTCTCAACTACGAGCGATCTCACCGTCGGCCCGCTCTCGCTCAGACGTTCGTCCCCGTCACTTCGCCAGTCAGTGAACCGCACCTGATCGCCGCGCCTCAGGGCCAGGAATCCTTCCAGAAGTTGCGAGAAATATGCTTCGCCATCGATGAGGAAGGACACGTCGTTGCCCTCGGTCCATGCGTTTCTCGACGACTCACTTGCATCGATTCTGCTGTGCGAGTTCTCCCTCTCCTCGAGGGTCAGAAACCAGTCGTCCAAGCACATGTACCGCTACCGTACATCCAAACCTCCATGAAGATTGCCGCCGGGCCGATGCCCTGGGGCGAGAACCCCCAACCACCGTCCATTGGCCGGGCTCGAATTGATCAATCCCACAGAACAGTTTCGGAGGCGGTCATTGCGATTTTCCTACGCGTTGCTGCCACCTGTCGCAAAGGACAAGAAACTGGAATTCAAGTTGCCCCTTTTCTGAAGGGTCGACAGTGCAGATCCGGAGGTTCTCGTCACACGGAACTACGTAACAGAACTCTTCGCGGCTTCGCCTCATTGAAATCTCCTTCAACGAATGCGACGTAAGCGAGAATTACTAAGGGTTTGCGCGCTTCGCAAACGCAGACGGGCGTTACGTTCAAATCGGCATTACCCAACCTTCGACCGGCGGCCGCAGTGAAGATTGGTAGTGATCTCTCCTGACTTTCGTTACCAGCGCACCATGATTTCAATTGGTAATGGTCCGCCACGGGTCGCATCCCCTAACTTGAGTCATCCTTCGGCCCCTCTAGTCACGCGCGTCGGCTCGATGTGTATTGTGGAGTTAGCGGCAAGCCCAGACCTCGCATCTGCCGTCCCGGACCGTTGGCCCGGGATCGAGCGAGGAGAAACAATCATGGGAATACCTCGAACTAGAGGCAGTGCAATCGCACCATCCACAGAAATAATTCTCAATCTGCTGTCGAAGCGCGTGACGCCCACCGACAGTCCCGACAAGTGCGGTGGACGATGATTATCTTCGGACTGATTCTTCTCTTGATTGGGTTTCTCGCCGGTATCCAAGTCCTATGGACAATTGGCGTCGTCGTGCTGGTGATCGGACTCGCTCTCTGGATCCTCGGATCACTGGGGCATGCGGTTGGTGGCAGACGTCACTACTTCTAGAACAATATTTGTCGTTACCTGGCGAGTTCCAACGGTCGCTGCAACGGACCGACCATGATGGTCGGGTCACCCCGAACAGCGAACCGTTGGAGAACACATCATGGCAAGTGCGGCCCTCACCGCGCACGAACGCGAGGAGATTCGCGTCGGCATTGAGAATCAAGAGTCGGCGAGCGCGATTGCCCGCCGCCTAGGTCGGGTCACCTCGACCATCACCCGCGAAGTGAAGCGCAACGGCGGGCGCAAACGCTACAGCGCGACCAGAGCCGAAGGCCAAGCGCTCAAGCAGCGACGACGTCCCAAACGCTGCGTCCTTCAGCGCAACGAGGGGCTCGCGGTTCACGTGATGGGACGCCTGCACGCCAAGGACTCGCCCACGACCATCGCCAAGGAGCTGGAACGGGCGGGCGGGCGGACTCGATGGCGACACCGTCTCGCCTGAGACCATCTACCAGGCGATCTACGCCAACGGAACCAGGGGACTGCCGAGTGGGCTCGGGCGTCCCCTGCACCGGAAGCGCTCGCGGCGTCGACGTCGGCGCGCCAAGGGAGATCCGGGCCAAAAGGCCAGCGTTCTCGGGACGTTCACCCCGATCCACTCGCGACCCAAGAGCGCCGAGGGCCGTCGCGAGGTCGGCCACTTCGAGGGCGACCTCATCATCGGGGAGAGGAACAAGTCGACGATCCTCACCCTCGTCGACCGCGCGAGCCGCTTCAACTTGATCGGCGACCTGCCCGGCGGTCACGACGCGGAGAGCGTCCTCGCCTGTGCGGTGGAGCTACTCGAGCGCGTTCCAGAAGCATTACGACGAACCTTGACGTGGGATCAAGGCACCGAGATGGCGCGACACAGTGAGCTCGCCGCGCTCGTTGACATCGACGTCTACTTCGCCGATAAGCACAGCCCTTGGCAACGCCGCCCACGAGAATTTCAATGGGCTCCTGCGACGCTACGTCGGCAAGGGCACCAATCTGTCCATCTACTCACCCGAGGATCTCGACGCAATCAGTCACCGCATCAACACGATGCCGAGACGGATCTTCCAATGGGGGTCAGCTGCTGATCGCTACACTGCTGCTGTCGTTGCGACATGACCGCTTGAACTCGCCCTGCATCGAATCTAATTGACGTATAAGCGAGTTCTTCATCGCCTCGTCCAAGAGCGTTCGAGTCCAACACGCTCGCTCAGGTGGGGCTGAATCGTCACGAACAAAGGTGTTCGAAGGTGTCGTTCTCGTGGCCACCCTATATTGGGGATGAATTCGTCGTCCAGATTGGCGAACCCCTTGTTACAAGGCTCTTAGTGGTGGGCCGTACAGGACTTGAACCTGTGACCCCTTGCGTGTCATGCAAGTGCGCTACCAGACTGCGCCAACGGCCCTAGGCGTGCAACCCTATCACCTCCCGCGCTCTGATCAGACACTGCTGACGATCACGCAGGTGGCAGAATCCGCAACTCGCGCTGGCCGGCGTTATTGTGCACGATTTGCTCAAGGAGTACTTCAACCGCAGCACGCGCGTCGCCCACTGCATCATGACCGCCAGGCACGACACCGTAGTGAGCACAGAGGTGGCCCAGCGACCGTCGTGGTCGGAATCCTCGGTCCGGCTCAATTGCTAAGTCGTGCTCAATGACGTCGATTATCCGTAACTCATTCAACGCGAATTGGGCAGTCGCTTCAGCGAGCACGTCGTTCGCCGTCCAACGCAACATCGCGAGGTCAAAGCGCTGCACGTTGGCCCCGACGATGAAGGCCCCCTCTTCGTGGAATCGCTGCAGGGTCGTCACGGCCCGCCACGCCCCGTCCGTTACGTTGAGGACGTCATGGGTAGCTCGTTTCGCGTTGAGGTCGTCGACGTCGAGACCGTGAACACGTCGAGCACCTTCGCTGATCGGACGGTCCGGAACCACGAAATACTCTTCGGTTGTGATGAGCTCTCCGTATCGAAAGACGCAGAAACCATACGAAATTGCCCGCTCGGTACGCACGTCAAGTCCCGTTGTCTCGGTATCAAAGCCAACGAGCAGCTCCGGGGTCCGGCTTATCGTTTGCGCCACGACACCACTCTCGCCGCCCCCTGTGACCTCTGAGCCATGCCGGCCACGTTAATCGACCGTGTTCTTCACCATCCCGGTTCGAGTTGCGTCGACGCGAGCGATGGTGGAGAGTAGCTCCATGGAGACTTCCGTCGTACTCGTCACTGGTGCATCGGCGGGCATCGGTCGAGCCAGTGCCGACCTTTTGGCCAGCCGGGGGTGGCGAGTCGTCGGCGCGAGTCGGCGCGCCACCGGGGGAACGGGATGGGAAGGCCTTCGCATGGACGTCGATGATGATGACTCCGTGCGCCAGGGCGTCGAGTCCGCCATCGGGCGCTTTGGACGCCTCGACGCCGTCGTTGCAGCCGCGGGATTTGGCGTCGCCGGTCCCGTCGAGCACACCACCATGGACGACGCCCGGGCCCAGTTCGAGACGAACTTCTTCGGGGTCACGCGAGTCGTGCAGGCCTCCCTCTCGCACCTACGAGAGAGCGCAGGGCGAATCGTTATCATCGGCTCCATCGGAGGCACGTTGGGGTTGCCGTTCCAAGCGTTTTACAGCGCCAGCAAATTCGCGTTGGAGGGCTACGCCGAAGCACTCGGGTACGAAGTCGGTCCCTTCGGTGTCGAAGTGACGGTCGTGGAGCCTGGCAACATTCGAACTGAGTTCACGGCGCAGCGCCACTTCGTCGAGTCACCCGAATCGAATCCGTACGCCGCGGCGACGGCGAAGGCCATGGGAACAATGGAGCGAGATGAACAACACGGCGCCCCGCCCTCGACGGTCGCTGAAACAGTCGCCCGCGTACTCGAAGCGGACCACCCGCCTCGCCGCATCTCCGTCGGAAAACTTGACGAGCGCGTCGGCGTCGTGGCGAAACGACTGCTCCCCTATCGCCTCTTCGAACGCGCTGCGAGGGGTAGCCTCGGCCTGTAGCTACACCGGGGGTTTCAATGATGTCGCCGCAGTCGCACGGGGCCCAGGACGCCGACTCCGGGCGCGACCTCGTCACCCAAGCTGGCTATCGACCCGAGTTACGGCGCACGCTACGGACGTTCTCAATGTTCGCCATCGCCTTCTCGGTCATTTCGATCACCACGGGGATCTTCCTCAACTACGGTTTTGGGCTCACCTGGTTCGGTCCCGCGTCTATCTGGACCTGGCCGGTCGTCGCCGTCGGGAACACGTTGATCGCCCTCATCGTCGCCGAGTTGGGCACGCGCATACCACTGGCTGGCTACGCCTACCAGTGGAGTAGTCGTCTCGTCAACTCGACGTACGGTTGGTTCGTCGGCTTCGCCGGCCTGCTCTACATGGCCGTTGGCGGGGGTGCCATCATGCTGGTGGCGGCGAGTCCGTTGCTCTTGAGCGAGTTCGGCGTAAACGCCGCAACCCACCCCCACCTCAACCTGGCGGTCTCAATCGTTTTCATGGTGATCGCCACCGTCGCCAACATCATCAGCGTCCAATTCTCGGCGCGGGTCAACAACGTTGCGGTCTTCACTGAGATCCTGGGCACCCTGGTCTTCAGCGTGCTGTTGATCGTCCTGTGGGGGCTGAACGTCAAGCACACGCCCTACGGGTTTTCGATCTTGACCAACACGACGCGGCTGACGACGAGCCCCGCCCTCTATTCATTCGCGCTGGCCGGCATGCTCGGCGCCTTCACGCTCATCGGCTTCGAGTTGGCGGCCGACATGTCCGAAGACGCGGTGGACCCCCGGCACTCGGTGCCCCGAGCGATCGTCGCGGCCCTGGTGACCTCGGCCGTGCTCGGCATGGTGACCCTGATCGGTTTCACGCTGGCGATACCTAACTTGCACACCGTCGAGCACTCGCCACTGCCACTGCTCACCATCGCCGAGTTCTGGCTACCGACCTGGCTCGTCAAGGTCTTCATCGCCTTCGTCGTCTTCTCGATGTTCGCCATCGCCGTCGTGGGCGCCGGGGCACAGTCCCGGCTGGCCTACTCGATGGCCCGTGACAACATGCTGCCGTCCTCGTCGCGCCTGCGGCGAATCGACCGCCATACCCAGACGCCGATCACCGCGCTGATTGTGCTCGGACTGATCGATACCGCCATTCTCGTCTATGGCTACACGCAGCCCAACTCCTTCGGCACGTTGGTCGGCGCCACCGCCATCATTCCGTACTTGATCTATCTGGCGATCACCGTGGCCTACGCCGTCAAGCGCCGGGCCATCGACGCCTTTCCCGGTGCGTTCAGCCTGGGACGATTCGCAGGCGTCGTCATCGGTGTCGTGCTCGTCTGGACAGTAGCCGTGCTCGCCGAGCTCACCCTCTCCTCGGTATTTAACGGTGCGGACCAGTTCCTCGCCCTCGCCGCGGTGCTCGCCATCGCGTGGTACGGACTCGGTCTGCGCCGCCGCCTGCGACTCGGCACCGCGGGCGTGGAGTCACTGGCCGATCTCGCCGAGGACGTCATCACCGACTGATTCAGGCTCGCTCCTCGGCGATCGAGTTACCGCCGTCGACGACCAGACATTGGCCGGTGATGTAGGACGCGCCCGGCGTCGCCAACCACGCAATCGCGGCCGCCACTTCGTCTGGCTGCGCGCTGCGTCCGATCGGCGTCCGTTGCCCCTGCTCGGCCTCGAACGGTGTCTGGGAACCGGTCGCAATCCATCCCGGTGCCACGGCGTTGACGGTAACACCGCTGCCGGCCGAGTCGACGGCCAATGCACGGACCAGTCCCACCATCCCAGCCTTGGCGGCGGCGTACACCGGCTCATGGCGCATCGCCATCACCGGTCCCGACACGCTCGTGACCATCACGAATCTCCCCCAGCCGGCTGCCACCAACTCAGGCATCGCCGCGTGCGCGACGAGGTAGGCGGTATCGAGGTTCCGAGCGATGGCCCGACGCCAGTGGCCGTATTCGATGGTCTCGATCGCTCCTCGCACCTGCGCAGGATCGGTCACTGACGTCATCCCGGCGTTGTGCACGACGACGTGCAACCCGCCGAACCGATCGAGGGCCGATGTCACCAACATCGTCGCGGTCTCGACTTCGGTCAGATCACCGACGACACCGTGCGCTCGATCCGCGCCGAGCTGGGCCACCCGGTCTTCGATTCGTTGGCTAGTCGACGTGATGACCACGTTCGCACCGAGGCTCACGAGCAGTCGTGCCGTGGCGAAGCCGATGCCGGTCTCACCACCTGCGCCGGTCACGAGCGCCGTACGGCCAGTGAGGTCAAAGGATTCGGGAATAGTCACGGGGCTCCTCTCCGCGCAGGCAGCCTAGTCAACCAGGTACGCGTGGGTCTCCGACGAGGATTACGAATCCCATCCACGGACCGAACGACGAGGTACCACTCGGCATCACCGAAGACATCGTTTCACTGATGATGAAGGGCATGAACTTTGGAATTGGCTAGCTGAATGAAGACGGTAGCGCCCACGAGATCATCGGAGCGATCAATAGCACTCCGACGTACGCCGTGATCGCACCGGGGGTGGCGACTGATCGTCGCGTGGCCTAACTCGTGGCGCTCGCCTACCAATCGGGGATCGTGCCCCCCGTTAGTCCGCGTCGATCAATTCCGCCGCCAACTCCGCTACGGACCCCACGACCCGTGAGGGCTTGTACGGGTATTGGTTCGCCGACTCCGCGCTCGAAACGCCCGAGAGCACCAGTACCGTGTGCAGCCCCGCCTCGAGCCCGGCCACCACATCGGTGTCCATCCGATCGCCAACCATCGCGGTGGTCTCCGAGTGCGCCTTGAGCTCGCGCAGAGCGGAGCGAATCATCAGCGGGTTGGGTTTGCCGATGAAGTAGGGCTGACGGCCCGTCGCCTTGCTGATCAGCGCGGTCACCGCGCCCGTCGCCGGTAGCGGTCCTTCCAGACTCGGTCCGGTCGGGTCTGGATTCGTGGCGATGAACCGAGCCCCCTCCCCGACCAGGCGCACCGCACGGGTGATGCGATCGAAACTGTAACTACGGGTCTCACCCACGACGACGTAGTCGGGCTCGTTCTCGGATTGGGTGTAGCCGATGTCGTGCAGGGCCGTCGTCAGTCCCACCTCGCCGATCACGAAGGCGGTCCCCCGGGGTCGCTGTGCGTCGAGGAACACCGCGGTCGCCAGCGCCGACGTCCAAATATGGTCTTCGGGGACCTCGAGGCCATTCCAGCGCAGCCGTGCGCTGAGGTCCCGTCGGGTGTACATCGAGTTGTTGGTCAGGACGAGGAACGGGGTGCCTCGATCCCGAAGACGTTGCAGAAAGTCCGTCGCGCCGTCGATGGGGTGCTCCTCACGCACCAGGACCCCGTCCATATCCAACAGCCACGACTCGATGTGCGTCGCGTGGGAGATGTGCGGGCGGGGATGTCCGTGACTATCGGGCATGGTGCGGACCCTCCTTCGATACGTTGCCCACGACCCTACCCGTCCCAACGGACCAGACCGGCGCCGCGAGAGGGTCCGTGGCAAACTGGCGGCATGGAGGCATCGGCAACTCACTCGCCGCCAGCGTCGAGCGCTGTCACCATCGTCAAACCCGTTGGCCCGCTCTGTAATCTGAACTGCGACTACTGCTACTACGTGGGAAAGACCTCGCTCTTCGACCGCGGCGAGCGGTATCGGATGTCCGATGACGTGCTGCGCGCGTACCTCTCGGGTGCCATCGCCGGGTCCGCTTCCTCACCGGTGCACGTCGTGTGGCACGGTGGCGAACCGTTGCTGGCCGGTCGCCCCTTCTACGAGCGGGCCTTCGCGATCGAACGAGAACTGTTACCCGAGGGGTGGACGTGCCTCAACAGCTTTCAAACCAACGGCACGCTCCTCGATGAACGCTGGGCTGCGTTCATCGCCGAGCACCACGTCGCCGTCGGGCTGAGTATCGACGGCGCCCCCATCACCCACGACGCACTTCGCCGTGATCGGCGAGGACGCGACACCCACGGGCGCGTGCTGGCGGGGCTGGCCCAACTTCGCGCCCACGGCGTCGAGCCGGACATCTTGTGCACCGTCAATGCCTCGACGGCGACGCGGCCCCTGGAGACCTACCGCTACCTCCGTGACCTCGGCGTCTCCTGGATTCAGTTCATCCCCATCGTCGCGCGAGACGACGATGGGGTGACCACCCCCGAATCCGTCGAGCCCAGCGCCTTCGGTGACTTTCTCATCGCCATCTTCGATGAATGGGTCCGTCACGACGTCAGCCGCCTCGTCGTCCAGGGGTTCCTCGAGGGCCTCTTCGTCACCACGAACGGTCACGGCACGCTGTGCGTATCGGCCGAGACCTGTGGGCAGGTCCTGGCCGTGGAACACGATGGCGGCGTGTACTCCTGCGATCACTTCGTCGACGCCGAGCACCGTCTCGGGACGGTTCGTACCGACCAATTGATCGACCTGCTCGAGTCGCCCGAACAACGCGCTTTCGGTGACGCGAAACGCGACACGCTCCCCGCCCAGTGTCGACACTGCACGGTCCTGGCCTTCTGTCACGGCGGTTGCCCGAAGGACCGCTTCGCCACTTCCGACGACGATCGAGGGGGTCTCAACTACCTCTGCGAAGGCTACCGACGGTTCTTCAACCACGCCCGCCCGTACCTCGAACGCATGGGTGAACTCACACGATCGGGTACACGACCATCGACGATCATGAACGAGCTGGCCGTCACCGAGGCCCTTCGGGTGGAAGCATTCCAACTAGCCAAACGAAACGACCCGTGCCCCTGCGGGAGCGGTCGCAAGTTCAAGCACTGTTGTCTGTTCTCGCGCGACGCCCCATCCCGATCAGCCGTGTCGGACGCCCCACACGCGTCGACGATGGACGGTGACTTCAGTCCAGCAACGGCGCCGTGACGCCGAATTCCCCGAGGAGCCGACGTACCCGTTCGTCGATGTCGTCGACGATGCGTTCGACGACCTCACGTGACTGCCCCGCCGGATCATCGACCTCCCAGTCGAGATAGCGTCGGCCGGGGAACACGGGGCACGTCTCGCCACACCCCATCGTGACCACGACGTCGGCGTTCTTGACAAGCTCGCCTGAGAGCAACGTCGGCGTCTCGTCATCCGTGCTGATACCTCGTTCGGCCAGCACCGACGCCACCACTGGGTTGACCGACGGGCCGGGTTCGGAGCCCGCCGACAACACGGTGATCGACCCCTTCGCGTACCACTCGGCGAGGCACCTCGCGACGACCGACCGGCCGGCGTTGTGGATACAGGCGAAGAGCACCACCGGCTTCGCCGGCGACTCCGCGTGATCGCCGTCTTTTCGAACCGTCACCCTGTCTCCTCATCTCGATAGAACCGCCGACGGGCCCACTGGGCGAGGTACACCAACGAGATCAGCGCCGGGACCTCGATGAGCGGCCCGACGACGCCCGCCATCGCCTGCCCGGAGGTGACCCCGAAGGTGCCGATGGCGACTGCAATCGCCAATTCGAAGTTATTGCCGGCGGCGGTGAAGGCCAGGGTGGCGGTGCGCGCGTAGGACAGCTTCAGCGAAACACCGAGCGCGAAGGCCCCACTCCACATGACGGCGAAGTAAACCAGCAACGGTATCGCGATGCGAACGACGTCGAACGGTCGGTGGGTGATCGTATTGCCCTGGAGAGCGAAGAGCAGCACGATCGTGAAGAGCAATCCGTAGAGAGCGAGCGGGCCGATACGCGGCAGGAACGAGCCCTCGTACCATTCGCGGCCCCGGGATCGTTCACCCACGCGACGGGTCAGATACCCGGCGACCAGCGGGACGCCGAGGAAGATCAGGACGCTCCGAGCGATCATCCACATCGACACGTCGACGCTCGCGCCGGTGAGGCCCAGCCAGTGCGGCAGCACCGCGAGGTAGAAATAGCCAAGTCCCGCGTACGCCACTATCTGAAAGACCGAATTCACCGCGACGAGCACCGCGGCAGCGGTGGCGTCGCCGCAGGCGAGGTCGTTCCAGATGAGGACCATGGCGATGCACCGAGCGAGGCCGATCAAGATCAGTCCCGTACGATAGGCCGGCAGGTCGGCCAGGAAGATCCAGGCGAGGGCGAACATCACCAACGGACCGATCAACCAGTTCAACACCAGCGACGAGACGAGCAGACGCCGATCGGCTGTCACGCCACCCATTTCGCCGTAGCGGACCTTCGCCAAGACCGGATACATCATGACGAGGAGACCGATCGCGATCGGCAAACTGGTACCCGCGACCTGGACGTGACCGAGTGACCGATTGAGATTCGGAATCAGACGCCCGAGCGCGATCCCGAAAAGCATCGCCGCCCCGATCCAGACCGGGAGGAATCGATCGAGCCGCGAAAGGCGTCGTAGCGGGGCCTCGGTGGCGTCAACGTCCGACGTCGTCACTACCTCTTCCCCTCCCCGTCGGGACACCACGGTTCCATGGCGTCGAAGGCTACCTGGCCACCGGCGCCACTTGGCCCGTACGCACCAGCGTCACCGTTCAACCGCGTCAGAAACTGAGCACGGCGGCGCCATCCACGCCGAATCGAACGAACGCGTCGCGGGCAAACTCGAGCGTGACGCCCTTCTCGGTCAACGCCTCGTTCTGGCCGTTCGCCAGCGCGGCGTTCACGCACGCACCAACCCTCACGCCGGCGGCGATCAGCGTCTCGATCTGTTCGCGATACTCCACCTGAATCGGATCCGAATTCGTCCCGGTCAGGGCCGCCTGCGCGGGGCCGAAGCAGAACACCTCAAGTTCGACGCCCGATTCACTGGCTACCTGACGAACTCGCTCGGCGACGTGCGATCCCGCATTCAGCGAGTCGTTATCACCGTGAAAGAGAAAGATGACGGTCTTGGCCATGGGTCACTCACAATCCACTTAGAGGGGAAACGCTATCGTCGGCATAATCGTATATCGTCGATTACCGATGTTACCCCATCAAAGCGAACCAGTCGCTGACTTGAACGCGGCCAATCCACCGACGTTGAGGCAGTAGGACGTGCGAGGTCCCTCAATCTCCCCCTGGATCAATCCGGCGTCGCGCAGAATCCGTAGGTGCTCCGATACGGTCGATTGGGCCAGGGGTAGTTCAGCGACCACGTCGCCCGTGGCGCAGGTTTGGCGTTCGGCGAGCAGTCGCAAGATCCGAACTCGTACGGGGTGACCGATCGCTTTGGCCATGGCGGCGAGTTGCGCGTCGTCAATCGCCGAAGTCGCCGTGACCTCGTTGGGCTCGACGCAGACGTCACGCCCCACCGGTGACTCGCCTTCGTTCATGGGTTCATCCTAAAACGATGCGTAGTCCGCGTGCCCGCACGCAGCGTTCGCGCCCGGTCTTCAAGCGCGTCCCGCAGAGGCGTCCCCGGGGTTATCGAGTGGATTAACCGAACGCAGGGTTTGTCACGTAGAGCGACGAGCCGGTCCACACGATGCTGGTAGACGATGCGATCCGTTCCAGCCGCAAGTAGGGCCGAAGGGAACGAGCGAGCGCGAGGGCTGCCACTCCTGATCCCACGATTGGGTTGGCGCCGTGATCGCCGAGCACCACCGCGTACGCCGTCACGGTCTGACCGCCCACTACGAAGTTGATTGCCATCACGTCACATCCTCCGGCGGCGCCCGTGAATCCGGACTTCACCCCAATCACACCGCCTTCACCGACGAAGGGGGTGTAGGAACCCACGACGCCCGCTCCGGGCAGGTTGACCTGGGGCAGCGTGACGATGTCACGTACGATCGGTTCGGCATTCATCAGGTCGATCGCGAGCGTCGTCTGATCTCTCGCGGTGGAGACGTCGCGGCTATCGATTCCCGTGATTTCGACGTAGTGGGTCGAACGAAGACCGAGAACACGCGCGTCACGATTCATCACCCTCACGAATGTTGCGGTGGACCACCCCGTCAACTCGACCAGCAGGTGCGCGTAGTCCCCCGCGGAGTGCACCAGCAAGCCCCGCAAGAGGGTCCCCTCGCACAACGTCATGCCCTGAACGAGGCGCACGTTCGACTGATCGGTCGCCAAATCGTTTTGATAGACCGCGAAATCACCAGCACTCACGACCCGACACGGCCCGCGTTGCTGGATTGTGAGGGGTAGGCGATGCAGAATGACCCAGGTCGTCATGAGTTTGGTGATGCTGGCAATCGATACCCGCGGCTGATATGAGGACGCCGCGGAGACGTGCAGCTGCGGGATCGCCACCGCGGCGCTCTCCCCAGCGGGCCACGCGAGGACGGTGGGACGCGCAATGGTCGTGGTCGTGGTGGGGACCGTCGTCGTGGTCGTGGTGGGGACCGTCGTCGTGGTCGTGGTCGTACCGGCCGATCGACTTGAGAACGCGCCGGCGGGCTCAATCACACTGAACAGCCCCACCAGCACACTGACGATTGAAAGGGCTACGACGCGTCCACGGCGATTCCACAAGACGCTCACCTGATTACTGTACTGTCATCGGTTCCCAATAGTTCATCGGCTTGAGTCGTCATCGACTTGATGGCGAATCTTCGTGGTGCGAGCGGGAATACTAGGCCAACCTGCCGCTAGAAGTTTCGATTCGACCAGTAATCTTTCTACGTGAACCTCCGCCGACCACGAGCCTTGTCGCCCATGATTGTTTCGTCGGCCGTCGCCGGATTACTCCTGATGAACGTACCTGCTGGAGCATCGTCGGTCGGACGGAACACGAGCGCCGGTTCCGTGGCCAACGTGCCGTACTCGCTCCTGCTCGAAGATCAGCTCCTCGCGACGCTGCATTACTTGCCAGTAGCCTTCGTTCCTACCGTGAACCGACCGAAGCCCGTTCCGACCACCACCAGCGTTCCCACGACCACCGCGCCGACCACGACGTCATCGACCACGACCACGACCAAGGCGCCCGCGCTCAAGCACCGCGCGCTGGTCCGACCGCTGGCGTTAACCCTGCGAAAGGGCCGCTACGTCTGGCGCTTCCCGAACCTGCCGGCGGCCTTCCGTTCGCAGTGGCGAGTCGGGACCTCGAACATCGTGTTGAGTGGTGCGCTCATGCGATTCCAGAACGTGCACAACCTCCCAGTCACCGGATCGATGGATACCCCTAGCTGGCTGACGCTTCTGCGAGCGGTGCTCGCCCGTCAGTACAACCCAACGAGTTACAACCTCGTCTACGTCCAAGAGACGTTGCCCCAACACCTGACGCTCTTTCAGAACGGCCACCGCACCTTCACCACGCTGGTGAATACGGGTATCGCCGTGTCACCGACTCAAATCGGCACGCACGCCGTCTATCTTCGCTACACCACGCAGACGATGGCGGGAACCAACCCCAATGGCACGCACTACAGCGATCCGGGCATTCCGTGGGTTTCGTACTTCTACGGTGGCGATGCATTGCACGGTTTCATTCGATCTTCGTACGGTTGGCCGCAGAGTCTTGGCTGCGTGGAAATGCCGTTCATCGACGCCCAGACCCTGTGGCCGCAGACGCCGCTCGGCACGCTCGTGACGGTGCAATAGTCTGTTGCGCGCGGTCATCCGCGCCTGACATCCCCGGCACAACTTCGGACTTCATCGTCACTACTCAACGGGCGATGTGGGCCCCTCCGTCACCCTGGTCCAGGAGTCGGCGGCACCGTTGTCTCGGCCAACCCAAGTTCACGTCACCCGAAACGATCGATCGCTTCTTGCGCTGGTTCTGATCGTCAACACACTCGCCGTTGCCACTGGCGCAATGCCGGAGCGTAACGGTCGCGCTCCGGCATGCCGCCTCGCGTCCTCGTACCGAGCAACCCATCCAAACAGTTACTGCAACACCGTGGGAATAGCCGTCGTCGGTGGCGGTCGCTGTGGCGGTGGCGGTGGCGGTGGC
>LMAD01000039.1 GCA_001443545.1 Acidimicrobiaceae bacterium RAAP-2
AACCGAGAAGTGCGGAACGTCAGTTGAATGTCTGACGAGCGGCGAGTACGGTCTAGTTGTCACTCCAGAACCTCGGTGAATTCTCGCAGCCAAGGAGGAATTCCGTGAATGACGCACCATTTCCTACCGACGAATCGGTTGACGACGACCTCGTTGATGAAGTTATTCAGCGCAAGTGGGACCGATTTGCACTACCCGACGAAGTCCTCGACCCCCAGGAGCCTGGCTCACCGTTGGCCGCTCTTTTTCGCAATTTGACCAATGGAGCATTCGCGACGGAGTTCGATTCGCCGCCGGCTGATAAGCCGACGACAACGCTCGCCGACGCATCGGCCACGACCAAATCGACGGACGTCGCTGACGAGACTGCGATCACCGAACCGTCGGGCCAGTGGGAGCTTCGCGAGGGCTTCTCGTAGAACGACGGTCAACTCATCGCGCAGGGATGGTGCGTGGTTTGAACCCCTAACGCCTCGGCGTCCTGGATTGCGTTGTCCGAACCGATACCGATATCTGACGCGCCAGCGGCGATGTTCGGCCCAACGAAGTCGCGAGACAGCAAAACCAGTTAGCGATTCGTTTGATCGATCCAGGCGCTCGTGCCCCCTCCGCGGATTCTACCACGCGTCCGAGGTGGACCCGCGCGGTCAATGCCAGCGGTAGAGCACCGCCGACGTGACGGCCGCCGAGACCACGACCACGGGGAACGGCAGCTTGGCCAGCAGCGCACCGAGGGCGACGACGAGACCGCCGAGGCGGTGGTCAATCACGACGTGGGTCTTGACGACGAACCCCTGGGCGACGACGAGAGCGCTGAGCAGAACGACCGGGACGTAGGCGTTGATCCGGGTGAGGCGCGGGTGCGACGTCCAACGAGCCGGCACGAGGTGACCGGCCACCTTGATTAAGAACGAGATCGCCCCGGTTCCGATCACGACGATCCAGGCCGTCACGGGCGCCACCCGGCCACGACCGCCACGACGACCGAGGCGATGATCGGCGTGCCGGCCGGCAGCATGGGCGTCACCGCGAGGGTGAAGACCATCGCCACGGCGGCGATGACCCGAGTCGAAGCGCTGGTGAGTCGCGGCCACACCAGGCCGAGGAAGGCGGCCGGCACGGCGGCGTCGAGGCCCCACGCGGCCGGGTCGCCGAGGGCGCGCGCGCCGATCGCGCCGAGCAGCGTGAAGAGGTTCCAAAAGACGTAGACGCCCAGACCGGTCCACCAGAAGCCCGTGCGCATCGCCCCCTCGCCGCGCGCGGCCTGACCGAGCGCGACCCCGGTCGACTCGTCGATGGTCACGTGCGCCGCGGCCGCAGTGCGCCACCCGCGGGTCCCGAGCAGCGGGGCCAGCTGGACCCCGTAGAGGGCGTTGCGCGTACCGAGCAGGGCCGCGGCGGCGATCGCGCTCGCCGCGGACCCGCCGGCGCCGACGACCCCGACGGCGGCGAACTGACTGGCGCCGGTGAAGGCCACGAGGGAGAACAGGCAGGTCTGGAGCACCGAGAAGCCCGCCGCCACCCCGGCTGCCCCGAAGGCGACCCCGTAGGCCCCCACGGTCAAGGAGACACTCAGCGCGTCACGAATCGTGGGCGAGAGTTTTGGCACGTTCCATTCTGCCCGGTCGCGCGGTGGCCCACCGCGCGGTGGCGCCGAGCACTACGCTGAAGACGAGCGAGTCAAAGGAGAAGATCGTGTTTCTCGCTGAAATCTTTGGACCCGATCTGTTGATCGTGGTGATCGTGGTGGCCGTGCTGGTCTTTGGTGGCTCGGCCATTCCGAAGTTGGCTCGGAACCTCGGTTCGGCCAAGACCGAGTTCGAAAAAGGGCTGAAGACCGCCAAGTCGACCGACGCGACGTCGGCCGACGCCAAGGCCACCGACGCCAAGGCCACCGACGAGAAGTCGACCGACAGCAACTCGTAGTGGACCTGGAGGCCATCGCCGACCAACGGTGGCGCGGTGAGGACACTGCGGGCCCCGAGGACGCCGTCACCGGTTGCTTCACCGTCGCGCAAGACGTCGCATTCCTGCCCAGCTTCGGCAACGTGGTCGCCCTGGGCAGCGACGACGGGCTCGTCCTCGTCGACACCGGCGCCGACTTCAACGCCGCCGGCATCCGCCAGTCGCTGCGCGCGTGGTCTGAGGCGCGCGTGCACACCATCGTCTACACCCACGGCCACGTCGATCACGTCATGGGCGCGCGGCTCTACGACGACGAGGCCGACGAACACCACTGGCCCCGGCCCCGGGTCGTCGCCCACGAGCGCGTCGTCGCGCGCTTCGAGCGCTACGCGCTGACCGCGGGCTACAACGAGATCACCAACCGACGGCAGTTCAACCGACCCCGGCTGCGCTGGCCGCGCGAGTTCCGCTTCCCCGACGAGACCTACCGCGACGCGACGACCCTCGAGGTCGGCGGGCTCAGCCTGCAGTTGCGCCACGAACGCGGCGAGACCGACGACGCCACCGTGGTGTGGGTGCCCGAGCGAGGGGTGCTCTGTTGCGGCGACCTCTTCATCTGGACGAGCCCCAACGCCGGCAACCCCCAGAAGGTCCAGCGCTACCCGCGCGAGTGGGCGGCCGCCCTGCGCCACATGGCCGAGCTCGGAGCCGAGGTCCTCCTGCCCGGCCACGGACTACCGATCTTCGGCGCGGCCCGCGTCCACCAGGCGCTGAGTGAGACCGCTCGGTACCTCGAGTCGATCGTCGACGACGTGGTCGCGATGATGAACGAGGGCGCCGGCCTGGGCGAGATCCTCGAGACCGTACGCCCGCCGGCCGACCTCGCGGACCGGCCGTACCTCCAGGCCACCTACGACGAGCCCGAGTTCATCGTCCACGCCATCTGGCGCCGCTACGGCGGCTGGTGGGACGGCGACCCCGCGAGCGTGAAGCCCGCGCCCGCGCGTCGCCTGGCCGACGAGATCGTGGCCCTGGCCGGGGGGACCGACCCGGTCCTGGCGCGGGTGGCGGAGCTGGTTGAGGTCGGTGACGACGAGTCACTGCGCGTGGCCGGACACCTGATGGAGAGCGTGTGGCGTGTGGCGCGTGGCCCGGCGCAGGCGCAGTTGCGCGAGCGGCTCTACGCCACGCGCGCCGCGCGAGCCAGCTCGACCATGGCCCGGGGCGTCTTCAGCGGGGCCGCGCGCGAGTCGATCCCCGACGACCACTGAAAACTAAGGGGTTTCATACTTTTCGCCCGGAGGAGTTCGAGAAGGCGTTAGTAGTCTTTCACCGTGGAATCACCCGCCCTGCCCCCCCAGGGTGCATCGACCCGCTCTCGCCGGTGGCGACGAGTACGTCGGGCCGCTGTACTCCCGCTCGCCGCCCTGGCGCTCTCCGGTTGCACCGTGCCGACCTTCGGGGCCAGTCAGGGCGTCACCACGAGTTCGCGCTCGGTCTTCCACCTGTGGCAGGGCTTCTCGATCGGGGCCGCGATCATCGGCACGCTGGTCGTCGCCCTGATTCTCTGGGTCCCGCTGCGCTACCGACGCCACGGTGACGCCATCCCCAAGCAGAGCCAGTACCACATCCCCCTCGAACTGACCTACACCATCGTGCCGATCCTCATCGTCTTCGGGCTCTTCGCAGCGACCATGGTGGTCGAGAATAAGGAAGTCGCCAACCCCAAGACCAGCGTCACCATCGACGTGAACGCCTTCCAGTGGGGCTGGAAGTTCTCCTACCCCGGCTACTCGGCCGTCGTCATCGGCCAGACGACCCAGGACCCGACGATGATGATGCCGGTCAACACCAACGTCCACATCAACCTCACCTCGACCGACGTCGTACACGGCTTCTACGTCAAGGCCTTCAACTTCTCGCGCTACGCCCTGCCGGGTGTGCGCAACCAGTTCACGCTGCGCGCGGTGAACACCGGGGACTTCTTCGGCCAGTGCACCCAGCTCTGCGGGCTCTACCACTCGCTGATGTTCTTCAACGTCAAGGTCGTCTCGATGACCAAGTACCAGGCGTGGCTTGCCTCGTTCAACAACCCCGCCAGTGCCAGCACGGCTTCGGCGGCCAACACGGCCCAACGCCAGCAGACCTCGTCGGTCGTGCCGTCCAAGCCCTACGCCAGTAACGGAGCGAACTGATGGTTGACACCCTCGAACACCCGGTCGACGCCTTCGACGACCACGGGCCCGGCGCCGAGCACGGACCCGACGAGCACCACGGGCCCACCGGGATCCTGAAGTGGATCACCACGACCGACCACAAGGTCATCGGGCTCTCCTACACCGTCACCGCGGTCATCATGCTGGTGATCGGCGGCGCCTTCGCCGAGATCATCCGCGCCCAGCTGGCCACCCCCAGCGGCACGCTCGTCTCGCTCGCCCAGTACAACGAGCTCTTCACCATGCACGGCTCGGTGATGATCTACCTCTTCGCCGGTCCCTTCGCCTTCGGGGCACTCGCCAACATCATCGTGCCGATCCAGATCGGCGCGCCCGACATGGCCTACCCTCGCCTCAACGCCCTCTCCTACTGGCTCTACCTGACCGGAGCGATCACCATGCTCTCGGGCTTCTTCACCGCCGGCGGCGCGGCCAACTTCGGCTGGGTCGCCTACGCGCCGCTGTCGAACTCGCTCAATACCCCCGGCGCCGGGGCGGACCTGTGGATCGGCGGACTCCTGTTGACGGGCTTCTCGGCCATCTTCACCGGGGTCAACCTCGTCGCCACGATCTTCTACCTGCGCGCCCCGGGCATGACGATGTTCCGCATGCCGATCTTCACCTGGAACATGCTGGTGACGGCGATCCTGATCCTGTTGGCCTTCCCGGTGCTGACCGCCGGGCTGATCATGCTCTACGCCGACCGGCACTTCGGCACGCACATCTTCTCGGTGGCCGGCGGGGGCGTGCCCGTGCTGTGGCAGCACATCTTCTGGTTCTGGGGCCACCCCGAGGTGTACATCCTCGCGCTGCCCTTCTTCGGCATGGTGACCGAGATCCTCGCCGTCTTCTCGCGCAAGCCGGTCTTCGGCTACAAGGGGATGGTCTTCGCGACCCTGTCCATCGCGGCGCTGTCGCTCGGGGTGTGGGCCCACCACATGTTCACCACCGGGGTCGTGCTGCTGCCCTTCTTCTCGATCATGAGCCTCTTGATCGCGGTGCCCACCGGCATCAAGATCTTCAACTGGATCGGCACAATGTGGCGAGGGGAGGTCTGGTTCTCCGCGGCCATGTTGATGGCGATTGGCTTCGTCGTCACGTTCTTGATCGGCGGGCTCACCGGGATCTACCTCGCCAGTCCCCCGCTCGACTTCTTCACCCACGACACCTACTTCGTGGTGGCCCACTTCCACTCGGTGGTGATGGCCCTGGTGCTCGCGGGCATGGCCGGTCTGTACTACTGGGGCCCGAAGTTCACCGGCTACCTCTTGAACGAGCGCATCGGCAAGATCCAGTTCTGGTTCCTCTTCATCGGCACCCAGGTCTTCACCCTGCCGCTCTACCTGCTCGGCCTGCGCGGGATGCCCCGGCGCATGGCGGTCTACCCCCACGACCCCCAGTGGAAGTTCCTGAACGACCTCTCGAGCCTCGGCGCCGTGTTGATCGGGGTCTCGACGATCCTCTTCGTCGTGAACGTCGTGGTGAGCTGGAAGAAGCACCCGGCCGGTGACAACCCGTGGGACGGCCAGACCCTCGAGTGGTTCACCACCTCGCCGCCGCCCCACCACAACTTCTACCGGCTGCCCGTGATCCGCTCCGAGCGTCCGACGTGGGACTACAACCACCCCGAACACCACGCCATCGCCCACGCTCCGGCCGAGGTGAAGCGATGAAGGTCGAAGCGAAGATCCTGCTCGCCCTCGGGCTGTTCTTCGGTGTCATGGGCGTCGTCTACTGGTTCTGGAGCCGCGAGGCCACCGGCAGCGTGATGATGTTCGCCGGCATGCTGCTCGGCTTCCTGCCCGGTGGCTACTACTACTGGTGGAGTCGGCGCATGAAGGCCCGCCCTGAGGACGACCCCAACGCCACCCAAGCCCAGGGCGCCGGCGTCGTGGGGGCCTTTCCCGGCACGTCGATCTGGCCCTTCACGCTCGGCATGGGCTCGTTCTTCACCGTGCTCGCGCTGGTCTTTGGCATCTGGCTGCTGGTGCCCGGCCTCGGCCTCGTCGTCTGGGCGCTCTTCGGCGGCGTCGCCGAGAGCCGCCGCGGGGGCAAGGTCTAGTCCGCACCGGTCGGTCTCGCGAGGGCGTTACCCTTCTAGGGTGCTCGCCCGATGGACCCGCGCGGTTGTCCGCTGGCGTTACCCCGTCCTCGCGCTCTGGCTGGTCGGCGCCTTCGCGGGCCTCGTCGGCTACCACCAGCTCGGCGCGCGCCTGACGACCTCGCTGGCGGTGCCCGGATCGGCCTCGGCGCGCGCCGACTCGATCCTCATCGGGAACTTCGGTGAGAACATCGAGGGCGCCATCACCGTCGTCGTGCCCCACCTCGCCTCCACGCGCGCCGACCACGTCGCCGAGGCCCGCCTCGCCCGGGCGATTCGCCGCGTCCCGTCCCTGCACGTCGTCGAGCAGCAGGCCCTCGCCGGGCTGCTCTTGACCGACCTCGAATCGCGCGACTCGCTCAATCGGGCGACCACGGCCGTGGCCACGCTGCGCACCGCGCTTCGTCGCGACGGACTCGCCGGTGCGCTGGTCACCGGCCCCGCCGCGCTGCAGGCCGACGTCACTCCGATCCTGCGCGGCGACCTCGAGCGCGGCGAACTCATCGCGCTGGGACTGGCCCTGCTCTTGTTGGTGGGGGTGCTCGGTCTCAGTCTCGCGGTGCTGATTCCCTTCGTCGTGGCCGGAGCGACGACGGCCGTCGCCCTCGGGATCGTCGACCTCCTCGCCGGCCACGTGCTGATGGTGCTCTACGTGCCCAACGTGGTCGCCCTCGTCGGGTTGGGACTCGCGATCGACTACTCGCTGCTCGTCGTGCACCGGTTCCGCGCCGAGCTGACCCGCGCCGATCCCACGACCGCCATCGTCGCGACGATGGCCACGGCCGGGCGCACGGTCGTGATCTCGGGTGCGGTGGTCGCGATCGGGCTCGCCACCATGCTCGTCGTCCCGGTGCCGCTCGTGCGTTCACTCGGCGCCGCGGGACTGGTCGTGCCCCTCGTCGCGCTCGGCGCGGCCCTCACCCTCCAACCGGCGCTGCTGTCGGTCTTTGGTCGCCGCGGCGTCGCCACCCACGGTCCCCGCGGCCTGCTCGAACCGCGCGACCCCGCGAACGGGGTCTTCGCGCGCGTGGCGCGCGGCGTCGTCGCCCACCCGCGCGCGGTGCTCGCGAGCGCGCTGCTCGGCCTCGGACTCCTCGCCGGGGCGAGCGTCGGGCTCCAGCTCACCCCCGGCTCCCTGAGCGCGATCCCCGCCTCGATGGAGTCGGCCCGGGCGATCGAGGTCGTGCGCTCGAGCGTCGGCCCGGGCATCCTCACGCCGATCGAGGTCCTGATCGACACGGGACGCGCCCGCGGGGCGAGCGCGGCGAACGAGGTCGCCGCTCGGATCGCGCTCGAGAAAACGCTGCTGTCCACCCCGGGGGTCGAGATCGTCGCCGCGGACTCGACGTGGCCCTTCGTGAACCGCACCGGTCGCTACGCGCGGATCCTCGTCGTCAGCCAGGGCGAGCTCGGCAGCCCGGTGACCCAACGACTGGTACGCGTGGTGCGCGCGGCCGCCGCGGCCGCGCGCTTCCCGCGCGGCGCGACCCTCGTCGTCGGTGGGGCGCCGGCCCAGGGCGTGGACTTCCTCATCGCCATCTACGGCGTCTTTCCCTGGCTCGTGCTCGGGGCGCTGTTGGTGGCCTTCCTCGCTCTCGCGCGCGCCGTGCGCTCGGCGCTCGCCGCGCTGATCGCGATCGGGCTCGACCTCATCTCGGTCGCCGTCGCCTATGGCGTACTCGTCTGGCTCTTTCGCCTCGGCGTCGGGGCCGACCTCTTCGGCACGTACCGCGTCAGCCAGATCGAGGGCTGGGTCCCGGTCTTCATCTTCGCGGTGCTCTTCGGGCTCTCGATGGACTACGAGGTCTTCATCCTCGCGAGGATCCGCGAGGCCCACGAGCACGGGCTCGCCAATCCAGCGGCGATCGTCGAGGGGCTCGCCGCCACCGGCGGCGTCGTCACGAGCGCGGCGGTGATCATGGTCGGCGCCCTCGCCGGCTTCGTCACCGGCCACGTCGCGGGCCTCCAAGAGCTCGGCGCCGGGCTCGCCCTCGGTGTACTGATCGACGCGACGGTCGTGCGCGGCCTCCTGCTGCCGAGCCTGCTCGCCCTGTCGGGTGATCGGCTCTGGCGGCGCGACTAGCGCGAGTGGGCCATCGCCACCACCACCATGACGATGATGGCCACGAGACTGACCGCCTGGACCGCGCGGATCAGCAGGTGCAGCGTCGTGCTCACCGAGGAGAGGACGGGCGTGGTCAGTCCCCGCTTGCGCCGGCGTAGTACGACCACGTCGATGGCCAAGACGGCGACGAAGGCGACCGCGATGAGGACCACGATCGCCACGGTCGTCACGTCACCCTCCCTCGTCCCGACGTGAATCTAACGGATGTTCCGTCTAGCGTTCGGGTGGGCACTGCCCGGACATGCCAGCGCCTCGCCCCCTGCGCACGGGGGGCGAGGCGCTGGCACTCGCAGTTGGGAGTTTGCGACTTATTTGACGATGGTTATTGCGAAGTGCATCGAGGGGACCTGGTAGCCGAGGGCGAGTCCCGGGATGTTGTTCTGGAAGCTCAGGATCGGCAGCATGCCACCTTGGGTGTTCGCGAAGGACGGCTGCTGGGTGTAGAGCAGCGGGTAGAAGTCGATCAGGTGCACGCCCGGGCCGCCCGTTGCGCGCAGGTGCACGACCATGTACCCGTTGGAGTTGAAGCCACAGCCGTAGCCGATGAAGCTGTTGTCGTAGTCGACCGCCAGGGTGTTGTCGAGCTGGGTCCAGCCCACGCCCTTCAGACTGATGGTGAACTCCTGGCCCTCCTTGAAGGTGTAGGTACCGGTGCCGGACTGTCCCGCGGCGATCGCCGCCGGGGTCGCCGCGTCGTTCGCGGTCGCCACGCCCATGCTGAGCAGCTTGCCCGAGGCGTCATAGAACGGGACGATGCTCTCCTTCACGTAGAAGGGGACCTGCGCCTCGACCTTGGAGCCGTTCATGACCTGGATGACGTGCCAGCCACCGAGCCCGTCGGGGATGGTCACCGTGCCCGAGAGCGAGCCGTTGGCGATCGTCGCCGTGCCGAGCGGCACCGATTCGAAGTTCCAGCACGAGCTCGTCGGACAGTTGACGCGACTGCCGATCACCGTCGACCACACCAACTGGTCGGTTCCGGTGCCCGAGAGCCCCGTCGCCGAGACCTGCACCTTCGTCAGGATCGGACCGCTGGTCTGGGAGAGGGTCGCCACGGCGGTGCTCGTCGGGTCGAGTCCCGCGGTCTGCAGGGTCGTGCGTTCCGGCACCGTCGGCGTGATGGCGTCCGGCCACGTGATCGACGGCTTCAGATTGAACTTGCCGGGCGTCGTCGTGAAGATCGCCGAACCGCCGTTGAGGTAGGGAACCGGGGACTGGACGACGTTGAGGTAGGAGACACCCATGCCGTCTTCGATGGTCACCACGTGCTGACCGACGGGGCCCGTCGCGCGAACGGTGACGGTCGCCGTTCCACGGGTCCAGTTACCCGACATGTTGCCCGCGAAGTGGTTGTCCCACAGCAACACGCCACCGCTGCCGTAGAGCGACGAGCCCAGCGCGGTGTAGGTGATGGTGATCGGCGTGCCGATCGGGCCCCGCTTGGGCGTCACCGTCACGGTGCGGAACATCTCGTAGCCACCGTGGTCGACTTCGACCCCGTTGACCACGGCGTAGATGTCGTGAATGCCACCGAAGTCAACCGGCACGGTCGTGGCGAAGGTGAAGTTCCCCTTGGCGTCAGTGGTGACGTTGGCGAGGACGACGTTGAAGTTGGTCGCGGTCCGACCCAACCAGTTCACGGTGTTGGGCTGAACGTCAGCGATCCACGTCGCCGTCGCCGTGCTCCAGGTCAGTTCGACGCTGGTGTTGGCCGGTAGTCCGCTACCCGAGATCGTGAAGGGCTCCCCTTCGGTACCCACGTTGGGGCTGACGACGAGGTTGCCGATCGTGGGCGAGAGCGTCGCCGCTGCCGCGGTGACGCCGGTGAAGGGCAGCGCGGGCGCGCCGGGGACAGCCGGCGTGGGCAACGTCATGCCCGTTGGTGTGGTCGGCGTCGTGCTCGCGGCGCCACTGGACGTGGTGACGACCGCTAAGGGCAAGAGGGCACCTACCGCGGCGAGCACGATGGCTCGTCTCACGGCGTGGGGGGACAGGTTCATGGTATTTCCTTTCGGGGGGGTAGCCTTACGAGGCCAGCGAAGTGAATGTCGTTGGTGCCACACGGCGCCCTCGGACATGTCCGAAGGCGCCGTGTCTAGTCGCTACTTAGGCGACCGGTACCGCGTTCATGGTGAGCTGTGAAGACGCGGGCGTGCCGACCTGTGAGTACGTCCACGTCTTGGACGGGACACCCGGCTTCAGAACGATGCGCTTGCGCACGATCTTGTTGCCCTGCTTCACGCGAATCACCTTGGTCTTGGCGGGAATCGCCTTGGTCGTCAACGTGATGGTGAAGTGGACCACGCCGAGCGGCGTGGCGGCGGTGGTGTGCCAACCCGCGCTCCAGAAGGCCGTCGTGCCGTGGTTGCCGTAGTTCATCGTCAACGGCGACTCACCGGGGATCGTGATGACCACGCTCTTGGTGTTGGCCGCCGTGAGGGGCGTGCCGCCAGCGGCGACGTTGACCGCGGACATGCGGAAGACGACCGCTTGGCCAACGAGGAACTCGTTGCTCTGAGCGCAACCGTACGCCGGCTTGAGGACCCCAGATCCGCCCCCGGCCGTGACCGTGTCGACCTGCATGTAGACCGGTAGCGGCTGGGTTCCCTGGATCGGTGGCCCGAGGGTCGTCGTCGTGGTCGGTGCAGCAACCGTCGTCGTCGTTGTCGGCGCGACGGTCGTCGTCGTAGTGCCCGACGCGGACGCCGCTCCCACTCCCACTAGGGCCGCCCCGCTCAGGGACAGGGTCCCCGCGGTTAGGACTGCTAATACTCGCTTCATACTGCTTCCTCCTCTATCGATTAATCGGGTCACTACTTCTTGATGTGCAACACGCCGGTGAGCGACGCGTTGAACGAGTCGCTCTCGCTCGAGCCAGCGGTGGTGGACTTGATCGAGAACGAGCCCGTGAACTTGAGAGTTCCCGAGACGCCCTTGTACTTGCCCGTCCCACTGATGACCTTGGCGATCCCCTTGACGCTCACCGACGTCGGCGCCGCCTGGCCTGCAGCGCAAGCCTGGGACGACGACGGGGCGATAATCTTGAGCACGAGCTTGCTGCTCGAGCCGAGGAGCGAACCCACACCGGTGAGCGGGTCACAGGTGCTGGACGCGGGCGCCGAACCGGTGCCCGAAAGCTTGCTCGCTCCGAGGTACGTTGCGTTGCCAGTACCGGTCACCGCCGTCGCCTTCGCGCCGGTCGAGGACCACAGCATGGCAATCGTCCCGGTGTAAGACCCCTTGAAGGCGACGTTCACGATCTTGGGCTTGGCCTTGGCCTTCGTCGCGTGGGCAACCGCGGCAGTAGTGGATTGATGGATAGTGGTGGCTCCCACGCTCGGGGCGAAACCCATCGCCGAAGCGGTGAGTGCGCCGACTAGCACGGGGGCTGAAATAACCTTGAATGTGCGCATAACTCCAATGTAAAGTTCGCCACTACAGATTTCCAATTGATTATGCGTGTTGTTTTGATAGTTTTGTCCTATGTTCACCGCTCGAGACCTCACCCTCCAGCAGCTGCGCTGTTTCGTGGCCGTCGCCGATGAGGGCCAGTTCACCGCCGCGGCCGACGAGTTGCGACTCGCCCAGCCCTCCATCAGCGCCCAGATCCACCGGCTCGAACAGGTGCTCGGTGTCCCCCTCTTCCATCGCGGACGGCGGCCCATCGCGTTGACCGACGCGGGGTCGGCCCTGCTGCCCCTGGCGCGACGGGTTCTACGCGGCGTCGACGAGGTCTTCCAGGGCGCCGACGAACTCGACGGGCTACGCCGCGGCCACGTCACGATTGGCACGACCCCGAGCATCGGCGCGACCCTGCTGCCCCTCGTCCTGGCCCAGTTCCGAAGCCATCACCCCCACGTCTCGATCTCCTTCGTCGAGCGCCACTCCGAGGAGATCGCCCAGTCCGTCGAGGCGGGCACCCTCGACCTCGCGCTGGTGGTGGGGCCGCTCATCAACGAAACCCTCGAGCAGACCACCCTCGCGATTGAGCGCATGGTGGTCGTAGTCGGCCAGGACCACCCCCTCGCCACTCGCGCGACGATCGCCATCAGCGAGCTACGCGGTGTACCGCTGATCATGTTCCACGAGGGCTACGACGTACGCGCCGCGACCCTCGCCGCCTTCGAGAAGGCGGGCTTCGCCCCGACAATCGCGATCGACGGCGCCGAGATCGCCACGGCCCACTCCTTCGTCGCGGCGGGGATCGGCGCGGCCATCGTGCCGAGCATCGTCGCGACGATGAACGACGACCTGCACGTGATCCACATCGACGACCAGGTGATGGAGCGCTCCATCTGCCTGGTGCGCGACGTGCGCCACACCCTCTCGCGCGCAGCGATGGCCCTGCGTGACGAGATCGTCGACTTCCTCGCGGCCGGTTCGTGGCCGACCACGGCCCATGGCGACATCCGACTCGCGCTCGGCGACGACTAGCGCGCCGACATCGTCACGAAGTCGCGGCTGTAGGTCGGCTGGAAGAACCGCGCGGGACTCTGGAGCATGGTCGCGAGCAGGTCGGTCCCGTTGGCCGGGGTGGCGAGGCCGTTGGGGGTCGAGGGATCGTAGGTCGCAAAGACCGGCCACAGGGGGTTCATGTCGAGCACCATCGCGCGCACGGCCCTCGCGCGCACGAGGACCTGGGCCAACTCCACCACGGTCATGGGGCCAGCCACGTAGACGTAGCCACCGCCCGCCGTCACCCCGAAACCCGAGCGCCACGTGTTCGCCACCCCGTTGAGGGCCGCCCCCCAGACCGAGATGTCGCGCGCCGAGAGCCCCGCGACCGGTCGGCCGTGGTCGACGAGCAACGTCAGGTTCTGACGCACCGCGACGACGCGCGGGGTCATACCGACGTCCCGTCCCCACCGACCGACGGCCCACGACCCGTTGGCGTAGATGACGAGCGAGGCCGCGCCGACGCGCAGCGGGGCGACCAGGCGGCCTTCGCTGAGGTAGCCCCCGTGCGACGCCGGGAGCAGGAAACCCCCCGCGAAGGCGGCGACGAGGGTGCGCGCGGCCGCTGGCGTGATGGGCGCGCTGTAGCGCCACGAGATGCCGCCGGGACTCAGGCTGCCCGAGTAGAGCCGCGCGCGCAAGAGCCGCGGGTCGAGCCACGCGACGCCGGCGTTGACCGTCGGGTCCCCCGGCAGGCGAAGGGTCGTGACGTAGATCGCCGCGTGGCCCGCGACGCGACGGCCGGACGGCGCCCACCGCCCCTGGGCGGGCGTTCCAGTAACGAACGGCACCAGTGGTTGCGGCGGCGCGAGTGGCGCGAAGGACGAACCACCGGCCACGCCGAGGGACGACACGGTAGTGGCCCCGATCACGACCGCCAGCGTTGCCGCGATGATCCAGCGTCGCATCTAGGGCGACCTTAGAAGTTGCACGACGAACGTCGCGCCGGGACCGTCGTCGGCGATCGTCACGGTGCCCCCGTGCGCTCGCACGACGTCGTCGACGATCGCGAGACCGAGCCCACTCCCACCGCGCGTTCTCGACCGGTCCTCGTCGAGGCGCGCGAAACGCTCGAACACCTTCGCCCGGTCGTCGGCCGCAATCCCGGAACCGTCGTCGTGCACGCGAAAGGCTATCGCGAGCTCCGTCGCGTCCAAGGTCACCGTCACGACGTGTTCGGCGTGGGCGACGGCGTTGTCGAGGAGATTCCTCACCACGCGACGTAGCTGCTCGACGTCACCGTCGACTCGTCCGGCCGACACGCCGGTGCTGTCGATGACCACGGGACTCGTCCGCCGGAGTCGAGTCACCTCGTCGAGAATGAGCTCGTCGACGTCGACCGGCTGACGAATGACGGGCGCCCCCTCATCCACGCGGGCCAGCGTGAGCAGGTCATCGACGATTCGTCGCATGCGTTCCACGTCTTGGAGAACCGCACGCGCGGCGTCGGGCCAGTCGACCGATTCGACGTGGGCCAACCCCACCTCCAACTCCGTCTGCGTGGCGGCGAGCGGACTCTTCAGCTCGTGCGACGCGTTGGCTGCGAAGGTCCGCTGGACGCGGTCGTTGCGTTCGATGCGTTCGAGCATCGCGTTCATCGTGACCGCCAGTCGCCCGACCTCGTCGGCGACGGGAGGCACGACGACGCGCCGGTGCAGCGACTCCGCGGTGATGGTCGCCACCTCCTCGCGCAACCCTTCCACGGTGGCCAGGGCTCTTCCGACCAACCACCACACCACCGCGCCCAACGCCACGAGTACCAGGGGCCCGACAATCCCGAGCCCCCAGGCGAGTGCCGTGGTCGACCGATTGACCGCATCGAGCGACGCCCCGGCCACGATGGTGAGCCGTCCCCGCGGCGTCGAGACCGTTTCGGCGATCACCCGGAAGGCCCCGCCGTTGCCGATCGGCAGATTCGTCACGGTGCGATGCGTGCTGAGCGGTCCCACGGTCTCCACCCCGAGCAACGGACCCTCACCCGTGATACTCGCGCTGCTCGCCACGACGCGGCCACTGGCCGAGAGCACCTGGGTGAACGACGCGTCGTTCGACGCGATCGGTAACGTCGGTGGCACGTGACCGGAGCGAACGAGCGGGGCCAGCGCCGCCACCGTGAGATCGAGCGAGTGGTCGACGGCCGAGATCTGGAACCGTCCGACCGTCACGACTAGTCCAATACTCAGCGCCACGAGCACGACCGCCACGACAGCCACCGCGGAGACCACCGTCTTGGCCCGAACGGTCCAGCGTCGCACGAGGGCGAACCCGGTCACGGCGCTATTCGGGGCCACGGGCGCTCATTCGATAGCCGACGCCGGGGACCGTCACGATGCTCTCGAGCCCGAACGGTCGGTCGATCTTCTTGCGTAGGTAGCTGACGTAGACCTCGATGATGTTGGGGTTCCCATCGAACTCCGCCCCCCAGACGTGATCGAGTACTTCGTCCTTTGACACGACACGGCCACCGGCGCGCATGAGGTATTCGAGGACGCCGAACTCGCGTGGCGTGAGGGCGATACCCACCTCGCCCCGGCTACACCGATGGGTGGCGGGGTCGAGGCGAAGCGATTCGTGTTCGAGCACTACCGGTCGCTCTCTCGTCGCTCGGCGAAGCAGCACGCGCAGTCGCGCCACCAACACGGAGTACGAGAAGGGCTTGGTGAGGAAGTCGTCGGCCCCGGTTTCGAGCGCCTCGACCTCGTCGAATTCACCGGTCTTGGCCGTGAGGATCAGAATGGGCGTCCACACCCGGGCCTCGCGCAGTGCACGACAGACGCTGAATCCGTTCAGGCCGGGCAACATCAGATCGAGTACCACCGCGTCGAAGTCGTCGCGGATCGCCGCCGCGAGACCGGACGGACCGTCCACGGCGACGTCCACGACGAAACCATCGGCTCGCAGGCCCCGCGCGAGACTCTGGGCCAGTCGCTCTTCGTCTTCTATTAGCAGCACGCGCACGTCGGCCCCCTCACCCGACCACCACCGGGTGTCCCCATGATGACGCCTCCGGCCTACGGAGCCCGTTCAGGGCTCTTCAGGGCTCTTTCAGGGCCGGCCCGTCACGATGGCTCCGTGCATCGACAACTCGTCGAGCACACGACCATAAGGAGTATTCATGAAGGGTTTCCGTACCATTGTCATTGGATCGGCGGGGCTGCTCGCCCTCGGCGGTTCCGTCTTCGGCCTCACCGTGACGTCGGCCGCTTCAGCCGCGTCCCCCGTGTCAGCCGCCCAATCGGCCGTCAACAGCGGTGCCAACGTGGACGTCCAGAGCGGCGCGCAGGACGCGACGGGCCTCGATGTCGCCGGCGCGGTGAGCGAATCGGCCACGAACACGGAGTCCGCGACGGAGGCCGTCACGACGGAGTCGGCCATCAGCGACGGCGCCGGTGGACACCAGGACGCAGCCGGTTCACCCGGCGTCCAGGTCGGCACTCAGCAGTAACGAGGATCGACACCGCCGAGGTTGAGCCACTTCACGGTCCGGTCCCGATCACGAT
>LMAD01000005.1 GCA_001443545.1 Acidimicrobiaceae bacterium RAAP-2
GTCGGTGACGTCACCGACGACGACGTGCTGCTGCGCGCGGGCATCGAGCGCGCCGCGACGGTCGTCGCCGCGCTCGACACCGACGCTGACAACCTCTACGTCACGGTGGCGAGCAAGTCGCTCAAGGCCGACGTCCAGATCATCGCGCGGGCCCGCAGCCAGTCCTCGGAGCTGAAGCTCCAACGGGCCGGCGCCGACCGAGTCGTCAACCCCCAGCAGTTCGGCGGTGACCGGATGGCCTCCTTCGTGACCCAACCCCACGTCGTGGACTTCGTCGACGTGGTGATGCACGACGGCAGCCTGCAGTTCCGCCTGAGCGAGTCGCTCATCGCGGCCGACTCTCGACTCGCCGGCGAGACCCTTCGTTCGGCGCGCCTCCACGACCACACCGGCGTACTCGTGCTCGCCATCCGACGACCCGACGGCAGCTTCATCACCAATCCGCCGCCCGAGGCGACAATGGCCGCCGGCGACGTCTTGATCGGCGTGGGCACCGAGTCCCAGCTCGCCACGATGGCGGACTTCGCGACCACGCGGTAGGTCGCGACCGCGCGACCGGCGAGTCAGACCGGCGCCGAGCCGAAGCTCGACTCCAGGGAGTAGCCCGCGTCAAAGACGGCGAGGCACGCCGCGACGACGGCCTCGTCGTAGAGACGACCGGCGCCGCTGCGCACCTCGTCGAGGGCCACGTCGAGTCCGAGCCCGGCCCGATAGGGGCGATGGTGGGTCATCGCCTCGACGACGTCGGCCACGGCGACGATCCGCGCGGGCAGCGAGATGGCCAAGCCCACGAGCCCCTCGGGGTAGCCCGAGCCGTCGAGTCGCTCGTGGTGCTGGAGGGCCACCTCGGCGATCGGCCACGGCAGCCCGGCCTCGCGCAAGATGTCGGCGCCGACCTCGGGGTGCTTCTGGATGAGGGTGTACTCCAGCGGGTTCAGTCGTCCTGGTCGGGTGAGGATCTCGGCCGGGATCGAGATCTTGCCAATGTCGTGCACGACGCCGCTCTGGCGGATCAGGCGCGCCAGCTCGTCCTCGAGTCCCATCTCGCGCGCGATCGCCTCGCCGAGGCGCCCGACGCCGAGCTGGTGGCCCGCGGTGTAGGGGTCGCGGTTCTCGGTCATGCGCGCGAGCGCCGCGATCGTGCCGTCGAGTGAGCGCTCCAGCTGACGCATCGAGGCGACGTGGGCGGCCCCGAGCTCGATCTCGCGGGCGATCTGCTCGAGTCCCGCGACGACGGGCTCACTGAACTCGAAGCGGTGGCGCGAGGAGACGACGAGCGCGCCGGCCCGGCCGGACAACCGCAGGGGGAGCGCGAGGACGGAGTGGAATCCGGCTTCGAGCGCGCGGCGGCGCCACCCGGTCGAGGGACGAATGGCCGCCAGGTCGAGTCGCACCTGGGTGTGCCCCGTGCGCAGCACCGCATCCAGTGGATCGTCGCGGCCCTCGTCGACGACTTGCTCGGCGGCGACACCGTCGAGGAAGTCGGTGGCGCCGGCGCGCGCCGCGACGGCGATGGCACCCGAGCCCGGGTCTCGCGTCGCGATCCACGCGAGCTCGTAGCCGCCGATGGTGACGAAGGCGCGACAGGCCTGGTCGACGAAGCGCTCGGCGTCGGTCGCCAACGTCACCGATCGATTGACCTCGCTGAGCAGTTCGAGGAATCGCTCCTTGATGACCTGGTCGGTGAGGTCGAAGTACGACGAGATGACACCCTTGATCGAACCGTCCACCACGGCCGCACAGACGTTGAGCGTGAACCACCGCCGCGACCCGTCTTGGACGTTGAGCCCCATGATGGCGTTCGCGGTGGGCTCGCCCGTGGCGAAGGTGTTCGCCCCGGGTATGTCCGCACTCGAAAAGGGCTTGCCGTCTCGGTCCACGGCGTCCCACTGCGCTTCGTGCATGCTGCGCCCGATCAGTTCCTCGCGCGCGCAACCAATCAGGGCCGCCACCGCGTCGTTGCAGTCGACGATCGTCCCTCGCTTGTCGAAGAGGATGACGCCGACCGACGTGGTGGCGAGGAAATCGCTCTCGCTCAACAGGGCCCGCAGCGGACCGTCTCGTGGGTCGCCAACGCGGAACTCGCTCACGGGACCTCCTCGGCCGATCACCGTCGCCGGTGGCCTGACGTCGTCAGCATAGGGTGTCGCGACGGCCGGGGTCGGACCACGACCGAATCGGGGGACTCCGATCGTCCCGTGCTCACTCGCCCGTCGCACCGTCCACGGACTCGCGCAGGAGGTCGGCGTGACCGTTATGGCGCGCGTACTCCTCGATGAGGTGACAGAGGATCCAGCGCAGGCTCGGGGTCCGCCCGTCGGGCCAGCGCCGTTCAGCCAGCTGGGCGAGGTCGCCCTCGGCCAGCGCGCCCGCAACGACGGCGCGCGAGCGCTCCACCGACGCACGCCAGAGGTCGCGAAGTTCCTCGGGACGGTCCTGCGCGGCCGATTCCCACTCCCAGTCCGGCTCCTGCTCCCAGTCCACCGCGCTCCACGGTGCTGGGACGACCCGGTCGGCGAACCACTGGGTGAACCACCAGTCCTCGACGACGGCCAGGTGCTTGAGCATGCCCCCGAGGGTCATGGTCGAGACGCCGACCCGCGCCGCGAGGCCGGCCGCGTCGAGCCCCTCGCACTTCCAGGCGAACGTGGCGCGCTGATAGTCGAGGAAGCCCAGCAGGGTCGAGACCTCGTCGGCGACGAGGGGTGGCTCGAGACGTCCGTGGTCGTCGATGTCGGTCACGGACGTGAATCTAGCGACCGCGCCCGGGCTCGGTGCGATTCGCCGTGCGCTCGGCCCAACCCTACGATGAAGTCGCACCGAACACGCGAGAGGAGTCCCCATGGCCGAGTTCGTCGTCCACGACCACGAACTGATCCTGCAGCTCACCGCAGCCGAGAAGGTCGAGGGTATCCACGGGGACCTGCGAGCGCCGCTCTCGTCGGTCACCGGCGTCGAGGTCCTCGAGCACCCGCACCGCGCGGCCGACATCATCGGCCTGCGGGCCGGCACCCGGATCCCCGGCGTCATCGAGGTCGCCTCGGTGCACGGCGTGAAATCGACCATCTTCGCCGCGGTGCACCACGACACGCCCCGCGGCGTGCGCGTCAACCTGCGCGACCAGCCCCACGACGCGTGGATCGTCGGCTGCGCCGACCCCGAGGCCGTCGCCGCGTCGATCACCCACGTCACGTGAGCAGGTCTGGCCCGCGCCGCGTCCGGCGAGAACGCGACGCGGACCAGACGACTAGGCGATGTAGAACGTCTTGACGTTCGTGAACTCGCGGATTCCCTGGGCCGAGAGCTCGCGGCCGTAGCCGGAGCGCTTGATGCCGCCGAAGGGCAGCTCGGGGGTGGAGGCGACGATCGCGTTGGCGAAGACCATCCCCGCCTCGACGCCCTCGATCGCCTGCTCGATCTCGTGCGGGTCGGTCGCCCAGATCGAACCGCCGAGACCCCACGGCGACGAGTTGGCCAGCTCGATGGCCTCGGCGAGGTCCTGGACCACCTCGACGACCGCGACGGGGCCGAACAGCTCCTCGCAGCCGGCCCGTGAGTCGCGCGGCACGTCGGTCAAGACAGTCGGCGGGTAGTAGAAGCCGCGGCCCTCGGGGATCACCCCGCCGGTGCGCAGGACCGCGCCCTTGGCGAGCGAGTCCTGAACCTGGGCGTGCAGCAGCTCGCGCTGCTCGGCGTTGACCATCGGGCCGACGACGGTCTTGGCGTCCATCGGGTCACCGACGACGACCTCGCCCATGGCCGTGGTGTAGGCCTCGATGAACTCCTCGGCGCGCTCGGCGACGACGATGAAGCGCTTGGCCGCGATGCAGCTCTGCCCGTTGTTCTGCACGCGCGCGGTCACGGCCATCGGCACGGTGCGGGCCAGGTCGGCCGAGCTCGCGACGATGAAGGCGTCCGAACCGCCGAGCTCGAGCACGCACTTCTTCAGGTGCGCCCCGGCCTGGGCGCCGACGATCTTGCCGGCGATCTCGGACCCGGTGAGGGTCACGGCGGCGATACGGTCGTCGGCGATCATGTCGGCCAGTTCGCGATGCCCGAGGAAGAGGTTCGCGAAGACCCCCGTCGGGAAGCCCGCGCGCAAGAAGAGGCTCTCGAGGTAGAGCGCCGAACCGGGCACGTTGTGGGCGTGCTTCAAGATGCCGACGTTGCCGGCCATCATCGACGGGGCGGCGAAGCGCACGGCCTGCCAGAGCGCGAAGTTCCAGGGCATCACCGCGAGCACCGCGCCGAGCGGCTGGTAGCGGATGCCGCTACTCGAGGCCGGTGACGCGATGATCTCGTCGGCGAGCAACGACTCGGCGTGCTCGGCGTAGTAGCGCATGGTCGTCGCGCACTTCATCACCTCGCCCTTGGCCGAGGCGAAGGTCTTACCCATCTCGGCGGTCAGCATCGCCGCGGCGGTGTCCAGCTCGTCCTCGAGGAGTTGCGCGGCGCGCGTCATCAGCTCGCCGCGGTCCTTGAACGGCGTCTGGCGCCAACTCTTGAAGGCGGCCTGGGAGGCCGCGAGGGCGGCCTCGATCTGCTCGGCCGTGTGCGCCGGATAGGTCGCGATGACCTCTTCGGTGGCGGGGTTGATGGCGGTGAACGACATTGTTCTGTCCCTTCTGGGTCCGTGTCGCGTCGACGGTGACGCCTCCTCTATTTCTAGTTCGAATCCGCGGAGGCTGTGACGGGGCGGGTGGCTCGACGAGGCCGGCGCGGACCACTCGCTAGATTGACAACCGAGACCGTCGAACTGGAGGCAGCCGTGGCCAGCGACCCGCCCACCGAGGCGCTTTCGATCGCCTCGTCGTGGCTCGACACCATCGACCTCGCGGGCGAGATTGATCGCGGTCTTTCCGATTCCGGTGACGGACCAGTCGACGTCGTCGCGCTGGGCAAGGCCGCCGGGGAGATGACCGACGCGGCCGTGGCCGCGCTCGGCGCGCGGGTCGCTCGACGCCTCGTCATCGCCGACGCCGAGGGGGCCGCGCGGTACCACGACGACGACGCTGTGGTCGTGGTCGGCGAACACCCCGTCCCGGGCGCGGGCAGCCTCGAGGCCGGACGTCGCCTCGTCTCGTTCCTCGCCGGCGCGCTCGACGCGCGGCTCACGCTCTTCCTGGTCTCGGGCGGCGCCTCGAGCCTCTGCGTCGCGCCCGCGGCCCCCCTCGGGCTCGACGAGCTCGGCGAACTCTGGCGCGCGGCGCTGGCGGCCGGGGTCGACATCACGACGCTCAACCGGCTCCGGGCCGCGACCTCGACCATCTCGGGTGGGGCCGTCCTGCGCGCCGTTCGCACGCCGCGCTCGCGAACGCTGCTCATGGTCGACAACGTCGTCTCGGGTGCCGCGTGGGTGGCCTCGGGGCTGACCTATCAGTTCGAGCCGTCCGCTACCGACGTGGCCGACCTGCTCGAGCGCTTCGCCGTTCCCCTCGGCCCACTCGCACAAGCCGTCGCCGCCGCGGCGGCGCGTCGACGGGCCCTGATGGCCGTGCCGGTTGCGACCGAGCACGACAACGTCGTCGTCGCCGACCCCGAACTGTTGCTCGCCGAGGCGAGCGCGCGCGCCGAGCAGCTCGGCTACCGGGTCCACTCGCTCGGCAGTGCCGTCCACGGCGACGTCGAGGCGGTGGCGAGCGACTGGGCCGCCACGCTGGCCGAGCTGACCCGACACCCGGGCCGTCACTGCGTGCTCGGCGTCGGCGAGGTCACGGTACGGGTCCGAGGGACCGGTCTCGGCGGCCGCTGCCAGGAGTTCGCCTGGATAATGGCGGCGGAGCTCGCGCGCCTCGGACGGCCCGCGACCTTCGTCGCGCGCTCCTCGGACGGGCGCGACTACGTCGAGGGAGTCGCGGGCGCCTGGGTCGACGAGCGCACCACGCAGCGCATCGCCGACGCGGGGCTCGACTGGGCCGTGGTCAAGAGCAGTAACGACAGCCACCGCGGGCTCGCCGCCCTCGACCAGCTGATCGACGGCGCCCACACCGGCTGGAACCTCTGTGACCTCTACGTCGCGGTCCTCGAGGGCGAGTCGTCGACCCCGGGCTCGCTGTAGCGCCCGCCGATGCGGTCCCAAGGTTCGGGTTCACCCTCGATGACCTCGAGGTAGTCCTCGGCGTCGTCGAGCGGCTCGTACCCGATTGCATCGCCGCCATCGAGGGCGGCGATGCGCCGCGTGTTGGCCGAGACCCCCCACACCACGCGATAGCCCGGCGCGGGCGTGGCTAGCGTCGCCTCGAAGAGCCGGGTGCAGTCGTTCGGCGACAGCCAGTTCCACAACGTGCGCCGATCGGTCGGCGCCGGGCGGAACGAGCCGATCCGCACGCAGATGACGTCGAGTCCGTACCGGTCGTGGTAGAGGCTCGCGAGGGACTCCGCGGCGACCTTCGAGACGCCATAGAAGCTGTCGGGGCGCGCGGCGAGGTCGTCGCGCACGACCGAACCCGGGGTATTCGGGTGGAACCCGACGGCGTGGTGGCTGCTGGCGTAGACGACGCGCGCCACGCCCTGGTCTCGAGCGGCGTCGAGCAGCACGCGGGTCCCCTCGACGTTGACGGCCAGGTAGTCGGCCAACGAGTAGCCGTCGGTTGAGAGCCCGCCGAGGTGGATGATCGCGTCGACGCCCGAACAGGCGGCCCGGATCGCGCGCGGGTCGGCGAAGGACGCCGTCACGATCGCGCCGTCCTCGCCGGGTTCGAGGGGCGCCTGGTCGGCGAGGTCGACCAGGACGAGCCGGCGGCCCTCGCGACGCAGCGAGTCGCGCAGGTGACGCCCGATCGTACCGGCCGAGCCGGTGATGAGGACCGTCTCGCTCACGACGGACCCCCGGTCGAAGCGGCCGCCACGACGCGCGCGGCCCGCTCCAGGTCCTCGCGCGTGGCCAGGCCGAGGTGGTAAAGGTGCCACTGGGTGACCCCGGCGTCGCGGTAGGTCGCGACGAGGGTCTCGGGGCTCGTCTCGTCGCGGTCGAGTCGCAGGTAGGCCCCGACCGGGGTCGCGGCCTCACCCAGGGCGACCAGTCCCTCGATCTCAGCCCGGGCCATGCGCTCGTCCCAGGCGTTGGCGACCACCGCGTCGAGCCGCCCGAGGACGTCGCGGCCGACCTCGGGGAACGACCCCGTCGCTCCGGGGATCGCCGAGCCGTGCAGGGTCACCGCGACCCCGGGCCGGGTCTCGGCGACGGCGTCGAGCACGGCGCGTTGCAGGCTCGCCGCGGTCTCGGCTCGAAAGGCCCGCAGCGCGCGAGCACGCTCCTCGCCGAGGATGAGTTCCAGCGACCCGGGCCGCTCGTCGACGCCGTGGCGGATGGCGCGTGCGAGTTCGTCGGCGCCAAGGCCGCCCGCGTCGAGGTCGCGCGCGCACGTCGCACAGAAACAGATCGACATGAGGTCGTCCGCGACCGCGTCGTAGGCGGCGAACTCGACCTTGTCGTGCACGCCGCCGTGGGAGAGGCCCATCGGCCCGCAGGCCTCGAGCACGAGCGAGGCGACGTTCGTCGTCGCGACGACCTCGCGTACGAGGGTCACCGCGTACTCGAGCACCTCGGGCGAGCGCGGACAGAGGCCGTAGGAGTACGGCTCGCCGAACGCGTTGCGCACCACGAGGTCGGGGTTGGCCGCCCCGAGCTCGTCGTGGTGGCTCACCACGACCCAGGCGGCGACCTCGAGTCCGGCTCGGCTCGCGACCTCGGCGGCGGCGGCGAACTCGTTCGCCCCGCCCGGCCAGCTCGGCGCCTTCGGCACCAGACGCCGGCCCCGCCAGACCTCGGGGCGCAGCGCCACGTAGGCGGCCGAGGTGGGGACCTCGCGCACGCGCCGGGTGGGGTGCAGCGGGCTCACGGTGCGACTGGCGTGGTAGGTCGCGGCGATCGCCACCCGGTCGAGTCCGAGCGCCGCCGCGCGCGCGGCCGCCTCGGGGTCGCCGTCGAAGTCCCACGGGTAGACGTACCCGACGACGCTCACCAGCGCGGCACGCTCGGGTCGTAGTCGGGCTCGATCGACTGGCGATAGCGCGAGTCGTTGCGCTCGCGGACCCCGCAGGCCAGGTACCGCTCGTGCAGGCGCGCCAGCGCGTCGCGGTCGAGTTCGACCCCGAGGCCCGGGCCCGTGGGCACGGCGAGCGCGCCGTCGACGAACTCGAGGATCCCGGGCACGATCACGTCCTCGTCCTTCCAGGGCCAGTGGGTGTCGAGCGCGTAGGTGAGGTTGGGCACGGCGCTCGCCAGGTGGGTCATCGCCGCGAGACTGATCCCGAGGTGCGAGTTGGAGTGCATCGAGAGCCCCAGGTCGAAAGTCGAGCAGATCCGCGCCAGGGACTGCGATTCGCGCAGCCCGCCCCAGTAGTGGTGGTCCGACAGGATGACCCCGACGGCCCGTTCGCGCACGGCCTCGGCGATGTCCTCGAAGCCGACGACGCACATGTTGGTCGCGAGCGGCATCGAGACCTCGCGGGCCACCGCGGCCATGCCGGCGATGCCGGGCGTGGGGTCCTCGAGGTACTCGAGCACCCCGTCGAGCTCGCGGCCGACCTCGATCGCGGTCGCCACGGTCCAGGCCGCGTTGGGGTCCAGTCGCAGGGGCAGGTCGGGGAAGGCCTCGCGCAACGCGTGGACGGCGTCGATCTCCTGACGGGGCTCGAAGACCCCGCCCTTCAGCTTGATGGCCGAGAAGCCGTAGGTCGCCACCATCGCGCGCGCCTGCTCGACGATGCCCGCGGGGTCGAGCGCCTCGCCGTAGTGGTCGGGCTCGGCCCCGGGGTGGGCCGCCCACTTGTAGAAGAGGTAGGCCGAGTAGGGCACGCTCGCTCGAACCGACCCGCCCAGGAGCTCGGCCACCGAACGGCCGAGTAGCTTGCCCTGGACGTCGAGGCAGGCGACCTCGAAGCTCGAGAAGACCCGCAACGCCGTGCCGGTGGCGGTGATCTGGCCGGTGAGCCCGTGGCGGTCGGCCCCGACCGCGCCCGAGAGGACCTCCACGCACCGACGAGCGATGGCGCTCGTCTCGAAGACGTCGAGCCCGACGAGCCTCGCCGCCACGCGCGCCAGGCGATCGAGGTGGCCGAGGTCGCCGTAGGTCTCGCCGAGTCCGACGAGGCCGTCCTCGGTCGCGACCTCGAGCACGACGCGGATGGCGTAGGGCTCGTGCACCCCGACGGCGTTGAGCAGCGGCGGGTCGGCGAAGGCGACCGGCGTGATGGCGATCGAGACGATGCGGCTCGAGGACACCGGACCCTCCTTCTTCGGGCCCCAATAAGGTCCGAACTACGAAGATTAACCTTGAAGGGAACTCCCCGATTACGCCTCGACCAAAGGACGCCATGGCCACCTTCATCGAACGGGTCCGTGACGCCCAGCCCACGCGCGGCACCTTCCTCAACCTCGGTTCGCCGCTCGTCGCCGAGGTCTGCGCGTTGAGCGGGTTCGACTGGCTGCTCGTAGACCTCGAGCACGGCGCCGGTGGCGAGGAGGCCCTCGTCGGCCAGATCCTCGCCGGCGCGGCCCACGGGGTGCCCGTCGTCGTGCGCGTTGAGTCGGCCGAGCGGATCCGCGTCGGCCACGTGCTCGACCTAGGCGCGCTCGGCGTAATGTTCCCCCGCCTCGATCACGCCGCCGAGGTGGTCGAGGCGATTCGACACCTGTGGTACCCGCCGCGCGGCGACCGCGGCGTCGCCGGCTACAACCGCGCGCGGCGCTTCGGCGCCGATCCGCGCTCCAACGACGAGGTCAACGACGAGGTCCTCGGCATCGTCCAGATCGAGTCGGCGAGCGCGCTGGCCGAGGTCGACGCCATCGCCGCGCTCGAGGGCGTCGACGTGCTCTTCGTCGGCCCGAGCGACCTCTCGACCTCGCTCGGGATCCCGGGCGAGCTGCAGTCCCCGACCTTCCTCGCGGCCCTCGAACGCGTGGCGACGGCCGCGACCCGCGCCGGTAAGGCCGCCGGCATCCTCACCGGCGACCCGGCCGGCGCCCCCTGGTACCACGAGCACGGCTTCTCCTTCGTCGCCGTCGCCTCGGACTCGGCGCTCCTTCGATCGGCCGCCGTGCGCGCCGCCCACCCCGACCAAGGAGAGAACCCATGACCACCACCTCGCCCACCACCCGCATCGGCTTCGCCGGACTCGGCACCATGGGCGCCTACATGGCGGCCAACCTGGCGCGGGCCGGCTTCTCGCTCACGGTGTGGAACCGCACCCCCGGACGAGCCGACCACCTGCTCGCCCTCGGGGCGAACGAGGCCCCCAGCGCGGCCGCACTCGGGGCGGCCAGTGACGTCGTGGTGCTCTGTCTGACCGACTCGCCCCAGGTCGAAGCGGTACTCTTCGGCCCCGACGGACTGGCCGAGGGGCTGCGCGCCGGCTCGCTCGTGATCGACTGTTCCACGATCAGCCCGACGCGCGTCACCGAGTTCGCCGCGCGTCTAGCCGAGCGCGGCGTCACCATGGTCGACGCGCCCGTCTCGGGCGGTTCGGAGGGCGCGCGCCTGGCGACCCTCACCATCCTCGTGGGCGGGGCCGACGCCGACGTCGAACGGGCCGGCGCCGTGTTACGCGCCATGGGCCGCACCGTCACCCACCTCGGTCCCCTCGGCGCCGGCCAGTGGGCCAAGGCCGTCAACCAGGTCATCCTCGCGGGCACCTACCTCGGCGTCGCCGAGGGTGTCGTGCTCGCCCTCAAGGCCGGCCTCGACGCCGAGAAGATCGTCGGGGCGCTCGCCGGGGGGGCCGCGGGTTCGTGGGTGCTCGAGAACCGCAGCCAGCGGATGATCGACGACGACTACCCGATCGGCTTCAAGATCGAGCTGCACCGCAAGGACCTCGGCATCGGACTCGAGCTCGCCAAGTCCGTCGGCGCTGTCTTACCGGTCTCGGCCCTCGCGGCGACCTTCGAGGACGGCATCGTCGCCGAGGGCCACGGCGCTGACGACAACTCGGCACTGGCTCGCGCGATTCGACGGCTCTCGGGGCTCTAGACCGCGAGCCGTCAGTCGCGCGGGTCGAGCGCCCACGACGAATCAGTCTCGACGGCCGGCTGACCGAGCTGCTCCTCGATCCACGAGCGCCAGTTGAGTCCCTCAGTGCTCGCGCCCGTGGCGTGCAGGCGCTGGCGTTCCTCGCCCAGGCGTCGCGCGAGCGCGCCGAGCCCCGCGGGCAGGTTCGTCGCAATCCGGTCGCGGAGCCACGACGCGAGCGCCGGCGAAGCCCCCGAAGTCGAGACCGAGACCACGACGTCCCCGTCGCGGTGCAGGGCGGTGAAGAAGAAGTTCGAGCGCGTCGGGTCGTCGACGACGTTGAGCAACTGGCCACGCGATACCGCTTCGAGCACGATTGCGTCGTCGACGGCGTGGTCGCCCGTCGCCGCGACGACGAGGAAGGCCCCGGCGAGGTCCCCGCTCGCGTAGCGCTCGAGGCGAATGGTGCGCACGCCCTCGGGCAGTGCGGCGCGCAGCTCCTCGGCGATGACCGTGACGACGGCCCCGACCTCGAGCAGTTGGGCGACCTTGCGCGACGCGACGGCTCCGGCGCCGACCACGGTCACCGGCCGGCCCGCGAGGTCGATCGCGACGGGCAACATCATCGCGCGCTCGCCGCCGCGACGGCGCCGCGCGCGAGGTCGAGGGCCGCCACCGCGCCGACCACGATGACCGCGGGCGCCGCGACGCGAAGCGACCCGAGGTCGCCCAGCGCACTGCGTTGGACCCGCTCCGTCGGGGTGCTCGCCCGCTCGACGACCGCGACCGGGGTCGCCGGGTCCAGTCCCCCCTCGATCAACTCGCGCGCGATCGCGCCGCGCCGCGCGACCCCCATGAGGATCACGATCGTCAGGTCGGCGCGGGCCAGACGGGCGAGTTCGGGGTCGCGCTCACAGCCACGCGCGGTCACGACCGCCACCCCGCAGGACCGGCCCCGGTGGGTGACCGGGATCCCCGCGGCGAGCGGGGCGAAGAACGCCGAGGTGATCCCCGGCACGACCTCGGCGTCGATCCCCGCCTCGGCGAGCGCCTCCAACTCCTCGCCGCCACGGCCGAAGAGGAAGGGGTCGCCGCCCTTCAGCCGCACGACGGTGCGTCCGGTGCGTGCGGTGGCGACGAGCAGCGCGTTGATCGCCGACTGGTTGTCCGGGCCACCGGGCGTCTTGCCGACGTCGTGGACCTCGGCGCCGCGCGCCACGAGGTCGAGGACCTCGGTCTCGACGAGCCGGTCGTGCACGACGACCTCGGCTCGTTCGAGGATCCGCACCGCGCGCACGGTCAACAGGTCCGCGGCGCCCGGGCCGGCCCCGACCAGGTAGACCGTCACGGCGCGGCGACCCGTTGGACGAAGTCGCCGAAGGACTCGCCGTCGAGACCCTCGTCGCGCCAGCGTTCGAGGTGGGGCGTCAACACCTCGGCCAGGTCGTCGAGCTCCACCTTCTCGTGGGCCACGCGCGCGAGCCGGTCGCCGCGCGGGCCGCCGCCCAGGTAGACGTCGTAGGTGGTCTTGGTCCGTCCGACGATCCCGACCTCGGCGAGGGCGGGCCGGGCACAGCCGTTCGGACAGCCGGTCAGGCGCAGCTGGAGTCCTCGCGATCCGCCGAGCCGGTCGAGGCTGGCCTGAACGGCGTCGACCACGGCGGGCAAGACCCGCTCGGCCTCGGCGAGGGCCTGACCGCACGTCGGCAGCGCCGGACAGGCGAGCGCCGAGCGCTCGACGGCTCCGAGTTGATCGAGCCCGCGAACACCGTGGCGCTCGAGTAGGCGATCGACCTCGTCGCGCTCGCTCTGGGCGAAGCCCGCGACGATGAGGTCCTGCTGAGCGGTGATGATGAGCTCGAGGTCGCGCCCACGCAGCACCTCGCGCAGCGCGCTGCGCAGTCCGAGGCCCACGCGCTCGTCGCGCACGCGGCCCGCGGCGACCCGGATTCCGAGCCGCCAGCGCCCGTCAGCGTCCTTTCGCCATCCGAGGTGGTCGTCGCCGGCGCCGAGGTGGACCTCGAGTGGGGGGCGCAGCGGTCCGTAGCGACGCGACACCGCCGCGGCGAAGGCCGCGAGGCCGCCGTCGGCGACGACGTACTTCATCCGCGCGCGGCGTCGGTTCGTCCGGTCGCCGAGGTCGCGGTAGGTCTCCACGACCGCGCCGATCAGTGCGATGACCTCGTCGTGAGTGACGAAGGTGAGCGAGTCGGCGAGTCGCGCGAAGGTGTCGGCTTGGGCGTAGGAGCGACCGAGCCCGCCGCCCACCAGCACGACGAAGCCGGACCCGAGCTCGGGGTGGGTGGCCGGGACGAGTCCGAGGTCCTGGGCGTAGACGTCGACGCAGTTCTCGTCGGGGTGGGCCACGGCAATCTTGAACTTGCGCGGCAAGTAGGTCTCGCCGTAGAAGTCGTGTTCGACGTCCTCGACGGCCGACGCGGCGAGGGTGCCGTCGACGAAGATCTCCCAGTGTGCGCGCGTCGCGGGCTTGAAGGCCCGCGCGATGCGGCTGGCGACGCCCTCGCCCGGGTCGCCACCCCCGGCGATGGCGAGGTCGGGGCAGGTGACCGTGTTGCGCACGACGTCCCCGCAGGCGGCAAAGGAGGTGAGCAGGTGGTGGTGCAACGTCGAGGCCACGGTGCGCAGGTCGTGCTTGGCCACCCCGTGGAATTGGACGGCCTGGCGCGTGGTCAGCCGGATCGTCCCGTCGGCGACGTCGTCGGCGACGGCGTCGAGGGCGAGCCACTGGGCCGTGGTGAGGCGCCCCCCGGGGATGGCCACGCGGATCATGAAGCTGAAGGCGAGCGTCTCACCGGCCAGCGAGCGGGCCCGACGCTGGTCGCGGTCGTCCTGGGCGTAGACGCCGTGGAACTTGAGCAGCTGCTCGGCGTCGTGCGAGACGTTGGGCGCCGGCGCTTCCAGCTCGCTCGCGAGGTCGCCGCGCAGCAGCGCGCTCGCGGCCTTGATCGACTCGACGGGCGAAGCGATGGGGTCAGTGACGGTCATGTCGTCCTTCGGGCTCGGGGTTAATTCCTAGAAATCTTATTAGATTACTCAGGTATTGCACAAGGGCCCCGACCACGGAGAATCGACGACGCCGTCACTACGATTGAGCCATGGACGCGTACCACCCCTCCCCGACCCGTTACGACTCGATGCCCTATCGCCGCAGTGGCGCGAGCGGGCTCTCGCTCCCAGCGATCTCGCTCGGGCTCTGGCACAACTTCGGCGACGACCGACCGGTCGACGTCCAGCGCGCCATCCTGCGGCGGGCCTTTGACCGCGGGGTGACCCACTTCGACCTGGCGAACAACTACGGCCCGCCCTACGGCAGCGCCGAGACCAACTTCGGGCGGATCCTCGCCGAGGACTTCTCGTCGCTGCGCGACGAGCTGGTCATCTCGACCAAGGCCGGCTGGGACATGTGGCCCGGCCCCTACGGCGACCTCGGCTCGCGTAAGTACCTGCTCGCGAGCCTCGACCAGAGCCTCGCGCGCATGGGCCTGGAGTACGTGGACATCTTCTACCACCACCACTTCGACGCCTCCACCCCGCTCGAAGAGACCATGGGCGCCCTCGACCACGCGGTGCGATCGGGTAAGGCCCTCTACGTGGGCGTCTCGTCCTACTCCGACACGCGCACGACCGAGGCGATCGCGATCTTGCAGCGGCTGGGAACGCCGCTGCTGATCCACCAGCCCTCGTACTCGATGCTGAACCGCTGGATCGAGGACCGGCTCCTCGACGTACTCGACACCGCGGGCGTGGGGTGCATCGCCTTCTCGCCACTCGCCCAGGGACTGCTCACCGACCGGTACCTCAACGGCGTGCCCGAGGGATCGCGAGCCGCTAAGGCCACCTCGCTTACCGACTCGATGCTGAGCGAGGCGAACCTCGCGCGCGTGCGGGCCCTCGCCGGTCTCGCGGCCGCGCGCGGACAGTCACTGGCCCAGATGGCCATCGCCTGGACGCTGCGCGACCCGCGGGTCACGTCGGCGCTGATCGGCGCGAGCAGCGTCGCCCAGCTCGACGACAACCTCGACGCGCTCGACTACCTCGAGTTCAGCGACGAGGAGCTCGCCGAGATCGACCGCCACGCGGTCGAGGGGAACATCGACCTCTGGCGGGGCGTCGCGACTCAGTGACCGGCGCCTAGAGCGCGGAGTGGACGACCGAGGCGATTGTCACGAAGCCCACGACGACGACCAGCGCGATCAACACGTAGGCGATGACCCGTCGGGCACCGCGCATCCGCACCGCATCGGGCAGGCGCCGTTCGAGCAGCACGAGGAAGGTGAGCACGACGGGCAACAGCGCGGCGTTCATCACCTCGACGTCCACGGCCAGTCCCACTAGGTTGGTCGCGACCACCACCGCGAGGGCGCTCACCACGATGCCCGCGATCGCGACGCTGTAGAAGCGAAGCGCGGTGCTCGGTGGGTCATTCAAGCTGTGCTTCCAGCCGAAGACCTCGGCGATGCCCCAGGCGCCCGCGACCGAGACGACGAGCGCGGCGACAACCGACGCGCCGACCATGCCGAGTCCGAAGAGCACGACGGCGTCGCGGTGGCCGAGGAAGGGCGTCAACGCCGTCGCGATCGCCCCGACGTCGTTCAGTGGGCGGCCCTCGTGCAGCGTGCCGAGCGTCGCACCGGTGACCACGACGATGGCGATCATGATCACCTGAGTCACCACGGCCCCGATGAAGGTGTTGGTGCGCGCGGCCGCGAGACCGGCCCGGCCGCGCTCGCGGTAGCCCTTGTCAATCACCGCCTCTTGCTGGTAGAAGATCATCCAGGGCATGATCACCGCGCCGACCGTCGCGGCGAGCAGTGTCCCGTAGCCGTGGCTGAACGTCCAATCACCGGTGAGCGACCGGGCCAGGGCCGAGAGGTTCGGTCGAGCGTCCACGGCCGCGACCACGAAGAGCAGCTCGAGCGCGCCGACGACGATTCCGATGACCTCGATGCGCCGGTAGCGACCGAAGACGATCAGCACGGTCAGCCCGAGCGCGGCCGCGCCGACCGATACCCCCTTCGGTAGGCCGACCAAGAGCCCGACCCCGGCGACGCCGGCGAACTCGGTCACCAGCGCCCCCGCACAGGCGACGAGCAGGGTCACCGCGGCGGCGGCGGCCCACGGAGCACCGAAGGTCTCGCGGATCAGGGTGCCGTGTCCCTTGCCGGTCGACAGACCGATGCGCACCGTGATCTCCTGGACGACGTAGAGAATCGGGATCAGCAGCAGCTCGGGCAGCACGAAGCCGAAGCGGTAGAGCGCCCCCGACTGGGCGGCGGTGATGACGCTGCCAGCGTCGGTGTCGGCGAGCATCACCAGCATCCCCGGGCCAATCACCGTCGCCACGACGACGAGCCAGCGGCGGCGACTCGAGCTCGCCAGACGACCCCGTCGCAGTGCGTTCGGCGACGTCGGGGCGCCACGAACTGCGCGCCGGGTCACGGCGTCGCCCCCCACCGGTCGCTGGTGGCTATCAACCGATGCAGGTTTCCACACCGGTCGGGCCCCGTCAAGGGACCTCGGACCCCTCGGGCCGGTTTTCGCGCCGAACCGGCCCCGGATCCGGTGACCGGCGACGATGTGTCACGATGGCCACCGTGAGTACACCCTGGCAAACCCACTGGCACAAGCACCCCGGCGTACGGAGCGGCGACCAGCTCTCCCTCGGCGAGCGCGCGGCGGACAAGATGCGCAACGCCATGGGCTCGTGGCCCTTCGTCTTCGCCTTCTTCGCGGTGATGATCGCCTGGGCGCTCACCAACACCGTGTTCCTCCAGCGGATCTTGCACCACCGGGCCTTCGACCCCTACCCCTACATCTTGTTGAACCTCTTCTTGTCGATGATGGCTGGCGTCCAGGCGGCGGCCCTGTTGATCGCGGCCAAGCGGTCCGACTCCATCGCTTCGGAGGTCGCGGTCCACACCGCGACCAACACCGACGACATCAAGACGCTGCTCGAAGAGAACACCGAGCTCACCCAGGAGGTGAAGCGCAACACCGACCTTCTCGATGAGCTCCACGCCCACGTCACCGCGATCGGCGAACGGCTCGGCGTGTCGGGCGGGGCCTTCACGCCCGATCCGGGCGTGCCGCCACCGTCCTAACGGACGCGGGCTACTCCTCGGGCGAGTCGTCGCCGAAGTGCGGGTTCTCGATGAAACCGACGTAGGAGCCATCGGGGGTGATGACCGCCCCGACGATGATGCCCTCACCGACGTCGTTCGCGTCCTCTTCCAGCGCCGCGCCCTCTTCGAGCGCCTGGTCGATGGCGGCTCGCACGTCGTCCACGCCCCAGTAGGTGTGGGCGTCGCCACCCTCCTCGCTCGGGATCAGGCCGAGTTCGTAGCCCGCGACCTCGAAGCCGACGTAGAACTCCTCGTTGAAGTACGGCTCCAAGCCGAGGAAGTTCGTCCACCACGCCGTCGACGCGGCGAGGTCCTCCGTGGGGTAGATAACCGTGCGAAGACCAAGTAGGGATGCCATGGGCGAATGGTATCGGGTCTCGCGACGCTGGGCCGCTACGCTCAACGGCGACATCTAACCGCGGGGGGAACCGTGTCTGGGTCACTCGATCAGCTCTGCTGTGTCACCGTCTTCGTCTCGGACCTTGATCGGGCGAAGACCTTCTACCAACGGGCCTTTGACCTGCCGATCACCTACGAGGACCCGAACTCGGCGGTCTTTCGATTTGGCGCGGTCGTGATCAACCTGCTCGATGAACGAGGGGCCGACACCCTGATCGGGCCCGCCGTGGTCGCCCCGTCGGGCGTCGGCGCGCGCAGCCAGTTCACCATCACGGTCGAGGACGTCAACGGGTGGTGCGCCGTGTTGACCGGTCGCGGCGTCAGCCTCAACAATGGGCCCATCGATCGCCCGTGGGGCATGCGCACGGCTAGTTTCCTCGACCCCGACGGCCACGTCTGGGAGATCGCCGAAGAGATCGGCGACGCCGAACCGGCCTAATGGGACCGTTGAGGGAATCTGTCATTGGTCCCTAGCCGATTCGCGTGACGCGACGCCGACACCGGGAGTACGTTGAGTCAAAGAGACTCGACGAATCGAGGTGTCATGGCCACTCGCCACCCGAAGGCCCGTACCGTCGCCTTGCTCGGGCGAAGCGGCGTCGGCAAGACCACCCTGCTCGAGGCGACCCTGGTCGCCGCCGGCAACCTGGTCCGACCCGGTCGCGTCGAGGAGGGCACGACCGTGTGCGGCACCGACCCCGAGGAACGACGACACCAGTCGTCACTCTCGATCGCGATGGCGCCGGTGTGGATCGGCGAGGACAAGCTGACCCTGCTCGACACCCCCGGACTCATCGACTTCTACGGCGAGGTCGAGCGGGCCCTAGACGTGGCGGACGTTGCCGTTCTGGTCGTCAACGCCGTCGACACCGTCCAGAACGACACGATGGTCCTCTGGCGCCTCGCGCGCGAGGCCGGGGTGCCCGTCGTCGTCTTCGTCAACGCCCTCGACGCCGAACGGGCCAACTTCGAGACGACCCTCAGCGCGCTCGAGCACCTCGTCGGTCCGTCGCTCGCCCCCGTCGAGCTACCCATCGGGATTGGACCGGAGTTCACGGGGGTCGTGGACCTCCTCACGAACGAAGCCCTGCACTACGGCGAGGGGCGCGCAACCCGCGGTCCGGTGCCCGACGGCCTGGCCGACCTCGAGCAGCGCGTGCGCGCGAGCCTGCTCGAGGCGATCGTGGTCGGCGACGACCGGCTGACCGAGCAGTACCTCGAGGGCGACGAACCGAACCTCGACGAGCTCGAGACGACCCTCGGCCACCTCATGAGCGAAGGGCGTATCGTCCCGGTGGTGCTGGGCTCGGCGATGCGCGGGATCGGCGTGGACCGGCTGACCACGCTGCTCGACGAGATCGCCGAGAGCCGACCAATCCCCGCCGTCGCCGACGGCGAACCGGTGAGCCTGGCTCGCGACCCCGAGGACGACGTCGTCCTACGGGCCTTCAAAGTGATCGTCGACCCCTACGTCGGGCGCATCGTCGTCTTCGAAGTCGTCTCGGGCACCCTGCGCGGCGACGTGGTCCTGACCAACACTCGGACCCAGACCGACGAACGGATCCACGGCATGGGCTACCTGGTCGGCTCCAAGATAACCCCGACCGACGTCGCGGTGACCGGCGACGTCGTCGCGGTGGCGAAGTTGAACCACGTGCTGGTCGGCGACGTCCTCGCGCGGCGGGGTCGCAACCTCCAGCCGGTCCCCGCCGCCACCCACACCCCCGCGATGTCAGTCGCGATCATCGGGGCCGCGAGCGACGACGAGAAGATCGCCACCGCACTGCACCGGCTCACCGAGGAGGACACCGCGCTGCGCGTGCGCCACGATCCGATCTCGCGCCACCTGGTCATCGACGTGATGGGCGAGATGCACCTCCAGGTGACCCTCGAACGCCTACGCCGCCGCTTCAACCTCGAACTGACGACCGCACCGCCGCCGGTCCCCCTCTACGAGACGATCCTCGCCGCGGCGACCGTCGAGGGTCGACTGAAGAAGCAGACCGGCGGCCACGGCCAGTACGCCGTGGTGAACGTGACGGTCGAGCCCCTCGACCCGATGACGACCTTCGAGTTCGTCGACGCGGTCGTCGGCGGCGCCGTGCCTCGTCAGTACATCGGGGCCGTGCGCAACGGCATCGAGCGTGCGATGGCCCACGGCGGACCCAACGGACAGCCCGTTGTCGGCCTACGCGCCACGTTGTTCGACGGCAAGTCCCATAGCGTCGACTCCTCCGAAGCCGCCTTTGAGACCGCGGGCTCGTTGGCGCTGCGCGCCGCGCTCGAACAGGCCGGCTGTGCGCTGCTCGAGCGGATCATGGCCGTCGAGGCGACGGTGCCAGCCGAGTACCTCGGTGACGTACTGACCGACCTCTCGAGCCGACGCGGTCGGGTCATCGGCACCGACCAGTCCGCCGACGGCGAAGTCGTCATCGTCGCCCACGTGCCCGAGGTCGAGCTCGTGCGCTACGGCCTCGACCTGCGGCGTCTGACGGGCGGACGGGGCCGGGTGCGCATCGAGGCCCACCACCTCACCGAAGCGCCCAAGACCGTCTCGGTCAAGTAGGGACTTCGATCGCGACGCACCGGCCGAACGGCCGGCGCGTTCACCAGTACACTCCGCTTTAGCGACATTGTTCGGTACCCGAGGTGTCGTCTAGGTCTGGAGGCCTCATGGTCATGGGCATCGTCCTCGCGATCATCGCGGCAATCATCGTCCTGCTCGTCATCGCAACGATCGTCAAGTCGGTTCGCATCGTCCAGCAGGGCTACGAGGGAGTCGTCACGCGCTTCGGTGAGTTCAAGGACATCAAGAATCCCGGACTCACCTTTATCTTCCCCTTCATCGAGCAGATGCGCATCGTCGACGTGCGCGAGACGCCGCGCACCGGTGACCGTCAACAGGTCATCACCCGCGACAACGTCGCGGTGATCGTGAACGCGACGATATTCAGCCAAGTCGTGGACGTGCGCCTCGCGCTCTTCACCAACTCGGACTACCTCGTGAGCGTCGACAACCTGGCGCGCACCTCGGTGCGTGCGGTCTTTGGCAGCATCACCCTCGACGAGGCGTTCTCCCAACGCGAGCGGATCGGCACGCTGCTCCAGACCCAGATGGAAGAGGCGACCGACAAGTGGGGCGTGCGCATCAACCGCGTCGAAGTGCTCGAGATCACCCCACCGGAGCAGATCCTCCAGGCGATGGCCCTCCAGAAGCAGGCCGACCAGGAGAAGCGCGCGCGGATCCTCGAATCCGAGGGCCAGCAGCAGTCGGCGGTGAACGTCGCCGACGGTCAGCGCCAGGCCGCGATCAAGGAGGCCGAAGGTGCTCAGCAGTCGGCGATCCTGCGCGCCGAGGGTCAACGCCAGGCGCTGATCCTCGAGGCCGAGGGCCGGGCCCAGGCCATCACCTCGGTCTACGCCGCCATCGCCCAACAGAACCCGAGCCCGTCGCTGATCGCGATTCTCCAACTGGACACTCTGGCGAAGTTCGCCGCGAGCGAGAACACCAAGTTGATCATCCCCGCCGAGAGCGCCGCGTTGCTCGGCGCCGCCCAGGCGATCAAGAGCGTGATGAGCGACGTACCCGGCGCGGTCACGACTCCGGGCGTCTAGGCCCTAGTCGGACTCGGTCGGCTCGACCCACAGGGTCGTGCCATAGGCCTTGGTCACGATCACGCGAGCGCCACTCGCGATGGGCGTCGCCCGGTCGGTGACCGCTCGCCACGACTCGCCCTTGATCTTGACCCGGCCTGGGTGACCTTCGTCGCCCACCACGTCCTCGACGAAGCCCGTCATGTTGGCGAGACTGCTCGGGGCGGGGATGGTGAGGTCCACGACGTCGGTACGCGCGAAGCGGCGCATGACGGTCGGTCGCAGGGTGAAGAGGGTGATTGCCGTCACGACGACGAAGACGACCGCCTCCACCGCGAAAGGCACCCCCGCGAGCGCGAGGAAGAAGGCGACGATCGAGCCAACCGCGATGAAGACCGCGACGAAGGCCTGGGTGTGAATCTCGGCGAAGATGCAGACCAGCAAGATGACCAGCCAGAAAAGTATCGCCATGAGCGGCAGTATATGGCTCCAACCAGCCGACGACCCTTCGCGAGATAGCGAGTCTCATCCTCGCTCGGTTTCGCTCCGAGCTACCTTCCGGGGAAGCCGAGCGACCCTGGTTTGGTGCATGATCTATTCAGGAGGAATGACACGATCGCCCCTGGGTTAGCCAGAGCGCCAGCGTGTGATCCTGTGATAGGCGACTGGGACGGCCCAGGGCTCGATCGACCAAGTCCCCGACGGCGACCGGCTTGACGCCCACGAACCACACGACGATAGCGCCCACGTGGTATCGGTGGACGAAGGTGCAGAGGGCCGATTGAACGTTGACCCTCGGAGAAAGTGCCGGGTAGTACTGCGAATGACCGAACTTCGCGAGGTCAAAGAATTCCTGCACGGCGACGGGCGCGAGCAACGGAGGAACCGGTGATCCGGCTCCATTCGACGTTCGATAGGTCGCGTAACCGCCGAAGAGTTTGAATCGCATCGCTGACTGAGCTGCCCAGCTCTGCGCTTCGGTATCGAAGATGACCGGGTACGGGTACACGAGGACGGATGCACCCGGCGGAATAGCACTGAGAAGTGACGACGTGTCGGGCGGGAACCCGGCTGATTTGGTGACGAACGGCGTCGTCGGCCAGAGCATCACGATTGAAGCGACGGCGAGCGCAATCGTGAAAGCTCCGACAAATCTCTGGTGTTGAAGTTCGTCGCGAAGGGGTCGGACCCACTCTCGTTGTGCACCGACCACGACTGCGAGAATCGCGAACAACCACGCGACGACCGCGAATCGCGCTGGCACGACGTCGTTGAGGAGCGCCAGGTGCGAGAATATGACCTCGGGTAGCGGGATTCCGGAAACACGAGTGTTTATGGTGAGTCGCGGACCGAGTGACATCACCACGGCCACAACGGCCGCGACTCCAGCGATCCGCACCAACACGTCACGGCGGCGAACGACGACGATCAGGATGAACAACCCGAGAAACGGCGCGCTCCAATAGCCGACGTTCTCGGTCAGATTACCGCCCACGTACGCCGATGAGGCCGCGACGAGTTTGGATGGATTGAACAACTGATTGAAGGTTGGCACTACGAGCCCCGCGAGATCGCTGTGGTACGACTGCAGCACGTCGACCGGCTGAACGGGACCGCTCAATCGGTCGCGCGCGAAGAGCATCATCGACATCGGGTAGCCACACAGTGCGACGAAGACGCCGAGGGCCGCAATGCCAGCCGAGAGCAGCGATCGACCAAGGACCATAAATCGGTGAGGGGACGTCACTACTGCCACGAGTGCACCAACCACCACCGTGAATCCGAAGAGCAGCAGTAGCTCCGAGTCGATGAGAAACTGTGCGCCGGCGAGGAGTCCGAGTAGCGCACCGGTTCGCGTTGGGTGTTGGGCGCGTCCGGTACCAAGGCGATAGAGACACCACACCATCAGTGGCAGCAATGGGATGAACACCAGATCGAGGTGTGTTTGTCCCTGGGTGACCATGTACGGGCCGAACCCGAAGGCCAGCCCACCGAGAAAGGCCGCCGGTCGGCGCACCCACGTACGGAGCAGTGCGTACATGCTGAGTGACGACGACGCAAAGGCCAGCCTCAGTAACACGTTGAAGGCCGCAATCGGCCCCAACGTCAGGGTCACGGGGGCCCCGAGCAGGCCCAGTAGCGGAGCGAGCGTATTCTCCGCGAGGTTGACGCCGTGGGGATAGCTGAGATAGTTCGAGTGGAAAAGATTCAGTCCGTGGGACAGTGCGAAAGGAGTCCACGCTAGGAACCACGTCATCTGGGCGGGGTCGCCGAACCCCCAACCGCCTAAGAGAGAAGCTGGCAATCGTTGATTGTTCCACGGCGAGACGTTTCCGAACGCGAGGACCGAGAGCGCACAGTAAGTCAGCACGATGATCGAGAGCGGCAGTCCTGGCCCTAACACACCGAACCGGCGACTCGCGTCACGCCGGTGTTGGGACGACTGGTCCACGGCTCCGTCAGCGGCTTCCACGGATTCCTCTCATCCAACCGTGCCCGAGCGTAGCGGCCGCCGACCGCTTCGCTCGGGATTTCAATGGGCACCTACGGTGCCAGCACGCGATGGTTCACCGTCAATGCTTCATCCTTGAATTGCGAGAACGACAGCGTCGAATGTTGCCGCGACCGCAACATCAACGAAGCCGATGTCGAAGACGCCCCCGCCTCGCGCTGGAATCCCTTTGCCCGACCATGTGCCAATCGAAGGGATAGCCACGTGGTCGTAACGCGGTAGGACGCCGCGATCATCGTTGTCACGAGCATCCGACGGTGAACGAAGGGACACGTCCAGCGGTTTGTGAAGGCTTATTCGACGTCGCTCGCGCAGTATCGGCACTTGGTCGCCGCCGCGGGAAGGTCGGACGACAGGCACTTCGGGCAGGTCTTGACCGGGGCGGCCGGCTTTGGGGCCGAGAAGACCTCCTTGCCGGTCTTTCGCATGTAGGCCCGGTAGGGCACGACCAACACCAAGTAGATCACGACCATGAAGATGACGAAGTAGATGATCGCCGAGATGAAAGTGCCCACGTTGACGAACTGACCGTTGATCGTCCAACCGAGTCCGGGGGACGAGGCAGTCTTGGGCTCGATCGCGCTGACGAGTGGCGTAATGACCGAATCGGTGAAGGCCTTGATCAAGGTCGAAAACGCGGTAGCGACGACCAGACCGACGGCGATGACGATCAAGTCTCCCTGCATCAGAAAGTTCTTGAAGCCCTTGAACACAGTGTCCCCTTTCAGTTCGTTGCCCGTGACTGTAGTGAACGCAGCGGCCACGAGTGGTCCGATTTCTCAGGTTGGCCGTGGAAGACTTGCGCCGTGCTGATCCGCCCCTTCACGTCGACCGACCGAACCGCCGGTCGCACACACCGAGTGCTCGTCAAGGTCTCCGCCTTCGCCGCGGCCGGACTGTTGCTCGCCGCCTGCGGCTCGTCGGCACCGAAACCATCACCGACGACGACCACCACCACGACCACGACCGTCAAACCCGCCGCGGTCGCCCTCTGTCCGTTGACCGGTACCCCGGCGCCCGGCAACGTCGTACCCCAGCGTCCCGCGATCGCCATCAAGGTCGACAACTACTCGCTCGGCCCGGCGCCGGCCGAAGCCCGACCCCAGAGTGGCCTCGACTACGCCGACGTGATCTTCGAAGAGCAGGTCGAGGGTTCGATCACCCGCTACGCCGCGGTCTTCCAGTGTCGCCAAGCACCCTCCCTCGTCGGACCGATCCGTTCGGCGCGTTGGACCGACGTCCAGATGCTCAGCCAACTCGGCCACCCGCTCTTCGTGCACGTCGGCGGGATCATCCCGGTCATCCAGACGGTTGATGCGTCTTCGCTCGTCAACGTCGACCTCGGTACGCACCCCACGCTCCAGGAGAACCCGCCCGGGCGCTACGCCCCCTACGACACCTACACGATGACCAAGTTCATCTGGTCGGCGATCAGCGCGCCGGCCAAGGCGCCGTCACCCATCTTCACCTACTCACGAGTCGTGCCGCCCGGCGAGCGGGTGAGTCAAGTGCACCTCGACTGGTCGGGTACCTCGGATATCTACTGGCGTTGGAACGCGGCCACCCAGACGTGGCTGCGCTTCTACAACGTCGCCAGTGCGAGCGCCCCGAACATCCAACCCGACATCCTCACCGACGGCGTGCAGAACCAGGCCCAGAACGTCATCATCCAGGACGTCTCGATCACCTACGGACCCTGGGTCGAGAACAGTCAGGGCGGGCTCGAGGCCGAGTCCCACATCATCGACAACCACGGCACGGCCTACGTCTTGCGTAACGGGACGATGATCGCCGGGACGTGGAGCGCCGGTCCGGCGGGCACGCCCACGATCTTCCTCTCAAAGACCGGCCACCCCATCACCCTGGCCCCGGGACGGACCTGGGTCGAGATCTACCCGTCGAGCGCCCCGATGGTGGCCACCCCCGCAGCCGCGCCGGCCACGACGAGCGGCGCGGGCTGACTCAGCCCTCGGTGTCGTGGTGCTCTTGAACGATGTCGAAGGCCCGCAACGAGCGGATGCGGTCGTGGCGACGGGCGCGGAGCTTGCGCTCGGACAGCTCGGACAGCTCGACGTAGGTCTTGATCAGTGAGCGGTGGACGCGTTCGACGGTGATGAACGGGTTCGCGTCCTCGGGGATCACCTCGTCGATCAGCCCGAGCTCGAGCTGGTCGGCGGCCGTCGAGCGCATGGTCGACAGCGTCATCTTCACCTGTTCTCGACTGGGATCGGGCGTCTTGTAGAGGATCGAGGCGGCCGAACGCGGTTCGGCGACGTAGGCCATTGCCTTGTCAAGCATCACCACGTGGTCGGCCATCGGTGTCGTCGCGAGGCCGCCACCACTGCCCAGCGCCCCGGCCACCAGTGAGATGACCGGGCGCGGGTAGTCGATCCCGCGCAGGATCGAGCGCGCGATGAGGCGCGACTGGCCCCGCCGCTCGCTCTCGAGGGTGGGTTTGGCGCCGAGGGTGTCGGTGACGAAGAGCGCGGGGAGCCCGAGTCGGGCCCCGACCTCGAGGACGCGCGCGAGGTGGGCGAAGTCCTCCGGACCGGGATTGGCCGGGCGCTTCATCACCGAGTCGCCGTAGCGCTGGTACGAGGGCTGGGTGCCCACGATGACGAAGGGCTGCGCGCCGAGCTTGGCGAAGGCGGCGACGATCGCGGGGTAGCGTCGCACGTCGGCCTCTTGGATGTGGTTGTAGAGCGCGATGGCGTCGGTGAAGCCGTACTGAGCGATGAACTCGAGGTCCACGCGGTTGGCGTCGGCGATGAGGTCCTGGTACTGCTCGAGCAACGCGTCGGCCCGGTCCGTCGAGGTCGGTGGACGGACCGCGGCGGGCACGAGGTCGGGCGCGCCAGTCACGTCGTCGAACCGGGGGCCGTGGATGCCGGCCGCACCGAAGGCGAAGACCCGGCGCTGGTTGGCCGCGGTGAGGTTGCGCACCAGCGGCTCGGTCTCCTTGGTCAGCTCCTTGTGCCGGTCGGGCGGCGCCGTAGTGGCGTAGACGGCCCCGAGGTACCAGACGAGCTCGGCCACGTCAGCGAGGACCACGTCGATGTTGCGGTCGAGCAGGTTGGTCTCGGCGCTCTGGGAGTCGTTCGGCACGGCGATGCCTTCGAAGGCCTCGATGACGTTCGGACCGGCGAAACCGAAGTTCGTGCCCGAGGTGGCGAGGATGAGGTCGGCGTTGGGCACGGCGCTCGCCGATACCCCGCCCCAGACGTTGCCGAGCAGCACCGCGACGTGGGGCAGGTCGACCTTCTCCTTGTAGAGCCGGATCGCCTCGACCATGCGCGTCATCTGGGTCAGGCCGGCGAAGTTCTCGTGCTGGCGCACGCCACTCGAGGCGTAGACCGAGACCAGGGGCAGGTGCTTGGCGATCGCCAGGTCCGCGGCGGCTTGGAAGACCTCGCCCGAGATGACCCCGAGGGACCCGGCGAAGAAGTCCCAGTTCATCGCGTAGAGCACGGCCGCGCGCCCGTCGATGGTGGCGAGTCCGTAGGTGGAGGACTCGCTCTTGCCACGCTTGGTCTCGCGGCCGAGTTTGTCGAAGTACGACTCGTCCTTCTCGTTGCCGTGTCCGCGGCGCACCAGTCCGACGAGGTCCTTGGCGATGTGCCAGCGTCCATGGCTCGCCTTGAAGTGCACGAGCTCCTGGAGCAGCGAGAGCTGGGACGGGCTGTTCACCGTGCGCCGGTTGCGCAGGTGCGCCTCGACCGGCTCTTCGAAGATGGGCAGACCCATCGGGTAGCCCTCGCCAAAGAGTGTGGCGTCGAGCTCCTCGAACGGGGACGAGCCCTCGGGCTCGGGGGTTACCGACATGGGAGTCCATTATGGCACGAGGGGCTCGAGTACTCCGGCGAGCACACCTTGGGCGAGGCGCGACGAGGGACCCCGCCGGTCCCGCCCTCGCTTACCAATAAGTAAACAATGACGACGGTCGATGGCTGGCCCCGTCGCTAGGCGAAGTCCTCCTCGCGATACTCGCTCGACCCACGTTGCGCCCCGCGGTCGTTCTCGGCGTTGCGCAGGTCGACCCGGCGAATTTTGCCGCTGATGGTCTTAGGTAACTCAGCGAACTCGAGGCGCCGCACCCGCTTGTAAGGCGCGAGGTGCTCCTTGGCGTAGGCGAGAATCTCGCCGGCCAACTCGCGACTCGGTTCGTACCCGGCGACCAGGCTGACGTAGGCCTTGGGCACGGCGAGACGCAGCTCGTCGGGCGCCGGCACGACGGCGGCTTCAGCCACGGCGGGGTGCTCGATCAACACGCTCTCGAGCTCGAAGGGGCTGATGCGGTAGTCACTCGCCTTGAACACGTCGTCGGAGCGACCGACGTAGGTGATGTATCCCTCGTCGTCGCGGTGCGCGATGTCCCCGGTGTGGTACCGACCGCCGGCGAAGGCGATGGCGTTGCGCTCCTCGTCGAGGCCCGCCGCCGTCTGGTAGCCGGCCATCAACCCCACCGGGCGCTCCGGGTCGACCGCGACGCAGATCTCCCCGTCGTCACCGACCTCTCCGGTGAGCGGGTCGACCAGTTCGATGCGGTAGCCGGGAAGCGGCCGACCCATCGAGCCGAACTTCAACCGCTGCCCCGGCGGGTTGCCGATCTGGACCGTCGTCTCGGTCTGGCCGAACCCGTCGCGGATGGTGATGCCCCAGGAGCGCTCGACCGATTCGATGACCTCGGGGTTGAGCGGCTCACCGGCGCTGGCCAGCTCGCGCAGCGACGTCGACCAGTTCGTGAGGTCTTGCTGGATCAGCATGCGCCAGACGGTCGGCGGCGCGCAGAACGTCGTGACCTTGGAGTCGGCCAGCACGTCGAGCATCGCGCGCGCGTCGAAGCGCGTGTAGTTGTAGATGCAGATCGTGGCGCCCGCGATCCAGGGCGCGAAGACGCACGACCAGGCGTGCTTGGCCCAGCCGGGGCTCGAGACGTTGAGGTGGACGTCGCCTGGCTGGATACCGATCCAGTACATCGTCGAGAGGTGACCGATGGGGTAACTCGACTGGGTGTGCTGGACCATCTTGGGTAGCGCCGTCGTGCCCGAGGTGAAGTAGACGAGCAGCGGGTCTTGGGCTGGCGTCGGAGCGTCCGGGGTGAAGACCGGGTCGGCCGAGGCGGTCATCGCGTAGTCGTGCCAGCCCTCCTGGGGCGCACCGACCGACACCCGCACGTAGTCCCCGACGATCTCAGCGAAGCGCGGCGCGATCTCGCTGCGCGCGACGACGGCCCCGGCGTTGGCGCGAGTGATCCGGTCGCGCAGGTCCTCGGCCGTCAAGAGTGTCGTCGCCGGGATGAGGACCGCCCCGAGCTTCATGACCGCGAGCGTGACCTCCCAGAGCTCGACCTGGTTGCCGAGCAGGGCCAACACCCTCGTCCCGCGACGTACGCCGAGCCCGGCCAGCCAGTTCGCGACCTGGCTCGAGCGGCGCGACATCGTCGAGAAGCTCGAGGACCCGACCGAGCCATCGTCTTCGATGATGCGCAACGCGACCGCGTCGGGGTGCTCACTCGCGAGCACGGCGTCGAACCAGTCGATGGCGAAGTTGAACGTCGCCGGACGAGGCCAGACGAACCGCTCTCTCGCTTCGTCGTAGTCTCGTCGCAACTCCAAGAGGTTGTCGCGCGCCGCGCGGAACTCATCTGTCGGACTTAGCATTGCCCCACCTTTCGACCGGAACTGATCCTGGTCCGATGGTACGTCCTCGCGCGAGTCGGGTCAGGCGCCCGTGCGCCCCGCCACGATCAGTTGGGTGCGCGTACTCGCCAGACGCGTGCAGACCGAGATCCGTAGCGTTACGTACGTCGCGCTCGCGAATGGCGCGAGCGAGACGACCACACCGCTCGCGTTGCGTGCACGACAGGCCGACGGTGGGTAGTTGCCACTCTCGGCGACACCGAACCCGACGCTCACCGCGCCACCGCGCACGAGTCGGTGGCGCACGGGCATCGCGCCGCGGCTCATGTTGGTCGCGACTGGCCCCTGCGGGCGATGGTACTTACCCACGACCGCGTGGATGGCCGGCACACCCCAGATCCAACACGCGCCGCCGTGGTCGGTGAAGACGATCGGGTAGTAGATCGTTCCGGCGGTCCCCTGCGGAGTCCCGAGGGTCACGGCCAATTGGGCGGGTCGGCAGTTTCCGTCCACAATCCTTGGCGCCGGTGCGGCGCCAAGGGTGACGACTTCGGCGGCGGTGGCGATCATGATCACCGTCGCGACGAGCGCCACCGCGACCATGAACCGTTTCATCTGTACCATGGCAACCCCACTCCGCTCGACTCTCACCCTCTCCTGTGCGCTCACGACCGGAACTTACTGTCCGCGTTCGACCGGTCGGACATGACAGGATTGGCCATGGCCCACGTGAAACGGCTGGTCGTCCCCGGCGTGCATCGCCTACCCCAATTCGCCCACGCGGCACGCGCCGGCTCGCACGTCTACGTTTCGGGCACGCTCGGAACCGACGGCGACGGGGCCCTCGTCGCGGGTGGGGTCGTCCCCGAGACCGGCCAAGTGCTCGCCAATCTCTCCACGATCCTCGCCGGAGCCGGATGCACGTGGGATGACGTCGCATCGGTATCGGTCTACCTCGCCGACATCAGTGAGTTCGCCCTCATGAACGCGGTCTACGAGCAGTACTTCGACGCGACCCCACCGGCGCGCATCACCGTCGGCGGCGTGGACCTGGCGCTAGGGGCGCGCGTCGAGATGCAGTGCGTGGCCGTCGCAGAGACGCCCGCCGCCAGCACCGCGACGGTGGCGCCGGTGGCGCGACGAACCGGCTTCGTGGAACGCGACGGTGAGCGCTTGTACTACGAGGTCGTCGGTGACGAAAACAGTGACGCGACGCCACTGGTGCTCTCGCACGGCGCCGGCGGCAACCACGCGAGCTGGTTCCAGCAGGTCGCGCACTTCGCCGCGCACCGAGTGGTCGTGACCTGGGACCACCGCGGCTACGGCCGCTCGAGCGACCTCGGCGACCGCACCGGACCGCTCGTCGCCGTCGAGGACCTGCTGGCGATCCTGGACCACGAAGGGATCGAACGGGCCGACCTCGTCGGCCAGTCGATGGGGGGCTGGTCGGTCGTGGGGGCCGCCCTCGCCCGACCGGGCCTCGCCCGCTCGATCGTGCTCGCCGACTCGATCGGTGGGTTCACGACCGACGCGGTCCTGGCGGCGATGAGTCGGGCCCGGGCCCGAGAGCGGCAGCGTGACGAACTCGGCGCACACCCGGCGCTCGGGGAGGCATTCAGCGCCCGCTCACCGGAGCTCGCGCACCTCTACCAGTCGCTCGGACGCATGGGCAGCGCGGACCCTGACGTCGTGATCGGCCGTCTCCTCGACGTCACCTACGGCACCGACGACGCCGCGCGACTGGCGGTGCCCGCGCTCCTGATCGTCGGCGACCACGACCAACTCTTCGCCCCGGCCGCGGTCCGTGCCGTCGCCGACCTGCTCCCCGACGCACGCGTCATCGAGATCATCGGCGCCGGCCACTCGCCGTACTTCGAGGACCCCGACGCGTGGAACGACGCGCTCGACGCGTTCCTGGCGTGGCTCGACGGCGACGAGTCCATTTAGAAACCATGTTCTGATTTGGGTGATTTGAGGCGGGATAGGCTGCAAACGCCTGGGTCGAACGGAGACGTGAGCCGTGGCGGAGATGCTGAACGAATTCAACGAGTGGCGACACCTACGTGAGATTCTGTCCGACGACATCATCATTGTCGACGCCCAGGGGACCATCGGTTACGTCAGCGAATCGGTGGCGAGCCTGGCCGGCTACGAGCCGACCGAACTGCTCGGCCGATCGATCGAGGAGCTCGTGCCCGACGACCAACGTGATACCCACGTCGGGCACCGCGAGCGGTATCTCGAGGCGCCCACGCCCCGGTCGATGAGCGGCCACGCCCACCGGATGAAACACCGCGACGGACGAGACCTGTCGGTCGCCATCGCCCTTTCGCCGCTCGTCGTCGACGGTCGAACGCTGATCGTCGCGGCCGTCGCGCTCGCTGACGTCGCCGCGTCTCGCGACACTTCGGGACGCGCGACCAAAATGGCCGCCGCCGCCCGTCTGGCCGAACAGGAGTCCCACTACCGGCTGGCCTTCGAACGCACGATGGCGCCCATGTACTTCACCGACCGCGACAACGTGATCACCACCGCCAATGACGCGTACGCCCGACTCGTCGGACGCGCCGCCGCTGACGTAGTCGGGCACCGCGCCGACGAGTTCACCCACCCCGCCGACCTCGTCGTCACCCGCGGCGCCCACGCCGACCTGCTCGCCGGCGACCTCGACGAGGTGCGCTTCACCAAGCGCTACGTGGACCCGTCGGGCCGGATCACCGACGTCGAATCGGCCAAGTCGGTGGTGCGCTCGAGCGACGGGCTGGTCCAACGATTCATCGTCTCCGAATTGGAGATCACCGAGCGCGTGCAACGTGACCGATTTCTCACGATGCTCGCCGCCGTGCACCGCCTCGCCATCTTGGCCACGAACGAAACCCAGCTGCTCGAGCAGTTCTGTCAGGCCCTGGTGGACGTCGGTGGTTACGCGCTGGCCTGCTTCACGTCGGCGACCTCGGGGCCCGGCGTGGTCGCCGCACGTGATCCGCGAGCCGCGGTAGCGCCACCGAAGGATGGTCCGATCAACGAGGCGATCTCGAGGTCCGAGACGCGCGTGTACGACGTCGGAACCGGCAGCGACGAGTGGCGCCGCTACGCGTCCGAGCACCACCTGCGAAGCGGCCTGGCCATTCCCCTTCGACACGAGGGAGTCGTCGGTGCGATCACTGTCTTGCTCGACCAACCCGACGCCTTCTTTCCCGCGCACCGGATCGGGCTGGAGGAGCTCGTCCACGAACTCGAACTCGGGCTCGCCCACATCGCCGCGATCACCCAGACCGCGGCGACCCTCGCGTCGGCCCGCACCGCTTACGACGCGCTCGCCGCGACCGAGGCCGCGCTCGCCGAGTCGGAGCGCCGCTTCCGCTTGGCCTTCAGTGAGAACATGGCCCCAATGGTCTTCGTGGGCCTCGACGACCGCGTGATCGACGTCAACGACGCGTTCCTGCAGATGGTCGGACGGACCCGCGACGAACTCGTGGGTCGCGACACGTCGTGGATCACCCACCCCGAGGACGTCTCGCTGGGTGCCCAGAGCCGCGAGCGAATCGAGCGAGGCGAGGTCGAACAGTTCCACTTCACCGAACGGCTCGTGCACCAAACCGGTCGGATCGTCGTCACCGACGTCTTGAAGTCGCCGGTGCGCGCCGACGACGGCCGCATCCTCTACTTCATCGTCTCGGAGCGAGACGTCACCGAGGAGCGCCACCTCGCCGATCAACTCCTGCACCGCGCGCTGCACGACCCCCTCACCGGACTCGCCAATCGCGCCCTCTTCGAGGACCGCCTCGGTCAGGCCCGTGAGCGGCTGACGCGCAACGGCGGCTACGGCGCGGTCCTACTCATCGACCTCGACGACTTCAAGGGCGTGAACGACACTTACGGGCACCCCACGGGAGACCGGCTGCTGGTCGGCGTGGCCCGCCGGTTCGAGCTCGTGACCCGCTCCAGTGACACCCTCTGTCGCGTCGGAGGCGACGAGTTCCTCTACCTGGCCGAGAACCTGAGCGGACCCGACGAGGTCACCGTCATCGCCGAGCGCCTGCTCAACGTGCTGGTCGAGCCCTTCTCACTCGACGGACTCACCCTCGAACAGAACGCCACGATCGGTGTCGCTATCTGTCATGACGGCGTGCTCGACGGCGCCGAGTGCATCAAGTACGCCGACACCGCGATGTACGAGGCCAAGCGCCACCGCCGAGGCCACTTCGAGGTCTTCACGCCGGACATGCTCACCAACGCGATCAACCGGTTCACCCTCGCCCAATCGCTCAGTCACGCGTTGCGCAGTAACGAGGTGACCCTCTACTACCAGCCGATCGTCTCGCTGCCGAACTTCCAAGTCGTCGGCTTCGAGGCGTTACTGCGCTGGGACTCCTCGCGCGAGGGGTCGATCCCCCCGTCGGTCTTCATCCCGATTGCCGAGCAGAGCGACCTGATCCTGGGACTCGGCGACTTCGCGTTACGTGAAGCGGTGCGCGTGGCGAGCACGTGGGGAATGGACGGTTCGTACGGCGACCAGTGCTACGTCTCGGTGAACCTCTCCGCAGTCCAGTTCCGCAACCCCGACTTCGTCTCGCTCGTGCGCGAGGTGCTCGAGGACGCGCACTTCCCCGCGTCACGTCTCGTGCTCGAGATCTCCGAGTCCATCGCGATGAGTGACCTCGACCAGACGATCTCGGTCGTCGAGCGGCTACGCGACATCGGCGTCGAGGTGGCGCTCGACGGCTTCGGCACGGGTCACTCCTCACTGCCTCGCCTCGTCGAACTGCGTCCGAAGATGGTCAAGATCGACCGCTCCTTCGTCCACGCGCTCGACGACCCGGTCAACCACGACGTCATCCTCGACGCCGTCTTCACGCTCGGCCACGACCTCGGCGTCACGATGCTCGCCGAGGGCATCGAGACCGTGAGCCAGCTGACGCGGTTGCGGGGGCTCGGCTGCCAGCTCGTCCAGGGATTTCTCCTCGCGCCGCCGGTACCCCAGGACGAGGTGCTCGGCCAGCTCGCGACCCGGCCCAAGGAACGCGCCCAGCGCGTCGCGCAGCGCGCGGCCACCTAACCCCATCGGCCCGGGTTCGTCGGACTACGCTGCAACGTACGGCCGGAATCGTGCCGCGGTGGTGCGACTTACGAGGGCAGGTAGTGGTCCACTTCGCAGACGAGACGACATCGTGGCAGTATCTCCTTGACGCGATGCCCGACGGAATCCTGGTCGTCGACCGCGAGGGCGTGGTGCGCGCCGCCAACCGGGCCTTCGCCACGATTTCGGGCTACGACGTCGCCGAGCTCGTCGGTACCTCGATGGACCAGTTGGTGCCGGCCGAGGAGCGCCCTGCGCACCACGACCTCGTCGAGTCCTTCCACGACCGCGGCGTGGACCGTCCGAACGCCGATCACCTCGACATCACGCTGGTGGCCCGAGACGGCCAACGGCTCAACGTCGACGTCGCCCTCTCCACCTTCAACCGCGACGGACGGACCTACGCGCTCGCGGCGGTGCGCGACCTCAGCGCGCTGCGCCGCCTCGAAGCCGAGCGCGACGATTCGGCGCGCAAGTTCCAACTGGCCTTTGAGACCGCGATGTCCCCGATGACCTTCACCGACTCCGAGGACCGGATCGTGACCGCCAACCCCGCCTTCTGCGAGTTGCTCGGCCGCCCGCTGGACGAGCTCGTCGGGCGCGACTCAGCGCACTTCACCTACCCACTGGACGTCGGAGTAACCGAACGATCGCACGAGCTCGTGCGGGGACGTGAGACGAGCCGCGACCGCTACGTGAAGCGCTACCTCCACCGCGACGGCCGGGTCATCGTAGTCGAGGTCTCGCGCTCGGCCACCTACGACGACGACGGCAACCTCCTCTACAGCGTGATCAGTGAACGAGACGTCACCGAGGAGCGCCTCCTCACCGCCCAGCTCGCCCACCAGGCGCTGCACGACCCCCTGACCGGCCTCGCGAACCGGACCCTCATCGAGGATCGATTCGAACAGACCCGCGCGAAGGTGACCCGCCAGGGCGGCTTCGGCGCCGTGCTGATGCTCGACCTCGACGACTTCAAGGTCGTCAACGACACCCACGGCCACCTCATCGGGGACCAGCTCCTCGTCGCGGTAGCCCGTCGGCTCCAGGAGGTCTCACGGACCTCGGACACGCTCAGCCGATTCGGCGGCGACGAGTTCCTCTACCTCGTCGAGGGCGTCCACCAGGCCGAGCAAGCCGAACACGTCGCCGAACGACTCCTCGCCGCGCTCGAAGAGCCATTCGTCATCCTCGGGATCGAGATCGAGCAGCGCGCGAGCATCGGCGTGGCGATCTGGGACACGACAACCCCGATTGACGCCCCGATCATCGAAGAGGCCGACCTCGCGCTCTACGAGGCGAAGCGTCTCGGTCGATCGCGCTACGCCGTTTTCTCCGCGTCACTGCGCCAGCACTCAATGGGCCGCTTCGAACAGCTCCAAGAACTTCGCCACGCCCTCGATGCGGGCGAGATCGTGATGCACTTCCAGCCCATCGTGGACGCGGCGGGCTCGCGCGTCGTCGGTTTCGAGGCCCTGATGCGCTGGAACCACCCGACCCGGGGCCTGATCGGCCCCTCAGAGTTCCTGGCGCTCGCCGAGACCAGTGACGTCATCCACGACCTCGGCGCCTTCGCCCTCACCGAGGCGACGCGCACCGCCGCCGCGTGGACCGGGCCGGACGCGCCCTACGTCACGGTCAACCTCTCGGCGCGCCAGTTCTTCGACGACGACCTGCCCGCACTCGTCACGTCAGTGCTCGGCGCGAGTGGGCTGGCCGCGCACCGCCTGATCCTCGAGGTCGCCGAGCGAGTCGCCCTGCTCGACGTCAATCGCGCCGCGGCGACCATCGCGGCGGTGCACGAGCTGGGCGTCGGGGTCGCCATCGACCAGTTCGGGGCCGGTCTCTCCTCGCTCGCCTACCTGATGCACCTCCAGCTCCAGTTCGTCAAGATCGACCAGTCCTTCGTGCGCCCGGCCCACGGCATCGGCTACAACGAGGCCCTGGTCGGCTTCATCGTCTCGTTGGGCGAGCAGCTGGGCGTGCCCGTGCTCGCCGAGGGCGTCGAGACGACCGACCAGTTCGACCGGCTCCACGACGCCGGCTGCACGCTCAGCCAGGGGTTCCTCTTCTCGCCGGCCGTCCCGGCGACCGAGGCGACCACGATCGCGGCCGATCGCGGCTGGCCCGCCGCTCAGCCGTCGATCTCGAAGCCCGCCGCGAGCACCGCCCCGCAGGCCTCGACCACGCCCGCGTCGTAGCGCACGCCCGCGCCGGCGACGATCTCGGCGAGCGCCTCGTCGATGCTGTAGCGCGGCCGGTGGGGCCGGTGGTGGGTCATCGCCTCGACGACGTCGGCTACGGCGACGATGCGCACCGGGAGCGATATCGCCTCGCCGACCAACCCGTCGGGGTAGCCCGAACCGTCGAGCCGCTCGTGGTGGTGGCGCGCGACGTCCACGAACACGCTCGGCAGCGACGACTGCTCCAGCACGTCGGCCCCGACGGTGCAGTGGCGTTCGACCGCCTCGATCTCGAGCGGGCTCAGTCGGCCCGGTCGACCGAGGATCTCCGCGGGCACCGCGATCTTGCCCAGGTCGTGCAGGGCTGCGCTCTGGGCGATCGCGTCGACGACGTCCTCGCCCAATCCCAACCACGTCGCGATCGCCCGACTGAGCGCGCTGACGCGCATCTGGTGGTCCGCGGTGTAGGGGTCGCGAATCTCGGTGATGCGCGTCATCGCCGCGACCGTGCCCTCGAGGGAGGCCCGGATGGCCGCGACGCCCTGGACCCGCGCCACGAGCAGTTCGACCTCGGCCAAGAGGCTGCGCAGTTCGAGGACCGTCTCGTCATCGAAGACGTAGATGTCGTGGTCGGCCACGCTCACCACGGCGCGACGGGTCCCGATGGTGATCGGCAGCGAGACGATCGAATCGATCCCGAAGGCCCGGGTCCGTTCGTGCCAGGGCGACAGCTCGTCGAAGCGCGCGACGTCGTGGACCACCTGGACCGACTGCTCGCGCATCGCCCGCCCGGTCGGGCCCCGCCCGGTCACGGGGCTCTGGGTGAGCTCGAGCCCGTCGAGGTAGGTGACGGCGCCGCCGCGATAGGCGACCTCGAGTCGGCCGCTGGGGTCGTCGGTCTCGAAGGAGACCCACGCGACTCGGTACCCGCCGTCCTCGCACAGCCGTTCGACGAGGCCGCTCAACGCCTCGTCGAGGCTTTCGGCGATTCCCATCGTGCGGCTCACGGCGCCGAAGAGCCGGAGCATGCGCTCGCGGCGGATGTCGCGCGTGACGTCGAAGAACGAGGCGATGACGCCGCTGCGTTCGCTCATCTCGAGCACCGGGTACGTATCGACCGAGAGCCACCGCCGGGCCGCGTTGGCGAAGTTGACGCCGACGATCACGTCGGTGTTGGCGGTCATCTCATCGATCGACTGGATGACCTCGGGGTTCTCGAGGTAGAACGGGGTCTCGTCGTTCGCCTTGGCGAACCGAGCGTCGGCGACGTCCAGCCCGATCAATCGGTCGACCGACGTGTGCAGCAGCCGGGCGATCGCCTCGTTGCAGTCGCGCACCACGCCGTCTTCGAAGTAGGCGAACCCGATCACCGTCGAATCCAAGAAGACGTCGAGGTACTGCAACGTGCGCAGCGGGCTCGAGGACCCCTCCGACAGCGTCATGTTCACCCCGACTCGTGAATCAGCTGCGCTAGAAAACGGTTCCCTAGCTGGTCCTCAACCTAGTGGGTGCCTTGTCCCTGGTCAATGGGTTCAGACGGTGAAGATCGACTCCGGTTGGTCGGGCGCGAACTCGAATCCGCCTTCGAAGACTTTCAGGCACTGGGCGACCACGTCGGCGTCGTAGAGCGTGCCGACGTTCGAGGCGACTTGATCGAGGGCCTGCTCGAGCCCGACGGAGGGTCGATAGGGGCGGTGGTTGGACATCGCCTCGACGACGTCGGCCACCGCGACGATGCGCGCGGGCAAGATGATGTCGTCGCCGACGAGCGCGTTGGGGTACCCCGATCCGTTGAGCCGTTCGTGGTGCTGGAGGGCGACCTCGGCGATCGGCCAGGGCAACGACGCCTTGGAGAGGATCTCGTAGCCGATGAGAGCATGGCGCTGGATCATGCGGTACTCGAGCTCGGTGAGCCGGCTCGGCTTGATCAGGATCTCCGAGGACAGCGCTACCTTGCCGACGTCGTGCACCGCGCCGGCGTCGCGGATCCGCTCGACGAGATCGGTCCAGAGGCCCAACTCTGAGGCGATCACCGAGGCCAGCGATCCGACGCGCGACTGGTGTCCGGCGGTGTAGGGGTCGCGGGCCTCGGTGATCCGCGCGAGGGCCGTCAGCGTGCCCGAGAGTGCGGTCGCGAGCTGGCTCGCCGACACCCCGTGAGCGATGACGCGCTCGACTTCGCGGGCGATGTTCTCGAGGCCCGACACGGTCAACTCGTCGAAGGCGTTGCGGTGCCGCGCGTAGACCGCGAGCACCGCGCGCTTGCCGCCGGGGCTGAAGGGGAGGATCACCGACGAGCGGAGTCCGTAGCGCACGACGCGCTCGCGCCACTGCGCCATGTTCGCCACCGCCAGTAGGTCGTTCGAGACGACCGTCGCCGTCGTGCGCAACGCCGTACCCACGGGGCCGAGCCCGTTGGGTCGAGACCTCGACCACGATACGAAGTCGTCAGAGACGTAGTCCGTCGCGCCGGCGGACTCGACGACGTCGACGCGCCCGTCGGGACCCGGTTGAGCGACCCCCACCCAGACGAGGGCGAATTGACTGGTCGCGACGAGTTGGGCGCAGAGGTGGCGCAGCGCCCCGGACTCGCCGATGACTGCGGTGCTGAGACGATTGACGTCGAGCAACATCGAGACCACGTGGCCTCGTCGCACCCGGTCGGTCGCTTCGAGGTAAGCGAGCAGCACGCCGCGGACCTCGCCGTCGCGGAGCACCGGGTAGGCGTTCACCGTGAACCACCGCTGCTCGCCGCTCGGGATCTCGATCCCCTGGACGACGCCGTAGACCGAGTCGCCGGTGCGAAGGGCCCGAACCGACGGGAGATCCTCGAGGGTGAAGGTCGAGCCGTCCTCGTGTACCGGATTCCAGGTCACCTTCATCGGGTCGTCACTCAACAGGTCCGCCCGAGAAGTGCCGAAGACTCGCTCGGCCCGCTCGTTGCAGTCGATCACGCGGCCGGTGGCGTCGCGCAACATGAAGGCGGTGCCGGTCGCCTCGATGAAGTGGCTTTCGAGGAGGGCGGACTCGAGGGTCAAGGGTGCATCGACGTCAGACACGACTACCACCCCCCAGGTACGACATTGTGCCCTCAGCGTAGCCGCGGGACCATCGGGTCGCAATGGTCTGAACGCCGGTATCAGGGAACTTACGACACGATCGGCGCATCGGCCATCGGGTCGACCACCGCCTCCATCTCACGGCGCGACGCGCGCATCACTGCCACCAACGGCTCGGCGACGAGTGCGAGTCCACTCGGCACCAGGAGCACCTGCCACAGCCACCGAGGCCACGGGCGATGCTGCAAGAAGTCGATACCGGGTAAGTGGACGAACGCGACGGCGCTGAAGACCACCCAGGCGAGCCAGAACCAGCGGACTCGCCGACGCGCTAACGAGGCGACGATGTAGAGGGCCACCGCGCCGACGACGATCTTGGCGAGGTCGAGTTGGGCGTAGATGTCCCACGGGTGCGCGTTGGACTGGAAGAGTCCGGGTATCGGGTCGAACGCCAAGGACAACGCCAAGAGCCAGCCGACGACGACCGTGCGGAGGTGCCCCCGGATTGCTTCGAGTAAGACCAGGGAAACGGCCAGCGCCATGAAGTAGTACCCCCAGAGGTTGACCTCGAAGATCAAGCGGATCCCCAACGCCGTACCGACGAGTGAGGTCATCATGATCGGTTCGAGAACCCGATCACCGATGCGCCGTCGAGCGAACCAACCGAGCGCCGCGGCGCTCGCGATGGGCAGCACACGAGCGATGAGAAAGAGCGGCACGGCCGGCACGTGCAGTTCCCACAGCACCGTTCCCCCGAACGACGGCGCTGAACCATTGGCAATTGCGTGAAGGGCCCGACCCGACGTCACGACGAGGAAGGGCAGGTCGATTAGCGCAGCGACGAATACGACCGCAGCGCTGAAGCGCCACCGACCACGCGATGGAACGACGAAGAACACCACGGCCAAGACCAGCAACGCGTACTGCTGAGTCACCACGGCGAGACCAATCAGCGCGCCCGCGAGCAGCCACCGCTCGCGCAGCACCGCCGCCACCCCCCCCAACGCCAATCCCATCGCCATCAGGTCCTGGGGGTGGAAGTACTGCACCACGGCGGCGAGTACCGGCGCCAAGGTCACAATCACCACGAGAGTCACAGGCTCAGCCAGTCGTCGCCCTCGTCCGCTCGCTCGAAGCAGCGAGGCCGCCCCGACCAGGAGGAAAATTCCGGCGACGTAGCCAATCCGTAACGTCGGTATGGCGACTCCCGACGCCACCGACCAATGGAACATGGCAACGTAGGCGTGTGAGCAGTTGGCTCCGAGCGACGTCACCGGGAATGGGTACTGGTGGCCGATACGTGCGAGCGCGGCAATCGCACCCGACACCAACGGGTAGAACGGGGTGATCATCGCACCGGGTCTCGCTATCGACGGGATCTGTGCAATGTGTGTGAAGGGGGCATAGGCGCAAGCGAACCGACCGTGTTCGATCGCCCACGTCGAATAAATCGACGCAGACCCATCGCCGACGACGACGCCGCCGAGCAGTGCGACGACGCCGATGAACGCACCGATAGCTATCAGAATTCCCGTGAACCCGATAAGTGGCCGTAATCTGGTTTCCAGCACGGCGGAGATGTGCCGTGAGCGAGGTGCGGCGCGCAAACTATCGTCCATGTTCAATCACTGCAGAGAGTCAGCGAGTCCGCTGCGAAACGGGGAATCGATTCAGCGCGTCGAGCGTGGCCTTGGCGGCGGCAACGACATCATCGCTCGCCTGGGCGATACCGAAGCGCTCGCTGCCGTCGGCGAAGGACCGCATCGTCACGATCACCGGCCAGTTCTTCGCCGCCGGCACGTTGGTCACCGAGGCCAACGAGAACGGGAACTCGTAGCCGAGATCGCGCAGAGCCATGAGGGTCGCCTCCGCGCCGCCGATGAGCGAGCCACTGCGTGAGCCGCCGTGGCCGAGCCGACCGCGGTGGCTGAGCTCGACGTCGCAGGCCCCGGTCGTTTCGTCACAGGACGCCCTGGTCAAGATGATGCGCGCACCCTCGATTGTCGTGGGAGTCAAGACGTTATTGGCGTCCTCGACCACGATTCTCGCGTCGGGGAAGTAGAGACTCGCGATCTGGGAAGCGACGCCCTCGGTCTCACTCGTGTTGAGGCCGTAGACGAGCAGGGTGACCACGTCGACCGTCCCGTCGTCGCGACGCGTCACCGAGACGTTCAGCACGCCGGGCAGACTTCGCAGTTCGAGCTCGAAGTCCTCTTCGATCCGCGACGTCATGAGTGGCCCGCACCCTTCTTCTCGTAGAGTCGCTCGTCGGCGATCCGGAACAACTCGGTAGGGTCCGTGGAGTCCCGCGGGGAGGTCGCCACCCCGGTCGTGAACTCCACCAGGTCGTCGGCCGCCTTCAGCTGCATCCGCAGTCGGTCCACGAAACCCGACGCCTCGACGCCCTCGGCGTTGGACAGGATCACGGCGAACTCGTCGCCGCCGAGACGGGCGACGGTGTCCCCGTTGCGCACCGACCGGCGAAGCGCGAATCCGAACTGGCGCAAGAGGTAGTCGCCGAAGGCGTGACCGGCGCGGTCGTTGACGGCCTTGAAGTCGTTCAGGTCCAGCATCACCAGCGTGAAGGACCAGCCGTAGCGGGCACTTCGCGCCGCGGCCACGCGCAGCGCCGAATCGAAGCTCCGGCGGTTCGAGATATTGGTGAGCGGGTCGTGTCCGGCGCTGAAACGGGCCAGGTGCAGCGAGAGCGCGAGTTGACAGGCCGTACGCACGGCGTCGGCCTCGTGAGCGGGCACGACGTCGGGTTCGCAGTGCACCCCCGCACTGTCGCCGAGGCGCGCGGCCATCGCGCTCGATACGGCGCGTCCACCGAGACGGAAGCTCTGGGTGCCGAACGATTCGTGGCTCAACACGACCACGACGTCGCGCAGTCCGTGACGGGCGGCCAGGCGCTCGAGGAGTGAGTAGATGAAGCCGATTCCGAGCTCGCCCTCGGACAACTCGGTGAGCATCGTCTGGAACAGCCAGGGCTCGTAGTTGGTTTCGGCGATCGACTCGGCGACGAGGGGGCTCTCCAACGAGCTCACCACAGGAGGTCCTCCCACGCCGCGTCGGTCGCACTGCCCACCCGCAGGAGCGACTGTGGGGTCGAACCGGCGTGGAGCAACCGACCGAGGTCGGCCGACGCCACTGGCTTGGAGATGAGATAGCCCTGACCTCGGTGACAACCGAGCTCAAGGAGTCCGTCCACGATCACGCTCGTCTCGACACCCTCGGCGATGATCTCCTTGCCGAGGGCGCGGCCGAGCCGGATGATCGCGTCGACGATGGCCCGGTCGAAGGGGTCCTTCGTGATACCACGGACGAAACTCATGTCCAGCTTCAAGAAGTCGACCGGCAGGTTCTTCAGTTCGGTCATCGAGGCGAACCCAGTACCGAAGTCGTCCAGGGCAATCTCGATGCCGAGCGCCTGGAACCCCCGCAGGATCCGCGCGGTCTGCTCGGGGTCGTCCACGACGGCGTACTCAGTGATCTCCACGCAGAGCCGGTTCCCGGGCACGTTGAATCGAGCGAGACAGCCCTCGACGAACTCCACCAGGTCACCGACCTTGAAGTCGGCCGGTGACATGTTGACGCGTACCGTGAAGTCGAGGCCCGGGTACTCGTGGCCCCACGCGCTGAGCTGGCGACAGGCCTCAGCGAAGACCCAGCGGCCGAGGGTGGAGACGAGTCCGGTCTCCTCAGCGACGGTGATGAAGTCCGAGGCGGCGAGCAGTCCCCGGGTGGGGTGTTGCCAGCGCACGAGTGACTCCACCGCGAGCAGCTTGCCGCTCTGGAGGTCGACCTCAGGCTGGAAGTGCAGGCGCAGGCCGCCAGTATCGATCGCCTCACGAAGCATCAGTTCCATCTGGGAGCGTTCGTCGACGGCCAGGTGAAGGTCGCGGTCAAAGACCACGGCGCGGTTGCGGCCCCGCGACTTCGCGGTGTACATAGCGGCGTCGCCCCGTCCGAGCATCTCGACGGCGCTGGCGCCAGGCTGGGAGAGTGCGATCCCGATACTCGCCGTGTGGTTCATGACCTGACCAGCGATCTCGACTGGCTGGGCGATGACCTCCAAGATGCGATAGGCGCTCGCGAGCGCCTCCATTTCGCTGCGCGCCCGGTCCACGAGGAAGACGAACTCGTCTCCGCCGAGGCGCGCGGCGAAGTCCCCCGAGCGGATGCTCGTCTGGATCCGGTCGGCCATCGTGACGAGGAGTCGGTCACCGTTGACGTGCCCGAGGTAGTCGTTCATCACCTTGAACCGGTCGAGGTCGATCACCATGACCGCCGTGTCGCGTCGTTGCATGAGACGGGTCTTCAATTCGGCGATCAACGCCCGCCGATTGGGCAGTCCCGTCAACTCGTCGTGGTTCGCGTTGAAGATGATGCGCTCTTCGGCGTCGATTCGCGCTTGGAGCTGGACGAGCATGGAGGCGACGGCCTGCAGGGCGTTGATCTCCGCGGGGACCCACGCGTGGTTCTGGAAGTGGATGAAGCCGATGACGCCCCAGGTGGTGTCACCCATCAAGAGTGGCACGGCCGCCCCGGCGGCCGGCGTTGGCCCCGCGACTTCTTCGATGTGCTGCTTGTACTCGTCGTCGACATCGTCGGCGATGCCCGTGAGGTAGGGGGCCTTCAGGTCCCGGGTCGCGGCGAAGATCGGATCGGCGTCGAAGGGCACTTCGCCCAGCGGGTCGGGGTCGGGGATGTTCTCGCGCACCGGCCACTCGGCCTCGAAGATGCTCAGTCCGCGGACGTGGTCGTTGCGCCGCATCAGGGCGACGTCGGAACCCAAGAACTCGCCGAGGGCCCGGATCGTCCACTGCAGGACCTCGTTGCGCGTGGTCGCCGTCGCGGGCATGAGGTGCTCTGCAACGCTCGCCACCAACTCATCGAGGCGCTGCTGGTGCAAGAGCACCCGCTCGCGCACCGCGAGCGTGGCGATATGCGAGAGCAGGCTCGCGAAGGCCTTGGCGACGGAACGCTCACGCTTTGACCAGGTCCGACCGTGGCGCGCCACCACGAGCGCGCCGATGGCACGCCCATTCTCGTTGTTGATCGGTTCGACGAGCGCGCCCCACTCGACGCCGTAGACGTCGCAGGTGATTGCACCGAGGGCAACTCGTTCGTTCAGCGCGGTACGCACGCGCGCGATGATCGCCTCGTAGGCTTCTTCGGCGCCCGGTGCGACCATGGGATCCATCTCGAAATCAGGGATGACGGTATTCTCACCGGCGAAGACGGCCACTACTTCGGTGCCCGCGACGACGTGCACGAGCGACTCGACGACGAGTCGGGCCTCGGTGCGGGCCCGCTCTAGATAGGTATCGACGGTACTGCTCATGGATTGCCCTAGTCCCTCAAGACCGCGCAGACTGTCTGCTCGTGCCCGAATCACCCCGTGACCAGCACGAGGCCACGTCCAGTAATAGTACGACGACGATGGGATTTAGGCAAGAAGTATTTATACGGACCGATTTAGAGCGGAATCTCCCCGATATCGGCGAGATCGGTCTCTCGAACGAGCACCTCGGACAGGGGCAGTCGAATGCTGTGCGCACTCGCGGCCGGAGCGTGACTGACCCGCAGGACCATCGTCACCGCCTCGCCCTCTACCAGGTCCCAGAGCGCCGCGAAGCGCTCACGGAGCTGGTGCATGTGGTCGAGGTGGCGTTCGCCACCGAGTTTGAGCAGGTCGCGCTCGTCGTTCGCGTAGAGGAAGATCGGCGCAACGGGCTGCACCGCGAGGCCGTGGAGTTGGGCGCTCAACCAGAACCGCTCGATAGCGGCCCCGGCGCGCAGGTACCACATCGGCTCCGCTCGCGGAATCGTGATCGCCGCCAACGCCGAACTCGTGCCGACCATCAATTGGGTGCGCAGACCGAGCATCTGACCCGCCCGCCAATCGGCCAGGTGCGCCATGACCTCGGGTCGGCGCAGCAGTCCCACGGCGGCGATGCTCGTCGGATCCATCTCGAGCGTGCGCACGTCGAGCCCCTCGTCGAGGGAATCACGGCCCGGGAACTTCAACTCACCGAGCATCTGTTGATGGACCTGGGGGATCAAGAATCGCAGCCGGTCGCACTGACCGAGCAGTTCACCGCCCTCGTTCAGGTGCGCTCGATCGGTGAGGAAGCGCAGGTTGGCCCCTTCGGTGGCCACGACCCGTGCGAGCAGGTCCTCGACGTGGCGTTCGATGGGTGTCGGTTGACCCGGCTGGCGATTCGAGATCCGTTCGGGGATCATGGGGTAGAGCGGCGTGATCTGCTGGTCGGTTGTCGTGCCGAGACGCAACGTCGCCACGTGATGGCTCGGCGCGCCCTCGGGGAAGAGTTTCACCGTGCCGAGCCGATTGCGCGAAGCGGCCGCGACGCGCGCGTTGAAGAGCGCCGCGCCGAGAGCGACGTAGCTGCCACGATGCTGGACGTCCATCACCGACGTACGCTCGGGGACGAGGAAGAATCGGACCTCGTCGGCGTCGGCCTCGAAGCGCCACGGCTGACTGTTGCCGCCCGACGGAGCCCGCCGCGCCGCGTCGACGATCATCGTCACGTCGTCGCCGTCCTCGGGAACCGGGTCGACCGGCGGTGGTGCCGAGAGGTCGATATCGGAATCAACCGAGAGATCGACGGGGGCGACTCCGCCGAGCATCTCCTCGACGTCGAAGCGAACCCGTCCCGAGGGGAGGTGACCACCGAGTCCCAGTCGGCGTACGGCGGCGGCCACCGTCGCGGCACCGAGGGTGACCTCGCTCGCGAGCTGCGGCCAGCCGGTGATCGTGGAGCCGATCTCGAAGAAGGTCACCGCGCCGCGCGACGAGACGTCGTCGGCGCCGAGGAGGCGAAGGAGGTACGGGCCCTTCTCCAAGAGCGTGAGCCCGGCCACCTTCTCGGCCGTGACGTCACCGAGCAGACCGTGAAAGACCGTCCGACCCGGTTCGAGGTCGAAGCGCTCGACGTCGAGGACCCCACGGTCACTCGTCTCCATCAGGACCGGGATGCGTCGGGCTCGGGCGTGCTCGCGTACGAGGAACTTCATGTCCAACGAGTCGCACTCCTCGATCACGACGTCGAGTCCGTCGAGGAACCGGTCGAGGTTGTCCGCGGTGACCCCTTCGGTCAAAGCCGATACCCGTACGAAGGGGTCGATCTCGGAGATGCGTCGTGCCGCCACGATCGCCTTGTTCACGCCAAGGTCGAGCACGCTGGCCGGGATCCGATTCAAGTTGGTGAGGTCGATCGTGTCGAAGTCGGCGAGACGGATCTCGCCGGCGAGACCCTCCATCGCGATGACGTGCGCGATCGAGTGCCCGGCGCTCGCGCCGACGACGCCGACGCGCAGCCCGCGCAGTCGGCCCTGTTCTTCGTGGGTCAACTTGTTGCGATTGCGGTCCAGTCGAACCCTCGCGAAAGACCGAGGACCGAGGAGCCGAACAACGGCCCGACGCCACGGGTAGTAGACCCAGCGCGGCGCCTCGTTCAACTGATTCGGTGACAGGGCGGGCTTGAGTTCGGCCAACTGGTTTCGCTGGTCTTCCAACTGATCGATCACCTGGAGCGACGGGTCCTCGCGCAGGATTCGCAGCACCTCGCGGTCGCTGCGAGTCGCAACGTCGAGCACCAACGGCTGAAACGAATGAGTACGCGTCGAGGCGACGTCGACAGGGCGGGCGGTGGTCGTTCGTGGTCCGCGGGCGAGCTGTTCGGCCTCGAGCCGTAATGCGCGCTGGTTCGTCTCATCGGAGAGGTCGTAGGACCGCGATCGCTGCCAGGTAACGGCGTACGTACGGTAGCGCTCGTCCGGGAAGGGGACGTAGTTACGACTCAACACTTCCCCGCCGGCGACCTTGCCGACCGGGATCAACAGGTCCGAGACGGCGGCGATGGTGCGTTCGGCGCCGAGCCACACGGCGGCGTGGGTCATGATGCGCGAGATCGTCGCGACCATGCGAACCCCGAGAACGGCCTCGCCCTTGGCCCATCCACCCTTGGCCTCGATGATGCCGAATCGGGCTTCGTTGTCGATCAAGGTCCCGATCTCGTCGAGCTCGGGCAGGTCGGCCATCTCCTCGATCAGGGCCGCGCCCCACCGGTTCTCGAGCGGACCGTGGAACCGCAGTCCAGCGACCGGCTCACCGTCGGGCGCGAATCCGACGAAGAAGAGTGGGACCCCTTGGCCCTCGTCGAGCTCGCGTCGGCGCAGAGTTCCTTCGAAACCGAAACTGCGGTACTTGCCCTCCGCGTCCTCAAGGTAACGGTGCCAGAGGTCCGGTCGTTCAAGTGGATGGTGTCCCTCGAACCGGACACCCGACGCCTCGTCGATAAAACTCGCACCGTATCGGTACCGTGGACTCAATACGTTGCCCAAGAACAGATCCTCTCCGTCGGCCAGAGAGTTGTCGACGACGCCATGGCGTTGCCGACAACTCGCCAGTCCCTTCGAACTATAGTTATGCGACCTGCGAAAATGGTGAACCCTCATGGGTCACAAGGGGCAACCGTCGTGCTCGAATCACTACCACATGCAGACTGGGTCATCGTCGATTCGTGCCCATCGCGACGGAGCTCGAGAGACGCGATTCGACCGTGCTGAGTCTGCTCGTCCTCTACTGCGCGCTCTTGGGATTGATGGTCGGTTCATTTCTGAACGTCGTGATCTACCGGGTACCGCGAAAACTCTCAATCGTGCGACCGGCCTCGGCCTGTCCCCACTGTCACACCACTATATCGGCCCGCGACAACGTCCCAGTCGTCTCGTGGCTCCTGCTACGCGGACGGTGTCGCCACTGCGGCACCCCAATCTCACGTCAGTACCCGCTCGTCGAACTGGCGACCGGCGCCGCATTCGCCGGTGTCGCCGCCCGTGTCGGCTATCGAGCCGATCTGCCGGCCCTGCTCGTACTCGTCGCCGGCCTGTTCGCCCTCGCCGTGATCGACGCCGAACTCCTCATTCTCCCCAAGCGAATCGTGTACACCGTGCTGGTCCTCCAAGCGATCACGTTGCTCGGCGCCACGACGTACGACGGTCAGTGGCACCGACTCGTCGTCGCGGCCCTCGTCGCAGTTATCTGGTTCGGTCTCTTCTTCACATTGAATGCGGTCAGCCCCCGAGCCCTCGGGTTCGGCGACGTCCGTCTCTCACTCGTCCTCGGGCTCGGGCTTGGTTGGCTCGGCGTCGGGTACGCCATCCTCGGTTTCTTCGTCGCCAACCTCGTCGGTGCTGTTATCGGCGTCACTCTCATCGCCGTCAAGCGAATCGCCCGTCAACAACCCGTCCCGTACGGTGTCTTCCTCGCAGTCGGCGCCTACGTCGCCATCGTCGCCGGTCCAGAACTGTTGATTCCGTTCCACAACCTGCAGTGGCACCTTTGATTAGAAGACGTACTCCATGCGAAGACCCTCGCTGTCCCACTCGGCGTCCGACGGAATCCGTTTGGCCGCCCGGCCTTGGACCCGCCGAGCCGTCCACAAAAGCGCCGCGACGTCGTAAAGGTGCTTCCCTGGGACGTCGAGTTCAGCTTCGAGAATCGTGGCGACTCCCTGGATCCGCTTCTCCAACACTTCTCGACGCTCCTGCCTGCCTTCTTCGCGAAGCTTCGACCATCGCAAGGGAAGGTCACCATTCAATTGGTAGAAACTCAACTCTGGATGGCCCGAATATACGACGCGTTGGCGAAACGGAGACATTTCAGCGAAGAACTCTCGATACCGCGGGAGCTTCATCATTGAAGCGGCGTCAACGTGCGTCGTCACCCAATTGGGGCCTTCGCAAAGACTTTCGCGCGTTGGTGCATTGGCAATCGTGATCCCGCGTCGGCCTAGTAACGCACGCGCCGCTCGGTCGCAGGTCCGCGGTGCGTCTTCCGTGCTGTCGCGGTAACCGATTGGGACATTGACCACAATCGAGGCGAACGCCGGACGTTCACTCACGACGTCGAGGAACGTCTCGAACAGTCGAGGAGGCTCCACCGCAAATGTGGCGGCGTGCAATTTTGCGCTAGCGACTATCCAGCCACGGCTCGACGGTGTCACCCCGGCCACCGTCAGATACGGTAAGTCGGGGCCACGGTGAATCGTCACCGCTCGTCAATCCTTCGGAGCTTTATAACCTAAGAACTCCAAGGCTCTCATCAACTCCTTCGGGTGTGCACTCGCAGCAAACGCGTCCTCGTAGGTTACCGTGCCTGTCGAAATCAGTCGGGCAAGGTCGGTCTCGAGAACCTGCATGCCGTCTTTCGCATTCGTGAACATCACGTTCGATAGCTGATTGGAACGTCCTTCACGGATGAGGTTACGAACCGGACTCGTCGCAATCAGTACTTCGAAGGCGGCCACCATCCCACCACCGACCTTGGGGATAAGGCGTTGCGCGATGATCGCGCTCAACGACGCCGCCAGCTGCACCCGCGTCTGCTCTTGGCGCCACGCTGGGAAGACGTCGATGATGCGGTCGATGGCCTGTGCCGCGTCATTCGTGTGCAGTGTCGCGAAAACCAAGTGTCCCGTCTCGGCCATGGTGAGCGCGATTTGAATTGAGTCGATGTCACGCATCTCACCGATCAACATCACATCGGGGTCCTCGCGCAGAGCTGATCGAAGCGCACGGTCAAACGAAGGACTGTCCAGGCCAATCTCTCGCTGAGTGACCGCCGACATCTTGTGATTGTGCACGTACTCAACCGGGTCCTCGATCGTGAGGATATGTGCGGCACGGGTTTCGTTCACTCGATCGATGATCGACGCCAACGTCGTCGACTTTCCCGATCCCGTTGGTCCGGTCACCAGTACAAAACCCCGAGGTTGCTTCGCAACCCAATCGGCGGCCCAGGGTAGGCCAAGTTCATCGAACTGCGGAATCTTGCTCGGGATGATACGAAGTGACATCGCTGCCTGGCCGCGCTGAGTGAAGACGCTGCCTCGTACCCGTGCAAGGTCGCGCCACGAAAACGCGAAGTCGACGTCCATCTGGCCATCAAAGATGTCGCGCTGTCCATCGGAAAGCAGAGGAAAGGACATCGCTGCGACTTCCTCGGCGGACAATGGCGCTGCACCTTCGATAGGGATTAAGCGCCCATTCACGCGGATTCGTGGAGCGGAACCGCCCGCGACCAGCAGATCAGTCCCGCCTTGGTCCCAGAGGACTTGGAGCCAAGGGTCAACCAACTTCATATCACTACTCGCCATGATGACTCCCATGTACCTGCATCTGGGCTTTACGTCTAGTGCCCGGCGGGACACCCGCCGGGCACTAGACGTAAAGCCGTCACAAACCAATTAATGAACGATTTATGCGTGTCCGAGTACCGCCCAGTTGCATGCTTCGATTGGGTTAACGGTGGCGTCAAAGACATACGTCAGTGACGAAAACGGTCCTGACAATACGCCTGACGCAACAGCTGCACCCGTACCGCTGACTAACACGTCACCGAATGGTGCAAGAGCGGCCGCAGTCGTCGCGCCTGACACCGGCAGAGCATTGGCTTTTGAAGCAGTGTTTGAATTGTCTGCGACGGTCACCGTGTATGAACTTGAACTTGGCCACGACTGCACGAACGGATTCCCAGAAATAGCAAGACCGTTGGAATTGAGAGTTGTTCCGGTGGACGTCAGTGCCCACTCCCATGCTCCAATTGTGGCGGCCGCTCCAGCAGTTGTGCCGTTATTGGTCAACTGAGAGACGCTAGTCACCGTAGGGTTCTCGGCCATGAGTGCGCTTACACCAACCCCAACCGTCTTCGCATCTGATTGGCACGCCGCAGCAGCGCTCTTGCCAGTCACGCCACCGAGGGCGAACACGACGATCGCAGCCAAAATGCCGAGTACGACGATGACGATGAGGAGTTCAATCAAGGTGAAACCCCCGTCAATCTCACCGGCGGCTCGACGCCTTTGAATTCTCTGATACGTCCGAATCATTACTCTGCCTTTCGTCTGCCGGCGAACCGGTGGTCCGACCTATCCACCTCTTGGCGAATCAAGAACTATTTTTACCATACAACAAACTACCTCGCAACAACCGCTCGACCGAAAGATCAATTTTCTCGCTGTTATGCGCCTGTACGCGAAACATGATCACGCATTGGAGTTGTGGCGCATGTGCACCGAAATTCGAGCGCTGGCTACCCCACCGTGATCATTTGGACACTAGGCCCATAGGGCGTAGTCAACACGACCGCCGAACCGGACAAACTAACGCCTGAAGGCAGCGATGTCGCTAAGACGCAGACAGTCGCCGACGTCGACGATGTGACGCTGGGGGCAAAGGAATAGACCTCATTGTTTGACGCCGGTCCGACAACGAATGAAACGGTTTCGTTCCTTACCGAGGTCTCGAAACCAGTTCCGGTCACGACAACCGTCTCCGCGCATCCTGATTGTGCGCCGATTACAGCATTCGCGATCGTCGGAGGTTGTGAGCCGAATGACCACGAGACGATCGACACGCCCACGCCACATGTCGATTCTTGCGACGGAACGACCGTCGTCTGTGGCGAACATGTCGCATTGGCGGTGACCAGCGAGTTGGATTGAGCCGGATAGTCGTCGAATACGACGATGACTTGAAGGAGTGGCGCAACTGCGCAACGTTGAGCGCTCACCGCGGCGCCGCAGGTCGAAATCGTTACTGTGCGAGTCGCTTGCGAAAATGGACTCCACTGCGTTGTGCACCACGTATCCATCGTGACGTCGCCCGATGATACCTGTGACGGAGAAGACGACAACCCCCAGCACGGGACGGGGATTGTTGCATTCAACGAATCTTGATAAAAGGTTGATCGGGCATTGTCAAGCGCGATCTGAGCTGCGCTATTCGCTGCGGTCACCGTTGACTGAGCAACAGAAAACTTCGCTGAGTTGGCAAGGGCGGTCGTCGTCAACGCGGCCATCGCAAGCATGATCAGGCTCACGGCAACGAGGAACATCAACGCCAGGAGGAGCGTGGCACCGCGTTCATCACATCGCGACGAAGAAACATCGTCGCGATTATGAACCTTTCGGCGCGATAGCCGCGCCACTGCGGCGATCACATCGTCGCTTTCACCGGATCGACGCACGAGACGACGCTATCCGTTCTTGCTAGTTAACGCGATCGTGATCGTTAGCGATTGCGTTCCGCCACTCGTCGGGAACTGCAACGTAACGGGTACCGTCGACTGACTATCGCCTGAGGTCTGAGTCACCGTCGTCGTAAAGTACGTTGGACTTCCAGACGCCGTCGTGCCCCCCGAAGACACCGAGAAGTTCGATGGGGCAGAAATGGTCACGGCCCCGTTACCCGTTCCGTACAGCCCGAACGTGCACGTCGCACTCGGATTTCCTCTGTCATTCGCGCTACGGGCATTCGAATTCTTAGACGACGGAATGCACGAAGACGACATCGTATCGACGTAGAGTGGCGCGGCACCCGACGAGCCATCGGGGTTATACACCGTCACCGTGCCGACTCCCGGTGACGCACTGGCATTCACCTGAACCGGCACCGTCATCGTCGAAGACGGTGACAACGCCATTGGGTAGGTGGCCGTCGATGAAGCCACCGTCGACAACGAAGTCGACGTGATGGTGCCACTCGAGCCACTCGAATCGTTGAATACGGGGAACGCCGACGGTGTCATATTACTGGGTGTGAACCCCTGCCCAACGATCGACAAGGTCGGGGTGGTGCCAGCGAAGACCCAAACCGGTGTCACGGTGACTACCCCAACACCGAAACAGAAACAATTTGAGACGGTCGAGAGGGGCCAATAGGACGTCGGCGCTAGGGCGAGCACGGCTGACGCCTCTGATTGCGCGGTATTCGCTGCGAACAACGACGCCACCTGCGTCGCGGTCAATTGCGAGGGATACACCGCTGCGTGCCCGAGTGACCCGTTGAAGTAGTTACTGCTGGGGCCGTCGGGCCAACCCTGCGTCGCGTTCGAGTACCCGAGATGCCAGTAGCCCGTGTAACTCTGAGCAGATACCACCGACGTGTTCGCCACCACTTGAGACCCGTCAACGTAGAGGAATTCGCCGTTTGGACCAATCGTCGCCACGGCTTGATGCCAATTCCCGTCGTTGTAGGTACCGGGCGAGACCACCTCCTTCGTCGCATTCGGATATACGCCGTAGACGACATGACCGCTCGGATCGATCCATAACATGCGGTCCCACGAACTCAACCCACCGTCGGTTTGGCTGTTGGTGAAACTCATGATCGATCCCGACGACGTCGTCTTGAACCAGATCGACTGCGAGAGCGGGAGAGGGTTCGTATACGAATTTACCGTTGATACGTAGGTACCCCTCAATCCGTCCATTGCGATGGCCTGGCCGCCAAGCGGCCCCGACGAATCGATGGTCACGCCCCCATTGGCGGTACCCGTGTTGTTATTTCCGGACAGGTCCGTTAGGGACGGCAGAGTAAGCGACGTGGATCCCGGTGTCGACGCGACCGTCGAACCATTCTTCACCGTTACGGCGGACCATCCGACATTCGCGGTGCTCGAAACGGAAACATTCACTGCGACCTTCGATGCACTCAATACTGACGTCTGATTGACAGTGACTCCGGGGTTAAGAAACGAAACGGATGTGTCATAACCAAACCCGCTGCCGGAAATTGTTATGACTTGACTACTCGCGCCCTTGTTCAGCCACGTCGGCGAGAGACCAATAACGGAGAGCGATCCATTGGAGCCGGTACCGGTACTGGAGTTCGAGCCAGAACCCATTCCACTATTGGAATTGACGACGATTTGCGTTGTCGCAACCGTCGCACCACCCTTGATTAGGGCAATGGAGACCAACTGTGGTCCAGTCGTTCCGGGTGTACACGATGAAGTCCACGATGAAGTCCACGCCAGCGTCGTAATCGGCCAATACGAAGTTGGGGTCAGGGCAAGCGTCGCCGACGCCTCACCCTGCGCTGACGACGTGGCGAAGAGTGAGGCGACCTGTGTTGCGTTCAATTGGGCAGGAAAGACTGCGGCCTGTGCGAGCGACCCGTTGAAGTAGTCACTACTCGGTCCGTCGGTCCACGTGCCCGCAGCATTCGAGTAGCCGAGGTGCCAGTAGCCCGTGTAATTCTGGGCAGAAGTCACCGACGTGTTGGCCGCCACTTGAGACCCGTCAACGTAGAGGAATTCGCCGTTCGGACCAATCGTCGCCACCGCTTGATGCCAATTCCCGTCGTTGTAGGTACCGGTGGAGATCACCTCTTTCATCGAACCCGGGTACACTCCGTAGACGAGGTGGCCGCTCGGATCGATCCATAACATGCGGTCCCACGAACTCACCCCACCATCGGTTTGGCTGTTGGTGAAACTCATGATCGATCCCGACGACGTCGTTTTGAACCAGATCGCCTGTGACAACGGAAGCTGATTCGAGTACGAATTTGCCGTCGATACGTAAGTTCCCGTCGATCCGTCCATGGAGATGGCGTCGCCTCCAAGCGGTCCGGACGTACTGCTCGTCGTATGACCGTGTGTCGTACCGGTGTTGTTATTGCCGGACAGGTCAGTTAGCGATGGCAGAGGGAGCGACGGTCCGCCACTCCAGTATTCGACCGGGCTGAACGTCTGGCCACCTAAAGTGATCGACTGGTTGATCGCCGTATATCCAGTCGGTAGTGAGACGGTTGAAGGCGAGTACGCACTAGCACACGACTGGTAGTTCCCGTTATCAATGTACGCGTAGTAGGACTCGGCCGCCGACCGTAGCGCAACCGATTGAACGGCGAGATTTCGATGGGTCACCGATCCGGCGATACTCGTCGAGAATGTCGTCAATAGCGCGATACCAGCCACGCTCACCACAAGCAGGGCGACAAGGATTTCGATGAGTGTATCGCCCCGAATGGAGTCCGACCTGTGTTTTCGGGTGGAACCATCCCTTCGTACGCAGAAGCGAGCAATACTCAGTTTCACGGCGTCACCGTAATCGTTGTATTGTTCCAGAAACTAGCCTGACCAGCTACAATAAATGACGTACAAATGGTACCGTTCGAAGAGTTGTCGACGATTCCATACGGTACGTAGATACCGCCGAACGACGCACCCGAACACGACGTCGACGAGCCGTAACTCGAGTTGTTGCCTAAGGTCACGGTCGGGGTCGCGGTGCCGGACCCTGGTGCGCCACCGGCATCCCAAATCGTTACCCCTTGATAACCCGATGGTGGAGTGAGGTTCACGTATGAGTTGTTACCGATGTTCATATTGCCATAGGGCGCGTAAAATAGCGCACCGTTACCAGTTATATTGGCGCTATTTCCAGTCGTGAACGCACTTCCAGATGAACTACTCGCATTGAAAATGTACGCTCCGGGACCGAATGTGACCTGAACCCCATTTGGAATATGAAAATTAGTGAATGAATACGATCCACCGCCGTAGAACGTGATGGAGTTCGTCTGATTCGAAAAACTGTACGCACCATAACTTCCCCGTGAACAGTAGTAGTTGTTCGCCTGGTCTTGGATGCACGATCCAACTCCGGTGGGATTCGGCGGCGGCGTGAGACCGGCCAGCGTTCCGACGAACGACTTCGTGCCCGCTACGAAAATCGGCACCGGGGTGGAACCCGACACCGCTCCCGGGCTCGTCACAATGATCCCACCCGCGTTAACCGTCGAATTCTGCGCCAGCTGCACCGTCGCCCCACCCGAAGCGCAGGTCGCTCCGACTGCCAGCAGCCCGTTGGCTGACCCTCCATTGACGTTGATCGTGAGACTTGCATTAGGGGACACACTGAGTGTGCCGCAGCCGCTGCTTGGTAGTCCCAGCAGGTTTATCGGGGCGTAAAAGCCGTTTGACGATAATCCTCCCGGAATCGCGTTGGGATTCCGCGGAGAGGCAATCAACGTGTAATACGGACTCGAGCCAAGCGCGATGTACAGCGGCAACTCCACCTCAGCGTAATTGGAAGAAGCGCTAAACGATGGATACGAAGTTGAGCAGCTAGTGGCCGAGATACAAAGCGAAGCTGGCGGTTGGGTCGAGACCGGTTGCGCATCATACGAGATGACCGACGTCGTAGATGGCGTCGAATTCCCAAAGGTGCATTCGACTCGCTCCACCGAAAAACCCGTCGTCATCGGAAGTCCCGGCGAGCGGTTAATCGTTGCTCCGTTGTTCATCGGTACTTCAACGTAGGAAACGACGGTCTGACCACTTGACCACTTGAGTCCGAGCAACTGGGTCTCGCCGGACACCGTCGGGTCACAGGCCGGAGTAGAGGAGTTCGTCTCAACCTGAGACGAACTCTGGACGTCCTTGATAAACGTCGCCATCGTCGTCTGGAGAGCAAGCGAGCCCGTCAATCTTCCGTTAACACGGGCTTGCAGCGAAAACATCGACAAGAGCCCAACGGAGATAGCCCCAATCACGATGGGAAGTATGGTCATCGAAATCAATAACTCAATCAACGTGAAACCGTTGTCGCCCGACCGGCCGAGACGAACACGATGAAGGGGGTTGTGGCGATCTGGGCGATCTGGCGTCATCATCACCGCCGCTCCTCCCTGAAGTAGAGACTGCTTTACCAAAACGCTTCAACGAACTTGCACTTGGTTGTAGATACCGTACATAGCGGAAATCAACGCCACCGCAACAAATCCCACAACCACACCCATAATCACGATAATGGCGGGTTCGAAAAGGGACGTCGCTCTATCCACCTTTGTTTCCAATTCCCGGCTATAATACGCAGCCGCGACTTCGAGTTGCGCGTCCAAGGTCCCGGTCTCCTCGCCAACTCGGAGCATCTGACGGGCGGCACCAGGAAAAAGACCGGTTCGTGCCAGTGGCGTCGCCAGTCCCTGCCCCTCCATCATCTCATCACGGATCGTCTCGAGCGCGCGACGATACACGGCGTTGTTCGCGGCCTCGGCCGTGACTGCCATCGACCGGGGGAGATCGACTCCCGCGCGGAGCATCGAGGAGAGGATGCGCATCGTGCGCTCAAGGATCGACGTCCGGGTGATGTCGCCGACCACTGGCAAGCGTAGCAGCCACGAATCAAGCACGGCCCGACCCTTCGAGTTTCGCCGCATCGTGATGAACGTGGCCACAAGTATTAGTAGTACGGCCACGATGACGTACCACCATTTACCGACGAAACTCGAGAACCCGAGCATCAGCCGAGTAGCGAGGGGCAATTTCGCGTTCAGTGATTTGAAGAACACGACGAAACGCGGCAACACGACAACGGTGAGGATGAGCACGGTCACCACCGACATCACCGCGACGACCGCGGGGTAGATCAGTGCCGACGTTATCTTGCCCCGGGCCTTGAGGTCTCGGTCCATGTAATCGGCCAGTTGTTCGAGCACCTCGTCGAGGTTGCCAGTCAACTCGGCCGACTCAAGGATGCCGACGTAGTACGTGGGAAAGGCCTCCGGGTGCGCGGCGGCGGCGGCGGCGAAGGTGTCGCCGTTTCGAAGCGAGTCGATCATGTCGATCAGGACCACCCGGAGCATCTTGCCGTTGGTCTCTTCAAGGATGACCTCGAGAGACTCCATAATCGGGATGCCGGCCTTCATAAAGACCGCCAACTGGCGTGAGAAGTTCATCACCTCCTTGCGCGGGACGATCTTCTTCGTGATCTCGAACTTCAAGATGTTGCGTTTCTCCGTGACCTCGGTCGGTTGCAAGCCACGTTGCATCAGGGACATGTGCGCAGCGCCACTCGTTGTGGCCTTCTCGACCCCCGAGACGGTCTTGCCATCGGTGTCGACGGCCGAGAATTTGAACGACTTCACCGGAAGTTCGTTATTCTTCATCCGCTTGGCGTCGGCCTTCGCACGCTTCGAATGGGACTTCTCAAGTTTGGCGTCGGCCTTCGCGCGAGCGCGCTGGACTTTCGTTGGCTTGGGCTTCGCCGTGCCGTTGGTGTCGTCGCTCATAGGGTGTAAACGCTCCGGATTACTTCGGTGATGGTGGTGGTGTCCTGGGCCACAAGGTTCAGCGCCTCTTGTCGCAACGTGCGCATGCCCTGTTTCACCGCCAGGGCGCGCAACTCCTCTTGGGTCGCCCAGCCGACGACGAGGCGGCGAATCTCGGGGGTCATCACCAGAAGTTCGTAGATGCCGATACGGTCCTGATAACCGGTGTGACTGCAGAAGTTGCACCCGGCCCCGTGGTAGAAGGTCTCTTTGGGCTCGCCACCACTCTCTTCGTAGAAGATGAGATCCTCGTCGGTCGGGGTATAGGTCGTGATGCACGACGTACAGATGCGGCGTAGGAGTCGTTGGCCGACGATCGCGAGTACCGACGAGGCGACCAGGAATGACTCGATGCCCATGTCGAGTAGTCGGTGCAGCGCCGAGACCGAGTCCGTCGCGTGCATCGAGGCGATGACGAAGTGGCCGGTCAACGCCGACTGGACTGCGACGCGGGTCGTTTCGACGTCGCGGACCTCGCCGACGAGGATCACGTCGGGGTCCTGGCGCAGAATCGACTTCAGACCGGTCGCGAAGGTCAGGCCGGCCGTCTCGTTGGTCTGGATCTGGTTGATGGAGGGGAAGACGTACTCGACGGGGTCCTCGATGGTCATGACGTTCATGCTTGAGTTGCCGATCTCACTCACCGTCGCGTACAGGGTCGTCGTCTTACCGCTACCTGTTGGGCCAGCGCAAAGCACCATGCCGAAGGGAGAACGCACGAGCTTCGCGTAGGCGACGTGGGTGTCGCCGGGCATCCCCAGGTCCGCGAGTCGTAACACCGACCTGGTCTTGTCGAGGATTCGCAGCACGCACTTCTCGCCCATGATGGTCGCCACGGTCGAGACGCGTACGTCAACCTCTTTACCATCGATCGTCGCGGTCAACTGGCCGTCCTGGGGTCGGCGTCGTTCGACGATGTTCATCTCGGCCATAATCTTGATGCGGCTGATCAGTCCTACCCCCATCGCCGCGGGCAGTTCGAGGATCTGGTTCAGCGCACCGTCGATTCGAAAGCGCACCCGTACGACTTGATCAGACGGCTCGATATGGACGTCCGAGGCACGATCGCGCATCGCTTGAGTGAGGATCCGGTCCACGACCTGGACGATCGGTGCGTCGTCGGCGACGACTTCGGACTGCACCACGTCCGTCCCGCGGCGACGAGCTTCGTCGACGACCTTGAAGACCTGGACGAGTTCGTCGACCCCGCTGATGGCTCGGTAGTTGCTGTCAATCGCCCAGCGCACATCGGTGATCGAGGCGATCTGCATCCGCACGGTACGCCCCGTGCGCTGGGCAATCTGTTCGCGAAGTTCGGCCGTTGGTTCGGCCGCCGCCACCAGAAGTTCTTCCCCGACCAATTTCACCGGGACGACCATATGTTCACGGGCGAAGCCTTCGTCGATCAACGGCAGCGTCTCGGGGCTGACGTCCTCACGGTGGAGATTCACGACGGGAAGTTCGAACATCGTCGAAAGCGCGTCGGTGAGCGTCCGTTCATCGATCGCCCCGCTCGCGACCAAGACCTTGCCCAACTTCTCGCCCGTCAGCCGCTGCTTACGGAGGGCCTGATCCAACTGCTCAGGGGTAATGCGTCCCGAGGTGATCAGGACGTCGCCGAGCCGACCCTTCTGTGGTGCAGTATTGAGTGGTGCGTTGGACGCACCGGTCGGTTGATCGGCGACGGAGACCGAGGCACCGCCGCGGGGCAGTTCGTCCTGGTGCTTCTCTTTCTTCTTGAATGCCAACGTCACCCCAGTAGCCGAGTAAAAATACTTTAACGAAGCCGACACCGTATCAAGAAACAACGATCCGTGTTTCGCAGAACGCACGCCCTGTTAGTGGCCACTTTAGAACTAATCCCTCGTTTCGTCAGGAATATCTAAAGGAGATACGGTGAGTCGTTCAGATGAACCGGTTGCGCGAATGCGGTGTCACCGAGACCGCTTTGTCACGAGCGAAGTATTGCGCGGCTTCGACGATGACCGTGAGCATTTCCGGTGAGATCTCAAAGGACTCTCCCGAGGACGTACGCAACTCCGCGCGAGCATCGGAACCCAGCGCATCAACCAGTACGTCGTACTGTTGTACCTCGTCAAGTGGGAACACGGTCACGCTCGTCACAACACCACCTCATCCAATTACGGTCTTCCGCTGCACCACTTCGGCGCCATCAATCTCCTCATGATACTGAGAATTGTCTAAGAAAGGGTGGAGGGTTGACGAAACAGTGTTGAAATCTTCTTTCCATTTCGGGTCCTTTGTGCTAAGCGCTGGTCATTTCGGATCCGGACGTGCTATGACGTGGGTTGGGGGTAACGAGAAGGTGCCAGCCATGATTGACCTCTCCGACCGCCCGGGTTCCCCGGTGGACGCCGGTCGCCGATTCGTGCCGTGGGTGTATCCGTCGGACCTGACCACGCGGGTCACCACCGAGAACGGCCTCACGCTCCAGATGCGCCCGATCCGTCCCGACGACGCGGATATCTTGCAGCGCTTCCACGCCCAGCTCACGCCCGATTCGGTCTTTCGCCGGTACTTCTCCCTGCACCCCGAGCTCTCCGCAGAGGAGTTGGTGCACCTGACGACGGTCGACTACGTCGACCGGCTGGCCTTCATCATCATCGTGCGCGGCGCGCTCGTCGCCGTCGGCCGCTACGACCGGATCCCCGAGACCGCCCGCGCCGAGGTGGCCTTCCTCGTCGACGACGTTTACCAGCACCAGGGACTGGGCATCCTGCTGCTCGACCACCTGGCCGACGCCGCGTGGGAGCGGGGCATCACCACCTTCATCGCCGAGACCCAGGCGGACAATCGTGGCATGATGCACGTCTTCAAGGAGTCCGGTTTTTCGCTCACCGCGAGACTCGAAGACGAGATCATCTTCGTGCGCTTCCCGATCGAGCCCACCGACGAGAGTCGCGAGCGCCGCGTCGAGCGGGCCCGACGCTGGGCCGCCTCTCGCGAAGCCGCCCTTCGCTGACATGCTCATCACCAACGAGGTGCCCGACGACTCCGGCCACGAGGACCCCGGCCACCCCGAGCGACCCGACCGGCTCGTCGCGGTGCGCGACGGGTTGAGCGACCTCGGCCTCGGCGACGAACTGGTCACGATACCGGCGCGCTCGGCCACGCGACTCGAGCTCCTACGCGTGCACCAGGGCGCCTACCTCGACGAGCTGGGCGCCTTCTGCTACGAGGGCGGCGGGGACATCGACGAGGACACCTACGCGACCTACGACTCCTGGCCCCTCGCCCAGTTGGCGGCCGGCGCCGGGCTCGCGGTCGTGGACGAGTTAACCCGCCGGGGCACGGGCGTCGGCTTCGTCGCGGTGCGCCCCCCCGGCCACCACGCCCTGGCCGACCGCGCGATGGGCTTCTGTCTGTTGAACAACGTCGCGGTCACCGCGGCCGCGCTGCGCGCCGCGGGCGAACGGGTGCTCGTCGTGGACTGGGACGTGCACCACGGCAACGGGACCCAGTCGATCTTCTGGAACGACCCCGACGTGCTCTACGTCTCCACCCACCAGTGGCCCCTCTTCCCCGGTAGCGGCGTGCCCAGCGAGGTCGGCGGGCTCGCGGCGATCGACGGGATCGTCAACCTGCCCCTACCGGCCGGGGCGACCGGCGACGTCGTGGCGCGTGCCCTCGAAGAGGTGGCGGCGCCGGTCATCGACGCGTTCGCGCCCACCTGGGTGTTGATCTCGGCGGGGTTCGACGGCCACCGCGACGACCCGATGGCCGACTTCGCGCTCTCGAGCGGCGACTTCGCCCACCTCGCCACCTGGGCCGCCGGACTGGCCCCGGCGCCGGGACGCCTCGCGGTCTTCCTCGAGGGCGGCTACGACTTGGGGGCCCTGCGCCACTCGGTCGCGGCGACCTTGAGTGCGGTCCTCGGCGACGCAACCGCTAGCGAAGCCCCGACCAATGGCGGACCGGGGGCGGACCAGATCGGGCGGACCCAGCGCGAACGCGCATCGACCCTGACGTTGGTCATGGAGCAACGAGCGGCCGAGGAGGCCTCGTGAGCACGCACCCGCGCACCATCGCCGTCGGTTTTGACGGCTCGCCCGACGCAATCGGCGCCTGCTCGTGGGCGATGGCGACCGGTCGCTACCTCGACGCGCACCTGGTGCTCGTGCACGCGCGCGGACTGCTCGACCGCTACGAGCGACGCGACCCGCGCGGACTCTTAGGTGGGGTCGTGGCGGACCTCGCGGCCCGCCACGCCTTCGACCCGACCCGGCTCAGCTGGCACGTCGGCGACGGGGACGCCTGTTCGGTCCTGCTGCGCTGTGGCGCGGCACCAGTATTCGCCGACCTGGTCGTCGTCGGCTCTCGGGGACGCGACGAGCACGCGGGGATGCTGATCGGCAGTACCAGTCTTCAACTCGCCGAGCGCAGTCCGATTCCCGTCGTGATCGTGCCGAGCGCCACCTCGGCGCCGTATTAGACGAACGGACGGCCGCGGCGTAAGCGGCGCCGCGCGTCCAAGAGCACGAGGTTGAGCGGGAACTCGGCGAGGACCCGGGGCAGTCGACGATTTATTACTACCGCGACGCGCAGCACCGCGTGGAAGAGCCATTCGCGCCGGCCGCTCCACGCGAGGCCGAGCTCGCTTCGAAAGGGCTCGGGCAAGAAGCCCGCGACGATGACCCGGTGGAGGGGACCGAGCACGACCCCGACCGGGCGCGGCAGGAACGACAACGAGGCGACGCCCCACAGGTAGTCGCGGGTGAGCTCGTCCATCTCGACGAGCTTCACCGCCTCGGCCCAGTAGTCCTCGAAGGCGACCCGGTCCGCGGGCCAGCGCTCCGGCGCGACCTGGAGGGTCGTGGCGAATCGGGCACAGCGCGCGTAGAGCTCGTCGAGCAGGGCCGGCGACGCCTCGGGGTCAACGAGCGCCATCGCGTCGAGCGCCCCTCGGTACATGCACGCCGCCACCCACAGCTGCAGTTCGGGGTCGAAGGCGTTGTAGGCGACGCGCGCGTCATCGCTCGAGCGCACGTGGCGGTGCTGGCTGTTCACCGCTCGACGCAGGGTTCGACGCTCCTCCTCGGTGCCGAGCAGACTGACCACGACGTAGCCGAGGGTCGTGCGGGTGCGCTTGAAGGGGTGCGCGCGCAGGGCGCCGCTCGTCACGGTGCTGGTCGCCACCGCGTGGCCAATCGGCAGGCGCGCGAGCTGCATGACGACGTTGGCCCCCGCGGGCAAGAGTCCGAGACCGTTCATCACGTGCCGACGCAGCGCTGGGCTTACCTCCGCGTACTCTTCGGGCGTGTCCTGACCCACGAGGTCCTCCTCTGCCCAGTGTAGGAAGGGCGTGCGCCGGTCACGGTTGCTGTAACAACCGTTACAATTGACGCCGTGCCGTCCTCCGTCGCCTCGCCGAACCCCTCCCCCGCGCCACTGGCGCGCGGCGTCGGCTTTCGCCTCAGCCGGATCAGTCGCACCCTGCGCAGCCAGTGGGCCGAGGAGCTCGCCGACCTCGCGGTCAACCCCCCCGAGGCCGCGGTCCTACGCGGACTGGTCGAGCACCCGGGCAGCGCGCTGCGCGAGCTCGCGCGGCTTCTCGCGAGCGACGCCATGAGCGTCAAGCGCTGCGTCGACGGCCTCGAGCGGCGCGGCCTCGTCGCGAGCGGTCATCGCGCGAGCGACCGACGACCCCGCACCCTCACCGTGACCGACGAGGGGCTCACCCTCGTCGCCGAATTGAACCGCCGGATGCGCGAGCGCGAACGTCGACTCGCGCGGCTCCTCGCGCCCGACGAACGCGTGGTCTTCGACCGCGTCCTCGGCCGCTTCGAACACCAGCTCGACATCGACCAACCCCGCTCAACGAAAGAGATCCTATGAACCCGACCTCGACCGGTCCGACGCAAGCCGACCACCACCACCGCGGCACCGAGGTCGGCACCGAGTGGAACGAGCGCTACCTCGCCAACGGCTGGGCGACCCACCCCGACGACGAGCTCGTCGAACTGGTCTCGCCCCTCGTGCCCGGCGCGGCGCTCGACCTGGGCTGTGGCACCGGACGAAACACCGTCTGGCTCGCCTCGATGGGTTGGCGCGTCACCGGCGTCGACGCCTCGAGCGTGGGCCTCGACCACCTGCGCACCCGCGCCGACGAGCTCGGACTGGAGAGCCCGACGACCATCGTCGCCGACCTCACCGCCTACGAGGCGCCACCCGAGACCTTCGACCTCGTGGTGATCGCCAACATCCACCTGGCCCCGGGTGAACGCGACGGCTTCTTCGCCGCCGCGAGCCGGGCCCTCAAGCCCGGTGGTCACCTCTACGTCATCGGCCACCACCTGGACGCGCTCGGCCTCTCGGGTCCGCCCGACCCCGCGAGGCTCTACACCGAGACGATCCTGGAGTCGGCCTTTAGCGAACTGCACGTCGAGCGGCTCGAACGACTCGAACGTCGGCTCGAAGACGGCGGCGAGCGACCGGTCGTCGACGTGCTGCTCTGGGCGACCAAGCCGGCGGTGACGCGATGAACGCGGCCACCCACGCGCCCCACGAACGCCACCGGCTCGCGCTGGTGGTCATCGCGGCGGCCCAGCTCATGGTCATGCTCGACATGACCATCGTGAACGTGGCCCTGCCCACGATCCAACGGGACCTGCACTTCTCGACCACCAACCTCACCTGGGTGATCGACGCCTACGTCCTGGTCTTCGGTGGGCTCTTGCTGCTCGGGGGTCGCACCGGGGACATCTTCGGGCGTCGACGGATGTTCTCGATCGGCATCGCGCTTTTCGCGGTCGCCTCCCTACTCGGCGGCGTCGCCACCTCCCAGGGCTGGCTCATCGCGGCGCGCGCCGTCCAGGGCATCGGGGCCGCCATCGCGTCACCGACCGCACTCGCGCTCGTCGCGACGACCTTCGACGAGGGCGCCGAGCGCCACCGCGCCATGGCCGTCTACGCCGCGATGACCGGCGCCGGTGGCGCCCTCGGACTCGTGTTGGGGGGGCTGCTGGTCGAGACGGCCTCGTGGCGCTGGGTCTTCTTCGTCAACGTGCCGATCGGTGCGCTGTTGTTGCTCCTCGCGCCGATCGTGTTGCCCAAGGTCGACGGGCACGGCGGGCGCCTCGACGTGCCCGGCGCGCTCGCGGTCTCGGGCGGCATGGCCGCCCTCGTCTACGGGTTGATCCGCGCACCGGGACAGGGCTGGACTGACCGCTACACCCTGGGCGCCTTCGCGATCGGCGTGCTCTTGCTGCTCGGCTTCGCGCTGATCGAGACGCGCACCCGCGAGGCCCTCATCCCGCCGCGGTTCCTGCGCGACCGCAACCGGGCCGGGGGCTTCGCGATCATCTTACTGCTCGGTGGCGCCATGCTCTCGTTGCTCTACTTCCTCACCCAGTTCCTCCAGGAGCAGCTGCACTACAGCTCACTGGTGACCGGGGTGGCCTACCTGCCGATCCCGTTCATGGTCGCCTCGAGCAGCCTCGTCGTCTCCAAGGCGATCAAGCACGTCGGTACGCGACCCTTCCTCGTGGTCGGCCCCCTCATGGCGTCGCTCGGGATCTTCTGGGCCTCGTTCCTCACCGGCACGTCGTCCTACTGGCACGTCTTCGGTCCCCTCGTCATCACCGGTCTGGGTATGGGACTCACGATGGTGCCGGTCACCGTCAACGCGGTGAGTGGGGTGAAGAACCACGAGCAGGGCCTCGCCTCGTCCCTGCTCAACACCGCCCAGCAGGTCGGCGGCTCGCTCGGGTTGGCGGTCCTGGTCACCGTCTCGGCCACCGCGATCAAGCACTCGTTGCAACACGGCGCCGCCGCGCTGCACGGGGTGACGACCTCGCCGGCGGCGCTCGCCGCGGCCCAGCAGGCGGCCGTACACGGCTACCAGTCGGCGGTACGGGTCGGATCGCTCGGGGCCTTCTTGGCCTTCGTGATGGCGGTCCTGATCGTGCGGCCCCAGACGGCACCGGCCGCGTCGCCCGAGGTGGTGGCGACCCTGCACTGATCCCCGGCGAGGGCACCGGGTCGACCGGCGAGCTGCGGCGTCGACGATTGTCGCGCAGGTTTAGCGGCTTCTTACGCTGTTCACGAGTAGCCGCAATATTCGAGGGATAGAACAGTCTCGAGGTTTCCTCCCTAACCTCGTAAGCCCCCAGCGTGGCGCCGAACCCAAGTCGTATCGACGGGGTTCGGCGCCATCGGGCGCTGCCACGGGCGAGCGTTCGCGTACGCCGCGGTGCTCGTTCGCAACACGTCTAATCGATCGACGGTGGTGCCAACGACAGTCGGCCACGAGTCTCGGCGATCTCGACCAACGCACCGCGTGACCTTCGGGCGCCACGAATCTCGGCTCGCTTCGCGGGCGAGACGATGCAGCGGCACCATTCGACGACGGTTGGCGTGGTTGGCGCTGCGAACCTCGACCGTACGAATTGGGCTGACCGGCGCGTGGAAGGCGCGATCGTCGCTGCAGTGATCGCAACCGTGCGTGGTTTGTTCCGTTCGGTACGTGTAGAACGAGTCCAATCTGATGTGTAGTGGGTGTCAGTTTGGCAGGTGACGGGACGAACACTGGGATGTCGTCTACCGCGCACTATCGAAGTGAAGTTGACCGGCACCTTCGATGATTACGACGTCAGGCCCTTGGCGTGGCTCGAGCAAGAGCTCCGAGAGGATTGCCTCGACGGCGTCGTGATCACCACGGGCCCAAAGGACTTACGGCGACGAGACGGTTGATACGCCGTGGTTCCGTTGGCCCTGCTCGGGCCGTGAGCCGGTGAGGTCGACCAGTCGTGTCCGTGAATCTCGCGAGTCCCAGACTCGCTACGAAAAGACACGAGACGGGCCGTCCACGGCAAACGAGTGCCACTGCGGCGCGTCAGGGCACACCGACCCGGCGACGCCACCGCCGACGCTGCGCGCGTCGCGATCCTCCGCGACGAACGAACTCCGCTCGCTAGGGTTTCGACATGGACGCGCCCGGCTCCGACGTTGAGCCGGCCACCGCACGGCATCACCGCGTAGGGGTGAACGCCCTGGGGCTGCTGCGTGATTCGCTACGCGTCGAGCGCACCCTCGTGGCGCCGGTCGCGGGCGCGATCACGGCCGTGCCGCTGATCGTCGTCTTCGTCGTCGGGCTCACGCTCTCCAACGTCACCGGGGCGATCGCCATGGCGATCGGCGCCGAGCTGGTCGCCATCGTCTCGTGCATCGCCGCGCCGCGACTCTCGATCCCCCTCGCGATGATCGACGCGGCGGCGATGAGTGGCGCGGTGCTGGTCGGGATGTCGACGGTCTCGGTCCCCTGGCTCCACGTCGGGCTGCTCGTCCTGTTGTGCTTCGGCGCCGGTCTCATCACCGTGCTCGGCACGACACCCGGGGCGATCGGCTCTCAGTCAATCATCGCCTACGTGGTCTTCGGGCGGTTCGCCGGCTCGATCTCGAGCGCCGCGCACCTCGCGGGCTTCGTCGCGATCGGCTCCCTCGTTGAGATCGCCGCCCTCCTCGTGCTACGCCTGCCTCCTTCCCTGCGCGTGCAGCGGATCCGACTCGCGGCCACCTGCGAGGCCGTCGCCGAGCTCGCGCGCGGTAGCGCCACGGGCTCGGCCATCGCGGCCCTGGCCGTGGTCGACGAGGCCGAGCGCGCACTCGGCGCCCCGTCGCTCTTCGGGCGCACCGACGTGCGCGACCTGCGGGCCATCTTGGACCAGGTGCGCCGGGTTCGCCTCGAACTGACGACCATCGCCGGGCTGCGGGTGCGCCTCCTCGAGCGGCTCCCGGCGAGCGTCGACGAGCTGCGCGGGGCGCGCCGCGCCATCGCCGACGTGCTGGACGAGTTCGCCGTCGCGCTGCGCACCCAGCACAGCCCGTCGTGGTCGGCCGCGACCGCCACCCTCGAAGCCGTGCTCACCACGCTGGACGAACACGACGAGCCGCGTCGCGACGTCCTGGTCGGTCAGTACGTCGCGCACCTCGCCGCCATCGGGGGCCAACTGCGCTCGATGCGCGCCCTGGTGAACGAGTTGCTCGCCGACGAGTCCTCGACCGAGCGCCGGATCGCGCCGAGCTGGCAACGGGCCGAGGCGACGGACTGGCGCGGCGAGCTCACGATGCTGCGCGACGCCCTGGCCACGCGTTCACCGGCCCTGCGTCACGCCGTGCGCCTGGCGCTCGCGGTGCCGGCGAGCGTGCTCGTCGCTTCGGCGCTGTCGCTGCCTCGGGGCTACTGGCTGGCCTTCTCGGTCGCGGTGATCTTGAAGCCCGACTACAGCACGCTGCTGCGCCGCGGGGTCGGCCGACTCGTCGGCACCGCCCTCGGCGCCACCCTCGCCACCCTCGTCGTGAGCGTCGCGCACCCGAACCTCGAGGCGACGACGGTCATCGTCGGGCTCTGTGCGTGGGCCGCCTTCGCCACCTGGTCGGCCAACTTCTCGATCAGCATCGGCTTCATCACCGCCCTCGTGCTGACCCTGCTGTCGACCTCGCTGCACGACCCCGTGAGTACCGCGCTGGACCGGCTCCTCGACGTGACCCTCGGCGGGGTGATCGCCGTCGCGGCCTACCTGGCCTGGCCGACGCCCTCGCGCGCCGGGGTGGCCGAGGCCCAACGCGACCTCTTCGGGGCCCTGGACGACTACCTAGCCCACACGATGACCGTCGTAGCGTCCCAGCCGGTCGACGCGGCGGCGTTGATCGAGTCCTCCCGTCGGGCCCGCGTCGCCTGGGCCCGGGCCGAGACGGCCGTCGGGCGCTCGATCGAGGAGCCCAACGCCACGCGCATCGACCCCACCCAGGGCCGCGGCCTGCTCGCCGTCGGACTACGGATCCTGCGCGCGACCCACGCGCTGCGCATCGAGGCCGAACGAGGGGCGCGAACGAGCACCAACGAGCCGATGCGCGCCCTGGCGAACGAGTACCACGTCGCCCTCGCGCGACTATGCGCCCAACTCGACCGGGCGACCCCGGGGCCGCCGAGCGACCTGCGCCAGCGCTACCGCGAAGCCAAGCGCCACCTCGACGCCGACGGCGTCGCCCCGACGATCGCGAGCCACCTGGACGAACTCGTGAACGCGATCAACACCGGGGCCCACCTGACCGGGCTCACCACGCTCGCCGACGCGCCCTAACTCACTGGTCGAGGACCAGCGCGACGCGCCGGGCCAACCCCTCGTCGAGTGAACCGTCGTAGCCCGGCGCGCGACGCACGAAGAGGTGCTGCGCGGCGATCGGGGCTCCGGCCTCGGCGAGGTAGAGGGCCTCGGCGACGATGCCCAGTCGGTCGAGGTAGTCGCGCAGGTGCCAGGCCGCGAACTCCTCGTCGGTCCGACAGCGCTCGAGCCCCGCCAGGGCGCTCGCGAGACCCGCCTCGAGTCCGGTCACGTCGCCGTGGACCAACTCGCCAAGGCGCGCGCCGGCGACCTCGAGCAGCGGGAGGCGGCGCAGGTCGTTGAGGACCTGGGCGGCCAAGACGTTGTGGGTACCCTCCCAGGACTCGTAGACGATCGCGTCGCGGTAGAGCCGCGGCAGCACGCTGAACTCCTCGATCGTGCCGTTGCCCCCGAGGACCTCGATGCCGTCGCGCACCACGCTGGTGGCCTGACGCGAGGTGAGGTACTTCACCAGGTTCACGAGCAGCCGGTGCCAGTGGACGTCCTCGGCGGAAGCGGCCTCGGCGTCGATCCGGTCCTCGAGGTCGGTCAGGGCCATCACGAGACAGAGCGCGCCGTCGGCCGTGACCACCATGTCGGCCAACGTCGTGCGCAACGAGGCGAATCGTTCGATCGGCTGGCCGAAGGCCTCGCGGTGGCGAGCGAAGGCGCGCGCCTCGAGCACGGCGCGGCGCATGATCCCCGCCGCCCCGACCGCGGTGAACCACCGGCTCGTGTTCAACACGACCGAGACCGCGGTGCGAAAGCCCTCCTCGATCGGGCCGATGGGCCAGGCGCGCGCGCCGGTGAAGTCGATCTCGCCCGAGGCCAATCCGCGCGTGCCGAGCTTGTCCTTCAGGCGCCGCAGCGCGAAGCCGTTGGGCCGCCCGTCGAGCTCGCGCGGCACGACGAAGCTGGCGAGCCCCGCGGTGCCCGATGGACCACCGGGTACGCGCGCGGTGACGAAGAACTGGTCGGCGTCGGCGACCGAGCAGAACCACTTCTCCCCGCTGATCAGAAAGGTGAGCCCGTCGCCGCTCGGCGTGGCCACGCTGGCGTTGGCCCCGACGTCGCTGCCGCCCTGGACCTCGGTGAGGAACTGGGCCCCGCGCGAAGCTCGCGCATAGTCGGCGTCGAGCAACGCCGGCAAGAACCGGTCGAGGACCGCCGCGTCGGCCCGTCGGCGCAGCGCGCGGGCCAGTCCGATCGTGCACGTAGCGGGACAGGCGTGGCCGGCCTCGCCCTCGAGTGAGAGCAGGTAGAGCAGGGTCGCCTGTTCGAAGGCCCGACCCGGCTCACCCGAGTCGGCCACCACGCCGCTCGCCCACACGGCCGCGCCGGCGGCGTGGTAGGAGGGGTCGAAGTCGACGCGGTCGATGCGCCGCCCGATGGCGTCGTAGGGGACGAACTCCGCCAGGTGGGCGCGCTGCTCGTAGCGATTCGCCGCCGGGGCCACCACGGTGGTCATCGCCTCGGCGAAGGCCGAGGCGCGATTCTCGAGCTGCGCGAGCCGTGGTGCGGGGAGGTAGCGCGCGAGGAGCGAACCGAGGAGCCGGTCCGCGAGGAAGGGGTTCGTGGGGTACTCATCGCGCCACGCGATGAGGTGGGCGCGCGCGTCGTCGTAGGTCATGGTTGCAGTATCGTCCCCCAGCCGCTACCGTGCCAACTAGCGAGACCAGGAGCAACGTTGGACGTCGCCACATTTGTCACCACCATCTTCGACGGCCGACTGCCGCTGCGCATCGTCGCCTTCGACGGCAGCTCGAGCGACCCCGGCGCCGACGGCGCCGACGTCACGGTCACCGTGAAGAACCGCGACGCCCTGCGTCGGGTCCTCACCCACCCCGGCGAGTTGGGACTGGCGCGGGCCTACGTCGCCGGCGACCTCGACGTCGAGGGTGACCTCGACGCGTTGGTCTCACTCGAGGTGCCCTCCTTCGACTTACAGCGCCACCTCCCGGCCGTGCGCGAGCTCGTGCGCACCTTCGGGGCATCGATCCTCACGCCGGTCGCCCCGCCGTCGATCGAAGCGCGACCCCGGGGCGTCATGCACTCGCGCCGGCGCGACGCGCGCTCGGTGACCCACCACTACAACGTCTCCAACCGGTTCTACGAGCACGTGCTCGGCCCGTCGATGACCTACTCCTGCGCGGTCTTCGCGACCCCAAACGACACCCTCGAGGACGCCCAGACCCGCAAGGTCGACCTCGTCGCGCGCAAGCTCGGCCTCAGCGCGGGCGAACGACTGCTCGACGTGGGCTGCGGGTGGGGCACCATGGCGATCCACGCCGCGCAGACCTACGGGGCGCGCGTGGTCGGGGTGACCCTCTCCGAGCCCCAGGCGAGCTACGCGACGCAACGCGCGCGCGAGCTCGGGCTCGGCGACCTCGTTCAGTTCCGCGTCCAGGACTACCGCGACGTCGCCGACGGCCCCTACGACGCCATCAGCTCCATCGGCATGGCCGAACACGTCGGTCGGCGCGGCCTGGCGCCCTACACCGACACCCTCACCCACCTGCTCGCGCCCGGTGGCCGGTTCCTCAACCACGCGATCGGCCGTCCGGCCAGCCACGACGAGGACCCGCGACCGACCCGCCTCGACGACGTGCGCCACCACCTTGGCCTCGCGTTCGGCTCACGGCGCGGCGCCAAGACCGGCAGCGCTTTCATCGACCGCTACGTCTTCCCCGACGGCGAGCTGCACGAAGTCGGCGACCTGGTGGCACGATTCCAGGACTACGGCCTCGAGGTCCGACACCTCGAGAGCCTGCGCGAACACTACGCCCTCACCCTTCGCCACTGGGTCGCCAACCTCGAGCGGCACTGGGGCGACGCCGTCGGCGAGGTCGGCGAGGCGCGCGCGCGGGTCTGGCGTCTCTACATGGCCGCCTCGGCCGTCGCCTTCGAGCGCCACCACCTCGAGGTGCACCAGATCCTGATGGTCCGCCCCGACCGGGGCGCGAGTCGGATGCCCTTGCGCCCCGCCTTCGACATCGGTTCCTGAGAATCTCCGAGCGTCGCCCCAGGGTCTCACGTAATTCTTTCGGTCCTCTTAGGTAGCCCCGGTACCGTTCCCGCGTGCCTCTGGAGCGAACGATCAGCCACCGGCGACCCTCGTGGTCGACCGTGCGGGCCACGCGACACACGACGGGCAACGAGCCGCGACCAGTCGTGGCCAACGTCCTCGCCGCCCTCGCCGGACTGGGCCTGGGGATCGTGCTGGCCTTCTACGTCGCCACCGAGAGCGTGGCGTCACTGACCTCGCCGGGCGGCTGGTTCCTCGCGATCGGGCGGCTGTCGGCCTTTTCCGGGACCTACCTGCTGGTCGTGATGCTGTTCCTCGTCGCGCGCATCCCCGGCCTCGAGCGCGCCGTCGGCCAGGACCGGCTCGTGCGCTGGCACCGGCGCCTCGGCCCCTGGCCCGTCTCGTTGATCGCCCTGCACGTCGTGACGATCACCGTCGGCTACGCCCAGCTCGGCCACAACACCATCACCGCCCAGGTGAGCGCCTTCGTGCTGCACTACCCCGACATCCTCGCGTCCCTCGCCGGCTTCGTGCTGCTCGTCATGGCGGCCGTCTCCTCGCATCACCTGGCGCGCCAGAAGATGCGTTACGAGACCTGGTGGGTCGTGCACCTCTACACCTACCTCGCCCTCGCGCTCGCCTTCACCCACCAGATCCGCGTGGGTGTGCCCTTCCTCACCCACGCCGCCGCGCGCAACGCGTGGATCGCGCTGTGGCTGGTCACCGCGCTCATCGTCGTCGCCTACCGCTTCGCGTTGCCGCTCGCGCGCAACTGGCGCCACCAGCTGCGCGTCACCGAGATCGTCCAGGAGGCGCCGGGCGTCCACTCGCTCACGATCAAGGGCCACGACATCGACCAGCTCGCGGTCTCGGGCGGCCAGTTCTTCCAGTGGCGCTTCCTCACCCCGGGCCTGTGGTGGCACAGCCACCCCTACTCGCTCTCGGCCATGCCCCAGCCACCCTTCCTGCGCGTCACCGTCAAGGGCCTCGGCGACCAGTCGCGCGCCCTCGCGCACCTCAAGCCCGGCACGCGGGTCTTCGCCGAGGGGCCCTACGGCACCTTCACCCACCACGCCCTCAACACCCGGCGCGTCACCCTCATCGGTGCCGGCGTGGGCGTCACGCCGCTGCGCGCCCTGCTCGAGGACCTCCCGCGCGACGTCTCGGTCAGCGTCATCGTGCGCGCGTCGCGGCCCGAGGACCTCGTGCACCACGACGAGATCGCCGCCCTCGTCGCCGCGCGTAGCGGCCAGCTGCACGAGTTGATCGGCCCGCGCCAGCAGGTCCGATTCGACGCGCGCCAGCTGCGACGCCTCGTGCCCGACATCGCCCAGCGCGACGTCTACGTCTGTGGACCTTCGGGCTTCACCGACCTGACCGTGGAGGCCGCGACGCGCGCCGGCGTCGCGAGCGACCACGTCCACGTCGAAGCCTTCGCCTTCTAGTTAGGAACGGTTATGAAACGCACCCCCCTCGTCCTCGCCAGCACCGTCGCCGGGCTCACCGGCGTGGCCGTCTTCCACTCGACACCCCAGAAGATCGTCCTGGGCTCGCTCACGACCGCGCCCGCCACCGCGACCGCGGCGTCGAGCACCGGGTCGAGCCCGGCGACGCCCGTGACCACTCCGCCGACCACGCGCGCGACCACGGCGAATCCGGCGACGTCCACCGGTCCGGCCGCGGCACCGAGCGTCGCACCGCCGACCACGGCGAGCGTCGCGGCGGGCCCGCGCAGTGCGACGGGCCCCGTGGTCAACTACTACTACGGCCAGCTCTCGATCAAGGTGACGGCCTCGGGCACGAAGATCGCCAAGATCACCGTCGCCACGCTCAGCGACGGGGGCAATCCCTACTCGGCCTACGTCGACCACATCGCGCTGCCGATGCTGCAAAAGCAGGCCCTCGCCGCCCAGAGCGCCAACATCCAGGGCGTCTCGGGCGCCAGCTACACCAGCGCCGGCTTCAGCCAGTCCCTCCAGGGTGCGCTCAGCCAACTCAAACTGAAGTAACCGTGACCCGACCCGCGCCCACGACCCGTCACGAGCGCATCTCGGTGATGGGCACCATCGTCACCGTCGACCTCTACGGCACCGACCCGCTCGATCGCCCCACCATCGACGCGGCCGTCGCCGACGCGGCGGCGACGCTGCACCGCGCCGAGCGGACCTTCAGCACCTGGCAGGCCGACAGCCCCCTCAGCCGGCTGCGCCGGGGCGAGATCTCCCTCGGCGAGACCCCGAGCGAGGTGGCCGACGTGCTCGACGCCTGTCGGGCGGCCAAGGAGCTCTCGGGCGGGTGGTTCGACCCGTGGGCGATGCCCGGCGGGGTCGACCCCACGGGCTACGTCAAGGGCTGGGCCGCCGCTCGCGCCCTCGAGGCGCTGCGCGTCGAGGGCGTCGAGGGCGCGATGGTCAACGCCGCGGGCGACATCGCGAGCTTCGGCGGCGTGCGCGCGAACCCCTTCCGCGTCGGGATCGTGCGACCCGACTCCCCGGCGACCTTGGCCTGCGTCGTGACCCTGCACGGCTCGATCGCCACCTCGGGGACCTACCAGCGCGGCTCGCACCTGGTCAACCCGTTCAGCGGCGGCGCAACGGTGCGCGTCGCTTCGGCGAGCGTCACCGGAGCGGACCTCGGCCTCGCCGACGCGTTGGCGACGGCTCTCGCGGTGGGGGGCGACGAGGTGCTGGCCCGCATCGAGCGGCTCGAGGGCTACGAGGCGCTCACCATCGACTTCGACGGGGTGCGGGGCTGGACGACCGGCTTCGCCTTCGCCGACGTGGTGAATCGCGACACCCCCCGGACCCGGTCGACGAGCGCCTGAACGGGCCGACCGCTCGCGCGTCGGGACTAAGGACCTCTCTATTTCCCGCGAGGGCGGCGGTAGCCTCGAAACGTGACACAGGGACGAATCCTGGACGCCTCCATCGAGGAGCTCGAGACCCAGGGCATCACCCGCTACCGGGTCAAGCGGGTCGCGGCGGCCGCGAACGTGTCGGTCTCCCTGCTCTACAGCTACTTCGAGGACCGCGAGGGCCTGCTCGCCGCGACGGTCGTCCGGCGCTACCGCGACGAGGTGTTGCGCACCGCGACGGTCTTCACCGGGCCCCTCGTCGGGGTGTCGACGGCCGACGCGCTGCGCGCGGCGATGCACCAGATGATCGACGACGCCCAACGCCCCGAGCGTTTTTCGTCGCGCGGGCTGCGTCTGGAGAGCTTCTCCTTCGCCCGCCACAACGACACGGCCGCCGAGGGCATCGCCGCCGCCCAACGCGAGGCTGCCAGCTACATCGTCGGACGGGTCCAGCCGGTCATCGACCGCGGGCTGGTCATCGCGGGCATGAGCGCGGCCTCCTTCGCGCGGATCTGGTACGCGATCTTCTTCGGCCAGGTCATCCTCGAGGGCGAGCACTCGCTCACCGCCACCCCCGAGGAGTGGCGCCAGTCGCTCTACGCCATCGCCGAGGCGATGATCACGCCTGCGCCCGGCTGAGCCGCTCGCCGCGCCGACGCGATCCGGCCAGTTCGCGGATCCACAGGAAGAGGCTGAGCCCGTAGGCGAGCTCGTAGATGGTCTCGCCCTGGAGCAGCCAGGGGAAGGGCCAGTCGGGCAGCGACGCGGCGGCGAGCAGTCCACCGGCCAGCTGGACGGCGAGCACCGCCCACGCGTCGAACCGTCGACGCCGTCGCACCAGCACCACGCTGGCCGCCAGCTGCGCGAGCGCCATCGTGACGCCGACGCTCATGTGCGCCCAGTTGAAGAAGGTCCCCCGGTCGTAGGGGGTCACCAGCAGGAGGGGCAGCCCGACGGCCACGATCCGGGCGCTGGCCACCGCCGACGGCGCCGCACCGGCGCCGCGCAGCCAGGTCGCCGCGTTCCACAGTCCCAAGCCGGCCGCCGCGTAGCCGACGACGACGAGCAGGATCGTTCGCGGGTAGACGCCGTAGAAGGAGATACCGTCGCGCCGAGCGGTCACGCTGTCGTTCATCGTGACGCACAGCGCGAGCGAGGCGAAGAAGAGCGACTGGGTGAGCGCGAGCAACCCGATGGCGGAGCGGTCCACCAGCCGATCGCGGCCGACTCGTTGGTCCACCCCCATCGGGCTGCGCTACTCGACGAAGCGGGCCCGTGAGGCGGCCAGCTCGGCCTCGGCCTCGGCCCGGCCGACCCACTGCTCCACCTTCATCCACTTGCCCTCGTCCAAATCCTTGTAGACGGTGAAGAAGTGGCTGATCCGGTCGAGGACGGCCTTGGGCACGTCGGCGATGTCGCTCGCCGACTTCCACTGCGGGTCGTAGGTCGGCACGGCGAGCAGCTTGGCGTCGGGGCCGTGCTCGTCGGTCATGACGCACATGCCCAGGATCTTCGATTCGATCAGGCAGCCCGGGAAGGTGGGGTACTCGGTGAGCACGAGCACGTCGAGGGGGTCGCCGTCGCCGCCGAGGGTGTCGGGGATGAACCCGTACTCGGCCGGGTAGCCCATCGAGACGATGAGGTGCCGGTCGAGCTTGATGGTGTGATTCTCGTGGTCGTACTCGTACTTGTTCTGACTCCCGCGGGGAATCTCGATCACCACGTTGACGCTGTCCATGACACCTCCATCCGCCGGGCAGTCGCCCTGAGCCAATCGTAGCCAGGAGGTCCGGGGCCGAGGGTCGGGCCGGGACTACCGGGGGCGCGACCCCCGGATGAAGGCGTTGGCGACCGCCCCGTCGTACTCGCGATAGACGCGCTGGGCGTCGACGCCCTCGGGGAAGACCACGCCGGTGGCGAGCCGTTCGATGGCGTCTCGATCGTGCACGAGCGTGGGGGTGATGCTCGCGTCGACGAAGCCGGCGACGTTTAGTTTGGCCAGGTAGTCCTCGACGACCAGGGCCCCGGCGATGCACCCCGTCCACAGGACCATCAGTCCGCGCACGTCCTCGGGCAGGGCGCGTTGCAAGACCACGTCCGAGATCGCCAGCTGACCGCCGGGCCTCAAGACGCGCCAGGCCTCGCGCAGCACGACGTCCTTGTCGGCGGCGAGGTTGATGACGCAGTTCGAGATGATCACGTCCACCGACTCATCGGGCAGGGGGATCTCCTCGATCGTGCCCAGCAGGAACTCGGCGTTGGTGACCCCGGCCTCGGCCTGGTTCTGTCGGGCCAGCTCGACCATTTCGGGCGTCATGTCCAGCCCGTAGACGTAGCCCGTGGGCCCCACGCGGCGCGCGGACAACAAGACGTCGATCCCTCCGCCCGAACCGAGGTCCAGGACCGTCTCGCCCTCGAGCAGGGTCGCCAGCGCCGTCGGGTTCCCACAGCCGAGTGACGCGAGTACCGCGGCCGCGGGCAGCTCACCGGTCTGGTCGACCGAGTAGAAGCCCGCGCCGAACCCTTCGCCGACCCCGAGGTCGGGGCTGCAGCACGACGCGGCGCCGGCCGAGACCGACAGGGCCGCGCTCGCGTACCGGTCACGCACCGCCACGCGGATTGACTCGTTCTTCTCTGACATCACTACTCCTCTATTGATTCAACGGGGTTACTTCTCGGGCTCAGCCGTGGCGATGCCCGACAGCAGGCGGATCGGGTCGGCGACCGCATCACAGCAGACGGCGTATCGGTTCGAGCGGCCCTCGGGCGTCACCGAAATCAGGCCGACCTCGCGCAGGGCGCGCAGGTGGTGACTGACCAGGGGCTGGGCGATCGCGAGCTCCTCGGTCAGTTCCACGACCGTCTTGGACTCGCGCGCCAGCGTCAAGAGTATGGCCAGGCGATACTCGTCACTGATGGCCTTCAAGACCGGGACCAGGGCGCGCGCGTCGGCCAGCGAGGCGAGTGGGGCGTGGGTCCGCGGCATCGGGATAACCTATCATTAATATTTATTGATAACAACATGATTGACGCATGTTTTATCGAAGGCGTGGACGCGGACCTGGCGTTCGCACCCGAATTCGCCGGCGACGTCTGGTCCGCCGCGTGAGGTGTAGCTGCTCGGACGCCTGACGTCCCTCGGTTGCGACGTATCGCATTGCCTCCGAAGGGACTACGGCGAATCCGTGGACCACGTGACCATCGGACGTAACGAACGCGTCGCGAGATTCGTCGGCTCCATCGTCTCGCTATGCGGCAACGACCTCGTCGGCGAAAACAATCAGTCGCTGGGCCCACCCGATCATCCGCTTGGCCGTGACCCGACTCACGAGCATCACGCCGTAGTGCGCATTGTCTTTCTCGTTCAAGGTTCGGCGTTTAATGGAGATTCTGGTAGATACCGGTCCAAACCGACTCTATTCTGGCGATTTACGTAGTGCCCGCGGTGCAAATTCGCTGGCCAAAGCACTGCTAGGACTTTGGGCCGGTAACCAGGTAGAACTACCATCTGACCCGGCGTAAGTTAGACAGTCTGAGGTCGCTGTTAGAGGCCAGCGCCTGAGAGCATGCGGGTGATCAGTGCCACCATGAGGTCCTTCTCACCTGGGTCACTTATGGCTACCATGAGCGTAATGGCGGCCAGGGCGTTGTTGGAGATTCTGGACGTGCCCTCGGCGTCGCGGAGGATGTCGTTTCTGTCGAGGAAGGTAACAAAGAGGGCGGCTGCACTGCGCTTGTTCCCATCCGACAAGGCGTGGTCTTTGACAACGAGGTACAGCAGATTGGCCGCCTTGCATTCGACGGTCGGATAGATGTCCTGGCCACCAAAGCCCTGGTAGATGGCACCGATGGTTCCTTCGAGCTTGCCCTGGGGGTCATGGCCGAACAGCTTGTCTTGCGGGAACTCAGCGCCGACGCGGCTGATGATGGCCCGAGCCTCTTCAATGCGGAGTTCCCACCCCGGTAGGGAGCCAGCGGGGACGGCAATGTGACCGTCGTCGTACTCGCGTAGCAACTGCAGCCCTGGGATGTAGCCGGCGAGCACGTCAGCGACTCCAGCGATTAGTTCGTTGTCCGCACGCGATAGCAGGCGCACGATCGACCCAAGTTCATCTAAACGTCGCTCGTTGAGTGCGACGCCCGAAACGATGTAGTCCTTGAGTACACCACTCGCCCAGCGCCGGAATTGGATTGCCCGTCCGGAGTTCACTCGGTATCCGACGGCGAGGATGACATCCAGGCTGTAGTAAGTCTCCGGTCGGCCGGGACCTGCGGTATTTCTGTGAAGAATCTTCACAGAATTACTTTCCTTGTCCACCTCTGCATCACGGAAAACCCTATTGATGTGGTAAGACACGCCCGAACGTTCGACGCCGAAGACCTCTGCGATCTGCGCCTGGGTGGCCCAAACTGTCTCCCGTTCCCGGTCTATGGGCAGAGAAAGTTCGACTCCAGGACCAGCGTACACAACGATTTCCTGGGCAACGTCGTCGGGGAGTTTCTCAGGCACGGCTTTCCTCGTCAAGGCATCGGGAACAGAGATTCACACGCATTACGGTGCCCATCCGGTTTTACCATGCACTCGACTCCGAGCGACGATCAGAGAGCCGTTCCACACCCACACGGATTAGGAGCCAGCCCCGTGGATGACAACGAAATCGCCCGTATCGAGCCGTTTTGGACCGAAATCAACCAGAATCTCCACCAAACGCCGAACCCTTCTCGTTCAATAGCAATCCAAGGTCTTTGGACCGGCCAGGGTCGCCGCCACGTGTGGCTTTGCCCGTCAGCGACACGACGCACCACGCGGCCACTTCGGCGAACTTCCTCGCCTGTGCCAGACGAGCCAGTGCTTGCGGCCGTGCGCACGGACTCGTGCGAGCACTCATCGCGACACTTCCCCGAGAACGACCACGTCACCGTGCACCACAACGAGATCTCGGCGCCACTCGGCGAGAATTGGCTCATTGGTCGATCGCAGTTTTCGAAGATCCAATGCCGTGAGCGCCACGACCTGGGCGCGATTACCGGTCCACGTGAGAACTCGACGTGCCAGGTCGTCGAGCACGTCATCAGGACAGCGTTCTTCACCAATAATCACGATGTCGATATCGCTGGCCGAATCGCCATCGCGTCGGGCGAAGGACCCGAAGATTCCGACGAGGTCGGGTTGATACGACCACGTTGCCACCTCGGCGTGAAGTCGCGCCAAGAAGGTGGCCCGAAGACGAACCAGGGACTCGACGGCCGGCGCGACGATGTGGTCGCGGTTAAAGAGGTAGCCACCTGGTACCACGAGCACCACGCCTTCGCGCACCAGACGCCCGAGAACCTTACGCACGCCGTTCAACGCCCCGCGAGTGGCGCGCCGATGAACTTCGGAGAGCGAGAGCGGCACCGCACTGCCGGCCAGCACCTCAAGGACGGGGCCGTCCAAGCTCGGCACGACACTGCTGATGGGGCTGGCGACGTTCATGAAAACTCCCTCGTCGCTTCTACTATAGTGCAACTACTACACAATAGTGTAATTCTTACGAAATAGTGTACGTTGTGACCTGTTCCGTGTTCATTTGACGACGTCGCCCAGCCCCGGCGTTGGCCACGGCGGTCCCCCACTGGGTGAACCACCGCACTCGCGAGGCCCGCGGTGGCGAACGACGCCGGGCGTGTCGATCTGGCGCCAGACAACATCATGGTCAGTCGGAGGGGTTGTCGAATCCGGGGTCGGACGAACTGGCGACATCGACGTGCTCGGTTCGGACCGCCGCGCCGTGGTGATCACCGCGCCAATCCGCGTGGCGTGCAGAGACGGTCCACCACCGAATCTTCGAGTCGGCACCAAATGGCCCCGTAGCGCGATTAAATCGTCGCGCGAGCGACCTCGCGAGGGTGAGCCCCACGACGTTGGGCGCCACGTCGAGCGATTGCGGACCTCGGTGGCGGAACCCGCCGTGGTCCGCAATTGGAGCACCTTCGAGTCATCTCTTAGACTCGGGACGCTCGACAGGCGGTCGACATCGGACGAGGAGGTCTCGATGGAACGGGTTGGTGTAGTGGGTTGCGGCCTGATGGGTTCGGGTATCGCGGAGATTGCGGCCAAGGCCGGCGCTGACGTCGTGGTGATCGAGCGCAGCTCCGAGGCCCTGGCGGCCGGCGTCGCGCGGATCGAGAAGTCCCTGAGCCGGGCCGTAGCCTCGGGCAAGATGCCCGAAGACGACGCCAACCGGGTGCGCGGCAACCTCAGCTTCAGCGAGGACTTCACCAAACTCCACGACCGCCAACTCGTCATCGAAGCCGTCGCCGAGGACGAGGCGACCAAGGTCCAGGTCTTCAAGAAGATCGACGCCGCGGTCGCCGCCGAGGACGCAATCCTGGCGACCAACACCTCATCGATCCCGATCATCAAGTTGGCGATGTCCACCCGGCGCCCCGAGCAGGTCATCGGGATGCACTTCTTCAACCCGGTGCCGGTCCTCAAGCTCGTCGAGGTCATCTCGTCGCTGCTCACGAGCGCCGACACGACGGCGCGCGTGCGCGCTTACGGCACCGAGGTGCTCGGCAAGAAAGTGATCACGTCGCCCGACCGCGCCGGTTTCGTGGTGAATGCGCTGCTCATCCCCTACCTACTGTCCTCGATCCGCATGCTCGAGTCGGGCTTCGCCAGCGCCGACGACATCGACACCGGCATGGTCGTGGGCTGCGCGCACCCGCTCGGACCACTCGCGCTGACCGACCTCATTGGTCTGGACACGACCCTCGCGGTCGCCGAGTCGCTCTACGAGGAGTTCAAGGAATCCCACCTCGCCCCGCCACCGCTGCTGTCGCGCATGGTCCAGGCCGGCCTGCTCGGACGCAAGTCCGGCCAGGGGTTCTACTCGTACCGGTCGTAGTCGAGCGTCGTGCCCGAGGTCACCTACGTCGTCACGCTCCAGTGCCGCGACCTGCCGGGCATCGTGCGCGCGCTCAGCTCGGCCGTCTTCGCCATCGACGGCAACATCTTGGAGAACGACCAGTTCACCGACCCGGTGACCGGCCAGTTCTGCATGCGAACCCGCTTCACCTGCGAGGCGGGGGTCGACGAGGTCCGTGAACGGCTCGAGGGCGACCTCGCGACCTTCACCCCCACGCTCTCGATCCGACCCGAATCCCAACGCCGCCGCGCCCTGGTGATGGTCTCGCAGTTCGACCACTGCCTGGCCGACCTGCTGTACCGCGCCGAGCAGGGCGACCTCGCCCTGGACATCGTGGCCGTGGTGAGCAACCACGGCGTCTGTCACGAGCTCTGCGCGCGCCACGACGTCCCCTTCGTCGAGGTCGCGGTGACCCCCTCGACCAAGTCGGCCGCCGAGGACGTGGTGCGCGAGCTGGTCGAACGCTTCGCGGTCGACGTCGTGGTGCTCGCGCGCTACATGCAGATCATCTCGCCCGAGCTCTGCCACGAACTGAGCGGGCGGATCGTCAACATCCACCACTCGTTCCTGCCCGGTTTCAAGGGGGCCCGGCCCTACCACCAGGCCTACGAGCGCGGCGTGAAGCTGATCGGGGCGACGGCGCACTTCGTCACCGCGGCCCTCGACGAGGGACCGATCATCGAACAGGACGTCGCGCGCGTGACCCACGCCCGCCGGCCCAACGAGTTCGTCGCGCTCGGGCGCGACGTCGAACGCACGGTGCTCGCGCGCGCGGTCGGGCTCATCGCCGAGGACCGGGTGATGCTGGTCGGTCAGCGCACCGTCATCTTCTCGCAGTGATCAGGTGACCGCGAGGCGCGTGGCGTAGGCCGGGTCGAGGTGCTCGGCCCGTTGAACGACGTCGACCAGGTGCTCGACCGCGTCGTAGACGTCGACGAAGCGCACGTAGAGCGGGGTGAAGCCGAACCGGCAGACGTCGGGGGCCCGGAAGTCCCCGATGACCCCGCGGGCGATCAGGGCCTGGATTATCCCGTAGGCGCCGTCGTGGCGCAGGGCCACCTGACTGCCCCGGCGCGCGTGCTCGCGCGGGGTGACCAGTTCGAAGACCCCGGGCAGTCGTTCCTCGACCAGCTCGATGAACAGGTCGCTGAGCGCGAGGCTCTTGGCGCGCAGCTCGTCCATCGTGACGCCCTCGAAGGCGTCCAGCGCCCCGTCGAGCGCCGCCAGGGCGATGACCGACGGGGAGGACGTGACGAAGGCCTGCACGCCGGGGGCCGGCTCGTAGTCGAGCTCGAAGTCGAAGGGCCGTGCGTGGCCGAGCCAGCCGGGCAACGGGTTCTCGATCACGCCCTGCCAGCGCGAACGCACGTAGAGGAAGCCCGGCGCCCCGGGGCCGCCGTTCAGGTACTTGTAGGAGCAACCGGCGGCGAAGTCGACGTCGGCCCCCGTGACGTCGAGGGGGACGGCCCCCGTGGAGTGCGCGAAATCCCAGAGCATCAGCGCGCCGGCGTCGTGGACCCGCGCGGTCACCCCCGCGAGGTCGAGCATCTCGCCGGTGCGAAAGTCGACGTGCGTGAGCATCACCAGGGCGACGTCGTCGCCGAGCTCGTCGTCGAGGGTCTCGCGGTCGATGGCGCGCACGGTGATCGGGCGTCCGGCCCGCCGCGCCATCGCCTCGACGACGTAGAGGTCGGAGTGGAAGTTTGCGACGTCGGTCAGCACGACGGACCGGTCGCGACGCAGGTCAAGCGCGCCGAGGATCAGCTTGGCGAGCAGGACCGTGAGGGTGTCGGCGACCACCACCTCACCGGGCTGGGCCCCGATCAACGGGGCGAGCCGGTCGCCGATGCGCGTGGGCGCGGCCATCCACCCGGCCGAGTTCCAGCTGCGAATCAGCCCCGTCGCCCACTCGTTCTCGACCGTCGCGACCAGTCGCTCGCGCGTCGAGCGCGTGAGCGGCCCGAGCGAGTTGCCGTCGAGGTAGATGAGCTCGGGCGCGAGTACGAAGTTGTTGCGCCGCGACGCCAGGGGGTCGACCTGGTCGAGCGCGAGACATTCGGCGCGGGTTGGCATGGTCCCCTACTTTCTGCCCACGCGGGCCCCCCAAGCGTATCGGGGGCTGCTCGCTACTTGCGGGTGAGCGGCTTGTAGCGGATCCGGTGGGGCTGGTCGGCCTCGGCGCCCAGACGCTTGTGGCGCTCGACCTCGTAGTCCGAGAAGTTGCCCTCGAACCAGCGCACCTCGGCGTCGCCCTCGAAGGCCAGCACGTGGGTCGCGATGCGGTCGAGGAACCAGCGGTCGTGGCTGATCACGACGGCGCAGCCCGGGAAGGACAGCAGCCCGTCCTCGAGTGCGCGCAGGGTATCGACGTCGAGGTCGTTGGTGGGCTCGTCGAGCAGCAGGACGTTGCCGCCGCTGCGCAGCACCTTGGCCAGTTGGACCCGGTTGCGCTCGCCGCCGGAGATCTCGCCGACCTTCTTCTGCTGGTCGCTGCCCTTGAAGCCGAAGCTCGCCACGTAGGCGCGCGCGTGGATCTCACGGTTGCCCACGACGAGGTGCTCCTGGCCGCCGCTGATCTCGTCGAAGACCGTCGCGGCGGGGTCGAGCCCCTCGCGCGACTGGTCGACGTAGGCGAAGCTGACGGTACTGCCGACGTCGAAGGTTCCCGCGTCGGGGTGCAACGCGCCGACCATCATCTTGAAGAGTGTTGACTTGCCGGCGCCGTTGGGCCCGATGACGCCGACGATGCCGCCGGGTGGCAGGAGGAACGACAGGTCCTCGATCAGCAGCCGCTCGTCGAAGCCCTTGGTGACGCCCTCGGCGTTCACCACCACGTCACCGAGCCGGGGGCCCGGCGGGATGGCGATCTCCAAGCGGTCGGGGCGCTGGTCGGCGGCCTCGCTCTCGGCGACAAGTTGGTTGAAGGCCGTGACGCGGGCCTTGCCCTTGGACTGGCGGGCCCGGGGCGACATCTTGATCCACTCCAGCTCGCGCGCGAGCGCGGCCTGGCGGGACCGGTCGGCCTTCTCCTCGGCGGCCAGGCGAGCCTGCTTCTGCTCGAGCCACGACGAGTAGTTCCCCTCCCAGGGGATGCCCGCGCCGCGGTCGAGCTCCAAGATCCACGAGGCGACGTTGTCGAGGAAGTACCGGTCGTGCGTGATCGCCACGACGGTGCCGGGGTACTCCTGGAGCGTGCGCTCGAGCCACGCCACCGACTCGGCGTCGAGGTGGTTCGTCGGCTCGTCGAGCAGCAGCAGATCGGGCTTGGCGAGCAGCAGCCGGCAGAGCGCCACGCGACGCTTCTCGCCGCCCGAGAGGGTGGCGACCTCGGCGTCGGCCGGCGGCAGGCGCAGGGCGTCCATGGCGATCTCGAGGGTGCGCTCGAGGTCCCAGGCGTTGAGCGCGTCGATGCGGGTCTGTAAGTCGGACTGCTCGGCGAGCAGCGCGTCGAAGTCGGCCTCGGGGTCGGCCATCGCGGCGCAGACCTCGTTGAAGCGCGCCAGCAGGTCGCGCTGCTCGGCGACGCCGTCGGCCACGTTGCCCACCACGTCCTTGTCGGGGTCGAGCTGGGGTTCCTGGGCGAGGTAGCCGACCGAGAAGCCCGGCGTGAGCCGGGCCTCGCCGGTGAACCCGTCGTCCAGCCCGGCCATGATCCGCAGCAGTGAGGACTTGCCCGAGCCGTTGGACCCGATGACGCCGATCTTGGCCCCGGGGTAGAAGGAGAGGTTGATGCCGCGCAGCACCTCGCGATCGGGCGGGTAGAAGCGGCGCAGATCGCGCATGGTGAAGATGAATTGGGCAACCATGCCCACCAGTGTGACGCATTTCGAGCGGGTCGGAGGATTGATCGCACCGGTACACTCACGCCATGTCAGCCAGCGCCAGCGTGCACCGCCACGCCCCCGATTGGATCGTGCTCACCATCGCCTGCGTGGCGCAGTTCATGGTCGTGCTCGACGTCTCGATCGTCAACGTCGCCCTGCCGTCGATGCAGCGCGACCTGCACTTCTCGATGGCCAACGCCCAGTGGGTCGTCAACGCCTACGTGATCACCTTCGCCGGATTCCTCCTGCTGGGGGGGCGCGCCGCGGACATCTTCGGGCGCCGCCACGTCTACCTCGGCGGTCTGGCGCTGTTCACGGTGGCGAGCATCGGCGCCGGCTTCGCCCAGACCGGCACCGAGCTCATCGCGGTGCGCGCCCTGCAGGGCCTGGGCGGCGCCGTGCTCTCACCGGCCACGCTCACCATCATCCTCACCACCTTCCACGGACCGCGCCTGCCCAAGGCGATCGGCGCCTG